>CP119314.1:1935357-2579642 GCA_029202385.1 Candidatus Sphingomonas phytovorans
GGAACGCATAGGCCTCCTCGCCACGCAGTTCGCCCAGGATGATCCGGTCGGGCCGCATGCGCAGCGACGCACCGAGCAGATCGTCAGCGCTCACCCGCGCCTCGCCCAGCGCGCTCCGTGCCGCGAGCAGGCCGACGGCATTGTCATGGCGCAGATGAAGCTCGGGGGTATCCTCGATCAGGATCAGCCGCTCCTCAGCCGGGATCTCGCGGATCAGCGCGTTGAGGAAGGTGGTCTTGCCCGTCGAGGTACCGCCGGAGACGAGGATATTCTTGCGCGCCTTGACCGCCATGGCCAGCATGCCGGCGATATCGCCTGAATCGAGCATCGACGTCAGCGCACGATCCACGTCGGTCGTGTCTTCTTCGCCATGCCGCGTTTCGGCAAAGGCCCCGCTGGCGACATAGTCGCCGAGTGCGAGGTCGGGCGAAACATGCTTGCGGATCGCGAGGGCGAGCGGCCCGCGCGTCGCGGGCGGCCCGACGACCTGAACGCGCGCGCCATCCGGTAAGGTAGCGGAGAGCAACGGATGCTCGCGACTGATACCCTGGTGCGAGAGTGCCGCGATCTGGCGCGCGAGTCGCGAGAGCGTCGCCTCGTCGAGCCCGGGCGTTTCGTGCCGCTCGATCGTGCCACTGGTCGTCTCGACCCAGACCTCGCCGGGACGATTGACATAGATGTCGGTCACGTCCGTCCGTTCGAGCACGCCCGCGAGCGGCGAGAGATAGCTGCGCAGATAGACCGGGCGGTCGTCCCGCGCCGCCGCGCTCACCGTTTGGTCTCGACGCTGGTGAAATCCAGGTCGCGCGCCACGAACACGCTGATCGCGGTGCCCTGCTTCACTTTCAGGGTCGGCTGGATCTGCTGGGCCTGGGTCAATCCCCCGGTCGCGTTCTGCAAGGTGTTCGGCAGCGCGACGATCACCGGCGAGTTCGAATTGCCGATGCGCGAGGCGAGATTGACCCCCACATCGAGCGCCGATTGCAGGATCGCCGAGCTGAAACGCTCGAAGAAATGGGTATTGACCTTGCCCTTGATCCCGACGCGTCCGAGCGGGTCGGCGGCGGGCGACCCCAGCGCGATGGTCACGCCATCCGGGCGGACGAGGCGGGTCCACATCACCATCGCGCGATTCTGGCCGGGCTGGAGATCGGCGCGATACTCGCCGATCAGCCGGCTGCCGCGCTGGATCAATACCCTGCTGCCGTCGAAGCCGCGCACGTCGCGTTGAATGAGCGCGCGGGCAAGGCCTGGCCTGGTCGAATCGAGCGCCGTCTCCAGCACGGCGGGGATCAGCGTGCCCTGCGGCACGGTGGTCGGGCGATGCCGCATCACGCTCGCGCGGGCACGCGTGGCGAGTGCGGTACCGCCGCCGTCTCCGGCAGCAGCCGGCGCGCCGTCGGCGGCAGCGACAGCCCCGGCATCGCCCGTCGTCGTATCGAGGACCAGTGCCGGATCCGCGGTGGCACGCGCCCGTGCCGGCGGCTCCATATTGACCGGTGGCTGCGCCATCGGTTGCGGCACGTAGACGATCTGCGGCGGCTGCATGCGCGGCGGCGATGGTGGTGGCGGCGGCGGTGGTGCCGGGGTCTCGACCGCGACCGGCGCGGGTGGCGCCGGCGGTATGTAGAGCGGTGCCGGCTGCGGGGCGGCACCACCGAGATTGTCGTCGAAGCGTGGCTTGATGATCGGCGCCGTCAGCGACCGTCGCCGCATGTCGAGAACGCTGAACAGGATCACCGCGACAAGGCCGAGACCGATCGCGAATATCCACCAGGGCATGCCCGACGGCGGCAACGCGACCACCGGTCGAACGCTGGATTCCCCCTCGGCGCCGATCCGGGGATCGCCGCGATCGGCAGAGGATGATATCCCCATCAGCGCTTCGCCCTTGGGATCACGCGCACCGCGCTCGCCAGATCCTTGTCGAGACGGAACAACAGCTTCGGCTTGATGCTGTCGATCACATACTGGCCGTCGCGCATCGCGCCGTCGACCAGCATCTCCCGCCCCTTCTCGTCGATCGCGAAGATCGCCGGCAGCGGCCTGTCCGGCGGCCAGACGATATAGGTTTTCTCGCCATCGTCATCGATTTCGGTCGGTCGGATCGCACGCGACCCGCCGAGCTTGTAGCGGCCGGGCTGCTTAGCTGGCGTGGCCGTCGCGATGCTCGCGACGGCGGGCGCTGGGTAGGTGAAGCGCACCGTATAGGCCATGTCCGGCAACGGTCCGTACAAGGGCAGCAGATCGAACACATAGGTGCGGGCGTCGGTCACCACGGTCAGGTTGGTGGTGACGCCTGATTGCACCGCCTTGATGAACAGGTGATCGCCGCGCTTGTTGGGTGTGACCTGCCACGCGCCGCTGTCGCCGATCGCGACATTCTCGACCCGCTCGTCCGGCGCGAATTCCACACTGAGCTGATAGCCCGTCGCGACCTGCAATTGCACGACCTGGTTGGTGTCGTAGAGCACCGACTGGACTCGCGGATCGCCCGGGCCCGGCGTAGGCCGTATCTGGGCCGTGACCGCCACCGGCAGGAGCAGGGCAAGCAGGAACGCCGCAAACCTCAAAGCTCGACCTCCGGCCGCGCTGGACGGTTCGGCGCGCGCTGGGGAACCGGAAAGGCGGGCGGAGCCGCCGCCGGGACACCGTTCTGCACCGGCGCCTGCGTGGTGGTCGTCGTCGTTGTCGTCGTGGACGAATCGGTCGCCGCGGCCGGCGCCGGCTCCGGCGGCGACACATCCTCGGCATCGCGGCGATAGCCGGTGACCTGGAAGCCGAGCGGGTTCACGAAACGATCCTCGCGGGTCATCGGCTCGCCCGAGAAGCGGTAGCGGATCACCGCGACCCATGACTGGACCGGCTGGGCATGGCCACCGGCATCCTGGCGCTGCGTGTCGAACCGGACGAGGGTCGAATTGCCACCCAGCGGCGACACGCTCTTCACCCGGGTGCTCACGACGGTCGTCCGCGGATAACGGGCGAGCGGGCTGGCCGGGTTGGACACCTGGACGCTCGATACATAGTCGGCCTTGGCGGGATCGGCCGACCACAGGGTGGTCTTGCGGTAATTGGCCTGAAGCTCCGCGATATCGAAGCTTTCACGCGCGATGACATATTGCACCAGGAAGGACTGGGTCAGCGCCTTGTCCGGCGCGATCCGATTGGCGTCGAGCGGCTTCAGTGCTTCGACGAAGCCGGTGTGGCGATCGACCAGCAACGTATAGGGCTCGACCGTCTTGAGCGGCATCAGCACGATCAGCGCGATCGCTTCGCACACCGCGACCGTGCCGGCAGCCGCCGCGACGATCCACGCGGTACGGCGCGAGGCACGCAGCAGATCCTGCCGGTCGCTCGCCCAGCTTTCCGCCTCACGATAATAGGCGTCGAGCGATTCTCGTGAAGTCTTCTTCATGCGTTCCTGTCCCGCCGGGACGCGCCGACCGATACGCGTCCGCGCGTGCGGCGCCGATAGCTTTGGCCCAGCGGCACCGGTGCCGCCACCGGAATATCACGCGACACGGCCTGGGTCGTCCCCCGATGAGAAAGCTGCGCGGGGGGCGGCGGCGCCACGCCGGCCTCGCGCCGCTGGCTGGCGGCGACCGCGTCGGCCACCGAATGAGCGCGGGTGCGCGGGTCGGCGATCTCGTGCTGCTGGGTGCCGGCCAGCGCAGGCCGTGGAGCCTGATCGCGCAATATCTCGGCCCAGCGCGACACCGTGCCGCGCCACGCGACCGGCATGCGGAACCCCTGCGCAACGCGCGCGGTTGCGATCAGCGCCGCGAGCAGGGTCAGCGCGAACACCAGGGTCAGCGCGAGCAGCTCGGTCGGCACCGATGGCGTCGGGATGTTCTGGCGACGCAGTTCCAGGATCTGGAGGAGCCATGGCTCCATCAGCGCCAGTTCGACGCCCAGCACGATCGCCGTCGACAATGCGCCTAGCGCCGCCCCGGCGATTCCGCGCACCCAGCCCTCGAACAGGCCCCGTGTCGCATCGAACAGCAGGAACAAAGCAAACAGTGGCCCGAGCGCGAGGAGCAGCCCGGCGACCACCCGCACCGACGCGAACGACGCGATCGCGCCGGTCAGGTACAGGGTCCGCGCCTGGCTGAGCATGGTCGCGTCGCGGGTCGGGTCCCAGCGCGGCTTTTGCTGCAATTGCTGCAGCCGCTGATATTGCTGCTGCTGTTGCTGCGGCGTCAGCGGCTGGGTCGGCCCGACGATCTCCTCGGCGTCGGCCGGCTTGCCGGTGCCGATCCGCTGAAGCTCCGACAGGCCATTGTCGATCCCCTGGAGCCGCCCGACCAGGCCACCGCCCGACCCGGGCAGCCCGGCTGAACCGCCAATGCTCGCCGCCAGTTCGGCCGGCCCGTGCATCGCGACATTATAGGCAAGCGTGCGGAAAGCGGGCCAGCTCGTCGCCAGCGCCAGCACCACGCCGATCTTGACCAGCGCCAGCACGCCGTCGCGCGCACCGGGCACCTGCCCCAGGATCATGCGATAGCCGAACAGCGCGACGAAGATGGTCAGCAGCCCGGTCAGCAGCACCGCGACGGTCGAGCCCGGCGCGGTCAGGGCCTGATAGCCATTCTCCCCGATCGCCTGGACCTGGCAATCGACATAGTTCAGCACGCCGGCAAGGAAGGCGCCGCCGGGAGAGATCGATGGGCATGCCATCAGACACGCTCCAGCAGGCGCGGGATCCAGCTCTGCGGATCGTCCCCGCTCTCGGCGCGGATCTCGTCGAGCAGTCGCACCGTGCGCTCGCGGCCCGACAGGATCGTCAGGATATCGCGCTCGCCCGACAGGTTGAGCCGCGCCACGACGCTGTCGGTGCCATGCTTGATCAGGAAACAGTGCGCGTCGTCGGGCAAGGTCCGTACGATCTCATATTCGTGCGGCGTCAGGCCGAAACCGTCGACATAATCGGCTGCCCGCGCCTTCGGATTGGTCATGAAGATCTGGGTCGCTGCCTGCTCGATGATCGCGCTGGCGATCTTGCTTTCCAGCGCGTCCTGCGCGCTCTGGGTCGCGAAGCCGACGATGCCGTTCCTTTTCCGGATCGTCTTCTCCCAATCCTTGATGCGGCGGACGAACACCTCGTCGTCGAGCGCCTTCCATCCCTCGTCGACGACGATGATCGCCGCCGTCCCGTCGAGCCGTTCCTCGACGCGGTGGAAGAGGTACATCATCGCTGGGGTCCGCACCGCCGGATCGTCGAGGATCGCGGTCATGTCGAACCCGACTGCCTCGGCGGAGAGATCGGTCAGATCCTCCTCATTGTCGAACAGCCAGGCCCGCTCGCCCTCGCCCCACCAGGGCCTCAGTCGCGCCCAGAGATCGGCAGCATGCGGGCGATGCCCCCCGCGAAACAGCTCGGCGAAATGGCGAAGTCGCCGATGCTCGCGCGGCTGGGCGAAGTTCGCGTCGACCGCGTCCCTGATCTTCGCCATGTCGTCGATGTCGGCGCCGCCGGCGAGTTGCGCGACCCAGTCGATCAGGAACTGGCGGTTGCCCGGATTGTCCTCGATCTGAAGCGGGTTGAGGCCGGACGCCTCGCCCGGACGCAACAGATCGTACCGTCCGCCGATCGCGCGGATGAACAGTTCCGCGCCGCGATCCTTGTCGAAGAAGATCACGCGCGGATGGAACTTTCGCGCCTGGGCGAGCAGGAAGTTGAGCACCACCGTCTTGCCCGAGCCCGATGGTCCGATCACAGTGAAATTGCCCAGATCGCCCTGGTGGAAGTTGAAATAATAGGGTCCCGCCGCCGTCGTCTCGAGCAGCGTCACCGCATCGCCCCAGTGATTGCCCTCCGCACGCCCGAGCGGGAAATTATGGCTGCTGGCGAATCCCGCGAAATTGCCGGTCGAGATCAGCCCGCGCCGCGCGATATATTTGAAGTTGCCCGGAAACTGGGCCCAGAAGGCCGGCTCCAGCGCAATCTCCTCGCGCACGGCGATGATACCGAGATCCGCGAGAGATGCCTGTACCTCGGCCACGCCGGCATCGACCGCGGCGGGCGTGTCGCCGCGCACCGCGATCGTCATGTGATGTTCGCCGAACCCGGCGCGGCCGGCGGCGACCTCATCCTTCGCGTTCGACAGTTCGCCGCGCAGGCTCACCGCCTCGTCCTCGGCGGAACGCATGCGCCGGAGCGCCAGGTTCATCTTGCCAAGCGCCGCCTGCCGGTCGACGAAACCGAACGACTGCGACACGGTCAGTTCGAAGGGCAGCCGCAGCAATTCGTCGAGCATGCCCGGCGCGGTCTGCGCCGGATAATCCTTGATCGAGACCAGCCCGACAAAGCCGCGCGCGGTGTTGCCCGCCGGACCAAGCTCCACCGTCTCCTCGCCGAAACTGACTCGGCGATAGGGGATATAGCTGCCGGCATCCTGCATCGGCATCAGCACCGGCCGCATCTCGCCATTGTAGAGCGCTGACAGGAATTCGAGCGGCTCCGAGCACATGCCCTGCCTGGTTTCATAGGCACCAAGCAGTCGCGGCGCGTAGCTGCCGAGTTGCGCCAGCAACGCATCGCGCGCACCGTCGAGCTGGCGCAGCTCATTGGCTGACGCCGCCTCCGACGTGGTGGTCGCGCGTCCGAATATGCCGCGCACCCGATCGGCGATGCCGACGCGCCCCTGCAATGGCCGCCGGATCAGCGTCACGAACAGGTCGTTGACGTAAAGCTGCTTGGTCGCCAGCCGCGCCCGCCACGCAGCATCGAGTTGCCCGGAGAATTCATCCGGGAATTTTGCCGGCAGCTCCACCTCCGCCTGGCGACGGATGACATGGTGATACAGCGCGAAGCGCGACGATCCGATCGCCTGCAGCATCGCGTCGCGAAGCACCTTGCGATAGTTGATCTCGTCGGTGTCGGCCGTCTCGAACAACAGGCCGCGCAGATGGATGAACTGCATGAGCAGTCCATCGCGCGTCTCGATCGTATGATCGTCGACGTGCCGCGCGTATGGAAGATGGGATCCCGCGAATTTTTCGCGGGCGACCGCCCGCCGGTCGGATGTCAGGGGCGGTAGGAGTTGCATCGCCAGATCTTATGGTTGCGCACACGCGGGCAGCGACCAAGGCGCGTCAGCCACAAGTCGAAGATGCGCGGCTCCCGCACGCACAGCACCACCCCGACGAGATGGACGATCAGCGCGACCCCAAGCACCCAGAAGGCGTGGAAAATCAGGAACAGCTCGGTCGCGATGACCGCGTTGAACACGAAATAGCTGTAGGTAACCCCGGCGAACATCTGCGGCCGGGTGAGCGCGACGAACAGCGGGTCCCGCTCCAGCCCGTTCATGCGTCAGTATCCGGCGCTGGCGGTGGACTGGATGCCGGCCACGATGCTTGCCGCCCCGAACAGGATGAAGCACCCCAGGATCACCGTCGCGCCGTAGCGCCAGTTGATCCGGCCGGTCAGCATCAGGAAACCGACCGAGGCAACCGCTATCACGGCGACGACCGTCGCGACCGTACCGAGCAAAGTGCCCTGAAGCCACCGCACGGCAGAAACGATCGCGCCCGAGCCTTGCGGATCGGCAAGTGTGTCCTGCGCAAGGGCAGCACTGGATTGGATCGTCGCCCAGGCAGCAGCCAACCAGCCACCGCCGCGTATTTTCTTGCCGTTCAACCCGTACATCCCCGCGTAACAGTCTGATTCGCCCGATCTCGACTTTGCGCGCTGGCTCGGCACTTGCCAACAGCTTTCGGCAACGGGTTTCCAGCAGCGGGACGAAGCGCGCGATTGCCAATCGCCCTTTTTCCAGCGGGATGCTACGCTGTACCGGCCCCATTCCACGATCAGGCAGCAGCACCATTCGCCTCAAGGCATCCCCTGAATTCGCGCTCGTCTGCGCCAGTATCGCCCGACCGCAGTCGGACGAGCGCACCGCGCGGATCGTCGCCCTGGCCGCCACCGGCATGGATTGGGGATGCGTCGAACGGATCGCCGCCCGGCACCGCGTGGCAGGACTTGTCCGCGAGGGATTGACCCATGCCGGGCTCCCGGCGCCACGCGGCATCGCCAACCGCGCTCACCAGACGACCCTATCGGCGCTCAAGAATGCGGGAGAGGCGCTTCGCCTTCAAAACCTGCTGGAGGAAACAGGGATCGAGCCGCTTTTCCTGAAGGGCTCGGCGCTTGCCATCCGCGCTTATGGGTCGATCGCGGTACGCGATTCGATCGATATCGATATGGTCGTGGCCCCCGCCGACGTCGCCCGGGCGTGGACCGTGCTCGATCAGGCCGGCTACAGGATGACCGCACCGTCGCGACCTCTCCCGCCCGGCGCGCTCAGAACCTATCAGACGATCTCCAAGGACAGCGTGCACGTCCATTCCGAACGCCGGGTAAGGGTGGAATTGCACTGGCGGCTTTCCGATGCTGCGGGCGAAGCGGGTATGCCGCCCGTGAGCGATCATCGAATGGTCGAGGTTCCCGGCTCCGGCGCGCTTCGGACGCTCGCCGATCCGGCGTTGTTCACCTATCTGTGCGTCCACGGTTCAGGCCACGCCTGGGCCCGGCTGAAATGGCTGGCCGACATCGCCGCCCTGCTTGGCACCAGCGAGGATGGCGGCGCCGGCCTCTGGGCAGCGGCGCAGGCCGGCGGCGCGGCGCGGCCCGCCGCATCGGCGATCATGCTCGCCAACGCAGCGTTCGGAACACCCCTCCCCCCCGGTTTCGTCCCGCCGCGATCCCTCCGGCTGGCGCTGCTCAACCGGCTGGCACTGCGGGTGATGGCTGCCGGCGGCGGCGCCCGGGAATTGGCTGACACGCCGTGGAATTCGGTGGTCGAACCAAGTGCGACGCTACTGACCCTGTCGCGCTGGCGCGATGCCTGGTCGCACGTCCGGCGCGTGGCGATCCCGGCTGAAGACGTGGTGCTGCTTCGCCTGCCCGCCGGATTGAGCGGACTCTACCCTCTGCTGCGCCTGCCGCTCTGGATCTGGAAGCGATCGCCCTGGTCGCCGCGAAAACGGACTGCCTGAGCCAAGCCAGCGGGAAATGGTCCCGTTCGCATCGACAAGCTCGGCTTGCTCGACACGAACGGTGATTTTCAGTTCGATGGACAAGCGCGCTCGACTTCACTTCACGCGGGCGAGCCTCGGCGACAGCAGATGCACCACGCCGACGGCGACCAGATAGACGCTGCCGGCCACCGCGAAGATCAGCGTATAACTGCCCGTGGTCTGCAGGATGTACCCGGTGAACCAGGCCATCCCCATGCCCCCGACAGCGCCGACCGTGCCGCCGATCCCGACGACCGACCCTACCGCCCCACGCGGGAACATGTCCGAGGGGATGGTGTAGAGGTTCGCCGAAAAAGCCTGGTGCGCTGCGGTAGCGAGCCCGACAATGCCGACCGCAAGCCACAGATTGTCGACATATTGAGCAAAGAAGATCGGCATCACCAGGAAGGCGCAGGCAAGCATGGTCAGCTTGCGCGCGACGTTCGCGGAAACGCCGCGCTTCATCATCGTCGAGGATGACCAGCCGCCGGCGACGCTGCCGAGGTCGGAGATGAGATAAATCACGATCAACGGTGGACCGAAGCTCTTGAGATCGAGATGATAGGTCTTGGCGAGGAAATCCGGCGTCCAGAACAGGAAAAGCCACCAGATCGGGTCGATCAGGAATTTGCCCAGCGCATAGGCCCAGGTCTCGCGGTAGCGTATCAGGCGCAGCCAACCGATCTTCTCGACCGGATCAGCCGGGTCGCTCTCGATATGGGCGAGTTCCGCCGCCGACACGCGCGGCTGCTCGCGCGGGCGGCGATAGATCGCGATCCACGCGACCAGCCAGACCAGGCTTGCCGCGCCGGTGATGATGAAGGCCATCCGCCAGCCGAGCCCGAGCGTTACCACGATGAAGGGCACGACCACCGGCGTCACGATCGCGCCGATATTCGCGCCGGCATTGAAGATGCCAGTGGCGAGCGCCCGCTCCCTGGCGGGGAACCATTCCGACACTGCCTTGATGCCGGCGGGGAAATTCCCCGATTCGCCGACGCCGAGCACGAAGCGCGCCGCGGAGAATTGCGCGGCGGTGCCGGCGAAACCGCAGAGGGTATGGCCAAGCGTCCAGATGACGAAGGCGACCGAATAGCCGATGCGCGCGCCGATCCTGTCGATGAACCAGCCGAATGTGACATATCCGAGCGCATATGCCGCCTGGAACCAGATGATCACGGTGGCGAAATCCGTCTCGTCCCACCCGAGATCGTGGGAAATCGGCGCCTTGAGCACACCGATCATCTGACGGTCGACATAGTTGATCGCGGTGGCGGCAAAGAGCAGCCCGCAGATCACCCAGCGATACCGGCCCACCCGGGTCGCCGCCGCGTCGGCGATCTCCGGCATCGTCGATTCAGCCATCATTCCCTCCCGAAGAGCCCCTTTATGATGCCTTTATCACGCACTCCACGATCAGGTCCGCGGCGAAGCGCGCCTCGATCCGGTCCCCGATCCTGACAGCGTGTACCCCGGTTACCGCGCCACTGGAAATCCATTGTCCGGGCCTGAGCGCGATGCCCCGCTCCGCCATCAGCTCGAACAGGAAGCGTGCCGCCCCGATCGGTCCGTCGAGCATGTCCGCCGCCTTGCCGCTGCCGATGACCGCGCCGTCGATCGCGACCGATAGCGGCCAGGCATCGATGTCCGCGCTCCGCCAGTCAGGAATGGCAGCCCCTATGACGAGGCCGTTATTGTTGCCGAAATCGGAAATCGTCACCGCCGCACCGAGATCGTTGATCGCCGCCAGCGGCGAACTGGCGATCTCGATCCCGACATGCACCGCGTCGATCAACGCCGCCGCTTCCGCATGGGTGAATTGGATCTTCCCGACCGGGGGTGTCGCGCCGACACGCAACAGGAATTCGGCCTCCGCGGCGGCGAAGCCGCCGAGGAACACAGACATTGCAACGGGCTCCGCGCTAGCTGCGACGATCTGGCGCGTGAAGATCGGCCCGGCGAGCCGGTCGACGCCGTCGATCGGCGGGTTGATCCGGCCGACCTTCCAGCCGCCGATCTCCGCCTCGTTCAGCGCGATCGCGGCATCCTGCACCGCATAACCATCGGCGAGCGCGACCGGCACGGTTCCCGGATAGTCCGGCAAGGACCGCCCGGCGCGGCGCGCATCGACGAAAGATTGCGCAATGTGCCCCACTTCATGGGCGAAATCGGTGGAATCCACCCTGGTAACCCTCCCGCACGCTCTACTGGCGCTGTGTTGTTGGACCCTAAGGTAAACCGGTGTCAATGAGAAAGCCCAACTGACAGCGTTCGGGAAGTCGGTGGAAGCCGGCACGCGTTTGGCGATTTGACGAGATACGCGCTATGCCACCTGATGATACGCAAAACGGGCCTTCCCACGATCAACGATGTCGCGCGTATCGCCGGCGTTTCCAAAAAGACGGTCAGCCGCGTCATCAACCGCTCGCCGCTGCTCAGCGACGACACGCGAAAGCATGTCGAGGGCGTGATAGGCAATCTCGGCTATGTCCCTAACCCACAGGCGCGCGCGCTTGCGCTGCGACGCAACTTCCTAATCGGGCTGATCCACGACAATCCGAATGCGCAGATGGTGATGAACGTCCAGCAGGGCATTCTCGAATCGCTGCATGGCACCGAATTCGAACTGGTCGTCCGGCCGATCGACCGCGGCTCAGCCACGATGCTCGACGATGTGCGCAATTTCCTGGAGCGGCAGCGGCTGTTCGGCGTCGTCCTGCTGCCCCCCGTCAGCGAGAACAACCAGCTAGCCCAGCTCTGCGACGATATCGGGTGCCGCTATGTCCGCATGGGCTCGGCCGAGCTTGACGATTCTGCGCATATGGTCGCCTCCAACGACTGCGAGGCGGTGGCGGCGGCGGTCGATTATCTGATCGACCAGGGGCACAAGCGCATCGGGCTCGTGCTTGGCCCGCACGGCTTCCGTTCTGCGCGCGAACGTCGCCAGGGCTTCGAGCAGGCATTGAACAGTGCCGGGATCACCCTGCCCCGCTCGATGATCGCCGAGGGCAACTACACGTTCGAATCCGGGGTGATGGCGGCCGATCGCCTGCTCGACCTGATGCCGCGCCCGACCGCGATCTTCGCCTGCAACGACGAGATGGCAGCCGGCGTGCTCCATGCCGCGCGCCAACGCGGGATCGACGTGCCCCGCGACCTGTCGATCGTCGGCTTCGATGATACGCCGATCGCCGCGCATATCTGGCCTCCGCTCACGACGGTGCGCTGGCCGATCATTTCCATGGCCCGTTCCGCTGCATTGAAGCTTACCGCAGATGGGGACGAGATAGTCGAGGAGCCCTCGATGTTTCGCTCGACGCTCATTCGACGTGGCTCAGTCGCGCCTCCTCGCGATTGATCGCCGGGGATATTGCGAAAGCACGTGACACCGGTTACCCAGCGTCACGAAGAATCATGCGCGACAAGGGCGCAGCAGGAGGGACCTGATGTTCGACCGGACCTATTACGCGACGCATCCTGACATGATGGAGTGCGTGTCGAACGACGAGTTGCGGGACCGGTACCTGATCGAGGGGTTGTTCCGTGCGGGGGAATGCGTGCTGAACTACACCCATGCCGACCGTTTCGTGATCGGCGGGGTCGAGGTGGCGGATGCGCCGGTGAGGCTGCCGGACCAGACCGAGCCGGCCTCCGCCATGGGACATCCGTTCCTCGAACGGCGCGAGCTGGCGATCGTCAATGTCGGCAAGGCCGACGGCATGGTGGTGGTCGATGGCGAGAGCTTCGCGCTGGGCAACAAGGACTGCCTCTACGTCACCATGGGGGCGAAGGACGTGACCTTCTCGGGCGCCGGCGCGCGCTTCTACCTCGCCTCCTGCCCGGCGCATAAGGGCTTTACCACGCGCAAGCTCTCGATCGCCGACGCCAACGCGCTTGAACGCGGCAGCCTCGAGGAATCCAACGAGCGCACCATCTTCCAGCTCGTCATCCCGGGCGTGTGCGACTCCGCCCAGCTCGTCATGGGCCTCACCGTGCTCAAGCCGGGCAGCGTGTGGAACACCATGCCGCCCCATGTCCATGAACGCCGCAGCGAGATCTATTTCTACTTCGAGCTCGACGGACCCAATGACCGCGTCATGCACTTCATGGGCGAGGGCGACGCCATGCGCCACATCGTCGTCGCCAACGAACAATCAGTGATCAGTCCACCATGGTCGATCCATATGGGATCAGGCACCAAAGCCTATGCCTTCATCTGGGCCATGGCCGGCGAAAACCAGGATTATACCGACATGAAGGTGCTGGATATCTGCCAGCTGGCTTGATTGCTCCCCTCCCGCCTGCGGGAGGGGCTGGGGGTGGGCTAGCGCTCTCCCCCCAATGCTGCGCTTGTTAATTACGGGCGCCCACCCCCGCCCCTCCCGCAAGCGGGAGGGGAGAAAGATGGAAAATGCAAAACCCCTTCGACCTGACCGGCAAGGTCGCCATCGTCACCGGTGCCAATACCGGCATTGGCCAGGCGATCGCGCTGGCGCTTGCCGCCGCCGGTGCCGATATCGCCGCCGTCGGCCGCACCCCGGCCGAGGACACCGTGACCCAGGCCCGCGCGCTCGGCCGCCGCGCGGAAATCGTCTCCGCCGACCTTTCCACCATCGAGCCGGTCCAGCGCGTCGTCGACGAGACGCTCGGGAAGCTCGGCGGCCTCGACATCCTGGTCAACAATGCCGGGATCATCCGCCGCGCCGATGCGGTCGACTTCACCGAGGAGGATTGGGATGCGGTGGTCGACACCAACCTGAAATCCGTGTTCTTCCTGTGCCAGGCGGCAGGTCGCCACATGATCGCGAAAGGCAATGGCAAGATCATCAACATCGCCTCGATGCTCACCTTCCAGGGCGGCATCCGCGTGCCCAGCTACACCGCCTCCAAGGCCGGCATCGGCGGACTGACCAGGCTGCTCGCCAACGAATGGGCGGGCAAGGGCGTCAACGTCAACGCGATCGCCCCGGGCTATATCGCCACCAACAATACCGCCGCGCTCCAGGCCGACGAGACGCGCAACCGATCGATCCTCGAACGCATCCCCGCAGGTCGCTGGGGCAACGCATCCGATCTCGGCGGCGCCGCCGTCTTTCTCGCATCCGCCGCCGCCGATTATGTCCAGGGTCATATCCTCGCCGTCGATGGCGGATGGCTCGCTCGATGAATCTCCCGATTTCCGTTCCGACCGACCTTGTCGAAGCCTGGTTCTTTCCTTCACAGGAAGCACCGACCTTCGATCATGCGAAGGCGAACGGAGAAGCGGGAATCCCATGAGCAAATTTGTCGCCTTCGGTGAAATCATGCTGCGCTTCTCGCCCCCGGGACGGGAATTGCTGCTCCAGACGCCAAAGCTCGACGTGTGGATCGCCGGCGCCGAAGCCAATGTGGCGAGCGGCCTTGCCCGCCTGGGCCATGATGTCGGCATGGTCACAGCCGTGCCCGACAATGATCTCGGCCGCGCCGCCATCTCCGGCATGCGCGCCAATGGCGTCGACTGCTCGGGCGTGCGCTTCAGCGGCAATCGCATGGGGTTGTATTTCGTCACCAGCGGTGCCGGCATGCGCGCGACCGATGTGATCTATGATCGTGCTGGCTCCTCCTTCGCCGAAGCGCCGGCAAGCGCGTGGGACTGGGACCGGCTGCTGGCGGGGGCCGACCGTCTCCACCTTTCAGGCATCACCCCTGCCCTCGGTCCCGTTCCTGCCGAAGCCGCTATCGCCGCTGCCGAGGCAGCGAGCGCGCGTGGCATAGCCGTCTCGTTCGACGGCAATTATCGCGCGCGGCTCTGGGAAAGCTGGGACAGCGACCCGCGCGGCGTGCTGACGAGGCTCGTTCAGCATGCCGACATCATGTTCGGCAACCACCGCGACGTCGCCCTGCTGCTCGGAAAGGATTTCGGCGGCGACGGCGAGGACCGCCGCCTCGCTTCGTCGGAAGCCGCTTTCGCCGCCTTTCCCAAGCTGAAGCTGATCGCCTCCACTGCGCGGCACGTCGAAGATGCCGACCGGCACCGCCTCTCGGCGCGGATCGATGGCCGCGGCGAGCATGCCCAGACCGAGGAGGTGCTGCTCGCGGGGATCGTCGACCGGATCGGCGCGGGCGATGCCTTTGCGGTCGGCGTGCTCCACGCGCTCCGCTCGGGCGGCGACATCGCCGAGGCAGCGCGCACCGGCCTTGCCCTCACAGCATTGAAACATTCGCTCCCGGGTGATGCAAGCCTGTTCCGCCAGGCCGATATCGACGCCTATCTCGCGGGCGGACTCGATGTACGCCGATGACGGAATCTCGCGACGTGGCCTGATCGGCGCCGGTGCGGCGCTGATCATCGCCGGTTCAGCGCAGGCAGCGCGATCCGGCAGCGTTCGGACATCGTCAGGCGTCTTCGCTGGATCGAACGAAGGCGGTGTCCTCGCGTTTCGCGGCATTCGCTACGGTACCGCCGAGCGCTTCCAGCCGCCCCGGCCGGTATCCCGCGCCGGCGAGACAATCCTTGCCCGGGCGTTCGGACCGGTGGCACCGCAGAAGGACGATCGTTACGGCGCGCAGAGCGAGGATTGCCTGTTCCTCAACATCTGGACCGCCGAAGCCAATCCGGCCGCGAAGAAGCCGGTCATGCTCTACATCCATGGCGGCGCCTATTCGAACGGCAGCAGCACTGACGCGCTCAATGATGGACAGGCGCTGGCGGCACGGGGCGATGTGGTGGTCGTCACCGTCAACCATCGGCTCAATGCGTTCGGCTATCTTTATCTGGCGCGGCTCGATCCGCGGTTCCCCGACAGTGGCAACAACGGCCAACTCGACCTGATCCTTGCCCTCAAATGGGTGCGCGACAATATCGGCGCATTCGGCGGTGATCCGTCTCGCGTGATGGTGTTCGGCCAGTCGGGCGGCGGTGCCAAGATCGCGACGATGATGGGCATGCCTGCCGCCAGGGGCCTGTTCCACCGTGCCGCGACAATGAGTGGCCAGCAGGTGACCGCCTCGGGCCCGCTCAACGCCACCCGCCGCGCGCGGGCCTATCTGGCCACGCTCGGCGCCAGCGAAAAGGACCTGTCAGCCCTGCTGACCATGCCGACCGAAAAGCTGGTCGCCGCGCTCGACACGATCGATCCGATCCTTGGCGGTAGCGTGTATTTCGGACCGGTGCTTGACATGAAATGGCTGGTCCGCCACCCTTTTTGGCCGGACGCCAACCCGCAATCCAACGCGATCCCGATGATCCTCGGCAATACGCATGACGAGACCCGCGCCTTCATATCGCCGGATTCGCCGCGGGTGCAGAGCTTTACCTGGGACAATCTCGCGGAGCACATCGCGCCGGAACTGCGCATCGATGCACTACCGGAATGGGTGGTCGCCGAATATCGAGGCCGTTTTCCCGAATGGTCGCCAGCCGATATCTTCTACCAGGCGACCACCGCCGGCCGAAGCTGGCGCGGCCAGGTGATCGAGGCAGAGGCAAGGGCCCAGGCAAAGACCAATGCATGGGTCTATCAGCTCGATTTCACCTCGCGCACCGATCCCCGGCGCGGGGCCTATCATTCGCTCGATATCGCGCTGGTTTTTGGCACGCTCGGCGCGAAGGGATCGCAGACCGGCATCGCCGCCGACGCGCGAGCAGCCTCGGCCGCGCTGCAGGAAAGCTTCGTCGCCTTCGCCAGAACCGGCGATCCGAACCATGTCGGGCTACCCGAATGGCCGGTTTACGATCTGATCCATCGTCCGACGATGATCTTCGACGCGCGCAGCCAGATCGAGAACGATCCGCGCAAGTGGCAGCGAGAATTGTTCGCCCGGATTCCCTACATCCAGCCCGGAAGCTGAGCGCCCACCTCGCTATTGCGCACGATCCATCGACAGCGCCGCCTTCAAAAAGACCGGCAAGGATCATTGTCCATAGGCATTGACACCGGTTACCAAAGGCGACAAGTTGCAGCTGAGGAAGATCAGCCGAGATTGGTCACCGTAGGAGAGGGCGAATCGCTGGCCGCGTCATGGCCTCCCTCTTCAAATGTATCGACGGCCTTGATGGGCGGCTTGGTCGCCCTGTTCGGCCACCGGTGTCAGCAACGTCGCAAAGCGGCGCAGGAAGGGGTGTGGGGAAATGGGGAATTCAGCTCGAGCCTCGCGGGGCGCAATCTCTCGGAAAGCCGCGAGCGCATCCGTCGGGGCGCTGGCGATCGGCCTGTTGATGCCGGCGATCGCGACGGCGGCCGAGATCAAGCCAGCGGAGACGCCAACCGCCCCAGCCCCTGTCCAACCGTCCGTCGACGCGCAGGAAAGCAGGGCTCCCGGTGCGCCCGTGGAGGAACAGGTCCCGGCCGACGAGCAGGATATCGTCGTCACCGGTTTCCGGCGCTCGCTCGAACAGGCTTTGACCATGAAGCGCGATTCCGTTTCAGCCGTCGATGCCATCGTCGCGGAGGATATCGCGAAGTTCCCCGACCAGAATCTAGCCGAATCGCTGCAGCGTATCCCGGGCATCACTATCCAGCGCGATGGCGGCGAAGGCCGCGCTATCACCGTTCGCGGCCTCGGCGCCCAGTTCACCCGCGTTCGGGTCAACGGCATGGAAACGGTCGCGACGTCGACCGACGGCGCCAGCGCCAACCGCGACCGCGCCTTCGATTTCAATGTCTTCGCCTCCGAGTTGTTCAGTTCGATCGTCGTCCACAAGACGGCCGAGGCATCGCTCGACGAAGGCTCGCTCGGCGCGGTGGTCGATCTGAACACGGGGAATCCGCTTGGCGGCAAGGCCGGTTTCACCGGTGCCCTCTCGGCCCAGGCATCGTACAACGATCTCAGCAAGAAGGTCGGCCCGCGCGTCGCGGGACTGCTGTCGTGGCGGAACGACGCCGGGACCTTCGGCGCGTCGGTTTCAGCCGCCTATTCGAAGATCAACACGCTCGAGCTCGGTAACAATTCGGTCCGCTGGGCGCAGGCGCGCTTCGACTCCGTCGACGGAACGCCCTGCTTCTACAATACGGCCACAGGTGCCCCAAACGTCCCGACGACACCCCGCGCCAACACGGGTGGCACCTATTTCCAGAATGCCGCCTGCGACAAGGCGGCGCTTGCCTTCCATCCGCGTATCCCACGCTATGGCGTGATCGATCATCGGCGCGAACGGCTCGGCATCACCGCCAGCATCCAGTTCGCGCCGACGGATTCCACCAAGGTTTCGATCGACGGCCTCTATTCGCGTTTCAAGGAAGAGCGTGAGGAGAAATGGGCCGAGGTCCTGCTGCGCAGCAACGAGCGCTCGATCGATGTGCTGAACCCAGTCTATGACAGCAACAACAACCTGATCGCGGCGACCTTGAACGATGCCTGGGTCCGCACCGAGCATTATCTGCGCAAGTCGCAGACCGAATTCTACCAGCTTGGCGGCACCTGGGATCAGGACGTGACCGACAGCTTACGGTTCACCCTGCTCGGCGGATTCTCGAAATCCAGCGCTGATATCCCCGTGGAGACGACCTTCGTCTATGATGATCGCGACGCCGCCGGCTACAAATACGACTATCGCAACGCGGCCAGCCCGACGCTGACCTTCGGCACGAGCGTGACCGACCCGGCGAACTTCCAGCTCGCCGAAATTCGCGATCGTCCGTCAAACACCACCAACAAGTTCCGCACTGCCCAACTCCGCACCGAATGGGATGTCGTCGACGGCTTCAAGCTCAAGGCCGGCGCGGTGTATCGCCGCTTCAGCTTCAATACGGTCGGCTTCCTGCGCGACACTGCGGTGTGCGGCAATGGTGGCAAGGATCTTGTGCTGGGCACGATCGACTGCTCGGCGAGCACCGTGTTCGGCCCCTCGGCCATCTACGGCTTTCAGGCAACGCCGGCCATGTCCGACACCATCAATCTGGGCAATGCCGGCCAGCCGACCGGCACGACCACTCAGTGGCTTGTCCCGAACATCGATGCTGCGGCGGCGCTTACCAAACTCTACAGCCGCACTCCGCTGGTCGACGCCGGCAATACCCGCAGCGTGACCGAGACGGTCAAGGGCGGCTATTTCCAGGTCGATGTAAAGGGCGATCTCTTCGGCCTTCGTTACGCGGCCAATGCCGGCGTTCGCTATGCCCATACGGACCAGTCGTCGACCGGACTGAACAGCGGCACGGCGGTGTCAGTCACGCGCGACTATGATGATTGGCTTCCGTCGCTGAACGTCGCCCTGTTTCCGATAGAGAATGTCGTGGTGCGCGGCGCGATTTCGCGGGTCATCACGCGGCCGACCCTGGGCAATCTGACGCCCGGCGGTTCGGTGGACGGCTTCAACTATCGCATCACTTTCGGCAACCCACTCCTCAATCCGTTCCGGGCCACCGCATACGACCTTGCGCTCGAATGGTATTTCGCGCCGCAGTCGATCGCCTCGGTCGCGGTGTTCAAGAAGAACGTGGAAAGCTTCCCGGTCGCCCAAACCTATAGCGGCACCTTCGCCTCGACCGGCCTGCCGAAGTCAGTGCTCCCGACCAGCTCGCCGGCCTATATCAACTTCGATCCCAACCAGATCTACACGATCACCGGCAACGTGAACGGGACGGGCGCAAGCCTGAAGGGCATCGAGCTGTCGATCCAGGCCCCCTTCAAGTTCCTGCCCGGCTTCCTGTCGAACTTGGGCGGCATCGCCAACGCAACCTTCATCGATTCAAGCGCATCCTATACGTTGGCCGGCCCGACGACGGTGGTGAAAACCTCGACCGGCGCGTTCGGGCCAAACGTCGCGACTACACGCACGTCGACCCTGTACGGCCTTTCGAAGACGGCGATCAACGGCACGCTCTATTATGAAGACAAGAAGTTCAGCGCCCGAGGCTCGATCAGTTATCGCGGTCCCTATGTCGACCAGGGCAGCGCCAATGGCAACCTGTTCGAAGGCTATGGCTCGACGATCAACATTGATGCCTCGGTGCGCTATCGCTTCACCGAATGGCTCGAAATGTCAGTCGAGGGCGTGAACCTGACTGACGAATATCGCTATCGTTACAACGACATCGACGCAAACCGGAGTTACGAGAACAATCATTTCGGGCGCACGATCCTGGTTGGCGCACGCGTGAAGATGTAAGTCCGTCCCCCCCCTTGGACTATCCTGACGGACGCGCGCTCACCTGGCGGCGTCCGTTTCTTTTTTCCGGAGGTTCCATGTTCGATCGCCGCGACCTGATCCTTGGAACTCTGGCGGCAAGCGTTGCGACGAGCGCATGGCCGCAGACTCCACCTCCGGCCAAAGCCGGCGAAGCGCCAGTGCCCGGCCTTCCCGATCCGGTGGAGACAATCGATCTCTGGCCTGAAGGCGCGCCGGGCATGCCGGCCGTCCCGCCAGTCGAGACGGTCGATCAACGCGGCACCGACCCCGACCTGCCCGATCGAGCGGTGCGGGGCATCACCCGCCCGCGCCTTGTCGTATTCCGGCCCCGTATCCCCAATGGCGCCGCCGTTCTCGCGATGCCCGGTGGCGGTTATCTGCGCATTGTCATCGACAAGGAAGGCTATGAGATCGCCCAGTGGCTCAGCGCCCGCGGCTACACGGTGTTCGTGTTGTTCTACCGCCTGCCGGGCGACGGCTGGCGGGCCGGATCGGATGTCGCCCTGTCGGACGCACAGCGCGCGATGCGGCTGATCCGCTACCGCGCGCGAGATTTCGCGATCGACCCCGACCGCGTGGCGGCAATGGGTTTTTCCGCCGGCGGTCATCTCTGCGGCGATCTCGCCACCCGGTTTGCGGCGAAGACCTACAATCCGGTCGATGGCGCCGACAAGCTCAGCGCACGCCCGTTCGTCGCTGCACCAATCTATGCGGTACAGTCGATGACCTTGCCGGTGGCCCATGCCGGCTCGCGCGAGCAACTGATCGGCAAGGATGCCGGCCCCGCACTGGAACGGGCGCACACCCCCGCCGGCAACGTCACGAAGCAGACCCCGCCCTGTTTCCTCCTCCATGCCGAGGACGACGCGACCGTGCCGGTCGAGAACAGCCTGTTGTTCCGCGCGGCGCTGAAGGCGCAGGGCATCACGGTCGAGACTCACCTGTTCACCAATGGCGGCCACGGTTTCGGCCTGCGCAGGACGATCGGCAAACCGGTCGAGGCATGGCCCAACCTGTTCATCGAATGGGCGAAGACCCAAGGCCTTGCCTGATCGAGGCTATAGTGCTCGGTAGGTGAAATTGGAGAACCGCGCCTCTCCGGCTCCAGCCGAATAGAGCCCGGGCCGCAGCATCAGGAAACCGCCAC
Organism: Candidatus Sphingomonas phytovorans; assembly: GCA_029202385.1. Lineage (NCBI taxonomy): Bacteria > Pseudomonadati > Pseudomonadota > Alphaproteobacteria > Sphingomonadales > Sphingomonadaceae > Sphingomonas > Candidatus Sphingomonas phytovorans. The sequence continues at coordinate 1,956,639 of CP119314.1, forward strand.
GGACATTATGGTGGTATCCCGAGACCTCCATCCCGCGATCGAAGCGAACCCAGGTCAGTCCGCCATCCCCGCTGGTATGTATCGCGACGATATGGCGCTTGTTGGCGATCCGCATCCGCATCTTCCGCCCATGCGGATTGGCGGGTCTGCCGCGCTCGATGCCATATTGGTGCGTGACGAAGCGATCCTGGTCGAACCCGAGCCCACAATAGAGCTTCTCGTCATAGAACAGTACGAGCCCTGCCGTACCACCCGGCGCGATCTCGATATCGCATTCGACCTGATAGCCAAGATCGCCGGCGATCAGCAGCAGCGGCGATGAATCGACCGGCGCGGCACCACTCGCGGTGAGGATCAGGACACCCTTCTCGACGCGGGCCCGCGCGCCTTCCCGCAGGCCCGGCTTGAAGAAATTCCATTTGCTGCCGAGCGCCAACGTCTTGAAATCATCGGATAGTGGCTGGCCATGGGGCAGCGCCTCACCACCCTTGGGTTTCGCAATCGGCGACGAAAGATCACCGCCCTTCATCCGGAACCAGCCATCGGCGGTCCATTCGATCGGGTCGAGCAGCGCCTGACGACCAAGTGTCCAGAACCCGTTTTCGAACCCGTGATAGACCGACCACCAACTGCCGTCCGGCGCCTCGACCAGCGAGGCATGGCCGCGCGACCACCATTTCTCGTCATTGTCGACGGTGCGGACCAGGGGGTTGTGTGGGCAATTCTCCCATGGACCGTGAAGGGACCGGGATCGGGCCGCGATCACCATATGCCCGGTGGGCGGCCCGGCGGTGCCGCCCACAGCAGTGATCATGTAAAACCAGCCGCCGTGCCGGACCAGCTTCGGTCCTTCTGGCGAAAATCCCTCCACATCCCAATCGTCGGGATAATGCCAGGGATCATAGACATGCTCGACCTCGCCGACCGTGGACAGTCCATCCTCGCTCAGCCGGATGCGGTCGCCGCCCGACAGGAACAGCCAGCGCGATCCGTCTTCCCCAACGATATGGCACGGATCGATATGACGGTGCAGGCCCAGATCGACCGGCTCGCTCCAGGGGCCGTCGATATGATCGGCCCAGATCACCCAGATCGAATTGGGCGATGCCTTGGTCGGGATATAGATGAAATAGCGCCCGCCATGCTTCTCCAGCGAGACAGCCCAGACCGACCCTATGTTCCTGGTCAGCGCAGCGCCACGCGGCTGCCAGTTCACGAGATCGCGGGAATGCCAGATCGGAATCCCCGGATAGGAATCGAAGCTGGAGAAGGTCATGTAATAGTCGCTGCCGTCCTTCAGGATCGCCGGATCCGGATGGTCGCCCGCCAGCAGCGGATTGAGGAAGCGCCCATCGCCCAGATCCGCGATACGCTGATTGTCATGGCCGCGGCGCCAATCGGGTATGGCAGGCGTTCGCGCGACCGCCGCCAGCGTCTCGCCGGAACCGACCAGCGCCGCCGCGGTGCCGACAAGCGCCGTGCCGAACATATCGCGCCGATTGATCATGCCGTTACCATTGTCCGCCATCAGCCGGCTCCTGCCTTGAAATCAGCGCCCGCGGCGCGGTTAGGTCTCCGCGCCACGCCCTGCTATTCCCACCGATAGTGGGGGCAGTGCGGGATCGGCATATCGTGGAACTGGCGTGGCTTGAGGATTTCGTGGCGCTTGCTGAAAGCGGCAGCTTCTCCCGCGCCGCCGAAGCGCGCGGCATCGCGCAGCCCGCCTTCGGTCGCCGGATCCGGGCGTTGGAGAGTTGGGTCGGTGTAGCCCTATTCATCCGGTCGTCCAGCGGTGCGACGCTGACGCCGGCCGGCGTTCAATTCAACCAAGGCACGGCCGGGCTGATCGAAACGATCGAGCTTTTGCGCCGCGATGCGCGGGATGCGGCGGAATCCAGCGATAGCGACGCGGCCACGCTCCGTTTCGCCGCGACACACGCGCTCGCCTTCACCTTCTTTCCCGGCTGGATCCGCCAGGTCGAGCAACGTGGCCCGATCGGCCCCATGCGACTGTTCTCCGATACCATGGCTGGGTGCGAGGACTTGATGTTGCAGGGCCAGGCGCAATTCCTGCTCTGTCATCGCCACGCACTGGCAGCGAGCAGGTTCGAACCCAGCCGTTTCAGATCGATCGCCGTGGGAATGGACTCGCTCGTACCACTGACCGCGCCGGACGCGGCCGGAGCCCGGCGCTGGTCGCTCGATCAGATGAGCGTCCCCCTGCCCCTGCTGTCCTACACCGAAGAATCCGGGCTCGGCCGGATCTTTGCGGCGCATCATATCGCAGACCGGATACCGGCGCTTGAGAGCGTGTTCTCCGCCCAACTCGCGGCGACACTGCTTGGCAAGGTGCGCGAGGGTGTTGGCATCGCCTGGCTGCCGGCGGGACTTGCCGCAAAGGACATGGCGGCCGGCACACTGGTGCGCGCGGGAGGACCCGAGTGGGACGTCCCGATCGAAATCGGCCTGTTTCGCCCTCTTGCGCCGCAAAGTGCGGCGGCGGAACGCTTCTGGGCCAGCCTCACCTCCCTCCCCGCAGGGCCAGCATGACGGGTCCCGTGATCCGGGAGAGCATCGGACCTGCAAAGCCAACCGCCTTACGCCGGGGCTATCTGGCAGGAAACGCAACGACATTGTTCAACAAGGTCGTCTCCGGCGCATTGCCCGCCAGCGCGACCCGAACCCGCACCGCGCCTGCCGGCACAATGAGCTTCACCTTTGCCGTCTTCGACTGAAGATCGAGCGGCGCCGCCAGCGGCGGCACCGAGGCGGTCACGAGCACCCGACCCGCAGCGTCTTCCAGCGACAGCGTTCCGCCGGGCGCATCGATCGCGCCGAGACTGTGAACCGTGACGGTCACCACGCGCTTCGTCACCGCAATATCGTCGACGCCAATCCCAAGATCCGCCCGCTGATCCGTCGGCACGCCCGGCGCGACCAGCGCGAACTCGAACACATTCTCCCCTGGCGCGAAAACCAACGGGATCGACGCGCTACGTTCAAGCGTGATCTCGCTAGTGCCGGAAGACCCCGTCATTTTCCACCGCCCCGCGGTCACGTTCCATGCCGTCATGTCCGCCCTTTGCGGCCTGCCGCTGGTGTTCCAGGCGATCACCTTGAACGTGCCCATGGTCGCGCCGGGCACCAGAATGGCCACCTGCTCCGCCGCGCCCGCCTCGGCGAACCGCCAGCTTACGCTGTTGCCCGGCCAAGTCTGGTTCCGGCGCAGGGCGATCCCGCCCAGCCGTTCGCGCTGCAGAATCTCGTTGGGCTGATCGACCCGGTCGGACCACCAATGCCCTTCGGTGTACATATATCGATGCTGCGCCTTGTCGGCGATCGCATCGGCGTGCAGCGCGTCGAGCCATTTGGTGTCGCCGGTCGCGTTCCATGCCGCATAGCGTTCGAATGCGCCGCCGCCCGTCGCCTTCGCGATCAGGGCCGCCCCCCAATCCTTTCGACGATCGAGTGCATCGACCGCATTCTCGTTGATATCGGCGAGGGACGCAGGCCCGCTCTTCGCCGTGCGCCCCAGCACCGGGCAGAGATATTTCTCGTCGCCGGTGAAGCGCCACGCCGCCCAGGCCGATTGAAGCGGCGTCGACACGCCTCCGCCATCGCCCGCCCGCTCCGCGTCGGTACGCCAGTTGATTTCGTTCGGGTATGTCCAGTTCCCGTCCTTGTCCTGGCGGCCATGTGCCATCCAGCCGTCCATCGTACCGGTCACAAGTCCGCGAGCAGCTGGGTTCCCGTTATAGAGGCCGATCAGGATCGGCGCGTGCATCACCGTAAAGCTGTAGGGCTTCTGCCATTCCCACGGTCCCTCGCGGTACATCTTCGTGCCGCCGTACCAGTTGCTGGCGAAATGCAAGTGACCGGCTGAATTCTTCTGAACCACACCGGACAGCGCGCGAGCAGTCGCCATCAGCCGCTCGACCGCCTTGGGCTCGCCCCAATTGAGGTAAAGCCGTTCAGCGTCGCTGTTGAGCCCTTCCTCATAGGCATGCAGTTCGTCGGTGGTGATCGTGCCGAGCCCATTGGTGATCATGCGGTTGGCATATGCAGCGTCGGACAGCGCACGGACCGATGCGTTGATCTTGTCCGGTTCCACCCCCATCAGCGCGAGGCCCGGCCATTGCTGCACCAGATCGGTATCGTCTGAGATGCCGCCACCGAAATCGCCATAGGGCACCTGTCGGTTGTCGATCCACCAGGTCACGAACTGGCGGACCAGCTTTAGATCCTCGAGCTGCCGGAACGCCCAGAGCGGTACGCCGGCCGGCGCCTGGGGCTGGGTAAAGGCCGGAAAATTATGCTCGCCATAGCTGATGTCGGCCCAATAGCGCCGAGCCTCGGCGTTGTCGGGGTCGACCCGCAGCAGGTCGGAGACATCGGTATAGAGGCGACGATAGAGCCCGGCGCGCTTGGACGAGGTATGCTCCTCGACCAGGAAACCCCAATTGTCCTTCACCTGGTTGAACCGGTCGGCGATATGCTCCGGCAGCGCGGCCGCGCGATCCTTGAACACCAGCCGCACTTTCATCCCATCAAGCGACTGCGCCCCAAAATCGGGCGCGGCGGAGGCCATGGTCAGAAATAGGCTGTCGTCAGTCAGAATACGATCGCGCAGGTCAAGCCAGACGGTCCGTTTCTCCCCCGGCCGCACCGAGACCGACACGTCGATCATGTCGCGGCCTGGCCAGATCGGGTCCTTCACCCGGATATTGAGCGGGATCAGCCCGTCCGCACCGGGGGTCGCCTTCAGCCCCGGGATATCGAGCGCGATGCCGTCGAGCCCGTCATGCATATTCTCCCAGCCATAGTTCCATGAGCGTGCGGAGGGGCGCCCGGGAAACGCATCGCCAAAGCCCGACGGGACCAGGATATGGACGATCGGCGCGCTACCCTCGACATGTACGGCCGCGGTCGTGGCAGCCGCGTTGCCGGCACCCGCCGCGGCACGCGCACCGGCGGGCAGCGCCACCACCGTCGTGCGTTCGTCCGGGGCATAGCGACCGGCGATATAGTCGTTAAGCGCGGAGAGCGCGGCAAAGGCCGGCGCGGCATTGGCCTGCACGGTGTAACTCAGCGTGAAGCTGCCCTCGGGCTCGGCCGCGTCGGTCACCTCATAGGCCCAGATTTCCTGGATCGGTGTCTCCTGCGCGGTGTTCGCGAAGCGCAGCTTCCCGCCCGCCCTGCGCCCGAAGCTGTCGATGCTGCGCACCATCCCCTGCGGGCGCCGTCCCAGCGTGGCGTACGACGCACCGTCCTCCGACCAGCTCAGCGAACCATAGGCAGCACCCCGGATCTCGACCCGGTTGAAGTGCACGCCCGCCGGCACCGTCAGATCATAAGTCTTGCCGCCCTCGACATAGGTGTTCCAGTCAGGCAGCTGGAAATAATCGTTGCGTCCGGGCAGGCGCGAGCGGTTGTACACGCCCGGCCAGGTCGTCTCCGCAATCCCGTCGATCCCCTTCCAGTTCCACTGCTTCAGATCCCTCGCATCGGCAAACTCGACCTTGCGGATGCTGGTGGTATTGCTCGTCAGCGCGGGCGGCGATGCAGTATCCCAGCCGAAGCGATGGAGCCAGGCGACGCGCCGCGCTGCTTCGGTGCCGGCAGGGGCTGCGGCCGGCTCGCGATTGTCGGCCAGTGCCGCGACATCGGCGGCGGCGAGCATATGATCATAGACGCGGATTTCATCGACGTCGCTGCCACGCATGAAGTGGTAGCGGCTCTGCACCTGATGCGGCGAGATGATCCGCCCGGCCAGGCCGAACTGATCGAGACCGGAATCGAGATCGGCCTTGCCGTCCTTGCGTGCCACTTCCTTGCCGTCGACGAACAGCCGAACGCCGACACCCTCGTCCCACGAAAAGGCAATATGCTTCCACTGGTCCGCGGCGGGCAACTGGTCGATCCGGAACGACACGCGACTCCGCGCGAGATTGGCATCGGTAACGAAGGCATCGAAGCCGTGACCGTTCCAGTCGATGCGCAGGAACGCCATGTCCCAGCTCGAATGATCGGCGAATCCAACGCGGAAGATCGCAAACGGGGCCTCACCCACCGGCGTGCGCGGCCGCCAGAAGAAGGAAAGCGTGCCGCGCTGGGCATAGATATTACCCGGCGCGCGCCAGGCCACATAGCCATCGTCTTCCCACCGGATCGCCCCGCCCGACTTGCCGCCGGGCACGATCGCGACATTGCTCTGGAAATTGGGTTCAGCCTCGCCCCCGGCGCGCTCGGCGATCAGGCTCTGGTCGGCGGAGACGCGGAACAGCAAGCCGGCAGGATCGGGCGCTGACCGGGCATGGGCGCTGCTGGCGGCCAGTGCGATCCCCAACGCGATCCAGGACGTGCGAAGGGCCAATGTCACGCGCTCTCTCCCTTACAGGAGACGGTTACATCCCGCCTTCCCTCGCCTGACTATGCCAGTACATGACACCGGTATCAATCCACGTTTCGGGCTATGTGCTTCGGAGATCGGCCGATACGGGAAAGAAGGCGGCGGGCCTTGCCCGCCGCCTTGCGTTCTCAGAACTTCGCGCCCGCCCTCACGCCGATCGTGCGCGGCGTGACCGGAACGATATAAGGCCGCTGCGAGCAACTTCCGCATTCCTGGAACCGCGAAAGCTGGCCGCGCTCGTCGAAGGCGTTCTGCACGAAGAACTCGAGCGAATAGCTGCCCAGATCCGTACCGATCGCGAAATTGGCGATGGTATAGGCCGGCAGGCGCCCCTGCAGCGCGGCCGGGTTGACCACTGCCCCTGTCCCGGTCTGAATGACCGCGGTGCGGATATCCGATGCCGCCGAACTCTGATGCGCCACGATACCCTGGATATAGGGTTTTATCGAACCGAGGTCGAAGGTGTAGCGCGCCGTGGCATTAACCTTGACGCGCGGCGTGACCGGCAGCCTCGTACCCGCCGGAGCCGAGATGAGGTTGGCCTCGCCCCCCGGCCCCGGCAGGGTGCAGGAGAAGCTCGGGTCGTCGAACAGGCACAGATTCTTCCTGGTCTTCGCGTCGGTGTACGACCCCGCCGCGGTCAGCACGAGCGCGCCGAGATTGAGATTGGCATCCATCTCGATACCGCGAATCCGCGCATCCGGGCCGTTGTGGATTTCGGTGAAGCTGTTCTGGCCAAGGAAGGAGAACTGGAACTTCTTCCATTCCTGCTGATAGATGGCACCGTTGAAACGAAGCTTGCCGCCGGCAAGCGTGGTCTTCCAGCCGATCTCGTAATTGGTCAGATAATCCGCTGCATAAGGCGGGATAGTACCGCGCCGATTGATGCCGCCCGGCCGGAAACCGCGCGACCATGTGGCATAGAGCAGCACATCCTGAACGGGTTTCCATGTGAGGTTCAGCTTGTGCGTGAACCCCTGGCCCTGCGTGTTGACCGGTTGCAGCCCCCGACCGGCCGCGTAGACGGCCAGGTTGGTGCACGGGCTGCCCGCGACCGCCGGCGGAAGCAGGGTGAGCGAGCTGCTATAGGTATCGGTATCGCGATCATAGAGCCGCTGGCCCGAGGTCGTGAAACATTGCGCGACGCCGGTGCGGTTGCTGCCGGCGGCGTTGGGCGGCGAATCCGAGAAACCGTTGCCCGGATTGCGTCCGAAGCCGAAGAAACCGATCAGCGAATTATCATAGATGAAGGCGCGACCGCCCGCCGTGAAGGTCAGGTTCGGCAGGATGTCGAAGGCAGCCTCCCCGAACATCGCGTAATCCTTGTCGACGCGGTGCTGCTGAGTGAGCCACAAGGTCCCGGGGGAGCCGTTCACCGACAGCTCCGGCGCAAGACCCGGCACCTGGTAATCCTGGTGGATGTCGTTGCTCTGGCGCTGATAGAAGGCGCCGGCCACCACGCGGAACCGCTCACCCTGCGGCGAGGCGACGCGGAACTCCTGGCTCATCTTCTTGAAGTGATCGCTGCCGAGCACGTTCTGGCGCGGGTCGATCGTCGCACCGGCAGCATTCTTGAAGTAGAAATAGTTGCTGATGCCGCCGACCGACGCATAGAGATGGTCATATTGCTCGGCATAATCGGTATAGTCGGTCGAGGAAAAATCCTTCCGGTCGAGATAGGCACCGGCATAGGTGAGATCCCAATTGCCGAGCTTGCCCTCGATCGTCAGCGCCGCCTGGATGAAGCGGTCCCGCCGATATTCGGGATAGAAATGCTGGACCTTGAGGTCACCGACCCGGGGATCATAGCCGTAGCTGCCGTGCGAGCGGGTATCCTGATAGATCGCCGCAGGCGTGATCGTCCAGTTGTCGTCCAGGTCGATCTTCAGCGCGGCGCGGCCACCCCAGATCTCCGTGTCGTTATAGTCCTTCTTCACGAATTTGGCGTTGTTGACCGAGATGCCGCCATTCGTTGCCGTGCATCCGAGCGGATTGGTTTCGGGCAGGAAGCTGCGGCAGCCGGGCACGTTGTCGATATAGCCGGCGTCCTTCTGGTAGAAGCCGACCGCGCGGAACGCGATGTCCTGCGAGATGGGCACGTTGATCATGCCCTCCAGCTTGCCGCCCACGCCACCCTTGTTGACGCTGTTCACCTCTCCGTCGACTCGGCCGTACAAACCGCTCGTATCGGGCTTGTTCGTGATGATGCGGACCGTACCCGCCTCGGACGATGCGCCGTACAGCGTGCCCTGTGGGCCGGCGAGACTCTCGATGCGGGCGATGTCGTAGACATGGACGTCAAGGTTGCCGCCGATCGTGGTGACGGGCTGCTCATCGAGATAGACGCCGACCGACGGCAGCGACCCCGAATGGTTGCCGTCGCCGCCCGACGCGACGCCGCGCATATAGACGACATTGGTGCCGGGCGTGCCACCCAGCGCCTGGAAGGATACCGACGGCAGCAACTGGGAATATTCGGCGAAGTTGGTGATGTTCAGCTGGTCGAGCTTCTTCGTGCCGATCGCCTGGATGCTGATCGGCACGTTCTGGATATTCTCCTCGCGCTTCTGCGCGGTGACGATGATGTCGTCCTGCCCGCTGGGAGCAGCCTCTTGGGTGTCGGCGGACGTCGATTGTGCGAACGCCGGGGGTGCCAGGCTCGTGCAGGCGAGCAGAGCGGTGACGGCGAGTTTACGCTTGGTGACATGCATCGTGGGCCCCCGATGAAATTATCTGTCGGGATGCTGTTCGCGGCCGCAACATCCGTCAATCGCAACGGGCGCCTCAAATCATTTCGCGGCCGCATCGTGACAGTTTTGCAACGTTCAGACGAAGGCGGGCACGCCCGGATAACTGTCCAGCACGTCGCCCAGCGCTGCCTTCAGCGGGTCGAGCCACGGCTCGAACGGTTTCCAGCTTTCGGTGCCTTCGCGAAAGATAGGCCGGCGCACCTGCTCCGAGCTCGCGGTGCGAACCGCGCGCTCGGTCTTGTGAAAATCGAGGCAGGCCGGGTCGAACTCCAGTCCGCACGCCCCCAGCAACGCCCGCACTTCAACTTCGGTATCGTCCACCATCCGCTCATAGATCACGCGGTGGACGAGGCCGGGCAGCACCCTGTCGACATGCGCCAGCAGCCGCACATAGTCGCGATAATATCGCCCCATGTCCTCAAGCGCGTAGGTGAACGCCTGCCCTCGCGCGAAATGCTGCTTGAAGTTGGAGAAGCAGCAGCCGAGCGGATGGCGCCGCGCATCGACGATCTTCGCCCCGGGCAGGATCAAGTGGATGAACGGCAGATGCGCCCAGTTGTTGGGCAGCTTGTCGATGAAGAAAGGGCGGTCGGTGCGCCGCTGAACGCTCGCCCGGCGCAGATATTCCTCGCCGATCTCACGAAGGCGCGACGGCGCAAGGGCATCCACGCCCTGAGGATAATCAGCGATCTGCCGGGCGAGGAAGGGAATATCGGGAAGCTCCGACGTCCCCTCGACCAGCGGGTGGCTCGACAGGATCTGCTCGACCAGTGTCGATCCGGCGCGCGGCATGCCCAGGATGAAGATCGGATCGGACGCGTCGCACCCCTGCCCCGCCCGTGCGGCAAAGAAATCTGGCGTGAAAAGTGCCACGCTCCGGTCGACGAACGCCTCGGTCTCGTCCGCATCATAGACGATCTTCGTCCGCCGCAGCGCATTGCCCGCCGCATAATGACCGAACGCGGCATCCGCCTCTTTGCGATCCTCGAATGCCTTGCCGAGCGCGAAATCGAGATGGAAACGGTCCTCGGCCGAAATATCGTCGCGGCCAAGGGCAGACCGCATCGCCGCGATATCGGCTTCGTCGAAGCGAACGGTCTTCAGGTTCGCGAGACTCCACCACGCCTCGCCCAGTCCGGGCGTCAGCGCGAGCGCCCGGCGATAGGCCGCGACGCCGTCAGCCTGCCGACCGACCGTCTTGAGCATATGGCCATAGCTCATCCAGACGCGCGGCTGGTGCGGCGTGCCCTTCAGCACAGCTTCGTACAGGTCGATCGCCTCGTCGAAACCGCCAATCCGCCCAAGCGCCGCCGCCTTCAGATTGGCATGGCCCGGATTGTCCGGCTCATCGTCGAGCACGAGGTCGAGCTGGGCGATCGCCTCGGCCGACCGGTTCTGCCGGTAAAGCGCGATCGCGAGGTTCGCGCGCGCCGCGGTGAACTCAGGCGACAAGTCGAGCGCGCGGCGCAACAGGGTCTCGGCGTCCTTGTAGCGACCGATCCTTCCGGCAAGCTCCGCCAGCATGCGGATCGCGGCAACATCGAACGGGTCCTCCTTGAGGTGCGCACGCAGCAGCGGCTCCGCCACCGACAGCGCATTGTCGTGCAGCGCCAGCGCGGCGTCGATCAGCCGTGGCGGCCAGCGGCTGCTCTCCGGATGCCATGTCGATTGCGAGGGGGGGATGCTTGCCATGTCGTGCCACCAAGAAACATGGTGCGCGCCGCCGATCAAGCCGTAGAGTGCGCGATAGGGGAGATCGTCCGAATGTCAGTACCGCCCTCACGTGCCGCCCTGGGCTTCTGGACCTGTCTTGCGCTGGTCGTCGGCAACATGATCGGCTCCGGCGTCTACATGCTGCCCGCGACACTCGCCCCGCTCGGCTGGAACGGCATGATCGGCTGGTTCGTCACGATCGGCGGCGCGCTGTGCCTCGCCTTCGTCTTCGCGCGGCTCGGCGCGAAGCTGCCGCTCGCTGGCGGGCCTTATGCCTTCACCCAGGCAGCGTTCGGCCCAGGCGTCGGCTTTGCGGTAGCCTGGAGCTATTGGGTGCTGATCTGGGCCGGCAACGCCGCGATCGCTGTCGCCGTGGTCAGTGCCCTCAGCCTGATCGTGCCCGCACTCGGCTCGACACCGGGCCTGCCAGCGATCGCAGCACTCGCGGTCATCTGGATATTGATCGCGGTCAACATCCGCGGAGTAGCGCTCGCCGGCCAGGTTCAGTTCGTGACGACGGTGCTCAAGCTGGTGCCGCTCGCGGGTGTCATCATCCTCGCGGCGTGGCTGTTGCTGCGGGACGGCAGCGGCGCGATCGCCCCCAGCACGCCGGTACCGCTCGGCGCCGGCGCGATCGCCGGTGCGGCGGCGATCACCTTCTGGGGCTTTCTAGGCGTCGAATCCGCGACCGTCCCCGCCGACAAGGTGGAAAATGCAGCGCGCGTCGTGCCGCGCGTCACCCTAATCGGCACCGTGCTGACCGGGCTCGTCTATGTGCTTGTCTCCGGCGCCGCCATGTTCATGATGCCTGCGGCGATCACCGCAGCCTCCCCGGCCCCGATCGCCGAGTTCCTGGGTCGCAGCTTCGGGCCGCGCACGGCCGAGATCGTCGCCCTGTTCGCCGCGATCAGCGCTTTCGGCACACTCAACGGCTTCATCCTGCTGCAGGGAGAGATGCCCTGGGCGATGGCGCGCGGCGGCGTGTTTCCGGCCTGGTTCGGCCAGGAGAGCCGCTTCGGCACGCCGGCCCGCGCCCACCTCGTCTCGGGCCTGCTCGTCACGGTGGTGACGCTGATGAACTATGCCAGCTCGATGGGGCAGCTCTTCCAGGACATCGCGTCGATCTCGCTCGCCGCCGGCATGCTCGCTTATCTGGCGTGCGCGCTCGCTGCGATCCGCCTGCTGCCTCATGACTTGCCGTTGAAGATCGCGGCCGGGATCGCCGCGATCTTCGTCGTGTGGATGGTCTACGGCCTGGGCCTGAAGGCCGATCTCTGGGGTCTCGCGCTGCTGCTGCTCGGCCTGCCGGTCTATTGGTCGGTCAGGCGCGGCCGGGTCACTTCCAGCGCCGCCACCGGCCCATGATCCCGCGATCGGCGATGATCTCGTGCGCCGCATTATGCCCCGGCGCGCCGGTCACGCCGCCGCCCGGATGGGTCCCTGCGCCGCACATATAAAGGCCCCTGATCGGCGACCGATAGTCGCCGTGGCCAAGCACCGGCCGCGACGCCCAGAGCTGGTCGAGCGACATGTGCCCGTGCATGATGTCGCCGTCGATCAGCCCGAACTTCCGCTCCAGGTCGAGCGGCGAATGAATCTGCCGCGCGATCACCGCGCTCTTGAAGTTCGGTGCATGCTTCGTGACCGTGTCGATGATCAGGTCGGCGGCCGCCTCCCGCTCGTCGTCCCATGACCGGCCATCGGGCAATACCGGCGCGAATTGCTGGCAGAACAGGCTGGCGATGTGCATGCCCGGCGGCGCCAGGCTGTCGTCGATCGAGGTCGGCAGCTTCATCTCGACGATCGGCTCGTCGGACCACCCCTTCACCTTCGCGTCGGCGAACGCCTTGTCCATGTAATCGAGCGTCGGCGAGATGATGATGCCGCAGGTATGATGTTCCGCGACATCCTTGCCTGGCAACACCGAGAAGTCGGGCAATTCTGACAGCGCGACGTTCATTCGAAACGTGCCCGAACCAGTCTTGAAATTGTCCATCCGTCGCGCGAATTCCGGCGTCATGTCGGCTCGGTCGACCAACTGGCGGTAAAGCAAGGCCGGGCCGACATTCGCCGCGACGATGTCGGCCGCGATCTCTTCCCCGCTCTCGAGCTTCACGCCGGTGGCTCGGTTGCCGTCGACCAGCACCCTAGCGACCGGCGCCTCCAGGCTGATCTCGACGCCCATATCGGCGCACGCCTCGGCCATGAACTGGGTGATCGCGCCCATGCCACCAACACTGTGGCCCCAAGCGCCTTTCTTGCCATTCACTTCGCCGAACACGTGGTGGAGCAGGACATAGGCGCTGCCCGGCGTATCGACGCTGGCGTAATTGCCGACCACGGCGTCGAAGCCGAAGGCGGCCTTAACATATTCGTCCTCGTACCAGCTATCGAGGAAGTCGCGCGCCGACTTCACGAACAGGTCCATCACGTCGCGCTGCGCCTCGATCGACATGCCGGCGAGGCGCTTGCCCTGTGCCGCAGCCGCCAGCAGCGCGCGGATGCCACCACCGGCATTCGGGGGGGTCTTGAGCGCCATGTCACGCAGCACTTCGGCAACACGTTCCAGCGCTTCCTCATATTTCGGGAAGGTGTCCGCATCCTTCCGCGAATAACGCGCAAACTCCGCCCAGGTGCGATCCTCGCCCCCGCCGAGCTTGAGATATCCGTTCTCGTTCGGGAAGAAGTTGGAGATCGTCCGCTCGATGATTCGCCAGCCGCGTTCGTGCAGGCGCATGTCCCTGATCACCTTCGGGCGGAGCAGGCTGACGGTGTAACTCGCGGTCGAGTTGCGGAAACCGGGGTGGAACTCCTCGGTGACGGCCGCGCCGCCGACAACGTCGCGGCGTTCCAGCACACGGACCTTCAACCCTGCGCGCGCGAGATAGAAGGCGCAGACAAGGCCGTTATGGCCACCGCCGATGATGAGCGCGTCGTATTTCTGGGTCATTCAGCCAACCATTCATTTCGAGCGAAGTCGAGAAACCGCGTCAGGCGGGCCCGTGGCCGTGTCTCGACTTCGCTCGACACGAACGGGGTGGATCTCAACTACTCCACGACTCTGGGCCGCCGGCTCCATCCGGGTGCCGGAGCGCGAGGCAACCGGGCCTCGGGAATCAGGCCCCGGATCTTCTTCGCAAAACTTCGCAGGCACACCTCGCTCGCCCCGATCGGACCGACCGTGTAGCTTTGCGACGCCATGCCCTGCTGCACGCGGGTGATCAGCCAGGTATCCTCGGCATTCACCGTCCGGTTGATCCGCCAGTTCGCGTAGCGCACCAGCTTCATCTCACGCCGGTCATCAGGCAGCGCGAAGGCCATCTCGCGCAGCACGCAGGTGGTCGGCGACAGCGGCAGCCACTGCATGAAATCGACCTGGTCGGGATAGATGTCGAAGGCCATGTTCGGCCACAGCTTGTAATAGAGCCACAGCTTCTGCTGCGCCTCGGGCAGATGCTCGGCGCGAGGCAGATAGGCCTGGTACAGCCGCTCCCACCGGTCGTTCGAGGGCTTGTCGGCGAGATAGCCCGACATCTTGTCGACCCAGGGCTTCGCCTCGATCGCGTAGCTCTTGCCGAACAGGCGGGTCAGCCCGGCATGGGCGACCGGGATGTGCAGATTGTCCGAATAATTGTCGCCAACATTCTTCCAGTTCACCGTCCGCTCGCGCAGCCGCACCGGGCTGAGCGTTCGCATTTCCTCGAAACGATACGGCGCGATCTCCGGCTCATAGGGCGCCATCATCTCAGCGACCGACGGCCCGCCATTATCCTCCAGCCGAACGAACACGAAGCCGTTCCAGATCTCGATATCGACGGTCGCGAGGCCGTTCTTCGTCATGTCCAGCGCCGGATAGTCGCCCTTCATCGGCACGCCGGTCAGCCGGCCGTCAAGTTCATAGGCCCAGGCATGGTACGGGCAGACCAGCTTCCTGGCGCACCCCGCCGGCCCTTCGACCAGCCGCATCGCGCGATGGCGGCAGACATTGGCGAACGCGCGCACCGTGCCGTCCTCGCCGCGCACCACGATCACGCTTTCACCGATATAATCGAGCGTATGATAATCACCGGGCTTCGGGATGTCGCCGACATGGCAGACGATCTGCCACGACGGCCGGATCACCCGAGCCACCTCGACGTCGAAATATTCGGGATCGGTATAGAGCCAGCCTGGCAGGCTGAAATCGGCGTCGGGGTCATTGCCCTCGGCCCCCATGGCTCCTTCGCCCGTGTCCGCGTAGCGATGCGCCATGCCGGCCTCCTCTGCTTGTTGGACGATCGTATAACAACGTTGCGCAAGACGCAACCACCGTTCGTTTCGGATGAGTCGAGAAATTAGGACCAGCTCAGCGCAATTGTTTCTCGACTTCGCCCGGCACGAACGGGAGAAGGGGCGCGTGCACAAACCCGCCTTCACCCGCGCCGAACCCGATGCGCGCCGCCTCAGCCTGATCGAAGCGACGGCGCGCGTGCTCGCGAGCCATGGCGCGGCCGGCGTGTCGGTACGGACGATCTCCGCGGAGGCCGGCGTATCGTCCGGCCTGCTTGGTCATTATTTCGACGGCATCGATGCGCTGATCGCCGCAACCTATGCCCATGTCGATGCGCAGGTCTCCGCTGCCTTCGAAGCCGCCATGGCGGCCGCCGGAACGGAACCCCGCGCCCGCCTGCTCGCCCATGTCACCACCAGCTTCACGCCCCCGATCGCCGATCCCGGGCTGCTCTCGACCTGGATCGCCTTCTGGAGCCTGGTGAAGAGCAACGCCGACATCGCCGGCCTGCACCGAGACCTCTACGCGGCGTACCGGCGTGACCTCGAAAGCCTGCTCGCCGCCTGCGGCGTTCCCGAACCCGACCGCCGCCTTGCCGCGATCGGCATCAGCGCGATCGTCGACGGGTTATGGCTTGAACTCTGCCTCGCGCCCGACGCCTTCACGCCCGCCGAGGCAAGCGCGATCGCTGAGCGGCACATCGACGCGCTGCTTCAGATCCGGCGATGAGAAAGAGGCGAGAGCCGGTTTCCCGTCACTACCATCGCGTCGATAGAGTGCGTTGTGCAGCGATTGAATCGAAGCCCCTGATGCGTCGCGCCTGTTGGAAATGTCAGGAGGGTCACTGACATTTTGCCTTGCTTCCAGCAAGCTTGCATTCAATATTCACTTTATTATCAGATAGATAATTGAATTTCGCTCACATGGCGGCTGACGAAAATGTCAGCCGCCATGTGACACACCACGCGATCCCGTCGGCGAGCGGGCGTTTCCGTTCGGCCGTATCGAGGCACCTCACGCGAGACGGATCGACAATTCGACATCGTCGGTAAACGGCATCGACCAATAGCCGTTCTCGGGCGAGCTGACTCGCTCAAGATAGTCGGGGCAATAATCAGTATTGTCGGCGATGATCACCGCGCCCGGCCGCAGGCGGCTTTCGACCAGTGCCAGCACATCCATGTACAGCGACTTGGCGCCATCGAGCAGCAGCAGGTCGACCGTTTCGGGCAGATCGGACGCCAGTGTCTCCAGCGCGTCACCTTCGCGAAACTCGACAAGGTCCGACAAGCCACCAGCGGCAAGGTTCTCCCTGGCCCTGGCCAGCTTCGACGGTTCGAATTCGGAGGTGATGAGCCGCCCGCCGCCATTGTCCCGCAGCGCAGCCGCGAGGTGAAGCGTCGACAGGCCGAACGAGGTGCCGAACTCAACGATCGATCGGGCATTGCCCGCGCGGGCCAGCATGTAGAGAAGCTTGCCGGTCTCGCGCGAAACGGGGAGCGCGAACTCCTTCAACTGGCCGTAAAGCTCTCGGTAGCCAGTCTTGCTCGCCATGAGCCGGCGGCGTTCCTCGCCCGACAGGGAGGCAAAGGCAGGGCTCGCCATCGGAGAGGCGGCCTCGGCCTCAGCGAACAGGCGATCGAGCAGCGGCGCCACAGGCGCGCTGGTGAGGATAGTCATCGATTTTCTCCAGTTTCGAGCAGGTGTTTGCTCGCCCGAATAAATACGACTAGTTCGTCATGTTTCCTATTCGCATTGGTCAAGCCGCACATGACGACCCGACACAGCGCCCGCGTCTCCTCGCGCAAGCAGCCAAAACAGGCCCGCTCGAACGACCTCGTCGCGGCGGTGCTCAATGCCGCTGTTCAGGTTTTGGCGGCCGAGGGCGCGCAGCGATTCACCACCGCCCGGGTGGCGGAGCGCGCCGGTGTGAGCGTCGGCTCGCTCTATCAATATTTTCCCAACAAGGCCGCGATCCTGTTCCGACTGCAAAGCGACGAGTGGCGCACGACCAGCAACATGCTGCGCACTATCCTGGAGGACGCCTCGAACCCGCCGCTCGAACGCCTGCGCATCCTGGTACATGCCTTCCTCCGCTCGGAGTGCGAGGAGGCGCAGATCCGCGGTGCGCTCAACGACGCGGCACCGCTCTATCGCGATGCGCCCGAGGCGATCGACACCCGCGCGGCCAGCGCCCAGATCTTCCAGTCGTTTCTGCACGAGGTGCTGCCGGATGCCACCGAGGACGCGCGATCACTGGCAAGCGATCTGATCGAGACGACGCTGAGCGAGGTGGGCAGCAGCTTTTCAGCGACACCACGCACGACGGCGGAGATCGACGCCTATGCGGGTGCGCTGGCTGATATGTTGTGCGCATATGTGGAGCGGTTGATCAGCGCCTGAGATCATGCCCCCTCAGCGAACGTTCTGCGGCGCATATATTCAACGCTCGCTCGCGGCATCAATCTCAGCCTCCATTGGCGCGCCAGCGACCGATGACGGAGAGCCCTCCATCGCAATCAACATCTGACCAAAGGCATGGGCAACTTGCGACTTGCCACCGTTGCTCCAGATCAGCATGAAATCGGCGTCGGGTAGTGCCGGCAGGCCATATTCACCATCGATGACCCTCATTCCCGGCTCGAGATCTTCCCGCATCAGCACCGCGATGGCCAGACCGGATCGCACCGCCGCCCGCAGCCCCTGCTCGCTGGGCGACGTGAAGGCGATATGCCACGGGATCGGCGCACTCTCCAGCGCAGCAACGCCCAACTGCCGGTTGATGCAATTTGGCGGGTGAAAAGCGAGTGGCAGGGACGCGCCGCGCGGAAGCGCGAAACTATCAGCCGCCACCCAGGCGAATTGCGTCCGGCGCAGCCTGATACCCCCCTCACCGCCGGCGATCGACAACGCAACCGCGAGGTCCAGCTCTCCGGCGGCCACCATCGTCGCCAGATCCAGGTAACAGCTTACATGAACATCGAGCCTTACCGCGGGAAAGGCCCGGGCGAATTGGCACAGGAGCATCGGCAGCCGTTCTCCCATGAACGTCTCGGGGGCGCCGAAACGCACTATTCCCGAAACGGAGGATTGGCGAAAACGCAGCGCCAGCGCGTCGTGGCCCGCAAGAATCTGACGCGCATGATGGAGCAGGTCCTGGCCGTCCTCGGTCAGCCTCAACTGACGCGTCGTGCGGGACATTAGCGGTCGCCCGACCTGTTCCTCCAATCGCCTGATTTGATGACTAACCGCTGACTGGGTGAGGTTCAGTCGCCGTGCGGCACGGGTAAAGCCGCCAGCTTCGGTGACCGCGACAAAAGCGCGCAACAGAACCGGCTCGATATCCATCACTCCACATTAATGAGAGATCATAATAATTCCCAGAAAATAAAATCATTTCCGTCATGGGTTATGCACCGCCAGATACCAGGCCGAATTTCCCAGTCCCGGAAGGCCAATCGTGACCGCCCTATCCTACCGCAACGATATGACCGCCCTGGTCGCCATTTGTCTTGGCGCACTGATGTTCGGCCTGGAGATCACCAGTGTCCCGGTGATCCTGCCGACGCTCGAGCGGCTGCTTCATAGCGACTTCACCGCCATGCAATGGGTGATGAACGCCTATACCATCGCCTGCACGACCGTCTTGATGGCCACTGGAACGCTGGCGGACCGCTTCGGCCGACGGCGCGTCTTTCTCGTCAGCGTCGCCGCGTTCGCCCTCACATCGATGATGTGTGGGCTGGCCACCGATATGCCCCTGCTGATTGCCAGCCGATTTCTGCAGGGCATGGCCGGTGGCGCGATGTTCATCTGCTCGATCGCCCTGCTCTCGCATCAGTTCGAAAATCCGCACGAGCGAAGCAGGGCGTTCGCCGCCTGGGGCATCGTGGCCGGCGTCGGTCTCGGCTTCGGCCCGCTCATCGGCGCCGCGATCACCGCTCAGCTAAGCTGGCACTGGATCTTCCTCGTGCACGTTCCCCTTGCCGTCGTGACACTGGCGCTGGCGGCCAGTTCGGTGTCGGAATCGCGAGATCCGCAGGCACAGCGACTGGACCTCGCCGGCGTCGTCACCTTGTCGCTTGCCGTGTTCGGACTCACATTCTTCATCACCCAGGGGCCGGCGCTCGGGCTCTCGAGCCCCGGCGCTCTCGCTATCCTTGCCGCCTCGGCGGCATGTGCCGTCGCGTTTGTTATCGCCGAGCGGCGACAGTCACGTCCCATGTTCGATTTTGCCGTCTTTCGGATCCGCCCATTTACCGGGGCGATCCTCGGCTGCATGGGCATGAACTTCAGCTACTGGCCCCTGATGATCTACCTGCCGATCTATTTTCAGATCGGCCTGGGCTACGGCACGATGGCCGCCGGCCTCTGCCTGCTCGCTTATACGCTGCCCACCCTGCTGTTTCCGCCCTTGGGTGAGCGTCTCGCTCTTCGTTATGGAGCAGGGCGCATCATCCCCGTCAGTCTGTTTACGATCGGCTTCGGCTTCATGCTCATGAAGCTCGGGATCGCTGCGGATCAGCCAAGCTGGCTGACGCTGCTGCCCGGCCTGATCATCGCCGGAATGGGGCTCGGCATCACCAACACACCGGTGACCAATACGACGACCTCCTCGGTTCCTTCCGACCGAGCCGGAATGGCGTCCGGCATCGACGTCAGCGCTCGATTGATCACCCTGGCGGTGAACATCGCCCTGATGGGCTTCATCCTGATCGAAGGAATCACTTCCGCGCTCGGCCGCGCATGGGTTGGGCCCGTCAATGCCAGCCAACTGCGCGCCCTGGCCGAGACAATAGCGACGGGAGATGCCGCTTCCATTGCGGGAGGGGCACACGGAATATCTCGTGAGATCATCCGGGCGGCGATCGCCCAGGGATTCGGCGCCGTCCTGCTCTACGGCGGCCTGGGTGTCTGGGTCCTGGCCGGCCTGAGCTTCGCCTTCTTTCGTGCAGAGAGAACGCCGGCGATGCTTCAGACAGGTGAAGATCTCCGATAGACCAATACCGATTTCCGGGCGTTCAAGGTCGATCACCCGCCGTATCGATTAGACGCATCGGGCCCTGCCCATCGGCCCGAGATCGCGCGGCGCATGCCGCATCACGTGAAAAATCTTTGTCCGGATCCTCGCGGTTTCCCGTCTTCTCCTGTGAGGGTGTGCGGGACCGATGGCCAGCGACCGTGAAGGATTTTTCGAACTCGACTTCCGCGCCGTTCCGAATGCGGAAGTGAGTGAGTGAGTGCGTAGATCACCTTCTGCAACGGGAGTTTGTATGAAAAGCCTATTTCAAACGGCATGTGGACCGCATGACAATCGGTCGCGAACGAGTATCGTCGCCTTCCCGGTTCGGGCATGGTCAGGCGCTACCCTCGCGGCGCTCATGCTGCTGAACGCCGGATCGGCGATGGCGCAGGGATGGCCAGCGCCGGTCACGCCGCTGCCGGAACTGGCGACCGCGCTGGACAAGCGGTTCCAGCCCGCGGTCGACTTCGACACGGACGTCTGCTTCAACGTTTCCGCCGTCAATGCGTCGGGCGGTATCAGCGCGGGTGCCTCCACCTATGCCACCCGGCCGCCAGCCTCGTGCCGCAACCCCAATTATCTCGCGCAGAGCAACGTCTATTCGCGGAGCCGATGCAACAACGGCTATTGCGCGCGCGTCTACAGCTATTTCTGGCAGTCGGACTTTTCGCACGCCTATGACTGGGAATCGATCATCGTCTGGACCACCGACCAGGGTACCAGCAGTACCGTGGTAGGCGTCACGCGCGGCGATCACGGCAATTGGGACACCCGCGCCACGAGCGGGGGCCAGTTGCGCTTCCTCAGCGATTCGACCGGGCAACACGTCAAGATGGTCTATCATTACGAGACATGGGGCTTCTCCCATCTGTGGCGCTTCTCCAAGACCGACAATGGCGACGAGCCGCCCGAGAACGGCACGGGCGGCTGGGTGATCCAGCCGCTGGTGAGCTGGAACGGCTATCCGTCGGTCAGCGTCCGCAACACGGTGTCGAACTATAATTTCGCCGGCACGAACTTCGACAACAAGGATGCCCGCTTCTCGGGCGTGCTGACGGCTGCCTTGAACACCAGCATCACGCCGGGGTTCAATCCCAACCTCGATTCCGGCGCCAATTCCCCGGGTTGCCCGTCCGGATCGACCATCTGCTGACCTAGTGTCCCGCCCCGCGCCGGATCCGGCGCGGGGCACCCTGTCCGTTCTTTCCACCGGAGGTCGCATGCCAGAGAATACGAAGCGGGCGTCGTCGCCTGGATATGTGTTGATCGCGGTCGTGGCCGCTGCGCTGGCCGTCTGGTCAGTTCGGCAGACATTCGAGGCCAGCCGGGCGCCCGGCGCCGACGGTGCCGTCGTGGTTCAGGTGCCGACTCCCGCCCCCAGCATTGCCGCACCGTCCGCAACGGCAATTCAAACGCCGGCGGCAAATCTTCCCGTCGCACCCGACATCGCGGTCGCGCATGTCCGCCGGGCCTATCCCAGGCTGATGGAAGTGGCCCTTGCCTGCGACGTCAACGAGTGCGCCCTGACGGCAACGATCCCGCCGCCGACCGGGGACGACGATGTGAAGAAGCGGGAGGAACTGCTGCTCGGCGGGCTTGCCGCAACGCTCAATGCCGACGGATACAGGATGCTCGGGCCGGTTCAGATGAAGGAGATCGACGACAATAAATTCCGCATCCGCGCGTCGATACCGCGCGAACGGAAACCGCCCGCGCAAATCGGAGAAGGCTCGCGATTCTGACAGCGGCGCGCGGGGCTATCCCCGCGAGCTCTACTCCAGGAACGAGCCGAAGAGCCTACCGCCCCGGCGGAGACAGCACGTGCGTCGCGGGAAGGAAGGCGGATGCAGCAAGCGTGCATCCGCCGACGCTGGCCCTATTTCGACAGATCCGTGAACAGCGACAGATAATAGCTGATCCCCGGCGCGATGTTCGACACCTGGGCGCGCTCGTTCAGACCGTGGCTGAAATCGTCCGAATCCTTGCTGAAGGTCGGACTCGCGCCATAGCTTGCCACGTTGCGCGAGCGGAACCACATGCTGTCGCTGGCCCCCGAGGACATGGACGGGAACACCGGCACGCCGGGATAGGTCGCCTTCATCGCCTTGTTCACCGCAGCGATGAAATCGGGCCGCATCGGTGACGCGTCGTTCGGGATCGAGCCTTCGGTGACGTCCTTGAAGGTCACCGCCGGCTCGGCCGCGACCTTCTGCAACTCCGCCATGATGTCGGCCGGCTTGTGGCCGGGGAAGATTCGGCAATTGATGTTCGCGGTCGCCTTTTGCGGCAGCGCATTGAGCGCATGGCCGCCACTGACCATGGTCGAGACGCAGGTCGTCCCGATCTTGCCGATCGTCGCCGGATTGGCGGTCAGCGTGGCGATCGCCGCCTTGTCGGTCGGGTCGGCGGCGAAGGCGCGCATCGCCGCCCCGGTTTCCGGATTCTCATATTTCGCCGCCTCGACGAAATAGGCGCGGGTCAGGTCGCTGACCTCCGGCTTGAACTGATACGCACCGATCCGTGCCAGCGCCGCCGACAGCTGGTTGATCGCATTGGCCTTGCGTGGCGCCGAGCTGTGGCCGCCCGGATTGGTCACGGTCAGTTCGAAATCGGCATAGGTCTTCTCGGCACCCTGCCAGGTCCACAGCACGGGCTTGCCAGTCTTCTCGTCAAGCAGCCCGCCACCCCCATCGATGTTGAGCACGATATCGGCATTGGACAGCTTGTCGGCGATGATGCCGGAAGTCTTCATCGTCGTTTCCTCGTCGCCCGAGAATTCGATGATGATGTCGCGCCTGGGCTTGTAGCCCGAGCGCTTCAGTTCGATCAGCGCCGCGATCGCCGTGGTCCCATCAAGCTTCATGTCGCTCGCCCCGCGCCCGAACAAATAGCCATTCTCGACGACGGGGGTGAACGGATCGCGCTGCCAATCGGACGGCTTGGCCTCGACCACGTCCATATGGCCGGAAATGACCAGCGGCTTCGCCTTGGGATCGGACCCGCGCCAGCGCCCGATCAGATAGGCGGTATCATCCACCGGCGTGATCTCCACATCGCCATCGGCAAACCCGCCTTCGACCAGCGCCGCCTTGTAGAGCGCGGCGACCTTGGCCGTCTCGTTGCCCGGCCCGCGCACCGATCGAAGCGCGATCGCTTTCCTGGCGAGATCGAGCGCCTGCGCCTCCGCCTGGGGATGGCCGGTCGTCTTCGCCTGGACCGGGCCGGTGGTCGCCAGAATCGTGAGTGCCGCAAGCGCGATATGCCGCATCGAAAAACCTCCCTGAGTTGCGGGGCGAGGCTAGGAGCCCCGCCGCCGTACCGCAATGGCCGATCGATGCGCCGACGATCCGATCAATAGCGGGCGCGGATGCTTGCGTAGAAGCTGCGGCCCGGTTCCGGGAAGCCGTCGACCAAAGTGTAGTTCTGGTCGAACAGATTGCGGGCGCCCACACCGATATCCACGCCTTCGCGCACCGTCACGTCGACCCGCAGGCCGGCATTGGCGTAGCTGCCGGTGCGATAATAGACGATCGGTGCGATGTCGGTGACGGTCCAGCGGTCAGACGCGATATCGACGCTCGGCACGATATGCACTGCGCTGACCGGAGACCAGTCGGCATAGAGGAATGCCTTGTGGGTCGGCACGTCGGTTGGCCGGAACGCGCTATTGGACGGATCGCGCAGAGTGCGGTGAGTCCAGGTGTAGTTGCCGCCGACCGAGAGGTTTGGACCGAACCGCGCATCGATCGACAGTTCCGCACCGTAATAGTCGCCCGAACCCAGGTTGCGGCTCTGCACCAGGCTCACCTGGGTGCAGCCAGGCACCGGTGCGGGCGGCGGCGTGGTCGTGCCGGTGCAGCTATAGGCAAGCGTCGGATAGGACACGATCGCATCGTCGATATGCGAATAGAAGGCGGCGCCCGACGCACGGACAATGCCGAAGCGGCGCGACGCGCCGATCTCGTAATTGGTCGCCCGTTCCGGATTCAGCTCGGGGTTGGGAATCGAGGTACCGAAGCGCTGGCTGAACCGTTCGAAGATCGTCGGAAAGCGCGCGCGCGACGAGACGCTGGCGTGAAAGCGCGTATCGGCATCGGCCTGCCAGGCCAGTTGCCCCTGAAGGCTCCACGCCCCAGTGTTGCGAAGGGGATAGGAGAAGATGCGGCTTGGCGTCGTGGCCGGATTGGAACCGAGCGGGGCACCATATTCCTCAGCCTTGATCAGGTTGCGCCAGTCATAGCCGGCACCCAGCGTCAGGATCAGCCCCGGCGCAAGCGTCAGCCGGTTTTCCGCGCCGAGGCTGTAGGTTTCCTCGAGGCTCTGCTGGTCGGGCTCGGTGGTGCCGTTGGGCAGCGTCGCCGGGGAAAAGCTCTGCTGCGCCTCGATATGCTTGTCACGGCGATATTGCGCGGCGAGGCTGAACAGGTCGGCCTCGGTAAGCTGGACCGCAAGCTCAGCCGACCCGCCGATCGCCTCGTCATGATAGGGGCTGTTGAACGCCTTGGGCGTGACCTGGGTGTTTTCCGCGGCAGTGCTGAACGACCGCAGCAAGTTATAGAAGCTGTTGCGATAGACGCGGGTCTTCAGCGTCGCCTTGTCCCCCAGCGCGGTGATCGACAGGAAATAGATGCTGTCGATGTTCCAGGCGGGCCACGTCCAGTAGCGCTGGCCGGCAATAGGATCGGTGATGTGCAGCGGGGCCGCCTTCGATCCTTCCTGGCGCGTATAGCTGATCGAATATTCGTCGGTGGCGTTCGGCGTGAAACCGAACTTGACGTTCCCGCGCCAGTCCATCGTGCGCGAAAGGCCGCGATGCCCGCCATCCTCAACGGCGGTCGGCTTGTAGCCGCTGGCAAGGTCCCAATGATCCTGGAAATTGCGGGTATAGCTCGCCTGGGCATACCAGTTGTCGTGCCGCGTGCCGACCAGCCCGAACAGATTGTAGCCGGTATATTCGGCGTCATGCCCGAGCGACAACGTGCCGCGTACCTCGACGTCGAGCGCCTTGGTCGGCTTTCGCGTGACGAGGTTCACCGCGCCGCCCATGCCGTCCGGCCCGTTCAACACCGACACATAACCCTTGGCGACCTGAATCTCGGCGATATCGGGCGTGAGGAAGCGGCCGTAATCGAGCCGGTTGTCGGCGGGCAGGTAGACACGGATGCCGTCGATCGTCAGCGGCACCTGGAAGCGATTGAAGCCCCGCACGAAGATCAGCCGCTCGTTGCGCGATCCGCCGCTATTGCCCGACGACACGCCGGGGATCAGGTTCGCGGCATCGTCAAGCGTCGCGCGGTTGAAGGTGTAGATCGCCTGCGACGACAGGGTCGACTCGCCGATCGTCGCGTCGCTGTCCTTGTGGCCGGTGACGACGATCTCGCCCAATCCGAAAGCCTGGTCGTTCCTGCCCGTGTCGGCCGGCGCAGTCTGCGCCCAGGCCGAAGATATCGTCAGAAAGGCGGCGGTGCCGGCCAGAATCCCCAGCTTGCGCATTGATCTTCGTTCCCCGTTCCACGATCATCCAGCGACCATGCTATATCCGTCCGTATATAGCGAAAGTCGGGCAGGAGAAGTCGTTTGAAATCCATCGTCATGACGGGCCTGTTTGCCCTGGCCGCCGCGACCGGCGCCGCTGCCCAGCAGCCTCCGCAGCAGCCAGCGGCGCGGATGCCGATGGCCGAGGCTCAGCCGGTCTGCCCGCGCGACGCCGCCCCGATCCCACCCGAGCTTGCTGGCTGGCCAAGCCGCAAGCCGATGGCCGCCGCGGTCGATTCAGCCTCGCTCGCGAATACGACGCTGGCACCGGGCGCCGCGGTCGATCTCGCTCTCACCCCCACGCCCGCCGTCACCTATGTGCTCCGCCCGTCGCGTCCCGGCGGATCGGTCAGCCATGGCGGTATGGCCACCGTGACCATCGGTGAAGCCGGCACCTTTCGCGTCGCGATCGGTTCGGCGGCCTGGCTCGATATCGTCAGGGATGGCGCGTCGCTCGAGTCGGTCGGGCACGGCCATGGTCCGGCGTGCAGCGGCATCCGGAAGATGGTGGACTTCGCGCTCAAGCCGGGCAGCTATATCCTGCAGATCGTCGGCAACGGCAGCGCGACCCTGCCGCTGGCGATCGTCAAGCTGCCCTGATCGTATCGCTGCGCCTCGCCGCGCTGGCGACGGCCGCGCTGATGCTGGCCGGGGCGGCCACGCCATGGCGCTGGGCCCTGCCGCCCGGGCAGTCCGCGCCGCGCGTGCCAGCCGACAATGTTATGAGCGCCGCCAGGGTCGAGCTTGGCCGGCGCCTGTTCTACGATGCCGACCTGTCGATCGACGGCAGCATGTCCTGCGCCACATGTCACGAGCAGCACCGTGCCTTTGCCGACGGCAATGCGACCCATGCCGGCGTCCATGGCGACCCCGGCCGCCGCAATGTGCCTGGCCTCGCCAATGTCGCCTGGGCGAAGAGCCTGACCTGGGGCGATCCACGGATCAGGACGCTTGAGACACAGGCGCTGGTGCCGATCGCCGGCCTGCGCCCGGTCGAGATGGGCATGGCCGGACAGGATTCGGAGATCGCGCGGCGGCTCGGGCGGGACGGCTGTTATGTCGACATGTTCCGCACCGCCTTTCCGGAAGCGGACGGGCGAATCGATCTCGCGCAGGTCGCAAAGGCGCTGGCTGCCTTCGAACGCACGCTGATCTCGTTCGATACGCCGTATGACGCATGGCGGCGCGGCGATGCCGCCGCGATGCCGGCGCAGGCAATAGCCGGCCGCGCGCTGTTCGCCCGGACATGCGCTGCCTGTCATTCAGGCCCGTTGCTCAGCGACGGCGCTTTCCACCGTATAGTTCCTGCGACCACCGGCGATCCTGGCCTGGGCGAGATCAGCGGGCATTCAGCCGACAATGGCCGGTTCCGCACCCCGAGCCTGCGTAACGTCGCCCTCACCGCGCCCTATTTCCACGACGGTTCCGCGCCGACGATCGAGGCGGCGATACGCCGGCATCCGGGCATGGAGGTGATTCGCGACGCCGACATGGCATCCCTGACTGGCTTTCTGTCGATGCTCACTGACCGCCATTTCGTCACCGACAAGGCCTTTGCCCTGCCCGATACGGTATGCGGCAAGGCGCTATAGGGCGCTCTTCAAGGGCATTTCGCGAAGCAACCCATCAAGCAGGGCCAGTGGATCACCCGCGCTCGCCTTCGCCAGCGCCGCCTCAAGATCGCGATAGGCCTGGAGCACCGAATGCCCGGCCTCGGTGAGACGCGCGCCCCTGCCGCGGCCGCCTCCGGGCGTGGTCTCGACCAGCTTCTCGCGGAAGCAGCGATTCATTTCGTCTACCAATATCCAGGTCCGCCGATAGCTCATGCCCAAGTCCCGCCCGGCAGCGGAGATCGAGCCCTCGCGCCCAATCGCCTCGAGCAGGTCCGCCTTGCCGGGACCCATGGCAGCTTCGTCGCCGCAGAAGAGCTGCACCTTCACCTTGAGGGGACCGACCCGCATCTACCTTCTCCTGTCGACCGAGCCTATCAGGTCGCGCCCGGATTTCGAGGGTGTCGCTTTGGCAGGGAAACCCCGCTAAGCGCTTGGCCCATGGCGAAGGCACATCCTTTCCACTCGATCCACAGCCATGAGCTGATCCGCGTGGGCGCCTGCACGCCGCGCGCAACCGTCGGCGATCCGGCGGCCAACGCAGCCGCGGCAATCGCGCTGGCGAAAGACGGGCACAAGCGCAGCGCCGACCTGCTGGTCTTTCCCGAACTCAACATCAGTTCCTACGCGATCGACGACCTGCACCTACAGGATGCGCTGCAGCGCGCTACGCATGACGCGCTGGCCGCCCTCGTCGCGGCGAGTGCGAAACTGCGCCCGGTTCTGCTGGTCGGCGCGGCGCTGCCTCGCAACGGGCGGCTCTACAATTGCGCCGTCGTCATCGCGCGCGGCCGGGTGCTGGGCGTGGTGCCCAAGACTTTCCTGCCCAATTACCGCGAATATTACGAGAAGCGCTGGTTCGCGAGCGGCGCAGGCCAGAGCGGCGAGATCGAGGTCGCCGGCCAGACCGTGCCCTTCGGCACCGACATGATCTTCGCGGCAAGCGACCTGCCGCACTTCATCTTCCATGCGGAGATCTGCGAGGATTATTGGGCCCCTGCCCCGCCGTCGACCATGGGCGCGCTGGCGGGGGCGCTGGTGTGCTGCAACCTCTCGGCGTCCAACATCGTGGTCGGCAAGGCGCGCGAGCGGGCGCTGCTCTGCGCCTCGCAAAGTGCGCGTGCCCTGTGTGCCTATGTCTTCTCCGCCGCCGGGCCGGGCGAGAGCACGACCGATCTTTCCTGGGACGGCCAGGGTATGATCCATGAGCTTGGCGACCTGCTCGCCGAATCCGAACGCTTCCCGCAAAAGCCCGGCATCCTCGTCGCCGATGTGGATTGCGGGCGCTTGCGGCAGGAACGGATGCGTAACGGCACGTTCAACGATTCAGCCGCGCTCGCCGGCCATCCGGAGACTCGCTTCCGCCGCATCGCCTTCGCGCACAAGCCCGATTTCGCCGATATCGGGCTGGCGCGCGACGTCCGCCGTTTCCCCTTCGTGCCCAACACGCCCGAAAAGCTCGATGCCGATTGCTACGAGGCGTTCAACATCCAGGTCGAGGGGCTGCTCAAGCGCTTCGAAGCGGCGAAGGCCGAAAAGCTGGTGATCGGCGTCTCGGGCGGGCTGGATTCAACCCATGCGCTGATCGTCGCGGCCAAGGCGATGGACCGGCTCGGCCTGCCCCGCGACAATATCCTCGCCTTCACCATGCCCGGCTTCGCCACCAGCGAGCATACCAAGAGCAATGCCTGGGCGCTGATGCGTGCGCTTGGCGCCGATGGCGACGAGATCGACATTCGTCCCGCCGCCAAGCAGATGCTGGCCGATATGGGCCATCCGTTCGGCCGTGGCGAACCGGTCTATGACGTGACCTTCGAGAACGTCCAGGCGGGCCTGCGCACCGACTATCTCTTCCGCCTTGCCAACCAGCGCGGCGGGCTGGTGGTCGGGACCGGCGACCTATCGGAACTGGCGCTTGGCTGGTGCACTTACGGCGTCGGCGACCAGATGAGCCATTATGCCGTCAATGCCGGCGTGCCCAAGACGCTGATCCAGTTCCTGATCCGCTGGTGCATCCGCACCGACCAATATGACCGCGATACCGACTCGATCCTCGAGGCGATCCTGTCGACCGAGATCTCGCCCGAACTCATCCCCGCCGATGCGTCGGGCGCGATGCAGAGCACCGAGGCGCGAATCGGGCCGTACGAGCTGAACGACTTCTTCCTGCACTATGTCGTGCGGCACGGCATGGCGCCATCGAAGGTCGCGTTCCTTGCGCTCAACGCCTGGCGCGATGCAGCAGCCGGTCGCTGGCCGCGCGATTTTCCGCCCGCCTCACGCCATGAATATGATCTCGCGACGATCCGCGGCTGGCTGGAGAAATTCCTCGTCCGCTTCTTCGTGACGAGCCAGTTCAAGCGCTCGGCGATCCCCAACGGGCCGAAGGTCTCGGCCGGCGGCGCGCTGTCTCCACGCGGTGACTGGCGTGCGCCATCGGACGGCACAGCCGCGCCCTGGCTCGACGAGCTGGCGAAGAACCTGCCCTGACCTGATGTAATCTTCCGCGGGGCTTTGCCGGGGGAAGCAACTGGAGGCGGCGGCCCTTGGGCCGCTCGCCGAAAATTACTTGCGGGCCTTGCGGGCGGCGTAGCGTGCGTCGCGCGCCGCCTTCTTCTCTGCCTCGGTCATCTGCGAGCGGGCAGCGGCCTGCTCGGCCTCGAGCCTGGCTGCCTCGGCCTTGGCGATCTTGTCGAGCTTGGCCTGCTCGATCGCCGCCTTCTTCTCGGCGCGCTTCTGCGCCTCGGCGGCTTCCTTGGCGGCGCGCGCGGCGGCGCGCTCCGCAACGACGGCCGGGTCGACCGGCGGTTTCGCCTTCAGTTTTTCGAGAGCAGCCTGCTTGGCCTGCGCGGAAAGCGCGGCCCGGTCCTTGAACGAGGGTTCTTTATACGATGCCATCGGCGCCCCTTAGAGCTTTTTCGCGCGATAGGAAATGGTCCAGCACGAGTGCCGCCATCGCCTGGGCAATCGCGCCGAAATCGCAGGAATTCCGCGCCGGCCACGAGCGTGATCGTTTTGCGCTACGCGCAGCGAATACGGTTCTCGCGCCCTGCCCCTGCTCATCGCTCCCTGGTTGAGGCCGGCGACTCATCCTGAAAATCCTCTTTGTGGCGGCGAACCCAAGCCTCGACGCCGGTAGGCTGGAAGTCCTCCAGGCCCGGCTGGGGGACGAATGAGCCCGACAACATGGTTTCTGCCTCATCCCGGTGCGCGGCGAAGAAGCGGAACCTGGATGCGACGCGCCGCCCGATACCCGGCCCCATCGCCGCATCGATCTCATCCTCGAATTCGTCGAGCGGCTGAGCACGATAGACAATGCGGCGCCCAAGCCCGGCCGAGACTCGCGCCGCGAGTTCCTCGCCGGTGACGCTTTCAGGCCCCGCGATCCGGTGGTCACCGCCATAGGCCCCGCACTCAAGCAGGGTCAGGGCGGCCTCGGCGCAATCATCCACCGAGGTCCACGCGATCCGCTGCGACTCGGCGATCGGGGGCGCAAACACGCCGTGCCTGATGATCTCCCGCCGCGCCGAGGGCTTCAGAAGATTGTCGAGATACAGGGTCGGCCGAACGACGGCGAAAGGCATTCCGGACCGGCGGACCATATCCTCGACCATCGCGTTGGCAACGAAGCTCGGCTCAGGGCACGCCGCCGGCCGGCTTGCACTGGCAAGCCTGAGGATAACTGACCTGAGGCCGCACGCGATCGACGCTGACAGGGCATTGTCAGTCGCCGCCCGCGTCTCGTCCTGCGCCCCGATCGGAATCTGGAGCACGGCATGGGCAACGCCGGTGCTGGCCATCCGGAGCGACGAGGAATCGCGAAGATCGCCCTCGACAATGTCGACTCCGGGCACCGCCAGCGCCCGGGCGCGCTCCCGGTCCCGGACAAGCGCCCTGACCTTCAAGCCCCGCCGAAGGGCGGCACGGACGACGGCCCCGCCCTGCACGCCATTGGCGAGATAGACGAGGATCGACGAGGATGGATCGATAGCTGACATAACACTGCTTCCTTCGAACAAGGTCCGCCGGAAGAGCATCGTCGAGACGGCTAACCGGACAGACCCGAAGCGCGCGCGGCGCCGGGGCTGTCGGGGGATCCACGCGGTGCGCGGACCAGAGCTTCTCCAGCAAGAAGAAGGGTCTGGGCCTACCGAGACCAGACCAGCCATTTTCGACACTGGAAAGGTAGGCCGCGCTTGTCGCAGGTGTCAATCATACGCGAAGCCAGTGGCATCGGACGCTGCTTCCAGTCCAGCACGGCGGGAAGACTGTGCGGCGATCAGCCAGCGACGAATATCTTTCCGGGATTGAATATCCCGCGTGGGTCGAGGGCGCGCTTTATCTGGCGCATGATATCGACGCTGTCGCCAAGCTCATCCACCAGCGCTTCTCGCTTGCCCAGGCCAACACCGTGCTCGCCGGTGCAGGTTCCGTCCATCGCCAGTGCCCGGGCGATCAGGCGGGCGTTGATCGCGCCCGCCTCTTCCATTTCATGGGGCGCGGCGGGATCGAGTGAAAAGATCACGTGGAAATTCCCGTCGCCGACATGGCCGAGGATTGCTGCGGGAATCGACGCCGCTTCCAGATCGGCCTTCGTGTCCGCGATGCATTCCGGGAGCCGACTGATCGGAACGCAAACATCGGTCGACCAGCCGACCGCGCCGGGACGCAGATTGACCGCCGCATAATAGGCTTCGTGCCGGGCCTTCCATAGCCTGGCCCGTTCCTCGGGGAGATTGGACCATTGGAAACCGCCGCCGCCGTTTCCAGCGGCGAGTTCCTTCACCGTCTCGACCTGTTCCGTGACGGCGGATTGCGACCCGTGGAACTCGAAGAACAAGGTCGTCTTCTCAGGATAGTCGAGCTTCGCCCAGCGATTGACCGCCCCCATCGCGACGTCGTCCAGTATTTCAGCACGAGCGAGCGGCACCCCGCACTGGATCGCCTGGATCACGGTCGCCGCCGCGCCTTCGAGCGTTTCGAAACTGCAGACCGCCGATGAAATCACCTCGGGAATGGGATGAAGGCGCAAGGTCACCTCGGTGATGATGCCGAGCGTGCCTTCGGCGCCGACGAACAAGCGCGTGAGGTCGTAGCCGGCAGCGGATTTGCGCGCC
Source organism: Candidatus Sphingomonas phytovorans (assembly GCA_029202385.1). Classification (NCBI taxonomy): domain Bacteria; kingdom Pseudomonadati; phylum Pseudomonadota; class Alphaproteobacteria; order Sphingomonadales; family Sphingomonadaceae; genus Sphingomonas; species Candidatus Sphingomonas phytovorans. The sequence continues at coordinate 1,989,066 of CP119314.1, forward strand.
CGGCGTGCCGTGCGGATTTCCCGGCCATCGGCCGTGACGACGCGCAGGCCGAGCACTGCCTCGCGCATCGTCCCGTATCGGACCGCGTTGGTTCCAGAGGCACGGGTCGAAGCCATGCCGCCGATCGTCGCGTCGGCCCCGGGGTCGACGGGAAAGAACAGACCTCGATCGCGCAGATGATTGTTGAGCGCGTTCCGCGTCACGCCCGGTTCGACGACGACGTCGAAATCCTCTGCATTGACGCGGAGGATGCGATTCATCCGGTTCATGTCGAGCGATATGCCGCCATCGAGCGGTATCGCGTTGCCCTCCATCGACGTTCCGGCGCCATATGCAGTCAGTTTGACATCATGCGCCGAACAGAGCCGGACAACGAAAACCACATCCTCGCTATTCTCGGCGAATACCACGGCGTCCGGCAGTCGCGCGGCATGATGAGCCTCGCTCTGGCCGTGCTGCGACCGGATCGCCTCCGAATAGCTTACACGATCGCCAAAACGTTCGTCGAGTGAGGCCCTCGCTTGCGCCGGCAAGCCACTTGTCGAAGCCTCTGCCAAACCACTCATCTTTCTTCTTTTCCTTTGGAATCAATCCAGACGGTTCTTTACGATCTCGCCGGCGCGCATGATAAGATCAAGCTTGCGACCGTCGGCCGCAAGCAACCCGATATCCTTCAGCGGATCGCCATCGACGACGATGAGATCGGCATGGGCACCCGGTTTCACGCAGCCGAGCTTGCCGTCCTGCATCAGGATGTCAGCACCCAGCGACGTCGCCTGGCGCAGCATCTCGAGCGGCGTGAAAACTTCGCGGCGGAACTCGAATTCCCGGCATTGTTGATCGTAGGTCGATCCGAGCAGGTCTGTGCCGAAGCCCATCTTCACCCCGGCATCGCGCATGTGCTGGAGGCCTTCGATCGCCGCATCGGCCGCGACCTTGAGCTTCGCCATGCTATCGGCGGTCATGCCAAGCGTGGCGCCCACCTCCATGGTCACAAAGATCACCGACATCGTCGGCACGACGAAGGCCCCGCGTTCGGCGACGAACTGCGCCGTCTCGGCATCGATGAGCGTTGCGTGTTCGATGCAGCGGACGCCGAACTCGATCGACCGGCGGATCGAACTGACCGGATGGCAATGGGCCGAGACGTAAGTCCGGCGCTCGGTACATTCGTTGACGATCGCGCGGGTTTCGTCCTCGCGAAACTGGTTCATCCACATCGGATCGCTCGGCGACATCACGCCGCCGGAGGCGACGATCTTGATGCAATGCGCGCCGCGACGCAGTTCCTCCCGCGCCGCCTTGATACATTCGTCCACGCCGTCGACCACGACGCCGCCCCAGTTCATCGATCCGCACGAGCAATAGCCATGGGTATGATATTTCTCGTTGGGCGTCCTGTAATCGACGTGACCGCCGGTCATCGACAGGACCTTGCCGGCGTAGAAGAAGCGGGGGCCCCTGATCAGCTTGTCCTCGATGGCCGAAGCCAGCGAATAGTCACCACCGCCGATGTCGCGGACGGTGGTGAAGCCGCAGTCGAGCGCATGTCCAAGCTTCTTGACCGCATGGGCCGTACGGTATGGCGCGTCCCGGCTGTCAACGAGCTTCGCGTTGAGATCCGAAAAATAGGCGTGGACGTGAAGATCGATCAGTCCCGGCATAAGGGTCTTGCCACCGACATCGATACGCCGGACATCCGCAGCCCTGATCGGGCGGTCCGAGACTTCACGAATGAAGCCGTCTTCCACCAGGACGGACATGCCCTCGGCGCAGTCCGCCGAATGACCATCAAATATTCGTGCGTTTTCGAGAACGACGTCAGTCATGTTCTTCCTGCCCGTTTCTTTTTCTACGATGTCGTCACGGTCATTCGGGATCGAAGCATCACGGGGCTCGGCGCCGTCAGGGCAAAGGCCAGGCCGGGACTTTCTTCCCACGGGCCCTGTTACTCGCGCCGGTAGCAGGCGCGCAGGAAGCTGAACCACGCCGGCACGCCCCCGCTCAGATGGCTTTCCAGGGGAATAACCTCGCTTGAGACTTCAAGGCCGGGCAAGGGGTGATGCGAGGTCTCGGCGAGCAGCCGGCTCGTGCCGAGGGCGGTGAGCCACTGGTAGATACCCGGTTCCGTCAGTTCGCGGGCACCGAGGGTGATGTGCAACTGGCGGCCGGAGTAATCCTGCTTCGAGGCGACCGCCTGACGGTACAACTCGAAAATCCGGCTGTCTTCCCCGACGATGCCCGGACTGCTGGCACCGATGCGCTTGAACAGGTCGGATCGCCGGATCGCCACATAGGCCGAAAACAGGCCGCCATAGGAGACACCCCAGAGCCCGACATTGTCCGCGTCGATCCGAAAGGATTTCGCCAGTTGCGGATGCAGCTCCTCCTCCAGAAAACCGAGGAATTTGTCGGCCGCCGTGTTGGCGAACATCTCGAGATATCGGTCGCCTTCGTCCCGCGGCACAAGCCCGGCCTGCACGCTCAATTCCACCGCCTGCAGCATGACTTCCGGAACCGTTTCACCTGGCGGGAGCAGATCGCGAACGCGCAGCCATGGCCATGCATGGCTCTCACGCTCGCAATAACCGACGGATACGAGGATGAAGGGAATCTGCGGCGACATGCTGTCGCTCTGCCCCGCCTGATGTAGGGGCGCCGTCGTCGGGAAGAACAAATTCCCGTCGACCTGGTAGACTATCGGATAGGACTTTGCCTGGTCGGCATCATATTGCGCCGGCGGCGTGACCCATACGCCGAAGCGCGTCCCGGCAATTTTGGAGTCGACCTCGAAATAGCGGGTGGACGGGAAAAGGGCGGCGAACGACGGCGCTGTTTCGGTGAGTTCGATGGATCCGGCCACCGGCGCGCCGACGCCGTCCGTTCCATCCACGGCAGCACTCGCAGGCATGTTCATGAATATTCCTTCTTTGTCGTATGGAGAGGCAGGGGAATATGACTGACCACCCTCGGCGCAGCAGCGCGGGCAGCCGACTTGGCCAACGCTAGAACGTGGTGCTGACCGAAACGGTGAAGCTGCGCGGCCGCATCAGATATGAGAATGACGGGACACCGGGCGTGTAGTTCGCGATCCCGCGGCGATTGGTGACATTCTCGGCCCGGAACTGCAGCTGGTAGTTGCGGTGGCTCAGCCCGGCGCGCAGGTCGAAAGTGGTGCGCCCCGGCAGGCGGAGGTTCGGATCGGTGACACTGCCCGGGAAGGACGTGAACCGGTCCGACTGATAGCGGAATGTCGCGCCGAGCTGACTCTGGAGGTCGCCGCCAAGCGGTATCAGCTGATCGAGGGTAGCGGACGCCGTCCAGCGGGGTGTCTGGGGAATGGAGTCGCCCGCGACCGCGCCGATGTACGCGGTCACGCCGGGATCGACTTTGGTCAGCCGCGAATTGGTATAGCCGAGATTGGCGGCGGCGGTGAGCGTCTTGGTCGGCCGTACGGCCATTTGTGCTTCGAAGCCGTCCACCTTCGCCTTGCCTGCATTGGCCAACAACTGCGAGCTGTTGAAGATGGTGTAAAGCTGGATGTTGTTCCAGTCGATGTGGTAGACAGAGGCTTCGAGGCTGAGCTTCCTGTCGAGAAAATCACCCTTGAATCCAACCTCATAGTTCCAGACGGTGTCGGGGTTGATCCTTGTCTGAGCGCCGGGAGGCACGATGGCTGCCACCTGCGGGCCGCCCGGGCGATAACCGCTCGCCGCGCGCGCGAAGAAGCTGAGGGTCGGAGTCGCCCGCCAGCGCAGTGTCGCGAGATACGTCAGCTGGTCATGGCTCGAGTGAACGGGTGGCAGCTTTACCGGCCCGCCCAGAAATGCCGTATAATACACACCGCCATAGGAGGCGTTGAAGTCCTCGGTGCTGCGCGCGAAACGCAGCCCGCCGGTAACATCGAGATTGTCCGCCAGATAGACAGTCAGATTGCCGAAGGTGGAAACCTCTTCATAGGTGTCGTTGACCGGAATCGATATGATCGTGCCCAGGGGCTCGGGCAGTTGCGCATTTGTCGCCTTGTCGCGCGCAACGATATCGGTTGGCGAGGCAATGCGCTCATGCGTGTAGAAGCCACCCGCGACAAACTCGATGCCGCCCAGCCGCCTGGACACGAACCGCAGCTCCCCGGTCTTCTTGACCGCGGGGATGGTCGATATGACCGCGGCGCCGGTGTTTGCCGGATAGACATACCCTGCCGAGGCAAACACGGGAAAAAAGGCCGAATAGGTCGAGGTCACGTCGACCTCGGTCTGCAATTTGCTCTCGAGGTAAGCACCGGTCGCGATGATCTGGCCAAGGTCGGTGTTGTATCTGCCGGTGACCGACGCCAGCCGGTAGCGGACCCGGGTCGGCGCGTCGAAGAAATTGCTGTATCGGCGCTCGCCGTCCAGCGGCGCAAGCGTGCCGGCCACATCGGTTTCGAGCGCGGGGCCACGCGTATCGATATCCTGGAGCTGGCCGACGACGTCGAAGGTCAATCGGTCGGTCGGCGTCCAGCGAAGAGCAAGGCGACCGCCCTGGTAACGGCTTCGGTTGACGTTGTCGGTGCCCGTGCCGATGTTGTCGACATAGCCGGGCGCTTCCCGGTAGAAGCCGGTCGCACGAAGGGCCAGACGGTCGGTTACGAGCGGCACATTGAGCGTCGCACTGGTGGAATAGCCGACACCGCCCCCGTCGATCGCGGTCATCTCGGCCCGGGCGCTACCTGAAAATCCCGAGGCATCGGGACTCTTCGATACGAGCCGGATGACGCCGCCAAGGCTCGAAGCGCCGTAAAGCGTCCCCTGAGGCCCCTTCAGCACTTCGATCCGCTCGATATCGGTCAGTTCAGGGTCCGGCGCGATGAAGGCGCCACCACCGTTGGCCGAGCTCGCGGTGAAAGGTACGTCATCGATATAATAGACCGTCGTCGCTGATTGCTGAAGGCCGCCGGTGGTCAGACCGCGGATGAAGATCTTGCCATAACCGGGGCTGGCACTGTCCTGTACGGTCAGCCCTGGCGTCAGCGTCGCATAGTCGCGAACCGACTGGACACCCAGATTGGCGAGCGTGTCGCCGCCGAGTACGGTGATCGCCGACGGCACGTCGCGCAGCTTCTGCTCGCGCTTGCTCGCGGTTACCACGATTTCACCCTGGCTCGCCTCGACAGGATCCGCATCCGGCGCCGCCGCCGGCTGCGGAGATGCTTCCGACTGCGCTGCGGCTTCCGTCGTCATCAGGCATAAGGCCAGCAAGCTCGCCGACATAAGGCAGATCGATTTGGCCCGCATGCGCATTGATCTTCATCCCCCCCTTGTTCACCGGCACTTTTCCTGTGCCGGCATTCGCTATCCCTCTCCTTGACCAGCGACAGGCCCGGGAACGATGCGTTGATCGGCAACCTAGTCGATGGCCGGCGGCATAGCTTTTCCGAACCGCCAAAAGAGCTTCGAGCGCCGCCAGATCGCTCGCGGTCGTTGCGGGAGGCGATATCCCTTGCCAACATGGCAATACCGACGGTCGGGCGAGCAGCACGAACGCGAAGGGAATGGGCAGTGGGACGATCAACATGCTGGCGCGGGAAGATATGACCGGTCGCCTTGACGCGGACGGCCAGCCTGCACAGACTTCTGCGATGGCCGTATTTCCTGACAGTGGCGTTCGGCCGCGTTCGCACGCGGTTCCGATGCGGCGTTTTCCGCGTCCGGCGAAGGACGCCGCACAGATGTCGGTGCGATATGCTGTCGCGGACTACGCTGTCGACCAGATCCAGGATCTCAATCAGCTGGTCTCCGCGTTCGAGCCACTGAGCGACAGTCACTACCGCTGGCACATGAAAGAACCATTCGGGAGCGGCCGCTACGAATTTTGCGCCCTGGCCGACGGGTTTTTCGTCACCTTCGCGGAGACGGAATATCATACGCCCCAGGCGACATATTTCTCCTCGCCCGATAGCCTGCACATCTATCTCGCCAGCAGTGGCGATGGCGAATATGTGCCGGTCGATGGCGAGCCCCTGAGCTTCGAGGCGCCAAGCACGGTTTTCATCGTCGAGCCGGCCCACCAGCCTCTCGCCGAGGTCACGCTCGCGGGCTTCACACGCTATATCTACATCGTCGTGCATCGCGAGGTGCTCAAAACGCTTTACGCGGGAAGCGCGCACGAGTTGCCCCCGCTGCTGCAAGCGTTCCTGGACGGCGATCTGCAGCGGACGTCAGGGCGCGCCTTGCCTCTGAGCGCGGTCATGCTGCGTTGCCTGGAAGATGTTCAGACCTGTCCCCTCGATGGGCGTCGCCGCCGGCTGTTCCTGCAATCGAAAGCGCTGGAAATCATCTGTCAGGCGCTTGAAGCATTCGACCAGAGCGAGTGCTTCAGGTCGGCCGAGACCACGAAGCTGATCGCAAGGGGCGTGGTGAAAGCGCAGCGGTTTCTAGAGGCAAACTATGTCACGCCACCTTCGCTCGATGAACTCGCGGTTGAAGTGGGCCTGAGCCGCAGCGCCTTGTGCACGGGTTTCCGCCAGATCCTGGGCCAGTCGGTTTTCGACTATGTTCAGGACCTGCGCATGCAGCGGGCGCTGGCGCTGCTCAGCGAGGGTGATGATCCCATTACCCAGATTGCATATGCCGTCGGGTATAATCGCTCTTCGAGCTTCTCGGTCGCGGTGCATCGCCATTTCGGCACGACGCCATCCAAGCTCCGTCGGCGAGGCACCTCCTTCCATCCCCGATAGGGCCTCGGCGTGCAAGCTTTCACCGCCCTCTTCAGCCGCTGTCGAATGACGCGACCGGGCGCTTTTCCGCCGGGTGGCCTGAGCCAGCGTGGCGGACAGCGGACACTCAGCGAAACGTTACAGACAGTTACCGCTTCTCCCTGGATTTCCGCTTGGCATCAGGTGCGAACGGGTCCCTGGGTATCTGGTCGGAACGACCCTTTTCTCGTGCACCAGCCACTGCCTTGGCCGCGTACATGCCGACACAACGGCGCAGCTCGGCAACTGCCGCGCCACTCCCCTCCAGGCTCAACTGCTCTACCGGCACGTCGCCCCGAGAGATATGGAGAGCCTTGGATGCTGCGAAATAGTCAGGGAATTTTGTTTCGAAATTCGTGACGAAGCCCTTTTTTCCGTCGGACTCAATTCCGACCACCTGCTGCCTGGAATAGCCGCCACTGGAGAGCCGAAAATTCAATTTCAGCCGGTCCATCTGCTTGATCGACCAGTTGTCATTCAGAACCGAGAGACGGTTGCTGCCATCGATATCGAGGCCGAGAAGAAGGGTCGTTCCCCCTGCTCCTTCATACGTCCTGGTCAGGAAACAGCCTCTTTTGTCTTTGCTCGCCGCCACCGTCCAGCCTTCGACATCCCGCATGGCATATGCCTGGGCTGATGCATGAGCGCTCGCGAGCAGCCCCGCGGAGAGAGTGACCGAAATGAATGTCCACCGGACAGCTACCCGAACCCAAGCATGGACCAGTTCACGCATTCGGCACCTGATTCTCCACGGGGACTTCGTCCGACAGCGGCCATTTGGCCAGGAACGCGACACGACGGCGGAGGCTCCGCAGCCGATTGGACAATGACCGCTTCGGGTCGAGTCAGCAACTGACCCGAGCGACGAAAACTGGCGCGCGCAACTGCCGGTCGGTTAGCGAACCTGGCTTCTGCCATCATGACCTCTATGGTCACGGGCGGGCCAATTTGGAGCGAGTGATGAGCAATCCGTCAAAGGCGTGGGATGGAGAACTGGTCCGGACATGGCTGGAGCGCCGGTTCACCGCATCGAAGCTGGACCAGGCGGCGGCGGACAGGCGCGGGTACGAGGCACAGGATGAGTATGACAAGGCCGCCGCCGAGGAATGGGTTTGCCGCGCGCTTCAGGCGGCGGATTGTACAAACGAGCAGGCCACATTCGCCAAGCGCATCAAGGAACTGATCGACCTAGAAGAATATCGGGCGACGGGTATCTATGACGATACGCGTTTCGAGCGGCATGTTCGCGGCCAACTCAGGAAACTGGCCAAGATGACCAAGGCGAATGAGGGGTTCGAGAAGACGCTGCGCTATCAGTGAATGCGACACGGCTGAGCTTGTTGGCTTCGACGGGTCAATTTGATCAACCGCCAAATTTGACCCCATATTCTCAGCACGACCGAAGGTCAGTTTTCAGGATTTGCGAAATTGGCTGTTGAGGGCCGAAAAGAGGCGCGCAGCGTCCGACGAAGCCATGGGAAAGACACCGACGTCAGGCTAGCGGACAAGCCTAGCGGAAAACGAGATAGGCGATGCCGCTGATCGACAGAGCGACCGCGCTGGCCAAACAAAGAAGGCCAAACCCACAGCGTTGCAGCGCCGGATCGTAGCGCTCCATGACCTCTCCTCCAGCAGCCTTGGACGCTGCCGATGAGGAAAGGCTATCACACTATCCCGATCGCGCAAGAGTCTGCCTTGTCCATGTCTTCGCTGTCGACCGACAAGGACAGCCGATCGAGCAAATCGTCCAACGATTTTCGTTCTTCATCGCTCAGGACGCCAAATATCCGCTCGGTCAATTCGAGTCGAAGCGGCTCGGTCGCCTTGATCGCACGCGTTCCCGTTTCGGTGAGCGACACGATCTTGGCGCGGCGATCGCTTGGATCGGGATCGCGACGCACCAGCCCGTCGCGCTCAAGCCCGTCGAGCCCCTCGGTCACGGTACGCGGTGCAAGCCCCAGCAGGTCGGCGATGTCGGTCGCGCGCGAAGGGCCTTCCTTTTGCAGATATAACAGGAACTTGGTCCGCGCGAGCGACGCCCCGCACTCGGCCATGCGCCGGTCTAGCAAGCGATGCATGCGAAAGAACAGCTTACCGAATTTGGAAGCGAGGGCGTCTAGTTCGGGCATTTAGTGAGGGTCCTCAAAATATGGTATTGCCTTATGCTGCAGCCGCGAGCAAAGGCAAGGCGCGATTTGCTTGTACGAGGATGAGAGAGTCGATGTCCGCCGACGAAACGCCCCAATCAGCCGAAGACAAGGACAGGGCCGAGCGGCCGTCCCCGCTGCGCAATCCCCGCACCCGCTTGATCCTAATCGTCATCGTCGTTGCGGTCCTGCTCGCCGGTGGCCTGTGGTATTGGCGCTATGAAACCCGTGGCAGATATATGCAGAGCACCAACGATGCCTATGTCCAGGCCGACGCGGTGGTGGTTTCGCCCAAGGTCGGTGGCTATGTCGCCGAGTTGTTCGTTGCCAACAACCAGCAAGTGAAAGTCGGCCAGCCGCTGCTCCGCATCGACTCGCGCGACTATCAGGCGCAGACCGCACAATACCAGGCGCAGATCGACGTCGCGACGGCCAATGCCCAGGGCGTGCGCGCGCAGATCAGTGAACAGCACGCAGGGATCGACCAGGCGCGCGCCCAGCTCGCCCAGGCGCAAAGCGCGTTGCAGTTCGCCCATGGCCAGGTCGCGCGCTACGCCCCCCTCGCCAGCACCGGCGCGGAAACGGGCGAGAAGCTCGCCCAGTTACGCGATCAGGAAAAGCAGGCGGCGGCGCAGGTCGCCTCCGCGCAGGCCGCATTGACCAGCGCAGAGCGGCGGATCGGGACCTTGCAGAGCCAGATCGGCCAGGCCCTGTCGCAAGGCAAGGCGGCCGAGGCGCAGCTCGATGCCGCCAAGGTCAATCTCGGCGCGACGGTCATCCGCGCGAGCATCGATGGTCGCGTCGGCGACAAGTCGGTGCAGCTCGGCCAGTTCGTCCAGCCGGGCGTGCGCCTGATGTCGGTGGTGCCGGTCGACAAGCTCTATGTCGAGGCCAACTTCAAGGAGACTCAGGTCGGGCTGATGCGCGTTGGCCAGCCGGTCAAGGTCAAGGTCGATGCGCTGTCGGGGGTCGAGATCATCGGCCATGTCGAGAGCTTCTCGCCCGGCACCGGCGCGCAATTCTCGCTGATCCCGCCGCAGAACGCGACCGGCAACTTTACCAAGATCGTCCAGCGGGTTCCCGTCCGCATCGCGATCGACGCCGGACCGGAGACGCGCAAGCTGCTGTTGCCGGGCATGTCGGTCGACGTCGAGGTCGATACCGTGTCGGCCAAGGGCGCGCGCCAGCAGATCGAGCGCGAACAGGACGCGTTCAACCGGCGGCAGGGCAAATGACCGCGGCGACCGCCGACGCCCTGCCCGCATCCCAGGCATCGCCCGCGCCGCAGCGCGCCGATCTGGGTGCGTGGCTGGCGGTCGCGGCGGGCAGCCTGGGCGCGCTGATGGCGACGCTCGACATCTCGATCGTCAATTCGTCGCTCCCCACCATCCAGGGCGAAATCGGCGCGAGCAGCACCGAGGGGACATGGATCGCGACGTCCTACCTCGTCGCCGAGATCGTCATCATCCCGCTCAGCGCCTGGCTCGAACGCGTGCTGGGCCTGCGCACCTTCCTGCTGATCGCGACGACGCTGTTCATTGCCTTCTCGATGATGTGCGGCGTGTCGACCAACCTGACCATGATGATCCTCGGTCGCGCCGGACAGGGTTTCACCGGTGGTGCCCTGATCCCGACCGCGATGACGATCATCGCGACGCGCCTACCGCCATCGCAGCAGCCCATCGGCACGGCGATGTTCGGCGTCACCGCGATCCTCGGGCCGGTGCTGGGGCCATTGGTCGGCGGCTGGCTGACCGAGAATATCAGCTGGCACTATGCGTTCTTCATCAACCTGCCGGTCGGCGCCGTGCTGATCTCGTTGCTGATCGTCGGCCTGCCGCACCAGAAGGCACATCTCAGCCAGTTCCGTGAGGCCGACTGGCTGGGCATCGCCGGGCTCGCGCTCGGACTCGGCGGGCTGACCGTCGTGCTGGAGGAAGGACAGCGCGAGCAATGGTTCGAATCCGCGCTGATCATCAAGTTGACCGGGGTAGCGATCCTCGGCTTCCTGCTGTTGCTGGCGGGGCAGATATTTGCGCGGCGGCCGGTCATCCGGTTGCAGCTCCTGCTCGACCGCCAGTTCGGCAGCGTCGCGCTGATGGGCATGGTGCTCGGCATGGTGCTGTACGGCACTTCCTACGCGATCCCGCAATTCGTGGCGGTGGTGGCGAACTACAATGCGCTGCAGGCAGGCCATGTCGTGCTGCTGGCAGGCATCCCCAGCCTGATCCTGATGCCGTTCACCCCGCTGCTGATGAAATATATCGACATCCGCATCGCGGTGACCTTCGGCATGCTCGTCATGGCCTATAGCTGCTGGAACGATTCCGATCTCACCGCGCTGTCGGTTGGCGGCGCTTTCACCGTCGGGCAGCTCCTGCGCGGTGTGGGGACGATCTTCGTGATGCTGTTCCTCAACCAGGCGGCGATCCGGTCGGTACCGCCCGCATTCGCCGGCGATGCTTCGGGCCTGTTCAACGCGGCACGCAATATCGGCGGGTCGGTCGGGCTGGCGATGCTGGCGACCATCCAGGACCAGCGGCTCTGGTTCCATTCGCGCCGGCTTGAGGAAACGCTGTCGGCCAATTCGGTCGCGGTGCAGGATTGGGTTGCCGGCACCGCGCAGTCGATGGGCGGCACCAGTGCCGCGATCCGTTCGATCGAAGGCAACGTCCAGCTCCAGGCGCTGGTCATGACCTATAACGACATCTTCTGGCTGCTGGCACTCGGCATCCTGATCGTCACCCCGCTCGTCCTGTTCCTGCGTCCGTTGCCCAAGGGCGCGCCGATGGCGGCGGCTCACTAGAGGTGATCATGCGGTATCCTGCCCTTCTCCCCCTGATCGCGCTGGTCAGCGCCTGCACCGTCCGTCCGAATTATGCCGGGCCGCCCAAGGTCGGCGCCGCGAACGCCCCTTCCGGCACGTTCGCGCGCGGCAGCACGGCAGTGACCCCGGCAGCGCCAACGCTGGCGCGCTGGTGGGAGTCGCTGGGCGATCCGACCCTCGACGCGATCGAGGAGCGCGCCCTGGCCGACAATCCGAATGCCGCGATCATGGTGGCGCGCGTGCGTCAGGCCCGCGGCACGCTGCGGCAGGAACGCGCGAAGCTGTTGCCCAACGGGTCGGCGAGCGCCTCCTATGTTCATGCGCAGCTACCCGGCGTCGATCTCGGCGGCGAAAACAGCAGCAGTGGCAACAGCACCTCGCTCGACTTCTACAATGCCGGGTTCGACGCGAGCTGGGAGATCGATCTGTTCGGTGGACAGCGGCGATCGACGCAAGCGGCGGGCGCAACGTTGCAGGCCGCCGAAGCGAACGTCGCCGACGCGCAGGTCCAGCTGACCGCCGACGTCGCACAATCCTATATCGCGCTGCGCGATACGCAGGCGCGGCTTGCGATGGTAAGCCGCACCGCCGACCTGCAGCGCCAGATGCTCGATCTTACGCGGCAGCGCCAGGGGCGTGGCGTGGCCTCCGCGCTCGATGTCGAGCGGCTCGAGGGGCAGTTCCGCGCGACCCAGGCCCAGATCGCGCCGATGGAAGCCGATGCCGAGGCCTATATGAACGCGCTCGCCGTGCTGGCCGGGCAGCGGCCGGGCGCGCTCGACGATCTGGTCAAGCAGCCAAATCCGCTCCCCCTGCCCCCGGCCAGCGTCGCGGTGGGCGACCCGGCCGACCTGCTCCAGCGCCGCCCGGATATCCGCGCGGCCGAGCGCCAGCTCGCTTCGGCCACCGCCAAGATCGGCGTGGCCGAAGCGGCGCGCTTTCCCAAGGTCAGCTTCATGGGCCTGATCGGCATCGGCGGCACCAAGCCGGGCGACCTTGCCAACCTCAACGACATCAGCGCCCTGGTGATGCCGCAGATCCAGTGGAATTTCCTCGATTTCGGACGGAACGCGGCGCAGGTCGATCAGGCGAAAGGCGTTCGTGATGAGGCAGAGGCGCGCTATCGCCAGGCGGTGTTGGGCGCACTCAAGGACGCCGAGGACGCCTTGACCCGGTTCGGCCACCAGCGCCAGACGCTGGTCGCCCTGGCCCAGGTCAAGGCATCAGCGGAGCGGGCGGCAACCCTGATGCAGCAGCGTTATCATGCCGGCACCGCGACGCTGATCGACGTGCTCGACGCCGAGCGCCAACGGGCCTCGGCAGAACAGAATCTGGCGGCAGGAACGGCCGAGCTGTCGAACGACTATATAGCCTTGCAGAAGGCGCTTGGCCTGGGCTGGCAGCCGTCTAACAGCTGAGCTCTCACTCGCTCGCACCACCGCGGTGCGACGGGCGACAGTTCGTATTGGGGAGGCAATTTCCCTTGCTGGATCAGGAGAGGAACCGTCCCGGGTCGAATTTTACTTCGACCAGGTCCACTCCGAAGGCGATTTCCGACAGCCGCCTCCGGGTGCACCTGTCCAGGCCCGGCCGCGAACCACCCGCCCCGTTGCGCCGCCGGTCGGCTTTCCATTCCTGAGCGCGAACGCGCCGTTGACGAGCACGTCATCGACGCCAGTCGCGAGTTGCGCCGCGTCGGCGAAGGTCGCGTGATCGCTGATCGTTTTGGGATCGAACACCACGATGTCGGCAAAATAGCCCTTCTTCAGGCGCCCCCGGTCCTTGAGGGACAGGTTGTCAGCTGGAAGGCTCGTCAGTCGACGGATCGCCTCGGTCAGCGAAATGACCCGTTTCTCGCGGACATAATGTCCAAGCAACCGCGCGAAATTCCCATAGGCACGGGGATGATTATGCGCGAGCAGGAACACGCCTTCGGGTGCGGGAGCCGCCTCGTCCGAGCCGAAGCTCATCCATGGCAGTGCGATCGCCCGTTGCACATTTTCTTCGCTCATCAGGAAATATGCGACTCCGACACGGGTGCCGTCTTCGACGACGAGATCCATGGCAGTCTCTTCAGGGCTCTTGCCGCGCATCCTGGCGACCTCAGCAAGGGTCTTGCCCGCCAGCGGTTTCAGCGCAGGGTTTTTGAATGCCAGCAAGAGTGTCCCCTCGGCGCCGGCTCCCGCGTACAAATTCTCCCAGGTGCCGGGATGGGGATTCCGCATTTCGGAAGCGACCCGGGCTCGGATCGCGGGGTCCTTGAGACGCGTGATCCAATCTTCAAGGCCGCCGGATTGCACCCAGGACGGCATCGCGGCATCGAAGCCGGTCGCGCCGGCGGTGTAGGTGTACATGTCAGCCGTAATGCGGACACCCTTTGCCCGTTCGGCTTCGATCATCCGGACCACGGTGTCGAACTTGCTCCAATTGTCGCGGCCGGCCTGTTTGAAATGGTAAATCTCGGCCGGTGCACCGGACGCCCTGGCGATATCGAAGGTCTCCTGAACGGCCTGTTCGAGACGATCACCCTCGCTTCGAATATGGGCGATGTACATGCCGCCGCATTGTGCGGAGACCTTGGCCAGCGCGATCAATTCCGGCGTTTTCGCATAGGTATTCGGAGAATAGATCAGAGCGTCGCTCAGTCCGAGCGCCCCGCCCTCCATCTGTTCGCGCACGAGTTGCTGCATGCCCGAAACCTGCTCGGGCGTCGGCTGGACGTCCCCTTCGCCAAGCACGTAATTCCGGATCGTCCCGGCCCCCACGAAAGAAGCAACGTTGGGAGCAATGCCCTTGTGCTCGAGCATATCGAGATATTCGCTGAGCGTATTCCAGTTGATAGGGTATTTTATATCGCCTTGCCGGGCTGGCATCAGCGCCTTCATGCGCGCGTTCACCGGCCCCATTGAATCCTCGCCGAGAACTTCCAGCGTGACGCCCTGCCTCAGATCGGACAGCGCCCGGCCGTCGGCGATGAGACTTTCCTCCGGGTGCGCCAGCATGTTGATGAAGCCTGGTGCCACGGCTTTGCCCCGTGCATCGATCTCGACTTTCGCCGGCCCCGATATGTGATCGGCGATTGCGACGATGCGGTCACCGTGGACGGCGATGTCCGCAACGCGTGACTTGGCCCCGCTGCCGTCGAACAGCTCACCATTCCTGATGATGACGTCGTAAACCGGCGCGGGGCTTCCTGCCCGGACCTGAGGCAGGAAGCTCAAGGCACTGGCGGTCAGCAAGAGGCTCCCGACAATCAGCCGTTTCCGCACGTGCCGTAGTCCGAAGCGATCCGAAGATGGTTCGACGATCATCGGCTCGGAAATTTCTACCGATGCGCCAGTCGGACAATTCGTATCCTGGATCATCACCGCCCCTCCTCAGGAATTTTTGTTCTTTGTTACAAGCTTCGAAGCCTGGTTTAGCCAAACCGCCATCGGCTGGCTTGCCCTTATCGCCATGGTCATCGAGTTCGACGTCGAATCGGCGCAACGACGGACATGGGCCTGGGCATCGGGCATCACAGCATGAGTCATACCAGGAGCTGATACCCGCCCCAGCTATGCCAGCCATAGCCCTCAGCGGCCATGGCCAGTTGGGTCCGGCGCAACGCTTCGGCCGGCGACACACCGGTCGCAAGCTGCCAATGGAACCGCGTCGCGACCTCTCGCGCGATCGCATCGGCGACGGGATAGATCGTTGCCACGACCATCGCCGCGCCAGCCCGGACCAGGCTCTGGGCAAGCCCGAACGCCGCCTCCCCGCCGACCGCACGGGCTGACGCGCCCCCGCACAGCGAGAGAAAGACGAGCCTGGTGCCGCTCAGGTCGAGCTGCCGGATATCCTGCCCGGACAGCATTTGGGGCGATCCATCGGTCGCACGCCCGCCCACTATCATCGCCGCCGCGTTCATGGCCGCCTCCGCCTCGTTGAGGAAGGTAACCGGATCCTTCGCGGCAAGCGCGCGGTCGAGGTGGCGCAGGGTTCCGCGGACAAGGCCATGAGTCGCGATGTGCACCAGCGCATGTTGCTCGAGCATGCGAGACGCCGTCACCGGGTCGGCCGCATCGTCCCGCAGATGCGCGCAGTTCCAGAGCTGGGCGATCGCCTCCCCTTCGCCAGCGGCGTCCGGCAGCGCTGCCGTGCTGCCGTCCGGGGCCTGTTGCCCGACGCTGATCACCACGGCCGAGGCGAAGCTGCCGCCGCGATCGTCGGCAAAGGGCCTGCCGGTCGCGTTCAGCGGCATCACGATGGCGGAACGTTCCGCCAGGCGCGTACCGTCGCGCAGCCCAAGCGCCGCGAACGGAAACAAAGCGGTCGGTCCTTCCGCGATGATGACGATCTGCTCGCCATCGCGCGGCTCCTGCTCTCCTTCGGGCCGCAGGCGCTGCGAGAGCCCGAAGAGCTGGTTGGCCGCCTCATGGCCAGCCTCGCCCCGGGTTACCGCAGCATCGAAAGCGGCCATCAGGGCGAGTTGATGAATATCGCCATAGATTGCGCCGGCTGGCCCGCAATTCCATCCCTGGACATCAAGCGTACCGTCACTACGGGGTCGGACCGCCAGACAGAACAGCACACTCTCGCCGGATTGCTGACGGGCATCCTCGGACAAGGGCTGCGCCTCGAGATAATGGTAGAGGATAGCAGACCCCGCGCCGAGCAATGCCTCTGCCGGATCGCGGAAAACCAGGTCGAGCAAGGCCAGTTCGGAGGACGTCGCGACCGCTTCCAGATAGTTCAGGCCGTTCAGGATATAGGCGTGCGGCGTATCCTCGGTATAGCGATAGACCGAGGTTCCCGCGCCCTGCTCGGTGATCGCTCTCTTACCCGCTTCGAAATCGAACCCGAAATTGGTATAGGGTAAGCGATCGACCTCTTCGAGAAGATCGGGATCGGGCGTGGTCCGCAAGATGCTGACCGCATTCGAAAGCCCCGCCACGTAGCGATAGAAATAGCCGAGAAGGATTCTGGGGATCGAGCTTATCCCCAGCAGCGCCATCGATCGCAGATCGTAAAGCTCCTTGGAATAATAGGCGATCTCCGCATCGGACAGCGTGTCCCGCTCACGATGGATTCTGATCAGGGTCAGGAAGATCGCGACCTGGATCTGGTCCATCAGGAGGAAGAGATTGCCATCCCGGACGAGCGTCTGAGCGTGGAATTTCGCATCCTGCATCTGCCGATCCAGCTCATACCAGTCAGCATCCGGCACTCGCGATGCCTCCTTCTCCTCCGGAAGGTCGATACCCATGACGTTGCACAGCTTCTCCAGCGCCGCGATCACTTCGCCAAACGTCCCCAGGCCATAGCCATCCGGATCGGGTTCGATCGACCGAAAGCGAGACCGGGAGGCGTTGAGCGAACGCCATAGCCGGGCTGCGTAACCGGCCGGCACTTCGGCCTCGTCGGGTCCAGGCGCAAGATCGATCGCCTCGAGAAACCGCACCGCCTGCATCTCGTCCTCGCCGACATTGTGACCCGTGCTGCCGTCAGTCCAATAGGGGTCAGCTATGTGCTCGGAGGCGACCCGGCGCTGGCGGTCCAGCTCGGCCAACAGGAATGCACCGAGAGCGCCGATTTGCTCCCCCGGCGATTGGTCCGGCCCATGCGCATCAGGATCGGGCACGCCGGGCTGCGACAGATCCCCGGGATCGCGGGTTCGCAATCCGAGGCTCCGACGCAACACGCCGACCAGGCTCTTCACGGTTTTGCCTGGAGCTGCTTCATCGTCCTGGCGAGAGTCTCGATATTCTCGGCGGTGCCCGATCCTTCGACAAAGGTCTCGCCTCCATCGAGCGAGAATTTGAACTTGATGTACTTCTGCTCGCGCAGCTTGCTCAGGAAGTCGGTGATGGGCGCGGTAAGCGCGGGCAGCGCGTTCAGCACACCGAGGATGAAGGCTGCCGACACCAGCTCCCCAGTCGTCCGCGTCGTTGCCTGCTCAATCGGAGCCACGCTCGATTCCACCCCCAGCAGCCCGGCCAGCTGCACCGC
This sequence comes from Candidatus Sphingomonas phytovorans, assembly GCA_029202385.1. Lineage (NCBI taxonomy): Bacteria > Pseudomonadati > Pseudomonadota > Alphaproteobacteria > Sphingomonadales > Sphingomonadaceae > Sphingomonas > Candidatus Sphingomonas phytovorans. Next base: position 2,006,767 of record CP119314.1, read on the forward strand.
ATCGGCATCGGAAAGTCCGGTGATGTCGAGCCTGTATCGATCCAATTGCCGTCTCCCCTTCGATGTCGCCCGGCGCGAAATCCCGGCCTCCATCCGATCCTGTTTGATTCGGGTGGCCACCGGACGAGCATGTTGCGCCCATCCGCGCCGATTGAGCAACCATCTCTCGCGCCTTCCGGTGAACGATCCGTGCGCCATTCGAGTGTTCGGTCGCTTGCGCTGCCCTGGAGCAATGACCAGCGCCTTGCTCCTGGTGAAGCCGATCTCGACGAAGGACTGCAGTTCGTTGATATAAGCACCGGGTATATAGTCGGGTTCGTTGACGATCAGATCCAGCCCGATCCCCAACTTCACGCCGACCCGGCGGCGCGGGGTCGATCCGAAATAACCGCCGCTCTGTCGCAGGATCAGGCGATAGGCACCAGCGTCGGCACCGATGCGATATGACGCCCGACCATCAGCGCGATCGTCTTCGTCAATTCGATGCTCGGCGCCCGCACGGATCCTCTTCATCTTCCAGCGCCCTGGTCGAGCTGGCGCGGTCAGTGCCGGCACCGCTGGCGATCGTCATGCTCCAGCACGATCCTATCCTGGTGATCGGCCCGCTGGTCGCCACAGAGCTCTATGCGATCGACATTCCTATCGTGATCGTCGCCGAGGCTGATTGGCCGAGGTTGCACTATGGCGACAACATCTCGCTTTTGGTTGCCGGCGATCGGGCGCAGATCGCCCTCGTCTGAGACATCTCGCATATATGAATGGGCCCCGGCGCTGGGCGTGTGAACGTCAGGCCACGGGCCAAGGCCGCGGCGATGCAATAACGATCGATCCCGACCTCTCGGCGCGGTCCGGGCAAAACGATCGCGCAAAATGAAACACATACGTCATGACACCTTCCTAAAGGCCCGCGCTGAACCGGAAGGCGAAAGCGCTTGCACATGGACGATGCGGGATATCGACAGCTGCGCGCGGAAGCGTATCGCCAGATCTATCGGCAATTGCGTGATCATGACGCGGCTGAGGATATCGTGCAGGACAGCCTGCTCCGCCTGTTTCGCTACCAGGGCAAGATCGCCAATATCGGCGCGATGGTCCGCGTCGTCGCCGGCAATCTGATCCGCGACCATGTCCGTTTACGCGCGAGGCGCGCCGAAGAGCCCCTTCCCGCAGAATTCGAGATCGCCGCGGAAGAGCCCCCCGTCGATACCGCGCTCCTGCATCGCGAACGGGTCGGATTGGTGGAGGATATCCTCGCCGAAATGACGCCGCTGCGCCGCGAAATATTCCTCCGCCGGCGGTTGCACGGCCAATCGGCCAAGGAGGTCGCCGCCGCGCTCGGCACCACTCCTGCGGCTGTAGACACGCATGTCGCCCGTGCCGTTCTTGTGCTTCACCGGGAGATGAAGGAAATTGCGCGGCAGGAGGATGCCGCATGAATCGGGCGCTGGACGACATGGAGGACGAGGCCGCGGCGCTGTGGGTCGGTCGCCATCTCGACGGCATGATCGACGCCACTGCCTTCAGCGCGTGGCTGGCCGGCGCACCCGATCGACGCGCCCGGTTCGATGCGCTCTGGGCCACCTGCATGGACGATGCGGTCACCGATGCGCTCGAACGGCAGGACAAGGGACGATCCGACGCGCTCCCTCACAAAGCCGACAGGAAAATTGCGCTCGGCACCAGCCTTGCAGGCGCGGTCGCGGCGGCGTTGCTACTCGCATGGTTCACCCCCGGCATCCGGTTCGCGCTGACACCTGCGCAGGAGTTCGCCACGCGAGCCGGAGAGATGCGCACAATTGCGCTGGAAGATGGCTCGCAGGCGGTTCTCAGCGGCGAAAGCAAAATTCGCGTGAAGCTGGGATCGGATCGACGCGAAGTGACGCTCGCCCGGGGCGAGGCGTTCTTCATCGTTCAACATGACAGCACGCGTCCCTTCTCCGTCACGGCAGGTGAGGCACGCGCGACGGTTCTCGGCACAAGGTTCGACATCGGCCTGGAGGGGAAACGAACTGATCTTGCCGTCGAACAAGGCTCGGTGCGTTTTGGTCAGCGCGATGCGCTGGATAGCGGCGTCGTGTTGCAGGCCGGCTTCGCCACGGCGCTGATCGACGACCGGATTTCAAGAGTGCGAGCGACCGATCGGGGCCAGATCGCGGCATGGCGGGAAGGCTGGATCGAGGTGGAAGATATGCCGCTCTCCCGCCTGGTCGCGCAGTTGCAGCGGTGGGCGGCAAAGCCGATCCGCATCGCCGACGAGGCATTGGCGGCCAAGCGCGTAACGGGCCGCGTTCGCCTGACCCGTCCAGCGGAGCAACTGGACAATCTGGCCAGCCTGCACGGCTTTCAGGTTCACGACACCAATGCGGAATATGTTCTGTCGGAGCGCTGAGCGAATTTTTCATCGCTCGATGCATGGCCGCCGTCAGATTTCGCAATTCCCATCGTCATGATCCGTGACGGCCGCTGTCGCCGTCCGTTTCAAGGCCGGGGGAATTCATGCCGTTTCGTACTATCCTGTTGTCCAGCGTTGCTGTGTCCGTTGCCGCGATCGCCACCCCCGCAATGGCGCGGGAGGTGGATTTCGCGATTTCACCGGGCTCGCTGGCTCCAGCGATGACCGCTTTCTCCCGCGCCGCCGCCATCGACGTGATGGCGGACCCGGCGTTGCTGCGCAATCGTGCGACGCGCGGTGTCAGCGGGCGATTCAATGCGTCGGACGGCCTGGCGAAATTGCTCGACGGAACGGGCCTCACCTACCGGCAGCGCAATGGCGGTTTCATCATCGTCTCGCTCCCGCGCCCGGCCGTCAGCGCGCCGCGTCGCGCTGCCACTCCGGCCGTTGCCACGGTCTCGCCGGCGGAGCCCGAAAGTGAAGAGATCACGGTCACTGGGCAACGCGGGGCAAATCAGGATGCCATCGCGATCAAGCGTCGCGAACGGAATATCGTGGACGCAATCTCATCGGACGAAGCGCAGCGCCTGCCCGATCTGACGATCGTCAATGCCATGCGCCGCATTCCGGGCGTATCGGTGCTGCCGGTCGCGGACAATGAGCATCCGCGTGACGAGGCGATCGCGCCGGTGCTGCGCGGGCTGAATCAATCCTACAACAACGTCACCATAAACGGCCTGCCGATCGCATCGCCCGGAATACCCAATTCGGGCAGCGGCAACCCAGGTCGCGGTGTGCGGCTGGACATCTTGCCGACCTCGCTCGTCAAGCAGATCGTCGTCATCAAGACGTTCACGCCGGATCTCGATCCAAATGCGGTCGGCGGCGCGGTCGATCTGCGGATGCGCAGTGCCTTTGACGGTCACGGCCGCCCGTTTCTCACCGTCGACGCGGGGCTGGCCAACAGCAGCCAGAAGGGACTGCCGCAGCCGCAGGAGGATTTCGGCCGCCGCTTCTCCGCGACCGCAAGCACGACTTTTGGTCCGGATCGAAAGTTCGGCGTTGTCCTGTCCGGCAATTATCAGCGATTGCAGAATTATACGGAAGTGCATGCGACTTCCGATTCCACGCATTACAACTTCTACAATGATGCTGGCCAGCGTGTAACCAACGGCATGTTCGGAAACGGCATCGCGGTGCCGCAGCAGGACAAATCCTGGTACAACCAAAGCGATCGTGAACGCTGGAGCGTCACCGGCCGTCTGGAGGCGCAACTCGGCCAGATCTCGCTCTACGGCGTCGGCGGCATCTACAAGTTCATCGACGGATATGACCGCAACGAGATCGTCATCAACGGTCGCAACGGGCCGATCACCAATCAGACGCCCACTTCCGGTCGTTACGCATCGGCATCGGTTGAAATCGGATACCGCACCGGCCGAACCATCAGCGAAACGCAGATTTTCCAGGGCGGGCTGGAATGGTGGGCCAGCAGTGTGGACCAGATCTCCGTTCGAGGCGGCTTGTCAAAAGCCAGTTCACGGGAACCGCACGACATGGTCAAATACAATGGCGGCGTCAGCCCGTCGGGAAGCACGGTCGCCATCCCGCAATTTTCGTTCGACTATGACACCTCGAAATTTCATCACAGCTTCAACCTGAATCCGGACGCCTATTACAATCTTTCGCTCTACAAGCCGGTGTACTGGCGGAATTATGAACGCAAGGCAGGTGGCAGGGTCAGCAGCATCCGCGCTGACTGGTCCCATCGCCTGGACGAACCCGGCTTCGGCCTCGGCGCCGGCATCTCCTATACCAAAACGCTCGCATATCATGACTGGTCTGGAGAGGATTACACCACGACGGATCGTAACCTGACATTGTCCGGCATCGGCTCGATGAGCCCGGCACGGCTATCGTTCAATCGCAGCGGGCTGCGGCTCATCGCCGTCGACAATGCGCGTGCCTGGGCGCAGTTCGCCGCCAATCGAAGCTCGATTTCGCTGGAGGATGACGAAGGCGGCAATATCGACGAGGATTTCGACCATACCGAAAAGCAGATCGGGGGCCATGTTCTGGCCAACTACACCTCCGGCCCGTTGAAGCTCCTCGGCGGCCTCAGGCTCGAGCGAACCGATATCAGGACGCTGGGCTGGATCAACGTGAACGACGAGTGGCGCCAGAAGGCCACATCGTCGAACTATAGATTGCTGCTTCCTTCGGCGCTGCTGAGCTACGATCTGACCCCGAAACTGCGCGTGCGAGCGGGTTTCAGCCAGACGATCGGCAGGCCGAGCTATGAATCATATGCCGCGCGCTCGACGATCCGGTTCGAGAATCCCGGCGATGCCGGCAATCCGAATGCCGAGGACGTATCCGTGCAGCTCGGAAATCCCGACATTCGACCGCGCCGATCCGACAATTATGATCTGAGTTTCGAATGGAGCGTCTCCAATCAATATGGCGGCATGGTTTCACTGGGCCTGTTCAACAAGGCGATCCGGGACGAAATCTATGACGCCCGTTCAGTGGGCTACACCTATGGCGGCGTGCATTATGTGAATGCCAGCGTGGTGGCACCCGCGAACGCCAGCACAGCCCGAATTCGCGGCTTCGAATTGAGCGCCGTGATGAACTCACTCGAATTCCTCTCGCCCATCCTTGCCAATTTCGGCTTCAACGCGAACTGGAGCATCCTGGACGGCAAGCTGAAAGTGCCGACGGCGAGCGGCGCTACGCGTTCCGTATCGAGCCTGCTCGGCCAGCCGAGCGAGATCCGCAATCTTTCGGTATTCTACAGCAATGCCGGTTTTGAACTACGCGGCGCCTACAACTGGACCGGCCGCGCGCTCAGGAGCATCGTGCCGAACACCTATTGGCAGGATGTCTACTGGGCGCCGCGCGAGCAGTTCGACCTGCAGGCGCGGTACGCCTTTGGAAACGGTTTTTCGATCGTCGCCGAGGCCAGCAACCTCACCCAGGCAAGAACGACGAGCGTGACCGGCCCCAATCGCAACCTCCTCAAGGACAGCTACTCGGTTCCACGGACCATCTGGCTCAGCCTTGGCTGGACGCCGGGCCGGCGCTGACGCCGACGGCATTCTTCCCCAATTGCAGGATCTGACATGAACACTCGATTTGCAAAGACGTTGGCCTGCCTGACGCTGGCCCTGTTCGCGCAGGAGTCCGCATCGGCCGGCCACGGCGACCGCGCGGCCCTGCTCGAGCGTCGGCTGGAAGGGCCGGATGGTTCGGTCATGATAGTCGCCCATCGCGGCTGTTGGAAAGGAACGTCCGAGAACAGTCTCGATGCCATAGAATCCTGCATCGCTTTCGGAATCGACATGGTCGAACTGGACGTTCGCAGAACCAGGGATGGCGTGCTAGTGCTCATGCACGATGCGACCGTTGATCGAATGACTGATGGCACAGGCCAGGTCGAGAATCTCGACTGGACTTATCTGCAAACGCTGCGGCTACGCGAAGGTGCGGGACGTGGCAGCCCGTTGACCGATCGTCGGATTCCGACATTCGCGGATGCCCTGGCAGCGGCCAAGGGTCGCATTCTCATCAACGTGGACGCTAAAACCGACCTGAACGACACGATCCCGCCATTCATCGACAAATATGGTGATCGCCGTCAGGTTCTGTTCAAGCAATATGACCCCGCCGACAGGCTTCACGTGACGTCCCCCTGGTTGAAGACCGTTCGTTTCCAGCCGATTATCGACGAGGATCAACTGTTGCCGGCGGGAAAGCGGCTTCTCGACAGTTTCTCCGGCTTCACCCCCGTGGGATATGAAATAGATATCGCTCACCCCGAAGCGATCGCCGGATTTGCGCCGTTAATTCGCGAACGTTGTGCGCGATTCTGGGTGAACAGCCTCAACGGAACCGAAGCGCTGCATGATCGCGACGCCCTTCGGGAACCGAGCGCGGTCTGGGGGCGCATGATCGACGATGGCGTCGATACGATCCAGACCGACGACCCGCTCGCCCTGAAAGCCTTCGTCGCGCACCGCGAGCCCAGGACATATTTCTGTTCAAGACAGTCGCAATGAACACCCCGTGGAGATGATATGCCCTGACCAAGTGGAGCACCGCTTCAAGGGGCCATTCAGCCTGCTCGCCATGTCCGCAGCACTCCTTTAGCGGTTAGGTGCTGCGGCCCCCATGACACGCCTTCAAGATGTTCGTGCGGACCGTTCCGCTGCCTCGCGTCGCTACGAGGTCAGCCCGCCAAGGCAGAGATATTTTATCTCCAGATAATCCTCAATTCCGTAGCGAGAACCTTCCCGGCCGGTACCCGATTCCTTCACCCCGCCAAAGGGCGCAACCTCAGTCGAGATGATGCCGGTGTTGATGCCGACCATGCCATATTCAAGCGCTTCCGCCACACGCCACACACGCCCCAGATCCCGCGCGTAGAAATACGCCGCGAGACCGAAGCGGGTATTGTTGGCCTGCGCGATGACGTCGCCCTCGTCCTCGAACCGGAACACCGGAGCAAGCGGCCCGAACGTCTCCTCCTGCGACACGGCCATCGCCGCGGTGACGCCGGTCAGCAACGTCGGCTCGAAGAAAGTGCCGCCGAGCGCCGAACGCCCGCCGCCACAGACAATGGCCGCCCCCTTGCCGACCGCGTCGGCGATGTGGCGCTCGATCTTGGCGAGCGCCGCCGCATCGATCAGTGGCCCGATGTCCGTGCCCGTGGCTGCCCCATCACCGACCTTCAGCGCGCGCACGGCACCGGCCAGTCGCGCGACGAAAGCATCGTGAATTCCCGCCTGCACATATAGACGGTTGGCACAGACGCAGGTCTGTCCGGCATTGCGGTATTTCGACGCCATCGCGCCCGCTACCGCCTGATCCAGATCGGCGTCGTCGAAGACGATGAAGGGCGCGTTCCCGCCCAGTTCCAGACCGAGTTTCTTCACCGTATCGGCGGATTGCCGGAACAAGAGCTTGCCGACCTCGGTCGACCCCGTGAACGAGAGTTTGCGGACCACCGGGCTGGCAGTCATCTCGCCGCCCATCGTCCGCGCATCGGTGGTGGGAAGAATGCTCAGCAACCCGGCAGGCAGCCCCGCTTCCTCCGCCAGCACCGCAAGCGCCAGCGCCGACAGCGGCGTCTGCTCGGCGGGTTTGACGACGATGGCACAGCCCGCCGCCAGCGCGGGCGCGACCTTCCGCGTGATCATCGCCGCCGGGAAATTCCATGGCGTGATCGCCGCGACCACCCCAACGGGCTGCTTCAGCACCAGGAGGCGCTGATCGGCATTGTGCGTGGGAATGATATCGCCATAAGCGCGCTTGCCCTCCTCGGCGAACCATTCGAGGAAAGACGCGGCATAAGCGATCTCGCCTCGACTTTCGGCGATTGGCTTACCCTGTTCGGCGGTCATCAGGATCGCGAGATCCTCCTGATGCGCCATCATCAGTTCGAACCAGCGCCGCAGGATTACCGCGCGCGCCTTTGCGGTGGTCGCCGCCCACGCCGGCATAGCGGCGGCCGCCTGCTCTATCGCCGCGCGCGTTTCGGCGAGGCCCATATCGGCCACTTCCGCCAGTTGCGCGCCGTTCGCCGGGTTGGTGACGGCAAAACGTCGCTCCCCGCCAGTCCAGCGACCACCCAGAAATGCATCCGCGCGCAGCAGATCGGGGCGGCTCAAACGCACGGGAGAAGAAACTGCATTGTTGCTCATCACGAAATCCGCACCTGTTTGAGAAAGACCCTTATGCGCGTCTCCAATGGCGGAAAGGAGTGGCCATACGGGAAAGAAACGACGCGCCGGCTCAACCCAGATGTCTTCTGTCGCGGCCAGCGCGACCTTCCCCGGGTCACTCACCCTTGCCAAAGTCGCGAAAGAAACATAACATGTTAAACGAATGGAGGCAATTCGCATGAGTGAAACAGCAGACGGTGGTGCAGTGAAAATGACGGGCGGTCAGGCGCTGGTTGGGCAATTGATCGTGGAAGGCGCGAAGGACATTTTCGCGATCCCGGGCATCCAGCTCGATTGGGCGGTGGATGCGATCCGCCAGCGCTCGGACGAATTGCGTATGATCGTCCCGCGTCACGAACAGGCGACCTCCTATATGGCGGACGGCTATGCCCGCACCACGGGCCGCGAGGCGGTGTGCATGGTCGTCCCGGGCCCCGGCATGCTCAATGCGCTGTCGGGCATCGCGACCGCTTATGCCTGCAACGCACCGGTGCTGTTCCTCGTTGGCCAGATCCCCAGCAGCACGATCGGCGCCGGCCACGGCATGTTGCACGAAATCCCGGATCAGAGCGGCGTGCTCAAGTCGATGACCAAGTGGCACGGCATCGCCAGGACCCCGGCGGAGATTCCCGGGCTCGTCCATGAGGCGTTCGTCCAGTTGCGATCGGGCACGCCGCGCCCGGTCGCGCTGGAGGTGCCGCCCGACGTGCTTCAGGCGACCGGCATGGTGTCGCTGCTGCCGCGCGCCGAACGGGTTCGCAAGGCTCCGGCCGCCGACGCGATCGCACGCGCCGCACAAGCCCTGGCCGGCGCGCGCCATCCGGTGATCTGCGCCGGCGGCGGCGCGGTGGCGAGTGGTGCCACCGCCGAGATTCAAGCGCTCGCGGAGCGGCTGCAGGCGCCGGTGGTGATGAGCGAGGCCGGTCGAGGCCTGATCGATGATCGCCACCCGCTCGCGTTGATCGCGCTGGGCGGCCGTGCGGTATTGCCGCATGCCGATGTCGTGCTGGTCGCGGGCAGCCGCTTCCTCGACGGCACCGCGCAGCCGACCGACAAGCGCGACGGCGTGACCTATATCTATCTCAACACCACTCCCAACCACATGGGCGCGCCGCGCGCTGAGGGAATCCAGCTTGAGGGCGATGTGCAGGAGGGCGCCCGCGCGCTGCTCGACGCGATCGGCACGGGGCAGGCCCCGTCGGCGGGCGATCGTATCGCCAAGGTCAAGCAATGGGTCGCGCAGCAGGTCAGCGCGATCCGGCCGCAGCATGATTATGTGCAGGCGCTGCGCGAGACGATGGCCGATGACGATATCCTCGTCAGCGAACTGACCCAGGTCGGCTATTATTCGAACATCGGCTTCCCCGTATACGGCCCGCACTCCTTCATCACGCCGGGTTATCAGGGCACGCTGGGGTACGGCTTCAACACCGCGCTGGGTGCCGCCCACGGCAATCCCGATCGGCGCGTCGTCTCGCTCAACGGCGACGGCGGCTTCAGTTGGGGAATGCAGGAACTGGCGACGCTTGCGCGCGACGGCCTGAATGCGTCGATCGTCGTGTTCGTCGACGGCAAGTTCGGCAATGTGCAGCGCATCCAGCGCCGCGTGTTCGGCGCCGAGTTCGGCACCGACGTCGCCAGCCCGGATTTCGAACTGCTCGGCCGCGCTTACGGCTTGCCGACCGTGATCACGGATTCGCCCGATGGTCTCCGCAGCGCGCTGCGCGCGGCGAAGGAGCGCGGTGGCCCGGCGCTGATTGCCGTGAAGGTCGGCGAAATGCCCAGCCCATGGGCGCTGATCCACCCGTTCGTGCCCTCGCCAGTGCCGGTACCGCCCAACCCGCTGGGCGATCCCGCCTGACGGGCGCTAACGCATTGTTCCTGGAAGCCCGGTTCGGCCCTGCCGCACCGGGCTTTCTTTTTGGGAAGCGGATCACGCCGTGAGTTGCGGAAAGGGCGGCAGGCACTATCAGCCGCGCTCGGCCGGTCCAGGCGCTAGCGCCGATCCAGGATATCGCCTCGATGACGGGCGGGCCGGACCCTGACGCGTCGCGGCGGATTATGGGCAGCCCCATCCGCGCGAGCGCACCGGGGCCACCTCGTTAGTTAGTGGCGGAAAGCTATGCCTCGTGCGCGGCGAAGAAGCGCCGGCGCGCGCGCATCAGCATCGCGCTGAGCAGCAGCGAGAGCAGCATGATGACCGGATAGCAGGCGACAATCGCCCAGACGATGCCGAGCGGACCACCAATCACCCGCTCACCGATGAAGGCGAAGACGCTCGATCCGATCGTCTGGCCGAGGAAATTCTGCGCGAGGTTGAACAGGGCAATGATCTTGCCGATGTGGTAGCCTGGCGTGATCTCGGTGATGATCGCGAAGGCAGCGATCGGCATCGATCCGATCAGCAGATTCGCCAGCGCGAGGCAGATCCACACGCCCGTCGTCCCCTGCACCAGGAACATGCCGATCACCGGCACGATCTGCAGCGCCTGAAGCGCGATCGATATCTTGAGGATGGCGTCGCGGTCCCCCGCCAGCGATCGGCGATCGATCAGAAACCCAGCTCCCAGCGATCCGATGGCCGAGCAGATAAGGGCGATCGTCCCGGCCGTTGGCCCGACCACTTCCGGCGGCAAATGATGCTGGCGCTCGATCGCCGGGGCAAGCCACGCGCTCCACCCGGTATTGGCCAGTGACCAGAGGACCGCCGCGCCGAACACCAGAAAGTAAAGCTTCGCGTTGCCGCGCATATGGCGCAGCGAATCTTTCATCCCCGGCCCGCTTCCGGCGGTCACGTCAACATCGACCCGGCGCGGCTCGCGGAAGAGGAAGATCAGGCAGCCAAGGCACAGCCCGACAAGGCCAGGGATGACCATCGCGAACTGCCATGGCTCGATGCTACCGAGAATAGGGATGCCGCGCGCGCCGCCGGATTTCGCAAACCCGTAAAGCGCACCGCCGATGACCAGCGCCAGCGCTGAGCCGACCAGGGGCGCGGTCGTATAGATCGCGAGCGGCCATGCCCGGCGGCGCGGCGGAAAACTGTCCCGGATCATCGACATGGCGCACGGCTGGAGCGCGGCCTCCCCGATCCCCAGCCCCATCCGGCTGGCGAACAGCATCCGGTAGGAGGAGGCGAAGCCCGATAACATCGTCATGCCCGACCAGCCGACCACCGCGACGCCGAGCAACGAACGCCGGCTGAAGCGATCCGCGGCGAACCCCATCGGGATGCACGCCAGACTGTAGAGCACGGCAAAGGCGGCGCCCTCTAGCAGACTGATCTGCACGTCGCTGATGTCCAGCGAAGCACGGATCGGGTCGACCATTGATCGCATCATGTTGCGATCGACGAACGACAGGGCGAACAGCAACGTCAGATAGGACAACAGCAGCCATGGCCGCACGCCGCGCGGATAGGCCTCCGCCTCCCGTGCGGCGTCGCCACCGTCGATCGCGCTACCAGTCATCAGCCTCTCCTGCTTTCTCTATCGCCCGGCGCATCATCGCTAAAACTGGTCGCAATAATCGGCACGCAATACGAAACTTAGTATCGCAATACGATACAGAATTGGTCTTGGCGACGCAATCACTATCCCTGTTTCAGCACGTCCCTCGGCAAATGAATCCAGTGATCCGCAGCACATATTACGGATGCCGGGGAAAGCCTCGCCCCCGCTTCTCGCCTGTGGAAAATGCGATGCCCGCGCGAAAATCCGCGGAAACCAGGTCAGTCCTTGCCGCGCCCGGCGGCGGCGGATTGCTCGCGATTCTGTTCGTCGGGCGCGAATTGCTGAAGCGCCGCGTGGAACGCAGAGAGTTCCTTCATCAGCAGCCCGAGACGTTCCTTGCCGAACGCTTCCTGATAACCCTGGACCAACAGGCGCGTGTGTTCCGCTGTCCTGGACACCAGCGCTCGTCCGACATCGGTGATAGCGATGATCGAGCGGCGCTTGTCCTGCGGATCGACGTCGCGTGCGATCAGATCGCGCTCGCCCAGTTCCTTCAGGATGCGCGTGACGCTCGGACCGTGCAGCATCGCGCTGGTGGCCAGCGTTGCGATATCCAGTGGCCCTTCGTCACTCAGCACGCGCAACACGCGCCATTGCTGCTCGGTCACGTCCGCCGCACGCAACTCCGGCCGGATCGGCGCCATGGTTGCCTCACGCGCCGCAAGCAGCAAGCCGGCGATTGAATGCCGATAGGGCGGCAGGCCACTAATCTCATCAGACATCATGTTCGACATCGCACAAACTGGGGCCATGGCAAATAGGACAACAGCACCGGCCGGTCAGCCGGCATGGCCTTTCAGCCGGTTGCGCAGAACGCCGATGCCCTCGACCTCCAGTTCGACCACGTCGCCATCGTCGAGAAAGGTCAGGCTTTCATAGCCGCACCCGTCGCCCACGGTACCCAGCGCGATCAGATCCCCCGGATGGAGCGTTTCGTCGCGCGAGATATAGGCGATCGTATCGACGATCGAATGCTGCCCGCCCCCCGAAATAGTTCGGACGCGCTCCTCGCCATTGACTCGGGCGATCATGGTCAGCGCTTCGGGATCGGCTATCTCATCTGCAGTGACGATGCATGGGCCGATTGCGTTGCCGGTATCGAAATCCTTGCCCTTGGCCGGGCCGAAACGGAATTGCGTTTCGCGCGACTGAATGTCGCGGGCTGAGAAATCATTGAAGATCGTATAGCCGAACACCGCGTCGAGCGCGTTTTCAGGCGTCAGATCACGCGCCGGGCCACCGATGACGATCGCCAGCTCCAGCTCATAATCCATCAGCTTCGCGGTGCGCGGCCGGATCACCTCGGCGTCCGGCCCGATGACGGTCATCGGGTTGCCTTTGTAATAGAGCGGCTGCTCGAACCACACCGGCGGAATCTCGAACAGGCCGGCGGCGCGGAACTTCTCCAGCGTCGCGGCCGGATCAGGGGTTGCGTTGGCGCGAAGCTGCATCGCCGCGGCGATCGCCTGACGGACGTGCTTTTCGTAATTGCCGCAATCGCGGATCTGCGTCGGTCGGGGAAGCGGCGCGAGAAGCTGAACCTCGTCGAGCGCGATCGTCTCGCCGCTCTCCATCAACCCGGCGATCCGCGCCAGGCCGGCACGACCGGCGGTGATCACCGCGATCATATCGCCCAGCATCTCGCCGCCGTCGCACGCCGTGGCAGCGGCAATGTCGAACACCCGGCCATCGCCGGTCAGCGCGCCGGGGCGAGCATGTCCCTGCCGATTGCGAAAAGTCACCAGTTTCATGGGTCGCTCCTTATGCCGCCGCGCCGCGCAACCGGTCTACCAGCGCCGTGACATCGTCAGGCAGCGCGTTCCCCCGCCACCCGACATGCAGGTCCGGCCGGGAAAGCAGCAGATTGTGGCGATAGACACCGGTGCGCTCGTCGTCAGCGACATCGATCACAATCAGCGGCATCCCGACGGTGGCTGCCGCCGTCTCCAGCGCGGTCACGTCGACCGACGGATCGAACCGCAGCACCGTATAGTCTTGCCCGAAGTCGTCATAGGCGGAGTTGCCATTGCGCCGCCAGAAATGCGGCGTGCGGCATCCCGGCACGGTCGATTGCTCGAAATGAGCCATCGAATAGGCAGGCTGATCTTCCCCATCATAGGAAATGATCGGAGAATCCGGATAGAAATAGCCGAAGTTGAGTCCGCCGCAGCAATATTGCTGAACGTTCAACGCATAGACCTGCTGCCCCAGCGCCGCGCGCGCTGCTTCGCCTTCGGGGCCATCAAGCTCGACTGCTTCCGGCACCGCGCGACGATGCGCGATCGCGCTCAGCGCGTGGTTCATCGCGAAATGCGATACCTGCTCGGTAATCGGCAGCCGCTCGCCCTCATAAGCGTCGAGCAGATGCTCCCCGCCCCAGCCGTTCAGCGTCGCCGCGAGCAGCCACGTCAGGTTCATCGCATCGGCGATCCCGGCGTTCATGCCGAAGCCGGCATAAGGCACCCACAGATGCGCGCTGTCACCGCAGATGAAGATGCGGCGGTCGCGGAACTTGTCGGCCACCAGCCGGCGACCGATCCAGTCCTCCTTGCTGATCACCTCGAAGTCGAAATCATCGTCCACGCCGAGGATGGTGCGGATCGACGCATCGCGATCGATCGCATCGAAATCTTCTTCATGCTCATAGAGATAGTTGTGGATCAGCCAGGTCTCGCGCCCGTCGATCGCCACCGTATTGCCGGAACGGCGCGCATTCAGCGACAGGTTCATCCAGCCGGGCCGGCCGCGCATCATCTCCAGAAGACGCGGGGCGCGGATATAGGTCGATTGCACGCGCTGGACGACCGCATCGCCCGACAGTTCAGCGCCGATGATCGAGCGCACGCGCGACCGTCCGCCGTCGCAACCGACCAGATAGAGCGCGGTCAGCGTTTCGATGGTACCACTGGCCAGATCGCGCACCGTCACGGTGACGCCGTCCGCATCCTGCGTCGCATCGAGCAGTTCGGTTTCCGTGCGGATCGTGATCAGCGGGTTGGTCGCCGCCTGCGCGAAGATCAGCGGCTCCAGAAAAATCTGGTTGATCCGGTGCGGGGGCTCAGGCGTCGGCCACCATGTGTCCGGCCCGGTGAAATCGGTCCAGCGCTCGGCCCGTGCCGGGATCGGAATCCTAGTGATCTCATGCCCCTGCGTCACGCTGGTGCGATAGACGCAGTCATTGGGATAATCCGACGGCAGGCCGGCATCGCGCACCACATCGGCAAAGCCCAGCCGGCGAAACGCCTCCATCGTGCGTGCTGCGACATGGTTGCACTTCACGCTCGGCGGCTGGCCCGCCTTGCGGGTCTCGACAATGATCGAGCGCACGCCGCGCCGCGCGAGATCCAGAGCCACCACCAGCCCGACCGGACCGGCGCCGCTGATCACCACCTGGGCATTGCTAGCCGCCATCGTCATTGCCACGCCACGAAAGCACAGGACGATCCGGTGCCGCCTTCGGTGCGGTAAAGCGTCTGATAGTCGATCTCGCGCATCGTCAACCCGGCGTGCCGCATCGCCGCCGAGGTGGCGATCCAACTCTTGCACTCCGACGTACCGGCCATCAGTTCATTCTGTGGAATGGCTGACAGGGCAGCCTCATCGTCATTCGCCAGCGCGTTCAAAAAGCGGCGATCCCATTCCGGATCGACCACGAAGTGCGTCAGGCCGCCCGTGGTGAGGACCGCGACACGTGCATCGCTATCCCACGCCGCGATCGCGCGGGCGACCGCGCCACCGAACGCGTAGCAGCGCGCAGCGGAGGGGCTGTTGTCGAAATACCAGCAATTCACGTCAACCGGCACATTCGGCTTCATGTGATCGCGGATCACATTCTTGTAGAGGAAGCCGTAGGCATGCGGCAGGCCGAACATCAGCGACCTGTCGTTCAGTACGGTCGGCTTTTCATGGCACAGCGTCACATCGAACGCGCTCTCGCGCACCAGATGCCGCGCGATATGCTGGCCAAGCGCGCGGTTGCCAGGGAAGGCGACGCGGGCATCGGGCAAATGGCCGTGATCGGAAAGCTCGATCCCGATCGGCAGCCGCGCGTTCTGCTCCGCCGTGCGTGGCAGGTTGGGCAGTTCGTCGGCGGCGATCACGGCGAACGCCGGCACGATCTCCGAGAAGAATTCGTGCTGGTCGTTGCCGATCATCACCACCACGTCGGGGTCGACCTCCCGGAACAGGGCGTGAAGCGTGTCCATTGCCGCAAACGATGCGTCGAGCGCGGCGCGGCGCGTTTCGATCGCAAGCCGCTCGCCCAGTTTCTCATCCGCGCGCGCCGCCGCCAGTTCGGCATAGGTCATCTTCTTGCCGTGGAACCACAAGGGCACACCGTCCTTGCGATCACGGTCCCCGCGAAGATCCCAATCCTCCGCCTGCGTATGAAGCTGCGGCGTATGCGCGCAGCCGATTCCGAGCACGATCCTGGCCATAATTCCCCTGCGCGCAATGTTTGAAGAAAAGCGGTGGTTCAGGAACCGACCGAGATGCGGTTCGACAGGCGACCGAGCCCGTCAATCTCCACATCGGTCGACTTGCCGTCATAGAGATTGAGGTAGGTGCCGATATTGCCGCGCGGATGCTTTTCGGTGCCCTTCGACGCGGTGCCGGTGTGCAGGCAATCGCCCACCTCCATCGTGAACCACTTGCTCGCTTCGGAAATCACCCGCTCCACCGGGAAGAAGTAATTGGCGGTGCTGTCGTCGGCATAGCATTCGCCGTCGATATAGCCGCGCACGCGCAGCGCGTTGGGATCGGAAATCTCGTCCTTGGTCGTCAACCACGGCCCCATCGCCGCGAAGGTATCCGCCCCCTTCGACTTGCTGTGATAGATGAACAGCAGATAGGTGTCCTCGCCGCCCTCGAACTTTGGGCGCCACGCCAGATGGTGCGGCTTGATCACTTCGGGACGCTGCTTGAGCGCGATCGAATCCTGCGAGAACTTCACCCCGCTTGCGGTGACGTCGTTGGTCAGCGTGTAGCCGAACACATAGTCCAGCGCCTTTTCAGGCGGCACGTTCTTCGCCGTCTTGCCGAACACGATCACCGGCTCCGGCTCGGGGATCGACTGGCCGTGATCCTTGAGCAGCTCGATCGACTTGTTGTGGCCGGTGAGCGCCGAACGCCCCTTGGTGAAGAACATCGGCGCGGTCATCGGCTTGACCGCATATTGGTTGAGATTGTTGTTGTTGACGGCGCAACCGAGAATCTTCGACGGGCGCGGATTGGGCGCCATCCAGTCGGCATCGGCAAGGCCGATGATCGGCAGGCGCCCGGCAAGGGCCGCCTCGATCGCGGCGGCGGCGCTGTCCAGCCCGGCATTGCCGGCCTCGATCAGATCCTCCATCCACGCATATTCGAGCGCGACCGCCTTATCGTCCGTCACGCGCGCGATCACCGTCGGCTTGCCGTTGATCCTGATGGTGCCCAGCTTCATGTTACTCTCCTGCTTTTTGCAAACGCCCGCGCCGGAGCGGTCAGATCGTGTGTTCGGCGTCCTCGGCGATCATCCCCATCGCGAGTTGAAATTCGCGTTTTATTTCATCAGGTTGACCCACCTGATGTGGGTAATCCGGCTGGTTGAAGCGATAGGCGAGCTTGCGCCCCAACTCCCAGCTTTCCTCCAGCGTCATCGAGGTGGTGAAGATCTCGCGATGCTTGATCGGAAGCTCGACGCATTTGTTGCGATCGGGATCGCGGATCAGCCCCTTGGGATCGCGGCCCTCCGCCACCGCCTTCATATTCTCGTCGAACGAACGCCGCAGCATGATGATGCCGAGATCGCTCTGCCCGAGATGCTCTTCGGTGCGATCGGCGATCGCGCCCTGCCCGGCCCAGGCGACAATGTCCTGATTGAGCACATGGCTGGTGATCCACTCGCCGTGTTCGTCCTTCACCGGCCCCCGCCAGTAAGGCACGCGCTGCTGGACATACGGTTCCTGCGCGACGGGCACGCGGTGGAACATCCAGGTGATGCTCAGCGTGTTCTCGTCATCGACCGGCACGCGCCATTCGATATGATCGCCGAGGAAGAAGGCGTTCGGCCACAAGGCGGTCGAACCGACCGTCCAATGCTGGCTGTCCTTGTCGGTATCCTCGCGGACGCGGCGATAGATGTGGCCGAACTCGAATTCGTCGAACTTCAACTCAAGGTGCTTCGGCCCGTAGCTGCCGTCGCCCGACAGGCGGGATGACCAGTTCCGGTGCATCCATTCGAAGTGCACCGGGTCCAGGCTGTTTTCCTGGCACTGGAACCAGTTGCACGGCACATCGGCATAGACGACCTGGCGAAAGCCGTTGTCCCAGGTAAACGGCTCCCAATTGGGCACCAGCGGCGGCTGGCCCGGCCCCATATAGGCCCATAGCATCCCGGCCTTTTCCTCGACGGGATAGGCCTTGGTGCGGATCTTGTCGCGGAAGCGCGCCTTGGGGTTGGCGATATCTTCATAGGGTTGCTGGAGGCATTTGCCATCGGTGGCGAAACACCAGCCATGATAGCTGCAGCGCAGCCCGTCTTCCTCGATGATGCCGAACATCATGTCGGCGCGGCGATGCGGACATTGACGGTCGATCAGCCCGTAGCCGCCGTCGCCCGCGCGGAACGCAACGAGCGATTCGCCCAGCAGCTTGACCGGCTTTATCCCGAGTTCGTCGATTTCAGCGGCCGCCGCGAAGGGATGCCAGTAACGGCGCAGCAGCTCACCCATCGGCGTTCCCGGGCCGACGCGCGTCAGTCGTTCATTCTGTGCCGGACTGGCCATCTTCCTCCTCCCCCGAAACGTCAAAAATTGTTAAGTCCGGGCTATCGCGCGGTATCGACACGCGCAACAACATGATCTATTTGTTGCGCATGTCGCAACAGACTTTGCCCGACAGCCATGACCGCGATCCGCGCCGGCAAGCGCCAACGGAGGGGCTCGGCAAGATCGAGGCGGTCGCAACCGCGACCGCGATCATCGACTTTCTCGCCGAACGCGGCCGCAAGGTCAGCGTGCAAGACGTGGCGACCATGTTGGGCATCACCAAATCACGCGCCTCACGCCACCTCGCCAATCTCGAGCTGCTCGGTCTGGTCGGGCGGCAAGGCAGCCGCGGTTATGAGCTTGGCTGGCGGCTGGTGCGCTGGGGTCATATCGCCGCCGGAAGGCTCGATCTCGTCACGCTGCTCGATGAGTATATCGTGGCGCTCGCGCGCGATGTCGGATTGACGGTGTTGCTATGCACCGATGCCGGCGGTGACGCGGTCGTGGTGCGATCGATCCCCGCGCCGCAGGCAATCCATATCGACGTGAAACCGGGACTGGTGCTGAGCCTGCCGCACTCGCCGTCGGCCCGGATTGCCTTCGCCTTCCAGTCGCGCGAGCGACGGGAGAAATTGCTTGGCCATTTATGCGCGCGCGAGCCGAATTTCCGCATCGCCGACCGCAATGAGTTCATGGTCCAGATCGCGGATATCCAGCGCCATTATGTTTGCTGGACACGCGACAAGTTCAATCTGGGCCACGGCGCGGTGGCCGCGCCGGTATTCGATCAGGACGAACAATTGCGGGCGGTGGTGACGGTGATGATCCCAAGCTCGGAACTCGGCGAACAAGGCCCGCCGCGCCCGCTGATCGATGCGTTGCTGCGTTGCTGCAGCCTGTGCTCGCGGCGCCTCAACTCACGCTTCCACTTCCCCGTGGGATAGCAAAGCGAAAGCCCCCGTCGATATGCGACGAGGGCTTCGTTTTTCGCCACGGCACCGGGCGACCGCAACGGCCGCCCGGTACTTCAGATCAGAACTTCGTACCGAATTGCACGCCGATCGTGCGCGGCTGCGCGACGAGCGTCTGATACGGCGTCACCGAATCGGCGATCGAGTTGATCTGCGCCCGCTTGTCGAACAGGTTCCGTGCGAACAACGACGCGGTCCAGTCCTTCTTGTGGGCGAAGGTCAGCGCTGCGTTGACCAGGGTGAACGCCTGTGGCGCCATCAGGTTGTAGGCGGGGCGATAGTCCATGAAGGCATATTTGCCGCGATGCTGCGCATCCACCCGGAATTCGAGCGAACTGTCGCCCGCGACCGCCCAGCTATACGACGCGGAGCCGTTGAGCGTGAACGTCGGGGTATTGGCGAACTGCGTGCCGGCCACCGGCGAGCCGGAAATCGCCGGCTGGTCCTTCAGCCACTTCGCCTTGAACACGGTGCCGCTGGCAGTCAGCTCAAGCCCGTGCACCGGCCGAGCGGTCAGATCGAACTCGACGCCCTGCGACCGGGCGCACAGCCCCGAGCAATTGAGCACACCCGAGAACGACCCGTTGAAGAAATCGCCCGAGATCTGCGTATTGTACCAATTGATCCGATACAGCGCGATGTTCGCCTGCAATGCGCGGTTGAACCAGTCGGTCTTGGCGCCGGCCTCGAAGTTCCAAGTATAGTCAGGGCCGTAGGACGCGGGCAACTCCGGCACGACCCGGACGATAGTGCCGCCGGCGCGATAGCCCTGCGACGCCGAGGCGTAGAGCATGACATCGTTGGTCGGCTTATAGTCCGCCTCGAACTTGTAGATCGCCTTGCTTTCCTTGCTCCGCACATCGTCCGGCGCGCCGTTCGAGCCGAGCCGCAGGAACGGCACGATCGAGGTCGCGATATCGTGGCGGGTATTCGAGAACACGCGCACGCCGCCAAGGACCGAGAATTTGTCGGAGAGCTTCAGCGTCGCTTCACCGAAACCAGCCCATTGGTCGAGCTTGAAATCGCCAGCGCGCCGATACCACAGGGGGTCGGATGGAATAGAGTAACCGGTGCGCAGGTTGACGTCGACAAAGCTGTTGTCGATCTGGGTCCGGCGATTCTGGTAGATGCCGCCGACGATGAAGTTGAATGGGCCGTCGAAGCTCGTCGCCAGCCGCAATTCGGAATTCCACATCGTCAACTTCTGCGCCGAGCGGAAAGTGATCGCAGTCGGCAATGTGATCTGCGGGAAGGCACCAATGCTCTGGAGGAAGCCGAAGAACAGCGGCAGCCCCTGCTGATCGGTATAGCTCTCGTTGCGGCGGCGCTGATAGGATTGCGTAAATGTCAGCGTCATGTTCGAGAAACGATGCTCGAGCGTCAGGCCGGCGAGGATCGAGCGATCGTGATACGGCTCCCGGCTCTGCGTCCTGGACTGGAGGTCGCCCGCCGCCGGCAGTGTGACGCCGCCGATCACTGACGGACGCGACCATTCATAGGGTTGCCCGTTGGACTTCAGGTCCTGCACGTAAAGCTGCGTGGTAGCGGTCGTATCCGCACCGAGCTCGTAGAGGCCGTTCAAGCGAAAACCCCAGCTATTCGCGCTGTTGATGTTGTCCTTGCCGAACGCCTTGTTGTCGATGAAGCCAGGCGTGTGGACACCGTAGCCGACAAGCCGGAACGCGACTGAATCGCCGAGCGGCACGTTGATCATGCCCTTGGCCGAATAGCCCGCCCCACCATGCTCGACCTGCGAGCCTTCGACGTCGACGCGTCCCTCCATCACACCCAGCTTCGCCGGGTTGGACAGCACGCGGACGACGCCGGCCAGCGCCGACGAGCCGTAGAGCGTACTCTGCGGACCGCGCAGCACCTCGACGCGCTGCACGTCATAGACGAGGAAGTCGGTCTGGCGGCCAGCCGCGCTGGTCGCGCTGTCACCGGTGCCGGCGGTTGGCATGTTGTCGTAATAGAGACCGACGGTGGATTCGCCCGCGCCAACCAGGCCGCGGATCATCAGGGTGTTCTGCCCCGGCCCGGCATTGATGACGTTGAGGCCCGCGACGTTGCGCGTGACCTGCTCGATATTCGTCACCTGGCGCTTGGTCAGATCTTCGGCGGTGATCACGCCGATACTGCTCGGGGTTTCCTGAAGCCGCTGCTCGCGCTTGTTGGCGGTGACGACGATATCGGGAATGCCGCTATCGTCAGCGGGTTTCGCGGTGTCGGTATCAGCCGCGGGCACGGCATCGGCAGCCCGTGCAGCGGCTGGCGTCGCTACCAGCGCTACTGCCATCGCCACGGAGGATGCCGCCATCATAACTGTCTGTTTCATCTTACCCACCTTTCCCCTCCCAACACATCGTCCGGACCAGGTTGCTGAACCCATCTCCAGATCGAATTAGATAACATGTTATTTTTATCCACACTGGATGCAACGCGCTTGATGATTTGTTGCGCGCAGCGAAACAACAAACCGCGACACGAAGCTGCAACAGTGAAGCAATATGGCTCAGGCTGGGCCACTTCCCTCGTGCTGCATCGCCATCAGGCAGGAGCGGAACTGCTTCAGACCAACCGACAACAAGAGTGTCGCAACCGGGCCGACGATCGCCGCCGCCAAGGCGAGCGACAGGTTCAACGCCTTTTCGTCATGCAGGATATAATCCCCGATCAGGGCCGGCAGGACCGGACCGAGCGTCACCGCGAGAATCCCCACGGTGAGGCCGAACACCGCGCTCAACTGCGCCCGCATATTGCCGGGCGCGACCATCTGGATGGCGGACGGAATGAGCACCGGCACGAAACCGCCGAGGAATTTGATCGGCCAGAGCATCGCTGCCATTGTCGTCGCATCCGGCATCAAAGGCATCGCGGTGGCGAAGACGCTCAGCCCGATCGCCGCATACAACGCGAGCCGAAGACAGGCGTCGCTTCGCCCACGCGCGATCATCCGGCTGGACAGCCAGCCCGCCGACAACATGCCAATCGGCCCGGCGGTGAGCGATGCGAGACCATTGACGTGCCCCGTCTGCGCCGCGTTCCAGTGGAACGTCCGGATGAACAGTTCGGGATACCAGGCGTCCATGTAGCTCATGATCGCCAGCATCGCCGATCCGAGAAACAGCGAGACCGACATTGCCGGCCAGGTCGCCAGAAAGCGCCCGATGCGCGCCAGCGAAAAGGATCTCCCGGTCTCCACCGCCGCATGATCGATATCCCGCGCCGGTTCACGCAGCGTTGAGATCCATAGCGCGACGAGCAAGCCCGGCGGACCGATCACCAGAAAGACGGCGTGCCACGACCGGACCGTCCCGATCAGCGGCAAATGCATATCCGGCGACCGAGCGACCAGTTCCACCACCGAGCCACCCAGGATCAGCGCCAGCCCAGCCCCGATATAGATGCCGACCGAATAGACGCTCATCGCGCGGGGCAATCGCGCCTTGTCGAAACTGTTGCTGAGCAGCGAATAAGCGGACGGCGACAGCGTCGCCTCCCCCACCCCAACGCCGATCCGCGCCGCCATCAGCATCGGAAAGGAGCGCGCGAACGCGCAGCAGGTCGTGGCAAGGCTCCACAATGCCACGCCGCAGGCGATAATCCGCGTGCGCGGATAGCGGTCGGCGAGCCAACCGATCGGCAGGCCCATCACCGTGTAGAAAATACCGAACGCGCCGCCGGTAAGCAGGGCGAACTGCGTATCCGTCAGATGGAGGTCCATCTTGATCGGCCCGACCATCAGATTGAGGATCTGGCGATCGAGGAACGAAAAGGTATAGGCGACCATCAGGACGGCGGCCGTATACCAGCTATAGGCATAGCTTTTTGGCTCGGGCCGGCCGGGCGAAAGCGTGATTTCCGCCACCGCCGTTCAGCTCACCGCGACGATTGCGGTGCCCGCCGCGAGACGGACCAGCGGATCGGCGTTTTCGAACCGGGTGCCGGCGGGGTTGTCGCCCGCCGCGACGCGTTCGATCTGCCGGCGATAATATCTGCGCAACAGCCCGATCCCCTTGTCGGAAGTCACGAGATGTTCCTCGGAGTGAAAGGTGATCGCGCCCTGCCCCACCTGCGCCTCATAGTCGCCTGGCAGTGCGCGATGCTCTTCCTCGGTCAGGTCGTGCCACAGCTTGCCGTTGAAGTGCGACCGGATCCTGGCCAGCGCCCCTTTCTCCGTCACGCGCCCGGCGGAATAGATGCGAAAGCTGGTGTCGTCGATCGGCAGTACCCAGCCGAGCAACGAACATGACCCGACATTCTCGGCACGGGGATTGGCCACCGCGCGAATGGTGGGCAGCACCGCCTCGGTGATCCGGCGATGGACCTTGCCTTCGCCGAGATCGCGGACCTGCGTGCTCTGGATGCCACGCTCGGTTTCCTCGAACACCACCTCCGGCATCAGCGCCATCTGCGCGACGAACTGGTTGCCGCTGAAGCTGCCGTGCAGGATCGGCACATGGAACGGGTCCATGACATTCTCGAAATGCTGCAGCCAGTTGCATGGTACGATTGCCGGACCGCCGCTGCCCAGACTGGTATCGTCAGCCTCGATGAACTCGCCCGGCTCCAGTTCCTCCAGCACGTCGTAGCGCGGCAGAACGGGCATATGCTCGGGCGGCCCCATATAGGCGAAGATCAGGCCATAGAGTTCCTGCACTGGATAGCCCGGCTGGCGCACCCGCGACGCCGTCCGCGCTCCACCCGCAGGCTCACACGGTTGTTCGAGGCACTTGCCGTTCACGTCGAACAGCCAGCCATGATAGCAGCAGCGGATGCCGCGCCCATCGACCTTGCCGTAATACAGCGAGGTGCCACGATGCGCGCAGCGTTCATGGAGCAGCCCCGGCCGTCCCTCGCCATCGCGGAACAGCACCAGGCGTTCGCCCAGCGCGGTGACGATGCGCGGCGTCTCGCACGCATCGGCGCTCACCGCCACCGGGTGCCAGTAGCGACGCAGCAATTCGCCCATCGGCGTACCG
Organism: Candidatus Sphingomonas phytovorans; assembly: GCA_029202385.1. Classification (NCBI taxonomy): domain Bacteria; kingdom Pseudomonadati; phylum Pseudomonadota; class Alphaproteobacteria; order Sphingomonadales; family Sphingomonadaceae; genus Sphingomonas; species Candidatus Sphingomonas phytovorans. The sequence continues at coordinate 2,031,096 of CP119314.1, forward strand.
CGCCCCACCTGCGTCAATCCCGGGTCGAATGTCGGGGTCGGCAAGCTATAGGCACTGAACATTTCCATATCCGCTCCATTATTTCGGGGCGTCGTACCGCGCCCTCTTTCACGACAGACGTCAGGCGTCAGGCATCGACGCCCAGCCTCTGGATCTTGTGGTTGCCGGTAGCGAGCGCGACGTTCTTCGTCTCCATGTAGAAGTCGAAGCTCCAATCGCCCCCGTCGCGCCCGATGCCGCTGGCCTTCATCCCGCCGAACGGCGCCGGCAGGTGGCGGACATTCTCGCTATTGACCCAGATCATGCCCGCTTCGACCGCGTTCGACACGCGCAGCGCGCGGCTTAGGTCGCGAGTCCAGATATAGGCAGCCAGACCGTAATCCACCGCATTGGCCTTGGCGATCGCGTCCGCCTCGTCCTCGAACGGGATGACGGTGAGAACCGGTCCGAAAATCTCCTCCCGTGCGATCCGCATCTCGATATCGGCATTGGTGTAGAGTGTCGGCGAATAGAAATAGCCCCCGCCTGCCAGCCGCTTGCCCCCCACCGCGATCGTCGCGCCATCGGCGGTCGCGACATCGGCATAGCCCGACACCTTGGCGAGATGGCGCTCGTGGATCAGCGGCCCAACCTCGGTTGCCGAGTCGAACGGGTCGCCGACCTTCAGCTGACGCACGCGCTCCGCCAGCCGTGCGACGAACGTGTCGTGGATCGAGCGCTGGACGAGGAAACGCGATGACGAGGTGCAGCGCTGGCCGTTCAGCGAGTAGATCATGAACACCACCGCATCGAGCGCGCGATCGAGATCGGCGTCGTCGAACACCACCACCGGGTTCTTGCCGCCCAGTTCGAAATGGACTCGCTTCAACGTATCCGCGCCCTGCTTCATGATCGCGCTGCCGGTTTTCGATTCACCCACGAACGCCACCGCCTTGATATCGGGGTGCTCGGTCAGGCGGCGGCCAGTCGTCTCGCCCAGCCCGTTGATCGAGTTGAACACGCCGGCGGGCAGCCCCGCCTCGTGCGCGATCTCCACCAGCAGGCGCGCGGAATAAGGCGACCACTCCGCCGGCTTGTGGACGACGGTGCAACCCGCCGCGAGCGCCGGCGCGATCTTCCAGGTCGAGAGCATGAAAGGCGTGTTCCACGGCGTGATCACCGCGACCGGGCCGATCGGATAGCGCGTCGTGAAGTTGAGGTGTTCCGCAGTCGGAAGCGCCTGGCCATCGGCGGCGGCTGGTGCGCGATCGGCGAAGAAGCGGAAGTTCTCCGCACCGCGCAACGCCGCCTTGGACATGAAGCGCCACGCCTGACCTGCGTCGAGACACTCGACCGCCGCGATTTCCTCCGCGCGCGCCTCGATCAGATCGGCCACGCGGTGCAGGATCGCCTTGCGCTTCTCGCCGGAGGTTCCAGCCCAGCCCGGGAAAGCGCGTTTCGCCGCCGCGACCGCGCTGTTCAACTCGGCCTCGCTCGCATCGCGGGCCTCACCCAGCACCACGCCGGTCGAAGGGTCGTTGATCGGGAACAATGTCCCCTCGCCCGCGACCGACGCGCCATCGACGAAGTGGCCGAGCGGCTGTTGGGTGAAAGGGGCAATGGCCCCCATGGCGATCTTCCGACGATCAGGTTGCATGACAACTCCGCAATTGATTATCGTGTTAAGTATCTCGCCAAATCGCCGCCGTCAAACCGATTTGACGTGCTGCGCCCCCGTGGACATGGCTTGACGCTTATCATGTTAAATATTACGCCTTCCATCATGAGGGATGAGAGGAAAGCATGATCGGCGGAACCGCCTATGGCGTGGCATTGAACGATCGCGCGCACCTGGCAGAGCTGGCCGAGGCGCTGACGCAGGCGCCCTATGGCAAGCCGCCCGTCGCGCCGATTCTCTATGTGAAGCCGCGCAATTGTTTTGCCGCCAACCGATCGGTGGTGACGATACCGGCCGATGTTGCGGAAGTTGCGGTAGGCGCAACTATCGCAATCGAGCGGTCGATGGCCGGTGAATCCCTCGCACGGGTGGCGATCGACTTGTTCGTGCCACACGCCAGCTTCTATCGCCCAGCGATCGCCGAGCGTTGCCGAGACGGCTTCCTGCCACTCGGCCCGGCAGTCGCGATGCCCGCCAATCTCGCCACAATGGAGATCATAACCTGCATCGCCGGTGTGGAGCGGCATCGCTGGAACCTCTCGCGACTGGTGCGCGATCCGGCGACGCTCGATCGCGACGTTTCGACCTTCATGACGCTGGCGCCCGGCGATATTCTGCTGTCCGGCATTGCCGGCGACGCGCCGGTCGCGCGCGCGGGTGAGATTATCGAGGTGATCGCCGAGGGGTTTCCCCTGCTCACGGTCGCGCTCATCGCGGAACAGCAAGCATGAAGCACATCCGACTGATCCATGCCGGACACGAGCAATGGGGTGTCGTCACATCGGACGAGGCCGCGATCACGCTCGCCAATGGAACGCATGTTCGCTGGGACGAAATCACGCTGCTGCCGCCGGCGACACCTGGCGCGACGATCTTCGCGCTGGGATTGAACTACGCCGATCATTCGGCGGAACTCGGCTTCAAGCCGCCGTCGCAGCCGCTCGTCTTCCTCAAGGGACCGAACGGCTTTGTCGCCCACGGCGGCGTTTCGCCCAAGCCGCGCGACGCCGATCAGATGCACCCGGAGTGCGAACTGGTCGCGGTGATCGGGCGGACGGCACGGCATGTCGCCGCGCGCGATGCGCTCGATCATGTCAGCGGCTACTCGATCGCCTGCGACTATGCCGTGCGCGAGTTTCTGGAGAATTATTACCGCCCGAATCTGCGCGTGAAGAACCGCGACGCGCTGACCCCGCTCGGCCCGTGGGTGGTGGACGCGGCGGACGTCGGCGATCCGCAGGCATTGGCGCTCTCCACCACGGTCAACGGGACAAAAGTCCAGTCGGGTGCGACCGCCGACATGGTATTCCCGGTCGCGGAACTGATCGCCTATCTCTCCTCCTTCATGACGCTTTCGCCCGGCGACATGATCCTGACCGGCACGCCGCACGGCGTTCATTTCGTCAGCGAAGGCGATGAAGTGGCATGCGAAATCGACCGTGTCGGGCGCCTCGTCCATCGCGTGGGGTTGCAGCCATGAGCCTCTACCAGTTGCAGAAACTGCTCTTCGAACTGAACCGCGACCAATCCCTGCAAGCCGCCTTCACCAGTGATGCGGCGGCGGTGAGCGACCGTTACGAACTGACCGGGGAAGAACGTGCCGCCATCCTGGAGCCGGACATCGGCCTGCTCTACGTGCTCGGGGTCAACGGACAGATCCTGATGCATTTCGCCGCATTCAGCCAGATCGAATGGTCCGACTATCTCCAGCGGATGCGCGACGGCGTGCGGATACATGGCCCGGTCCGTGCCGGAGTCTATGCGATGACAACCGATATCGATGAGAAGGTGGCTGGAGTATGACACTCGTCTTCAGCGGAATTTGCAGCCACGGTCCCGGAATCACCGGCCGCGCCGACCTCGCTCCGCCTGAGTTGCGCGACCCGTTCTATGCGGCCTTTCGCGAGATGCGCACGGCGATCTGCGCGACAGGAGCTGAAGTACTGATCGTCATCGCGGCGGAGCATTTCGCCAATTTCTTCATGAACAACATGCCGGCCTATGCGATCGGCGCGGCGGATCACTATGACGGCCCGATCGAGAATCCGGACTGGTTGCGCATCCCGCGCCAGCGCATCCGTGGCGACGCCGACCTGTCGCGCCGCTTGATCGCCGAGGTCCAGCAGACGGTCGACGTCGCCTATGCCGAGGAATGGAAATTCGACCACGGCATCATGGTGCCACTGCATTTCCTGGATCCCGGGAACGAGCTGACGGTGATCCCGGCCAACATCAATTGCCAGGGGCCGCCCCTCACCCCCTTGCACCGCGCCTACGCCTTCGGACGCGCGCTGCGCCGCGCCGCCGACAAGGTTCCGCAGCGGATCGCGCTGGTCGGGACCGGTGGCATCTCGCACTGGCCGGCGACACCCGATAGCGGGCGGATCAACGAGGCATGGGATCGCGATTTCCTCGAGCGCTGGTCGTCCGGCGACGAGGCGCGGATGACGGATTACACCGATGCGGAAACCTATGCCGATGGCGGCCAGGGCGGGTATGAAATCCGCACGCTGATCGCCGCAGCCGCGGCTGCCGGCGGCAGGGGCCATATCGATTTCTATCGACCGATCCCGATTTTCAGCACCGGCTGCGTGATCGGCCGGTCGGAGATCGCGTGATGGCACATGCCACCATCGAATGGACCGCCAATTTGGAAGGCGCGTTCGATCTTGGCGGTCTGCTGTCGCTGATCGCGGCCGAGATGCGCGAGCGTTCGGGCGACGTGTTCCCGGTCGGCGGCATCCGGGTGCGTGCGATCCGGCTGACCGACTATGTCATCGCCGACGGCAATTGCGCAGACGATGCCTTCATCAATATCGACGTGAAGATGGGGGTGGGCCGCGATGCTGCGTTCAAGCAGGCATTCTTCAACCAGATGTTCGACGCGGTGAAGGCATTCCTCGGCGATCTGTTCGAACACCGCCCCCTCGCCCTCTCGCTCTATGTCGAGGAAGCGGAAGGGTGGAAGCACAACACCATCCACCACCGCCTCACTGCACGGAAATGACCTGAACCATGGCTCTCTCTCCCGACTTGATCGAGCAACTCGCCGACGAACTGCACGAGGCTGAACGCACCCGCAGCCAGATCACGCAATTCTCGCTGCGCCACCCCGAGATCACGATCGAGGATGCCTATGCCGTCCAGCGCGCCTGGACCCGGCGCAAGATCGCCGAGGGGCGGAAGGCCATCGGTCACAAGATCGGGCTGACCAGCCGCGCCATGCAGCGCTCATCCAATATCGACGAGCCGGACTATGGCCTGCTGCTCGACGACATGCTGTTCCCCGACGGGCGCGACATTCCGGTCGAACGCTTCATCCTGCCGCGCGTCGAGGTGGAACTCGCCTTCCGCCTGAAGCAACCGCTGCGCGGGCCGGACTGCACGCTGTTCGATGTCCTCGACGCGGTGGACTATATCGTCCCGGCAATCGAGATCATCGACGCGCGGATCGAACAGATCGATCGCGCCTCCGGTACGACGCGCAAGGTGTTCGATACGATTTCGGACAACGCGGCCAATGCCGGGCTGGTGCTTGGCGGGCGGCCGATCCGGCCCGGTGACGTTGATCTGCGCTGGGTCTCGGCGCTGATCTACCGCAACGGCGTGATCGAGGATTCAGGCGTGGCGGCCGCCGTGCTCGGACATCCGGCGCTCGGCCCCGCCTGGCTCGCCAACAAACTCCACCCTTATGGCGAAACGCTGGAGGCCGGCGAGATCATCCTCGGCGGCAGCTTCACCGCGCCAGTTCCGGCGCGCGCGGGCGACACCTTCCATGTCGATTTCGGTCCGCTCGGCGCGATTTCGGTGCGCTTCGCATGAGCGCGTTTCGTGAATGGATCGACTCGGCGCCCGGCGCCCGGCTCGGTCTGTGGCAAGCGCTCGTCTCGCCCTACACAACGGAGATCTGCGCGACCCTGGGCTTCGACTGGCTGCTGTTCGACGGCGAACACGCCCCCAATACCGCGCAGACGCTGCTTGCCCAGCTTCAGGCGACCGCCCCCTACCCCGTCCACGCCATCGCGCGGCCGCCAGCGGGCGATGCGGTCAACATCAAGCAATATCTCGACCTCGGTTTCGGCTCCTTGCTGATCCCGATGGTCGAAAGCGCCGAGCAGGCACGCGCGATCGTCGCCGCCTCGCGTTTCCCGCCACGGGGAATACGCGGCGTTGCCAGCTCGACCAGCCGCGCCTCGCGCTTCGGGGGGCAGGCCGACTATCTCGCCACGGCGCACGAGCGCGTCGGCATCATCGTCCAGATCGAAAGCGGCACGGCCCTGGCCGCGGTCGATGAAATCGCGGCGGTCGACGGCGTCGACGGCCTGTTCATCGGCCCGGCCGATCTCGCCGCATCGCTCGGCCATCTCGGCAACCCGCGGGCACCCGAGGTGCAGGCAGCGATCGATCGCGCCTTTGCCGCGATCCACGCCGGCGGCAAGCCTGCCGGCATCTTCGCGCTCGATGCGGAGGACGCCCGGGCCCGCGCCGCGCAGGGCTTCGCCTTCATTTCGGTGGGCACCGATATCGGCCTGCTCGCTGGCGGCGGACGGGCACTGTTGCGGACCTGCCGCGGCTGAACATGACACTGGAGAAAGTGATGACCTTTCAACTGACGATCGGTGGCCGGGAATCGCCGTGCGTCGAAACCTTCGCCGTGATCGATCCGGCGACCGGCCGCGAATTCGCGCAATGCCCGCTGGCAACCGTGGAGCATCTCGATCACGCGGTCGCCGCCGCGCGCGCTGCCTTTCCCGCCTGGTCCGCACTGCCGATCGATCAGCGCGCCACATTGCTCAACAGTTTCGCCGAGGCGCTGGCGGCTGAATGCGACGATCTCGCCGCACTCCTCTCGCGTGAGCAGGGCAAGCCGGTGCGGTCCGCGGTCGGCGAAATCCAGGGCTCGATCTACTGGATCCGCACCACCGCCGGTTTCCGTCCGCCTGTCGAGCGGATCGATCAGCCGGACGGTGGCCGCATCGAAATCCATCGCCGCCCGCTCGGCGTGGTCGGCTCGATTACGCCGTGGAACTTCCCGGTGATGATCGCGATCTGGCACGTCATCCCTGCGCTGCTGGCCGGGAATACGGTGGTGCTGAAGCCGTCGCCCAACACGCCGCTCGCCACGCTGCGCATGGTGGAGATCGCCAATCGCCATCTGCCGGCCGGCGTATGGAATGTAGTGACCGGCGATGTCGAGATCGGCTCCGGAATCGCCAGGCATCCGGACATCAACAAGGTGGTATTCACCGGCTCCACTCCCACCGGCCGCGCGATCATGCGCGATGGCGCGGGCAATCTGAAACGGCTGACGCTTGAGCTTGGCGGCAATGACGCCGCGATCGTCCTGGCCGACGCCGATGTCGATACGATCGCGCCACAGATCTTCGCCCATGCGTTTGGCAACAGCGGGCAGATCTGCGCCGCGATCAAGCGCGTCTATGTCCATGACAGCCTGCACGACGCGCTGGCCGAACGGCTGGCCACATTGGCGGCTGCGGCAAAGGTCGGCCCGGGCGACGATCCCGACACACAATATGGCCCGGTGCAGAACCGGCGTCAGTTCGATTACGTCCGTGCATTGGCAAAGGACGCGCGGATTCAAGGCGGACGCTTCCTCGCCGGTGGCGAACCGCTGGCGGGCGACGGATATTTCTTCCCGCTCTCGGTGGTGGTGGACGTAACCGACGGTAACCGCATCGTTGACGAGGAACAGTTCGGCCCGGTGCTGCCGATCATCCGTTATTCGGACGTGGAGGACGTGTTGGCGCGCGCCAATGCCGGCGAGAACGGCCTGGGCGGGTCGGTCTGGTCGGCCGATGTCGGTCGCGCGGCGGAACTCGCGCAGCGCCTGGAGTGCGGAACGGCATGGGTGAACCACCATGCCAAGATCTCGCCCGACATTCCCTTCGGCGGCGCCAAGCAATCCGGGATCGGTGTCGAATTCGGCCTGCACGGGCTGGACGAATATCTGCAATTGCAGACCGTCCGGCTCCCCGCCGGCGCATGATCCCCGCCATACGGGCCGCATCATGGACCTGACGCTCTATTTCTTTCCGGGCGCCTGCTCGCGCGTCACGATGACCGCGCTTGAGGCAACCGGCGCCCCCTATCGCGACCGACTGGTGAATGTCCGAACGGACGAGCAGAAAACGCCCGACTATCGTCGAGTCAATCCCAAGGGCAAGGTACCGGCGCTGGCGATCGACGGCCGGATCATGACCGAAAACGCCGCGATCCTCGTCTTTCTCGATCGCCAGTTCCCACAGGCCGGATTGCTGCCGCGCAGCACCGATCCCGTCACTGATATCGCACCGTTGACCGATCTGCTCTGGTGTTCCTCCACGCTGCACCCGGCGATGCGCCAGATTCGTGCGCCGGACAAATATACCACCGGTGATCCGGCCGACGTGATGGCTGACGGGATGCGCAAGTTCGCCGCCGAATGCACGCTCATCGCCGAAGGCGTGGATGGCCGCTGGTGGTATGGAGATCGCTGGTCGATCGTCGACGTCTATCTGTTCTGGTTGTGCAACGTCGCGGAGAAGGGCGGCTTCCCGCTGTCGGACTATCCGGCGATCGTCGATCATGCCGCGCGCGTGCGCCGGCTTGCGCCACTCCAGCGGGCGCTGGAACGCGAGCGCGCCGGGGCGGAGCGGCTGGCACTTACCGGCATTCAATACTGAAACCATACGCGTCGATTGTGCCGCATCGGCGGTTCGGCGCGCATGTTGTATCGCAATACGTTCCAATGTATCGAATTACGATACCAAAAAAGCGAGGGCCGAAATGTTTGCCGAATTACCCGACGCGCCGATCGATCCGATCCTGGGCATGGCTCAGGCCTTTGCCAGTGACCCGAGCCCCGACAAGGTCGATCTGGGCATCGGCATCTACAAGGACGAGAATGGCGAGGTGATCGTCCTGCCGACCGTCAAGGCGGCGGAAAGCTGGCTGATCGAGAATCAGGCGACCAAGCGCTACCTTTCCTCCGCCGGGAACCCCGAATATAATGACCGGACACGCGGGCTGCTGTTCCGTGAAGGCTCCGACGCGCATTCGCGCGCTCGCTCGATCCAGACGGTGGGGGGCACCGGCGCGTTGCGCGTCGCGGCTGACTTCATCCGCAAGTTCGGCACCGGCCAGCGCATCTTCCTGCCCGATCCCACCTGGGCGAACCATCCGGCGATCTTCGGCGTCGTCGGGTTCGAGATCGTCAATTACCCCTACTACGACATCCCGACCGGCACGTTGCGCTTCGACGCGATGATGAGCGCGCTGGCCGATCTGCGCCCCGGCGACACGGTGCTGCTCCACGGCTGCTGCCACAATCCGTCCGGCGCGGACCCGAGCGCCGCGCAATGGGCCGAGATCGCCGACCTTATCGCCCGATCGGGTGCGACGCCGCTGGTTGATCTTGCCTATCTCGGCTTCGCGGAAGGGCTTGAGGAAGACCGTCAGGGCCTTGCGATCCTCGCCGAACGGCTGCCCGAACTGATCGTCGCCAGTTCCTGCTCCAAGAATTTCGCGCTCTATCGCGAACGCACCGGCGCGCTGACATTGGTCGGCGCCAATGCACGGCAGGCTGATACCGCGCTCGGCAACCTGCTGCCCGTCGTGCGCACCAATTATTCGATGCCGCCCGATCATGGCGCGGCGATCGTCGCTCATATCCTCGGAGACGCACCGCTGCGCGCGGCGTGGGAGGAGGAACTGTCGGCGATGCGCAACCGCATCCGCGACATGCGGGCCGAACTGGTAAGGCTGCTGTCGGGCAACAACCGGCGCGACTATTCCTTCCTCGCCAACCAGCATGGCATGTTCGCGATGCTCGGTATTTCGAGCGACGCCGTGCGCCGGCTGCGCGAGGACTGGCACGTCCACATCAGCGGCTCCAGCCGCGCCAACCTTGCGGGGCTGACGTCTGGGAACGTCAGCCATGTCGCGCAGGCGATCTCGGCGGTCAGCTGAAGCGGCTCGCTTCTCCCCCTGTGCGGTGCATGCTATCGCGAGGGGGAGAGTTGCAAACGAGATCGGGTGGGGATGACAGAGAGTTTGGATCTACGGCCAGCTGCGGTCAAAAGCGTTGAAGTCACGGTCCGCATTCTCGACTGCCTGACGGATTCTTTCGGCCCGGTTCGCGTTACCGATCTGGCCCGCGATCTCGGCATGACCAAAACACGCGTGTCACGGCATTTGCAGACGCTCACCCTGTTGGGACTGGTCGACAAGACACCCCATGGCGGCGGCTATGTCTTCGGGCGCAAGCTGCTCAAATTCGGTCGCGCGGCAATCTATCGCAGCAATATCGTGGAACTCGCACGCCCGTTCCTGCGCGTGTTGCGCGACCGCACCGGACACACCGCCGTGCAGACGCTGCCGGCACGCTCCGGCGCCATGGTGGTGACGGCGGTGCCGAACGAGTTCGAACCGGGCGTCGTCATCCAGCCTGGTACGCTCCTCGAACTGCCGAAATCCCCGGCGGCACGATTGACCGCCTATTTCGAACGGCAGCCGGTCGATTCCGAGCGGGTACGCGTCAATCTCGCCCGCTTCGGCGTCGATTTCGAGGCTGACGCACGCGGCAACGGTCTTGGCGGAATCGCTGCCCCTATTTTCGACAGCGACGGTGGAATAGCCGCGACCATAGGGCTGGTGCTCTCATCGGCGCTGGTCGATCCCGAGCCCGGCGCCGATCTGATCCGCCACGTCTACGAGGTAAGCGCCCTGATCCAGAGGGAATATGCGGAAGGCGCCATTTCGCCCCTAATGCCCATGGTGGAGGGTACGCGATCGAAATGATCGCGCGGATGGGCATCTCGTTGATTCGGTACATCGCGACCGGGGCGGCTGACCCGCCTCGTTGATTGCGGCTTAGAACGACATCGTCACACGGGCATAATATTCGCGGCCATTGGTGCCGAGCCCTCCGACTTCCGGATATTGCAGACTGCCGCCCTGGCTGAGCGCCCGATCGATGATCTTGTCGGGATAGGCATTGCCGAGATTCAGCACGCCAAATGTCATGGCAAAGCCTGGCGCCACCCGGAACGTGCCGCTGAGATCAAGCGTGGTGACGGGCGCGAAGACCTGCTCGGCAACCAGTGAGACCGCCTTGAAGCTGCCGAAGCGCACGACATCCGCGTTGAGCGTGAAGGCACCCAGCGCCACGCTGCCAGATGCCGTGATCTTGTCCTGGGGCTGCGCCGTCGTCAGAAGATCGAGCGCCATCGTGCCCATTAACGGCAACGCCGGCACAGTCGCATTCGTCGCCAGTTTGTCGACATGGGTCCTGGCCTTGCCATAGCCGACGCCGAGATCGAGCTTCGCATCGCCGACGCGCCCGCCCCACCGGCCCACGATCTCGAAGCCGTTGGTGGTGGTATCGAGTGCATTGGTGAAGAAGCGCACCTGGCTGGCGTTGGTTATGTTGGCGGCCTTCAGCACCGCGGTGACGGCAGCACCACTCAACGTGTCGCTGAGCGCGATGCGGTCGGCAATCTCGATATGGAAGGCATCCGCCGTGAGCGTGAAACCGCCACCCGGTGTCAGCACCACGCCGCCACTGAGATTGCGCGACCTCTCGCGGCGCAGCGGCTGAGCGCCGAGCGCCCGGGCGACCGGATCACCAACGGCAAAGGTGCCGATGTTGACGAGCACGCCGCCGCTGGACTGGCTGGAAACGGTGCTGAATCCCGTCTGCTGGAGCGAGGGCGCGCGAAAGCCGGTCGAGGCGGTCGCGCGCAAGGCGACGAACGACGCCGGTTTCAGGAAAGCGCTCACCTTGCCGGTCACCGCGCTGCCGAAATCGCTGTAGTGTTCGTAGCGGACCGCGCCGCCCAGCGTCAGAATCGATACCGGCTTCATCTCGGCATCGACGAACGCGCTGACCGCATTGCGGCCGAGATGCACCGGACTCGGCGGATTGTAGCCCGGAAACCCCTGCGCGCCCGCACCGGTGAAGGATGCCGCCTCGCCCGAGCGGATGTCATAATGTTCGTGGCGATGCTCGACGCCGACGGCGATGTTGCCACCGGCCAGCAAGGCGAGCTTCGTGCTGACCGTAAAATTGGCGACGTTCTGGAAATAGCTGGAACCGCCTGCGTCGAAGCGTGTCGGGCTGGTTGCCCCGAGCGAGGTGTTGGCGGTGTCCTTCGCGACAAACTGCGCATCGTTATAGCCGACCGTGTCGCTCAGATCCCAGGTGAACCCGCCTGCCCTGCCCCGAATGCCGACGGTGCCACCGGCATCGTCCTGGTTGAGCACGATGTGCGGCACGAACCCATTTGGATAGAGCACCGAGATACCGGGCGCGCGGAACTGCGCGGGGCTGGTCGAGCCACGATGTGAGTAGATCGCATCGGCATAAAGCTCCGCACCGCCAAGATCGTAGCGGCCGTTGAATGCGGTGCTGATATCCAGCGAGTCGGGGTCGCCCTGCTCACCGGTGATCCGCCCATAGCGGCTGTCGATCGCGACTCGGTTGGTGGGGGCATGCGAACGCACCTCTGCGGTGAGGTTGAGACTGCCACGCTCGCCAAGCCGCAGCCCCGTATTGACCGTGCCGACATGGAACGCACCATCGCCCGCGCTGGACAGGCCCGACTGGACCGAGACCATCCCGCCATGATCCCCCGATTTCAGCACGATGTTGATGACCCCGGCGATCGCGTCCGAGCCATATTGCGCCGCGGCCCCGTCGCGCAGCACTTCGATCCGCTCGATCGCGGCGACCGGGATGGTGCCGAGATCGACCGGGACCGAGCCGCGACCGATCACGTTGTTGAAATTGACCACTGACGAACTGTGCCAGCGCTTGCCGTTGACGAGCACCAGCACCTCGTCGGGCGACAGGCCGCGCAGCGACGCCGCACGGGTATTGGCGGCGGACGGGCCGGTGGCGCTGCGCGGATAGTTGAACGACGGCGCGATGAACTGAAGCGCGCGCGGCAGATCGGTCAGTCCGCGCCGGGTGAGATCCGCGCCGCTATAGACGTCGACCGGCGCGGGCGAAGTTTCGGGTGAGCGGCCGCTGGCACGGGTTCCGACGATGACGATGTCATCGGGCGTGCCGGTGCCGTCGCTGGTCTGCTGGGCGGCGGCGGGACTGGCGGCTGCAATACCGGCGCAAATGAACATTGGCAGCGAACGCATCGATCAACCCCTTCAAAACTTGTGGGGCGGGCCATAGCGAGAGCGCGGCGCGACGAATAACGCACAGCTTCGCAGCCATGTTGTGCGTTACGCAACGCCCGCTGCGAGCGCCCGGCGAAGCGGCCGCATCGCCGCCAGCGCGCACAGCATCGAGACCAAGAGCGCGATCGGCAGCGTGATCGCCAGCGCCAGGCCGAGCCGCGCCTCGTCGCGCAGGACCGTATCGGTGACGAAGGCGACCAGCGTCGGCCCGAGGCCGAGCCCGATGAGATTGACGACCAGCACCGCGACCGCATGTTGCATGCCCCGCAGACGCGGCGGGGTGAGCAACTGGAGCGTCGCCGGCCCCGATCCGATCACCACCGTCAGGAAATAGACGGCAGGCACCAGCAGCGCGAGGCTCCAGCCCGCGCTCGGCATCAGCGGCGCGGCGAACACGAAAGGAACGGCCAGCGCCCCCGCTCCCGCCATCACACGCAGACGCCCGTCCTCGCGGCCAGCGCGGACCAGCCAGTCGCCGATGAGCCCTGCACTGAACGTGCCCGCCGAGCCCGCCAGCATCGTCACCAGCCCGAGCCGTCCGCCGATCTCGGCCGCCGTCATGCCGAAGCTGCGGTGGAAGAAGGTCGGTGCCCAGGCCGAAAGGCCGTAGGTCGCGATCGCGGCGGTCGCCACCGCGAGATTGACGAGCGCGACCGGCGCGGCACGCGCCTTGAACCAGCGCAGCACCTCGGCAAGCGGCGGGGCGGATGCGGTATCGCCGCTCCGCGCGGGCTCCCTGAGCAGCCCCACTAAGAGTGCGATGACGAGGCCGGGCAACCCCAACAGCAGGAAGACCATCTGCCATCCCCGCACCGCGCCCAGCAACGGCAGCACCGCGCTGTCCGGCAGATGCCGGATCGCCAACGCCCCAAGCACCAGCGCCAGCCCCGAGCCGAGATGCGGCCCGAGGCTGTAAAAACCGATGGCGATCCCCTGTCGGCGCGGCGGGAAATAATCGCCGATCAGCGAATAGGCGGAGGGCGTCATCGCCGCTTCGCCGATGCCGACGCCCATGCGCGCTAGTAGCAACTGAAAATAGCCGCCCGCCAGCCCGCACCCGGCGGTGGCGAGGCTCCAAACCGCCACCGCCCCGCCCAGGATGCGCGTCCGTACGCCGAGATCGACCAGTCGCCCGACCGGCAGGCCACTGATCGACAACACCAGCGCGAAGGACAAGCCCTGCAAGAGGCTGATCTGGAGATCACTCAGGTGCAGGTCATGCTTGATTGGCTCGACCAGCAGGTTGAGCAACTGACGATCGACGAACGCCAGCACATAGGCGAGGATCAGGACGGCCAGCGCGAACCAGCCATATTTGCCGGATCGCGTGGACGCGGTCGTCATTGTCCGTCCAGCGCGCGCAACGCCGCCGCCTGATCGGGATAAACGTGCACATGATCGATCAGATCGTGTTCGACCAGCCCGGCAGGGTGAACCAGCGTGAAATGGTGGGCATCGGGTTGCAGTGTCAGCAGCAGCATCGCGGTTTCCTTGTCGCCGATCCGTTCCTGTGCGGCGTCGGACAGGACGAACGCTGTCGAGGGCACCCAGACATGCTCTATCCCGTCGATATGAAGCTTGCGCGACTGATGCGTATGCCCCGATGCGACGAAGCGCAGATCGATCGCCGCCAGCCGGCGCAACAGGGCGTCGCGCGCCTCTACCGGCACGTAGCGGTGATGGCGGCTAGTGTCCGAGGGGCCGTCGCGGAACAACGGCTTGTGCAGGAACAGGCCGACCGGCCCGGTGATCGCGGGCAACAACGCGTCGAGCCACCTCTCCTGCTCAGCTTCAGCCGCGTCGCACCGCCCCAGCAATTGCGCGTTCAGGCCGATCAGCGTCCAGCCCTGAGCCTGCTCCACCCAATAGCCCCAGCCGAATACCGCCTCGTAGCGATCGAGCCGCTGCGGGCTGACCAACGTCTTGGCGGTCTCGCCCGGATTGTCGCCGATATCGTGATTGCCGGGAATCAGGCGAAGCTCGCTCGGCCACTCGCCGAGTTGGGCCGCCGCATGAACGAGTTCGTCCGGCCGCACCGCACCATCGGCGGTGATGTCGCCGAGATGAATGGTGAGATCGATCGCGTGGCCGGATACCCATTGCCGCGCGGCCCGGAGATTGGCGTCGAAGGCCGGCTCGAGAGGGGTGAGATGGGTGTCGGAGATGAGCGCGATCTGCATCGCGCGTCCTTGCCGGAGCAATCACCCCCACCCAATCACAAGCGGTGCAACGGCCCTTGCACGCCACGCAACGCCATGAGTCCCGGAACTTGCACAAATCGGCGCTAGCGTGCCCGACTGACACCCGGAGACCCCTCATGCGCCGCCAAGCCCCGCCGCTCGATGCCACCGAGGCGTTTCTCGCTGCGGCGCGCGCACCATCGTTTCGTGCCGCGGCGGACCAGATTGCGCTCAGCCCCTCGGCCTTTTCGCGGCGTATCCAATTGCTGGAGAATTTCGTCGGCAGCGCGCTATTCGATCGCTCCGGCCCAGCCGTGCAGCTCACCGAGGCGGGCGCGCGCTATTTCGCGGAAGTAGCCCCGGCGATGGATGCGATCCGCCGCGCGACCGCGGGCCTGCGCGAACAGACGACGAGCCGGGTGCTCCGCATCATCACGTCGCATTCGCTGGCGGTCGGCTGGTTGATCCCGCGCATGCCGGCCTTGCAGGAGGAGCACGATATCGAGCTCGATCTGTCGATCAGCCGCGATCCGCAGGCGCTGACTTCGGGCAGCGCCGACGTCGCGATCTGGGGCGGGCGCGCCGCCGAATGCGGCTTCGCGCGCGACCGGCTGGTCGACCTGAGCGCCGTCCTCGTTTCCGGCGCGCGAATGGCAAATGGACGCGAGCCACCGCGCTCGATCGCCGAATTGAAGGGACACCGGCTGCTTGCCGCAAAGACGCCCGAACATAGCTGGCACCGTTGGTTCGATACGATGGGGCTCGATGCCGGATGCGCCGATTCAGTGATGTCGTTCGATACTGTCCATCTGGTCTATGAGGCGGCGGCGAGCGGCCTTGGCATGGCGCTCGCCATCCCGCTGCTGTCGGACCGCTTCATCAAGGAGCAACGGTTGGTGCCGCTGCCCGGTCCGGCGATCCCGCTCGATCTCGATTACAGCATCTATTATGCAACGCCCGACGTGGCGCGCCGTCCGCTGGTCCGCAGCTTCGTACGCTGGCTCGAACGGGAGGTTTCGGGGTCGCTGGCCGAATTCCGCGCGTGGAGCGCGCCGCTTGCACGCCACGCCGCATGATCTTACACGGTGGCGACACCCGGCATAGGATCGCCGAGATGCTGGTGCGCCCAGCCCGAAGAGCGCCTGCTGCTGGGACCTGACGTCCACCACCACCATATTTTATGACCGGCTCTGGTAGGACTGCCGTCCGGCAGTTTTCAGACGCGGCGGGATCTAGGCTCGGGACCTACTCAATTGCTTGTCGGATCGGAGGCAGTTTGATTCAATTGCGGCGTGAAGAGACGCCGTCGCGAGTGATCTGATCTGGCCCTCGGAAGCGCAGATGCAGTGGATAGAGCCGCCTTGCCCGTTGTCGCACTATGTGCCGCGTGTCGACGATCAGCGGATCATCAGTGGGATTAGGACCAGTCTGCAGTGGCGCGATGCACCCGCTAACTATGGTCCGCGCAAGACGATCTGCTCCACAGCTTCGGCGTAGGTGCACACGTCGATTCTTCCCGAAAAGTACGATGTTTTTCGACCAGAAGTACCACACTCGAGTACCGGATTCGCCGAAACAGGCTGGGGCGGGCACGAACGGTCGCGGCCGAACTGATCGGCTAAGATTCGGTTTTCAGAGGGAAAACTCGATATCCGCGGCTCGGAACGGGCCCCTGTGGAGGGCCCCATGGCGGAGAGGGTGGGATTCGAACCCACGGTACCCTTGCGGGCACAACGGTTTTCGAGACCGTCCCAATCGACCACTCTGGCACCTCTCCGCAGAGGTATTTGCAAGCAACCCCCTGCCCGTGAAAGCGAGGGTGCCGGTCGAAGAGCGCGCGCCTCTAACGCAAAGCTAAACATCGCACAAGCACCGGTTCGCGGCCTATCTGCTTGTGCGGCGCAAAAGAGTCCTTAGATTGACGTCATGCCTCGTGCCCATATCCCTGCTCACCCCTTCGATGCGACGATTCCCCTGCCGCCGGTCTCCCATGCGCGCTTCGCGATTGGTGACGTGGTGCGCCACCGCATGTTCGATTTCCGCGGCGTCATTTTCGACGTCGACCCGATCTTCGCCAACAGCGCGGAGTGGTATGAGGCGATCCCGGAGAATATCCGCCCGCGCAAGGACCAGCCCTTCTACCACCTGCTCGCCGAGAATATGGAATCGAGCTACGTCGCCTATGTCAGCCAGCAGAACCTGATCGCCGACGATACCGACGAACCGATCGATCACCCGGCGATCTCCGATCTGTTCACCGATTTCGCCGACGGGCGGTATCAGTTGCGACGCGAGCACAAGCACTGAGCCTGTGCCGGACCGCGGCCGGTCGGTCGGCAGGCGGCGTACACGAAACCTGATCTCGCGACAGTCTCCCGGAAGGCTGCCTTGGATGAGTCCCTTCCGCCTCGAAGGGCAGAGCATCACTTACCCAGGCTGACGGCATCACGACGATCCCGTTCGTGCGCGACGTCCCGGCAGCGACGGCCTGATACGGCGAAGAGCTTGGGTTCGAGGTTGATTTCTCCAGGGCAATCCGGCCTCTTATGGCTACGTGTCGCGCGATGGCCGATGCCCGTACCCGCGATTCGTGGAAGGACCGAATTTCGCCGAGCTAACGACAGACTACAAAGGCGTTGACGTTGCACAAAAGCTCGTCAAGCCCACGCCCACTATCCTGGCGGGAATGTGATCTCCTTCGTCCAGTATCGCACGCTCGCAATCGCCCAATCGCCCCCGCAATGACACCGCGAGCGCGGACGCCACGGCCGAAAGCGCCGAATACTGGCCTGGTTCGGCTCCTTCCGTCACCGGGAAGGGCAATTCGGCGTTGACAGAATCGCCTGTCTCCCTTAGCTGCCCCCCTTCTCCCGCCGGGCATGCCTGCGCGGGCACATGCATTTGGAAAGTGATTGAGGCCATGTTCGCAGTGGTGCGCACGGGCGGCAAGCAGTATCGCGTTGCCGCTGGAGACAAGATCGTCGTCGAGAAGCTCGATGGTGAAGCAGGAGCGTCGATCACGCTCGCTGACGTTCTGCTGGCGGGCGAAGGCTCGGAGCTGCAGTCGGTCGAGGGTCTGACGGTTTCGGCCGAGATCATCGCCCAGGCGAAGGCCGACAAGGTCATCATCTTCAAGAAGAAGCGTCGCCACAATTATCGCCGCAAGAACGGCCATCGCCAGCAGCACACGATCCTGAAGATCACCGCGATCGGTGCTCAGGAGAAGAAGGCCAAGGCAAAGAAGGCCGATGCAGCCCCCGCGACTGCCGAGGCTGAAGCCCCGGCCGCCCAGGCGTAAGGAGTAGTTTAGATGGCACATAAGAAAGCAGGCGGCTCCTCGCGCAACGGTCGTGATTCGGCCGGCCGTCGTCTTGGCGTGAAGAAGTTTGGTGGCGAAACCGTCGTTCCGGGCAACATCCTGGTGCGTCAGCGCGGCACGAAATTCTATCCGGGCACCAATGTCGGCATGGGCAAGGACCATACCCTGTTCGCCCTCGTGGACGGCCGCGTGTCGTTCAAGGAAGGCAAGCTCGGCCGTAAATTCTGCTCGGTAGAGATTATGGCGGCCGCGGCCGAATAAAACGGGTAACCGGTCGGGTTGCCCACTTGGGCGACCCGGGTTTTCGCAAGAGAACCGAAAAAGGGAGACGGGTCGCCCCGGCTCCCTTTTTTCATGCTCCCTCCCCACCCATTGTCGCCTTCCCGTCATCCCGGCGTGCGAGCGGCAATGCGACCGACGAGGAGAGTAATATGTTCGCTCGGACTGCAAGATTGACGCTGCGCCCCGGCTGGCCGGAAGATGCGCAGGCGCTGACTCACGCGATCGCCCATGAGGAGGTCGTGACGAAGCTGTCGCGCGCACCCTGGCCCTATACGGTGGACGATGCCGAGGAATTCCTGGCAAGCCCGCGAGAGGCGCATGACGCGCGATTCCTCATCCTCAGCCATGAGGCGGACTATCCGCGGATCGTCGGCTCCGTCGCGGTCTGGTTCCAGGAAGACGCCTATGAACTGGGTTATTGGCTGACGCCGTCGGCCTGGGGCCGCGGCTATGCGACCGAGGCCGGGCGCGCCGTGCTCCAGATGGCGCACCACGCGCTTGGCGTGAAGCACGTCCGTGCCGGGCATTTCGTTGACAACCCGGCCTCGGGCCGGGTGCTGACCAAGCTCGGCTTCCGCCCGACCGGCGCCGTCGTGCCGCGCCACTCCCGCGCCCGCGACGCCGAGGTGCCCTGCGCCGTGTTCGAACTCGACCTCGACGAGGACCGAATGTGCGATGTGAAGATGGCTGCCTGAACAAAACCCTCTCCCCTGCGGGGAGAGAGGGAAACCGCGTCGCTGCGCCGGCTTTAGCCGCGAAAACGATTTCTTCGCATCAAATCCCATCGAACAGGAGGATTATCGGAACCCGCTGATCCGTGGCGCACCTTTGGGCAAGTCGCGGATTCTCGAGATAAAAAGGGGTTCCAGAAATGAAGACGCGATCCGCCCTGGCATTTGCCGTATCCAGCCTTGTGCTCGCTCATGCCTCGATGGCCGCGGCACAGGAGACGCCGCAAGCCGCCCCGGTCGCCGCATCCGACGAGGATCAGGGCGATATCGTCGTCACCGGCACCCGCACGGCCGGCCGCTCGCGTTTCGACAGCGCCTCGCCGATCGACGTGCTGAGCAACGCCACGCTGCAGCGCCAGGGCACGACCGAACTCGGTGCAGCACTCTCGGCGGTAGTGCCATCCATCGACTTCCCGCGCTCGTCAGCCGTCGACGGTACCGACTCGATCCGCCCCGCCACGCTGCGCGGCCTCTCGCCAGACCAGACGCTGGTGCTGATCAACGGCGTCCGCGCGCATACCTCCGCACTGCTCAACACCAATGGATCGGTCGGACGCGGATCGGCCGCCGTCGATCTCAACACCATCCCGTCAGTCGCGCTTGAGCGGATCGAGGTGCTGCGCGACGGCGCGGCGGCACAATATGGTTCCGACGCTATCGCCGGCGTGGTCAACCTCCGCCTGCGCGAGGCACGCAGCGGCGGCGGCGCGACCGTCACCTATGGTCAGTACATCACCGATGTGGTGACCGCCCGCGGCCACCGCAACGAGCATGACGGACAGACCGTTACCGTCGCCGGCTGGCAGGGCATGGCCCTGGGACCGAAAGGTTTCCTGACACTGTCCGCCGAATATCTGAACCGCGACGCCACCAGCCGCGGCGATTTCGATCCGCGCAAGACGCCGATCCGGGTTCGCTCGCGTTTTGGCGACCCGGAGGTGAAGCAATACAGCGTCTATGCCAATGCCGGTTACGGCCTGGGCGACAGCGGCTGGGAGCTTTACGGCTTTGCCGGCTATCAGCACCGCGACAGCACCAGCGCAGCGACGCCGCGAATCAATGGCGGCACTGACAACAATCTCAGTGCGGCGGCCCTTGCCACCCTCTATCCCGACGGCTTCACCCCGCTGATCAACGTCAAATCCGAGGATGTGACGCTCACCGAAGGCCTGCGTGGCGAAATATCCGGCTGGAAGGTCGATCTGAACCTCTCTTACGGCCGGAACAAGCTGACGCTCTACACGCGCAATTCCGGCAACGCGACATACGGCGCGAACTCGGCACGGGACTTCTATGACGGCAGTCTGGTGTACGACCAGATCGTCGGCGGCCTCGACATCTCCAAGGAACTGCCGCTGGGCGATGGTACGATCAATATCGCCGGGGGCGCGGAAGTTCGCCGCGAAAGTTTCCAGATCGGCGCCGGCGAGCCGGCATCCTATGACCGCAACCCGAGCCTGCGGCCTCCGGCACCGCCCACGCTTGGCTCGGGTGCGCAGGGCTTCCCAGGTTTCCAGCCGTCGAACCGCGTCAACGTGCACCGTTCGAACGTCTCCGGCTATCTCGATATCGAGGTCAAGCCAGTCGAAGCGCTCACTTTGGGCGCGGCAGTCCGGGGCGAAAGCTATTCGGACTTCGGCGAGACGGTAAACGGCAAGCTCAGCGCACGATATGAATTCGCGCCCTGGATCGCGGTCCGCGGCACTGCCTCAACCGGCTTCCGCGCACCTTCGCTGCAGCAGCAATATTTCACCTCGACCGCATCGGTCCTGACCAACGGCACGATCGTCGAAACCGGTCTGTTCCCGTCGGTCAGCGCCGTCGGCACCGCGCTGGGCGGCAAGCCGCTGCGGCCGGAAAAGGCCACCAACCTCTCGGCCGGCATCGTGTTGCGCTCGGGCGGGTTCGACCTCTCGGTCGACGCCTATCGAATCAAGGTGCGCGATCAGATCGCCCTGTCGGAGAATCTCAGCGGCACCGTGGTCGCCGCCTTGTTGCAGCCCTATGGCGTGACGGCTGGACGCTTCTTCCTCAACGGCATCCGCTCGACGACCAAGGGCATCGACGTGGTCGCGCATTATCGGAAAGCGACCGAGAGCATCGGGACCTTCGATTTCACAGTCGCCGGCAATTTCAACGACATCGAGGTGACTCAGGCCCCCGGCGCGGCGACGATCACGGCCGTGGTCAACGGGACCCCGACCAGCGCGGTGCTGCCGATCTTCAGCCGGCAACGGATCATCTCGTTCGAACAGGGCACGCCGCGCACCAAGGTCGTCGGCACGGTCGACTGGTCGCTCGGCAATCTCGGCGCGACAGCGCGCGGTTCCTATTATGGCGACGTCACTCAGCCGGGCAGCACTGGCTTCGCGGAGGAGGACATCCACACCGGCCGCCACACGATCTTCGACCTGGAGGTTCGCTATCAGGTGATCCGGAACGTCAACCTTGCGGTGGGCGCGAACAATCTGTTCGATACCTATCCGGATTATGTGCGGGTGCTGTCGTCACGCAACCAGCCGCTCAACAGCACGGGCCTGGTCGGCTTCCCCTACTACTCGCCGTTCGGCTTCAACGGCCGTTACCTCTACGCCCGGGTCGGCGTGACCTGGTAACCACGAATGAAAGGAGGGCCGGTTCGCCGGCCCTCCCCTTCACGCCGCGACAGCCTCGCGCGGCAATACGGCCGCCTCATATTCGCTCTCGTACATGCCGATCAGCGTGCGGTCGTCATGATTCCACGGATGGAAGCTCGGCCGGAAGAAAGCGAGCCACTGTCCCGCGATCTTGCGCGCCATGCCGGGCCGCCCGAACGCATACCAGAACATCTTCGCCCAGACCTTCGGCCCGCTCAGCCCGTCCTGCCGCAACAGATCGAGCATGCCAGCGATACGGCCGCTCGTGAAATTGGCGGTGACGCGCAGCATCACCAGCGCCTTCACCTTGAAGCGTTGCCATTCGGTCCAGTTCCTGGTCGCATGCAGCCAGGTGTCATAGGCGACGCCCTTGTGCTCGATCTCCTCCGCCGCGTGCCAGCGCCACAGATTGGCGAACTCCTCCTCGCCCCCCGCGAGGTGGCGGGGATTGGCGAGCAGTTCGTGCGCGATGATCGCGGTGAAATGCTCAAGCACCATCGTCGCGGTCAGGTTGGCGATCGGCGGCCGCCCCTTGGTCAGGTCGAGCCCCTTCTGAACCCGCATCTCGAGCCGGGTGATGTCATAGCCCTGGTCGACGACGTGCCGGTTGAACGCCACATGCTCGCGCGTGTGCATCACCTCCTGCTTGATGAACGCCTGGATCTCGCCGGCGAGCTTGGGCGGCGTATCGTCGCGAAAGGCGCGGACGCTCTCGACGAAAAACGCCTCGCCCCTGGGAAAAGTCACTGAAAGCGCATTGTAGAACGCCGTGGCATAGGGATCGTTGTTGAGCCACCAACGCCCCATCGCGGTGTCGCGACCGAACCGGCGATCGCGCGGCGTGATGGTCAGGTCGCGGGGAGTGGTTGCTTTCGCCACAAAAACCTCCGAACAGGGTGGGAACAGGATCACTTACAAGACTGTCAATAGGCCTTACTTACACTCGTGTCAATAATTCGCAAACGCCTCAGCCCGGAAGAATCACGCGAGGCCGCGATCGAGGCGGCGCGAGCGCTGCTGGTCGAGGAAGGCCCCCAGGCAGTCACGCTCAAGGCCGTGGCCGCGCGGATCGGGCGTACCCATGCCAATCTGCTGCATCATTTCGGCTCGGCCGCCGATCTTCAGCGCGCGCTGATCAAGCATCTGGCGGACAAAATCACCGCCCAGATCGGCGCAGCGGCGAAGCGTGCCCGCGAAACCGACCAGAACCCGCGCGAGGTGGTCGACATGACGTTCGACGCCTTTGCACGCGGTGCGGGCGCGATGGCATCATGGATGATCCTGACGGGCAACCAGGACGCGCTCGACCCGATCCTCGAGGCGATCCACAATCTCGTCGAGGAATTGTCGGAGGGGCACAAGCATGACGGCCCGTCGATCCATGAGGAAACGCTGCAACTCGTGTTGACCGCGCTTGGCGATGCCCTGCTTGGCGGGCCGATGGCCAAGGCGCTCGGCCTGCCGCGGGAGAAGGCGCGCGAGCTTGCCGTCAACGCGCTGATGGCCTCGCACAGGGGCGCAGACGCCTGATGTCAGCTCAAGCTGGATAAAATTGCGATTTCCGCTAGAGAGCGGCCATGCATTTTCTTGACCAAGCAAAGATCTTCGTCCGCTCGGGCGCGGGCGGCCCCGGCGCCGTCGCCTTCCGGCGCGAGAAGTTCATCGAATATGGCGGCCCGAACGGCGGCAATGGCGGCAAGGGCGGCGACATCATCTTCGAGGCGGTGGCCGGTCTCAACACGCTGATCGACTTCCGCTACACCCAGCATTTCCGCGCACCGCGCGGCCATGGTGGCTCGGGCTCGAACATGACGGGCGCGGGCGGCGATGATCTGGTGATCAAGGTTCCCGTCGGGACCCAGGTCCTGTCCGAGGATAAGGAAGAAGTGCTCGCCGACTTCACCGTGGCGGGGCAGCGCGAGGTGTTCCTGCGCGGCGGCGATGGCGGGCGCGGCAATGCCAGCTACAAGACCTCGACCAACCGCACCCCGCGCCAGCACGGCACTGGCTGGCCCTCGGAAGAGGCGTGGGTCTGGCTGCGGCTGAAGCTGCTCGCCGATGCCGGGCTGGTCGGTCTCCCTAATGCCGGCAAGTCGACCTTCATCAACGCGGTCACCAACGCCAAGGCCAAGGTCGGCGATTATCCCTTCACCACCGTGCGCCCCCAGCTCGGCGTGGTCAGCCGCCACAATCGCGAGTTCGTCGTGGCCGATATCCCCGGCCTGATCGAAGGCGCGGCTGATGGCGCCGGCATCGGCGATCGTTTCCTGGGCCATATCGAACGCTGCAAGGTGCTGCTCCACCTGGTCGATGCGACCGAGGAGGACCCGGTCGGCAATTACCGAATCGTGCGCGGTGAACTCGAGGCCTATGGTGCCGGCCTGATCGACAAACCCCAGGTGATCGGCCTCAACAAGGTTGACGCGATCGAGCCCGATGCCGCCAAGAAGCTGATCACCAAGCTCAAGCGCGCCAGCAAGGCCGATGTGCTTCCCATGTCGGGCGCCGGCGGCGACGGCCTCGAAGCGGTGCTTGACCGGTTGCTTGAAGTGATCGGCCCGGCCGTAACGGCGCCGGTGCGGGACGACGGCAAGGAAGATCCGATCGAATGGTCACCACTGTGAAGCATATCCGCGCGATCACACCGTAGCGATTCGGGGCATCCGCCCCTGAAACCGAACGGGAGACGTGGACATGGCGCTTATCGATCTGATCCGAAAACTGTTCGGCCACCGCCCTGCCCCATCGCAACCGGCGCCGCTCATTCCCGAAGCGCCCGCCGCACCTGACGAGATCGCCGAAGATCTAACGGAGCCAGACGCGACCGTTGAGCCGGAGACTGTAACGGAGCCCGAAGCGGCAGCGGATGCCGGGGAGACAGCGGAACCGGAAATGACCGCCGAGCCCGAAGCGTCAGTCGAGCCCGACATTCTGCAGCGCTCCGCCGCACGACGGGACGATTTCTGGGCCGGGGTTGGCGATGTCGAAGGTGACGTCCTCACCCATCTCGTCAGCCCGGGCCTGACGGGCGGTCCGGCATGGCCGACCACGCGTCAGGCGTACCGTGTGATCCGCCGCGCCGACGGGTCGATCGTGATCGCGACCGACGGCCTGTCCGATCCGTTCGATGAGGGCGGCGACACCAACGGCTTCAATCTCGAACTGTTCGTCGAAAGCGCCGACCTGCCCGCTGACTTCGCCGGAACGCCGGGGGACGTGACCCCGCTCGGGCGGAGCTGGATGATCGAACTGCTTCAGAATGTCGCCGGAACGGTCGCGGGCGCCGGCGGGATCGAAGGGCAGCTCGAGCATTATGGCACGCTGTCGATGGAGGTGCCCGGCGTTTCCTCGTCCCATGCGATCAAGGATCAACTGCCCGAGGGATTCGTCACCGCCGACGACGCGATCGGCATCTTGATCGGCGGGCCAACGCCCGATTTCGCCACCCTGATCGAGGACATGCCGCTTTCGCCCGTGCGCATCGTGCCGGTCGTGCTGCTCACAGCCGCTGAACTGGGCGAGATTCGCGCCGGCGACGAAGAGACGCGCGAGGCAATCGTGGCACGGCTCGCGGCGATGCCAAGCCGCCATCGAAGCGATACCGGTCGTCCGTCGATCGTGTGACGTGCCGGTGGATTGCCGGCGCAACCGCCGCTAAGCGCATAGGCGATGAACCGCGCCTCGCACTCCTTCTCACCCGCCTCCTGCCCTCGCCTGATCGCCAAGGTCGGCTCAGCGCTGCTCGTGGCGCCGGACGGGACGGTCCGGCGGGAATGGCTGACCAGTCTCGTCGCCGACATCGCTGCACGGGTAAAGGCCGGCCAGGAGATTGCGGTGGTCTCATCCGGTGCGATCGCGCTCGGCGCGCGCCGGCTGAAATTGCCCAAGGGCGGTCGCGCCAGCCTTGAGGACGCGCAGGCCGCGGCGGCCACCGGCCAGATCGCGCTGAGCCAGGTCTGGGCCGAACTGCTCGGGGCCGAAGGGCTGACGGCCGCGCAGATCCTCGTCACCCTCGACGACCTCGAGGACCGCCGCCGCTATCTCAACGCCGCCGCCACGCTCAGCCGGTTGCTGGCGCTCGGTGTCGTGCCTGTCATCAACGAAAATGACAGTGTCGCGACCGAGGAGATCCGTTTCGGCGACAATGACCGGCTCGCCGCCCGCGTCGGCCAGGCAGCGGGCGCGCAGGGCGTGATCCTCCTGTCGGATGTCGACGGCCTGTACAATTCCAACCCGACCACCAATCCCGGCGCGACCATGATAGATCGTGTCGAACGGATTGATGCGACGATCGAGGCGATGGCGGACGGCGGCTCCGGTTCCGGCATGGGATCAGGCGGCATGGTATCGAAGATCGCGGCCGCACGGATCGCCACGGCTGCCGGTGCGCACCTCGCCATCGTTTCAGGGCACATACCGCACCCTCTCTCCGCCTTCGCCGATAGCGGCCGCGGCACCATATTCGTCGCGGAAAAAACCGCTCCCGCACGGAAAGCATGGCTGGCGGGTGGCCTGACCGCCAAGGGCGAGATCCATATCGATGCGGGCGCGATGAAGGCATTGCTCGGCGGCAAGAGCCTTCTCGCCGCCGGTGCTGTCCGGGTCAGCGGCACGTTCCGGCGCGGCGACCTTGTCGCGATCTGCGGCCCGGACGGGAAACCGGTGGCGCGCGGTCTTGCCGAATACGACACGCCCGACGCCGAGAAGATCATCGGCCGCCGCAGCGACGCCCTCGCCGCGATCCTCGGCTATGCGCCCCGCGCCGCGCTGGTCCATCGCAACCACATGGCGCTGCTGTGAGCCAGATCGCGATCACTGGCGGCACCGGCTTCGTCGGCAGGAAGCTGATCGAGCTGGCGGTGAAGGCAGGTCATGAGGTCCGTGCTCTCACACGCCGTCCCCAGCCCGACATGCCAGGCGTCATCTGGATATCGGGTGCGCTCGACACCCCGGTCGCGTTGACCAGTCTCGTGCGCGGCGCCGATGCAGTGGTCCATGTCGCCGGCGTCGTGAACGCACCGGACCGCGAAGGCTTTGCCGCCGGCAACATCACCGGCACCCAGGCCGTGGTCGACGCGACGACTAACGCAGGTGCCCGGCGCTTCATCCATGTTTCCTCGCTCGCCGCCCGCGAGCCGGAGCTGTCGAACTATGGGTGGTCGAAGGCAGGGGCCGAGCAGATCGTCGAGGCGTCGGCGCTTGACTGGACGATCGTTCGCCCGACCGGGGTCTATGGTCCCGGCGACATGGAGATGCGCGACATGTTCCGCCTGGCAAAGATCGGCCTCGCCCTGCTGCCGCCGCCGGGCAAGATTTCGGTGGTCGAGGTCGGTGACCTTGCCCGCTTGCTGCTCATCCTGGTCTCGACCGATCCGGGCCGGGTCATCCTTGAGGCGGACGACGGTGTCGAGGGTGGATGGACCCATGATGCCTTCGCCCGCGCGATCGGTGCGGCGGTCGGCCAGCGCGTGCTGCCTCTCGCCTTGCCCAGGGCATTATTATCGCTTGCGGCAAGGGGCGACCGGCTCTTCCGCGGCAGCGAGGCAAAGCTCACCGCCGACCGTGTCGGCTATCTCTGTCATCCCGACTGGACGATCGACCCCGCTCGCCGGCCATCGCCTTCCTTGTGGCGGGCCGAAGTGCCGACCCCCCGGGGCCTCACCGCCACCGCCGCATGGTATCGGTCGAACGGGCTGCTCTGATTCACTGACGACGGGCGCTACCCGAACCAATCTGCGCCGCCGGTTACTGCAATGATCCGGACGCCGAACGTCGCGCATTTGCCAATCATTCGCCGCAATCGCTAGGCAGGGCGAGAAGCGTTTCCTAAGGATATTCGATGACCGACCGCGCACATGTTTTCGACACCGTCACCGGCCTGATCGAACCCTTCAACAAGAAGGGCGTCTCGCTCAGCGATGCGACCACCTTCCAGGGCGACCTGGAGTGGGACAGCCTGACCGTGATGGATTTCGTCGCCGCGATCGAGGACGAGTTCGAGATCATCATCACGATGAACATGCAGGCCGAGATCGAGACGGTCGGCCAGCTCGTCGATGCGGTGATGAAGCTGAAAGGCTGAACCGATGACAGATTCCGCCCAGACCGCCGACGCCCTGCCGATCGATCCGCCGACGATCGCGCCGGAGCGCGACCTGTTCACCAAGTTCGACCCGCTGATCGCCGAGCGCCAAGCGCTGCTCGACACCGGCGTGCGCGATCCGTTCGCGATCGTGATGGACGAGGTGAAGTCGCCGACCATCGCCGTGATCAAGGGCAAGGAGACGATCCTGCTCGGCACCTACAATTATATGGGCATGACGTTCGATCCCGACGTCATCCAGGCCGGCAAGGACGCGCTGGACCAATATGGCTCCGGCACCAACGGCAGCCGGGTGTTCAACGGTACCTTCCGCGACCATGCCGATGTCGAGGCCGCGCTGCGCGAATTTTACGGCACGACCGGCGCGATCGTCTTCTCGACCGGTTATCAGGCCAATCTCGGCATGATCTCGGCGCTCGCCGGCAAGGGCGAGTATATCATCCTCGACGCCGACAGCCATGCGTCGATCTATGACGGCTGCGCGATGGGCAATGCCGAAGTCGTTCGCTTCCGCCACAATTCGGTCGAGGATCTCGACAAGCGCCTCGGCCGCCTGCCGGCTGAACCGGGCAAGCTGGTGGTGCTCGAAGGCGTCTATTCGATGATGGGCGATGTCGCGCCACTGAAGGAGATGGTCGCCGTCGCCAAGAAGCACGGCGCCATGGTGCTGGTCGACGAGGCGCATTCGATGGGCTTTTTCGGCCCGCGTGGCCGCGGCGTCTATGAAGACCAGGGGCTTGAGGATCAGGTCGATTTCGTTGTCGGCACCTTCTCCAAATCGGTCGGCACCGTCGGCGGCTTCTGTGTCTCGAACCATCCGAAGTTCGAGATCATGCGCTTCGTCAGCCGCCCCTATATCTTCACCGCCTCGCTGCCGCCCTCGGTCGTAGCAACCGCCGCGACCTCGATCCGCAAGCTGATGTACGCCCATAACAAGCGCGCCCATCTCTGGGAGAACAGCAAGCGCCTGCACGGCGGCCTGACCGAGATGGGCTTCAGGCTCGGCACCGCCACGCCGGAATCGGCGATCGTCGCGGTGATCCTGGAAGATCAGACCCAGGCGGTCGCGATGTGGCAGGCCCTCCTCGAAGGCGGGCTCTATGTGAACATGGCGCGCCCGCCCGCGACCCCGGCCGGCACCTATCTGCTCCGCTGCTCGGTCTGTGCCGAACACAGCGCCGACCAGATCGAAACCATCATCGAGATGTTCCGCACGGCGGGACGAGCCACCGGCGCGATCGGCTGAGCGGAAAAAAGGGCGGCTTTTCAGGGGTCGCGCTTGCGGGTAGAATCCCTGCCGATGAGCGGGAATGAAGGCGAGGCCGTAGCTCCCGGAGAGCCTGGAGGCGCCTGGCGCACCATCATGCTTGTCGTGATGGCGCTGCTGGGTGCTCTGGTGCTCGTCGCCCTGATGCTGACGTTGAACAACGCCAACGCTCAGCGCGACCGGGCGCTTCGCCTGCAGACTCACAGCTTCGAGGTGATGATCCTGGCCAGGACGCTGTCGGGCACGATCTCTGGCTCAGAGGCATCGCTTGGCCGCTATGTCATCAGCGGCGACAAGTTGCTCGGACGGCGTTTCTACGACGAATGGCGCGCGGCCGGACAGCAGATCACCAAGCTCGACCGGGTGACCGACGACAATCCCGAACAGCGGAAACTGACCGACGATCTCCGCCGCGCCTATGAGGTGCGCGGCAGGGAATTGTCGCTGATTGCGCTCAGCACCAACTACCACAAGAACGACCAGGCACTCGCTCGCTACTATCAGGCACGCGAAGCCGCCTCGCTCGGCGAGATCAACCGCCTGCTCGACCAGATCATCGCCCATGAACGCTCCCTGCTCGATATGCGCAGCGGCGAAGCATTGAGATCGGTCGCCCAATCGACCGGTGTCGCACGCGTGCTCGGCGCCTTCGGCATCCTCATCGTACTGGGTGCGATCGTGCTTGGCTGGATGACGGTTCGCGCGCTGGGCGAACGCGCCGTGGCGAATGCGGAGGCGGAGACCGAACGCCAGCGCGCCGAAGACCTGGAGGCCGCGGTCACCAAGGCGACCGCCGAACTGCTCGAAAAGGAAGCGCGACTCCGCCAGGTCCAGAAGATGGAGGCAGTCGGCCAGCTTACCGGTGGTATCGCCCATGATTTCAATAATATGCTGGCCGTTGTGCTTGGCGGACTTGAACTGGCGCGGCGCAATGTCGGCGATGCCGAGCAAGCCAGACGCCATATCGACAATGCCACTGAAGGCGCCAATCGCGCCGCAGTGCTCACCCGTCGCCTGCTCGCTTTCTCCCGAGAGGAAGCGCTGAAGCTGGAGCCGATCGAGCCGGGCACGCTGGTGGCTGGCATGTCCGACCTGCTCGACCGGACCCTGGGCGACGCCATCACCGTTGTCGCGCACGATGCCGGGTCGGGCTGGCAGATCCGTGCCGATCGTTACCAGCTCGAAAATGTCATCCTGAACCTGGCGGTCAATGCGCGCGACGCGATGGAAGGACGCGGCCAGCTGACGATCACGACTGAATGCACCGCGCTGACCGCGGGCGAGATCGGCACCTGTCCCAGCGGCGACTATGTGACGATCGCGGTGACCGATACCGGCTGCGGCATGACGCCCGAGGTCCTGGAGCGGGTGTTCGAGCCATTCTTCACGACCAAGCCGGTCGGCCAGGGCACCGGCCTGGGCCTGAGCCAGATCTTCGCCTTCGTTCGACAGGCCGATGGTGAGATCGGCATCGTATCCGAGCCGGGCCAGGGCACGACAGTGACGCTGTATCTGCCGCGCCATGTCGGCGGCAGCGCCAGTGTCACGCGACAGGAAGAGCAACCGGTCGTCGGCATATCCGCGGCACTGGACATCCTGGTGGTGGAGGACGACCCCCGGGTGCTCACCTCTACTATGGCGGCGCTGGTCGAGCTGGGCCATCGCCCCCTCGCCTGCGACAATCCGCTCCTCGCCCGCACCTTGCTCGGTCGGATGGGCAGCATCGACCTGATCGTTTCCGACGTACTGATGCCGCAACAGACGGGACCGGAGATGATCGCCGCGCTGTCGGACGGCTACGCCCATGTCGCGGTGCTGTACGTCACCGGCTATGCCGGCGATGCGAACGAGACCGCTTTCGGCGGGCATCAGGTGCTGCGCAAGCCATTCACCATCGCCGCGCTCGAGCACGCCATCGCCGCCGCCATGACCGCGCCGCGCGGCGCCGAACCAAACAGTATCGCAGCAGAGTGATTTGGTAGCTGACGCCGCCCCCCTCCCCCGATATAGCCGCTCGACCGGGCAGTCTCATCCTGCCCTTTCGCAAAGGCTGCCGCCGCTAGCTCCATGAAATCCATCGACCGCTACATGGCCCGGCTGATCGCGGTGCCGCTGTTCTCGACCCTCATCATCTCCGCGATGCTGCTGGTGCTCGATCGCATGCTGAAACTGTTCGATTTCGTCGCCACCGAAGGCGGCCCGGTCAACGTCGTCTGGAAGATGCTGGCCAACCTGCTGCCCGAATATCTCGGACTCGGCATTCCCATCGGCCTGATGCTAGGCATCCTGCTCGCTTTCCGCAAACTCGCCACCACCTCCGAACTCGACGTGCTTCGCGCGGTCGGGATGAGCTATACGCGGCT
This sequence comes from Candidatus Sphingomonas phytovorans, assembly GCA_029202385.1. NCBI lineage: Bacteria > Pseudomonadati > Pseudomonadota > Alphaproteobacteria > Sphingomonadales > Sphingomonadaceae > Sphingomonas > Candidatus Sphingomonas phytovorans. Next base: position 2,062,827 of record CP119314.1, read on the forward strand.
GCTTCGCGTACCGTACATGTTCGCGATCGGGCTCGCCGCGGTAAACCTCGCCATTGTCGGCTTCGTTCAGCCCGACGCGCGATACGCTTACGAGAAATTGCGGTTCGAACTGCGCACCGGTGCCCTGGGAGCATCGATCAAGGTGGGCGAGTTCACCCATTTCGGCGACAAGATGACCATCCGTATCGAGCGGAGCCGCGAACAGGGCCGCAAGCTTTCGGGCATCTTCGTGCATATGGTCGATAAGAAGGGCGGCGATTACGCGGTCACGGCTGACCACGGCCAGTTCTTCGCGACGGATAATCCGGACGAGATCGTCTTCCGGCTAACCAACGGCACGCTGGTGCGCAACGAACCCGGCGTCGCGCTTCCCCGCGTGCTGACCTTCAGCCTGCACGACCTGCCGATCGCGCTGCCCAAATACGAGAATTTCCGCCAGCGCGAGGGCCGTTACGAGCTGACCTTGCCTGAACTTGCGCGGATCGGCGGCAACAGCAATTCGTCCGAGGAACTGCGGGACACCAGCCGCGCCGCGTTCCATTTCCGCATCGTCGAGGTGGCGACGATGTTCCTTCTGCCCCTGCTCGCCCTGTCGCTGGGCGTGCCGCCCAAGCGATCGACCTCGGCGCTGGGCGTATTCCTTTCGATCGTGATGATCGTGACCTATCATAAGGTGAACGAATATGCCCGGGACATCGGCGGCATGGGCAAGGTCGATCCGTTGATCGCCCTGTGGAGTCCCTTCATCGTCTTCTCCGTCCTGATTTTCTGGATGTACTACACGATCGCCTATGTGCCCGGCGGCCAGCCGATCGGCACGCTCGAACGGTTCTTCTCCAAGGGCGCAAAGATGGTCGGCCGCTGGTTGCCCGGCGCGCGTCCGAAACAGGATGAGGCCGAGGAGGCCACGGCATGATCGCGCTGCAGCTTTTCCCCTCGCGTACCGTGTCGCTGTACATGGGCCGGATGTTCCTGGTGCGGACCTTCGCGATCCTCGCGGCGCTGGTGCTGGTGCTCCAGGCGCTCGATCTGCTCAGCGAATCCGGCCGGATCCTTGCCTATGCGGGCAATGGCGATGCCGAAATCTGGCGCTATGTCGGGCTGCGCACGCCGGAGATCATCGCACGCTTCCTGCCCTTCTCCGTGCTGCTCGGCACGATCATCACCTTAACGACGATGAACCAGAACAGCGAGATCGTCGCGCTGAAGGCATCGGGCCTCTCCGCCCATCAGGTGCTGGCGCCGCTCATCGTCGCCAGCCTGGGCGTCGCGGTCATCTCCTTCACCTTCAACGATCGAATCGTCGCGCGCGCGACCGCAACGCTGGATCAATGGCAAAAGGCGGAATATGCGCCGGTGCCGATCGATCGCGGCGATCGGTCGAACGTATGGGTACGCGACGGCGACGACCTGATCGAGGTCGGCCAGATCAAGGGGCGCGGCGACGCGGCGACGCTCCACAACATCACGCTGTACGATCGCGAAGGCGGAAACCTGATCGGCGTCGTCAGCGCGCCCAACGGCAAGCGTGACGGTGATGGCTGGCGGATCGGGCCCGCCAGCCGCTTCGACGTGAAGACCGGCAAGACGGCTCCGCTCGGCGCGGTCGCGGTCGCCAGGGGCGTACGCCCCGACCAGTTTACCCTTGCCACCGTAGACCCCGACGGCCTTTCCTTCGGCGCGCTTCAATCGGCGATCTCGGACCTGTCGGATGCGGGCCGCCCGACCAAGGCGCTCGAAGGATCCTTGTGGCACAAATTGTCGGGACCACTGTCTTCGGTGCTGATGCCGCTGCTGGGCGCGGTGGCGGCGTTCGGCCTGGCGCGGTCGGGCCGGCTGTTCATCCGCGCGGTGATCGGCATGGCGCTCGGCTTCGCCTATTTCGTGGCCGACAATTTCGCGCTGGCGATGGGCAATCTGGGCGCCTACCCGCCCTTCCTCGCCGCCTGGGCACCGTTCCTGCTGTTCTTCCTGATCGGCGAAGCAGTCCTGGTCCGCACCGAGGAATGATCGATCAGGCGGCGCGGCGGCCCATCGTGCTGCGCACCAGGCGATCGACCAGGCCCGGCAGTCCCGGATAGCTCGCCTTGTGATAGGGCGATTGCTCGTCCACCGCGGCGGACAGGCGGCGATGCGCCTCCGCCAGGGCGTGATAGGGCACGCCCGGCAGCAGATGGTGCAGGGCGTGATAGCGCAGGCCGACCGGCGCCCACAGCACCGGCAACAGGGCCGGCGGCGGCACATTGACGCTGTCGAGATACTGCGCGGTGACGGTCATCGCCTCGCCCTCATTCTCCCACAGATGCGCGACCAGCGTCCGCACCTGGTTGAGAATGGCGACGCCGGACGTGATCACCAGGAAGATCAGCAGGGCACGCAGCGGAATGACGCCCGTCGCGGTTAGCGCCAGCAGCGCGATCGCCCATAGGCTGGTGGCGGCTTCCATCCGGCGCCAATGCGTCTTGAACGCTCCCTCGGGCGGACGACGGCGGAAGGACGGGTTGATCGACAGGCTCGAATAACGCTCGTCGAGCACTCTGCGCATCCCGGGGAACAGCAGGGACAAGGGTGCCAGCACCGCAAAGCGCAGCAGCAGCGCAACCGGCGCGAGCAGCGAAGTGACGACAAACAGCGGCAAAGTCCAGGGCTTCATCAGCGCGAGCGGCAGATATTCCGGGTCCTCCACCGTGCCATAGCGCGTGCGTGCGTGGTGGAGATTGTGCACGCCCTCATACATGAAGGACGGCACCATCATCGGAATGCCGGCGATCAGGTTCCAGCCGAGACGGAAGCCGGGCAGCGCCGAATGCTTGATATGGGTGATCTCGTGGATGAAGCTGTCGGCGCGGTACAGCGCAAGGATCGCCACGACTCCCGCCGCAAGCGCCCAGCCGGTTGAGGGGGCGAGAATCGCCGCCGCCAGCGCCGCATAGCCGACCACCGCCGAAAGAATCAGATCGGTCCAGTAGATGATGGGCTTTGGCGCATTCAGGTCGCGCGTCAGTTCGGCGGCGGTGCGCAGCATCGCCTTGTCGTCGGCGATACGCTCCCGCGCGGTCCGCAGTACGGTGCTCGGGGTCGACGCGGTCTCGCGCCGATCGAAGGCAAGCGATGTGTTCATGGTTCCCGGCATTGCCGAAAGATAGTGGCTATATGGTGGCAGCAACAGGGTATGCCGTTCACCCGGATGGCCCGGCGACGCTTGACAGGAGCGCGCTTGACAGGTTGGTCGGCAGGCGGGAGTGCGCATCACCTTACCAGAGAGGCTCGTCGTCTTGGCTACCACGCACCCGCTTTCGATCCGACCGATCAGCAGCAAGGCCGATCGCAAGAAATTCGTCGACCTGCCTTTCCGGCTCTACAGGGACGATCCCAACTGGGTGCCGCCGTTGAAGAGCGAGGCGCTCGGCCTGATCACGCCGGAAAAGAATGGCTGGTTCAGCCATGCCGAGGCGCAGTTGTTCCTGGCGGAACGCGGCGGGCGCGTCGTCGGCCGAATCTCGGCCCATATCGACACGCTCGCGCTGACCATGCCGGCCGAACAGGGCTTCGGGCCAGGCTGCGGCCAGTTCGGCCTGTTCGATGCGGAGGATGCCAATACCGCCCAGGCGTTGATCAATGCAGCCGAAGGCTGGCTGCGCAACAAGGGCATGACCAAGGTGCTCGGGCCGATCAGCATGTCGATCTGGGAAGAGCCGGGCCTGCTGATCCAGGGCTATGATCACGCGCCGACGATCATGATGGGCCATGCCAAGCCCGAATATCGCGGCTGGATCGAGGGCGCTGGCTACACCCACGCCAAGACGCTCTACACCTACGACCTAGATATCACCCAGGAATTCCCGCCGATCGTGAAGCGGATCATCCAGTCGGGCGAGAAGAACCCCCGCATCCGCATCCGGGAGGTCGACAAGACGAAGTTCGACGAGGAAGCGGCGGTCATCCTTGCCATCCTGAACGATGCCTGGTCGGACAATTGGGGCTTCGTCCCCCTCACCCCGCCGGAAATCGCCGATGTCGGCGTGAAGCTGAAGCCGATCGTGTTCAACGACCTGATCCGCATCGCCGAACTCGACGGCCGGCCGGTCGCCTTCATGATCACGCTTCCCGACCTCAACGAGGCGATCAAGCCGCTCAACGGCAATCTCCTCCCGTTCGGCTGGGCCAAACTGCTGTTGTGGCTGCGCAAGCCCAAGGTACGCACCATGCGCGTGCCGCTGATGGGCGTGCTGAAGGAACTGCAATCATCGCGCATGGCAAGCCAGCTCGCCTTCATGATGATCGAATATATCCGGAAGGCGGCAGTGGCCAATTACGGATCGGCTCGCGGCGAGATCGGCTGGGTGCTCGACGACAATCAGGGCATGAACGCCATCGCCGAGACGATCCAGAGCAAGATCAACAAAACTTACGAGATCTATCAGAAAGCGCTGTGATCCCCGGGGGCTCGCGGCGGCTCCCGCAGGAGCCGCCGCGCAAGGTCCCTCACTTGCTGGTCGGATCGAAGCCGAGCGCCAGCCATTCGGTCCGCGTGCGGCAGATTTTCTTGGCTACGCGCGAACCGGTAGTGGCCTCGACCACGCAGAATTTCTTCTTCGACGCAGCCGCATCGGCAGACGCATTCGCGGTGGTGTCGGGCCGTCCGTCAGCAGCCTGGGCCATCACAGGGATGGTCGCCAGTGCCACGAGGCCAGCAGCAGCAAGGATCTTGAAGGTCATGATGGGGTCTCTCCGGTTGTGCGGATCAACACCGGTTGCTCCGCATCTGTGTTACTGCATTAGTCATGCCAAACAGTAGAATCCTTTGATTTCAACTGCTTTGCGGAAGCTGCGAGTGTCCCGCCGCCGCTTGGTTGACCGATATCGGGTAGTTCACGCCGATTGTTGGGAAATGTCACCGCGCTTTCAGAAGCGGTGTGAAACCCCGGCGTACAGTTCGGCATCGGGCGCATCGCGATTGAGGCCGACCGCCGTGCCGATATCGAATTGCCAGTCGCCGCGACGCATCCAGGCGACCGAGACTGACGCAAGCGACTGCATGGTCCGGCCTGACGGGTCCTCGTCCCGAAGTTCCTGAAACTCGATCGTGCCGTTGACCGTGTCGCTGATCCCCACGCCAAGGCCGACCGTCCCGCTGACCGCGAAGTGGCGGCCCGCGCCATCCTGATTGACGGCAGCATCCGCCTCGGGCGTGAATTGCAGGCTCAGCTTGTGCCCGAGATCAACGCTGAGCGGCACCAGTACCCCGGCTCCCCAGTCGCCCGCACCGATCGGCGGACGTCCCACCGGAATCGTGACGAAGGGTTCCACGGCCACCGAGAAACCACTGCCGTCAGGGTGATGGAGATTGGCCTTTAAACCCAGCAGCGCGTCTCCCGCCCGATCGGCGCTGTCGATGCCGCCGGAACTCTTGTCGCGGGTCCGGCTGCGGCCGAACGAGGTCAAGCCGACCTCGGCCTCGATCGAATCGGTCAGGCCGACCCGCACCAATATATCCCCGATCAGGATCGTATCGTTGCGCGACGCCGCCGTATCGGCACGCGTCCAGTCGGCCAGTCCGACTTCGACGGAGACATGGCCTGGGGCGATCGTGCACGGGGGCGTATCAAGTCCGGGCCGCGCCGGGCAATAGTCACGATCCTCGGCATAAGCGGCGCCTGGAAGCAACAGAAGCGCCGCCGCCAGCCGCTTCATGCGGGATCCATCCCGAGGCCGACCTCAAGAGGGCCGGAAGCCATTCGCTACCGCAACCGCACCCAGGTGGGGGCATGGTCGCTCGCCTTTTCCCGGCCGCGATATTCCTTGTCGACGCCGGCATCAGCCAGCCGGTCGGCTGCGATCGGACTCAACAGCAGGTGATCGATCCGGAAGCCCGCGTCGCGCTGCCAGGCGCCGGCCTGATAGTCCCAGAAGGTCCATACCCCGCCCTTGGGGTGGCGGGTGCGCAATGCGTCTGTCCAGCCCTGCGCGACCAGCCCGCGATAGCCCGACCGGCTCTCCGGCTGCATCAGCGCATCATCGGCCATCGCGCGGACGGAGAAGGTGTCGTCGTCATTCGGAATGACGTTGTAGTCGCCGGCGAGCACCACCGGCTTCTCCTCGGCGAGCAGCGTGCGCGCGCGATCGGACAGCCGTTCGATCCATTTGAGCTTATAGTCGAATTTCGGGCCAGGCTGGGGATTGCCGTTGGGCAGATAGATCGACGCGATCACCACCCCGTCGACCTCGGCCTCAAGGTAGCGGCTATGCTCGTCCTCCGGATCGCCGGCGAGGCCGCGCTGCCGCTCGACCGGATCGGCGCCCCTGGCAAGCACAGCAACCCCGTTGAAGCCCTTCTGCCCGTGCCACACCGCGCCATAGCCGGCCGCGCGTATGTCAGCCTCGGGGAAGGTCTCGTCGCTCGATTTCAGCTCCTGCAGACACACCACGTCGGGCGCCTGCTCGGCGAGATACTCAAGCAGGCGCGGCAGGCGCGCCTTGATGCCGTTGACGTTGTAAGTGACGATTCTCACAGGGTTCAGACCGAGAAACTGGAGCCGCAGCCGCAACCCGACGCGGCGTTGGGGTTGGTCACCTTGAACGCGGCGCCACCCAGATCCTCGACATAATCGACCGCTGAACCACGCACGAGATCGAGGCTGATCGAATCGACGACGAGCTTCACGCCGTGATTCTCGGCAACCGCGTCGTCCGCCTCGACCGAGTCGGCAAAGCCGAACTTGTACTGGAATCCGGAGCACCCCCCACCATCGACGGAGAGACGAAGGATCGCGGGCTTGCCCTGTTTTTCGGCTATCGTCGCGACACGCGCGGCGGCTGAATCGGTGAGCGCGATCTCGGGAGCTGTTACGGTGGCCATGACTGGCAGATAGGCGTTCCCGGGATCATCGGCAACCGATGCCCGGGCCCTCACGGATCAGTCGGCTGCGGCCGGACCACCCACCGAAACCTGAGTTGTCTTCAGCGCGCGATCCTGCACCGCGAGCAGATAGTCGGCGGTCTGCAGGAACGGGATCGGGTTCACGGCATGGCCGTCGATGCGGACCTCATAGTGAAGATGCGGGCCGGTCGAACGGCCGGTGGAGCCCATCAGGGCGATCAGCTGGCCGCGATGCACGCGCGTGAACGGCGCGACGAGGATCTTGGAGAGATGGCCGTAACGGGTCTGGATGCCCTTGCCATGGTTGATCTCGACCATGTTGCCATAACCGCCCGCACGCTCGGCGCGATCGATGATGCCATCGGCGGTGGCGTAGATCGGCGTTCCCATCGGACCCGGAATATCCACGCCCGCATGCATCGCGGCGGTGCCACGGAACGGGTCGGCGCGGACGCCGTAGTTGCTGGTGAAGGCTAGGCGCTCGACCGGCTGGGCCGAGGGGATCGCGATCACGCCCTGCTCGAGCGAATCGAGCTTCTTCCAGGTCATGAACAGCGAACGGAACTGCATGTCGGCGCGAAGATCGGCTTCGGCCTCGGCACTGTCGGCGGCCTCGAACGGGCCGCCCATCGCGGCCATGCGCGGCGCGAAACGTTCCGGTGCGATGCCCAGCTTGCGGACATGGGCGACCGTCAGCGCGTAACGCTGCTCGGCGGCCTGGCGCGCCTTGACCGCCATCGCGACCTGGCGCTGCTCGACCTTCTTGAGCGGCGCGAGCACGTCGGCGGCGATCTTGTCGGCATGGCTGTTCACCGTCGGCGCGGCGAGCGTCAGCGAGCGGGGATCGCCCTTGCCCGAGATGACGGCGGAGATCAGCGCCTGGCGCTGCTCGACGCGGGTGGCATGGGCCTTGGCCGCCTGCTTGATGGTTTCGACATCGGCCTGCATCGCGGCGACCTTCGCCTGCATCTGCGCGACCTTGGCCTCGGGAGACAGCGGGGCATCGACGATGCCGCTCATGGCGACCGCGCCGACCGCCGCCTGGGCGACGCCATAGGCGGAAAAGCACAGGGTGATCCCAGCGACGCCGGCCATCAGCGCCTGGGTGCGCCCCCCGACGCTGAAGCGGCGCAGGTCACGACCGTCGTGAAAAATGAAATCCCGGGTGGTGAAGTGCGTCTTCAGCCGCGACACAAACTGCGCGCTCGACGCGATGGAAATTTTGCTCATCAATCCCCGGCGACCATGAATGCGATTGCCGGAAATCCAGCGCCCGCCCCTAAGTGTCCTGGTCGCAGCCCCTCCACGTCCTGGACGTGTCGCAATTGGCCTAATTTTTCAGGAAGGGGCAAGCGCGCCGTAATATTCTAGCGTCAGACCGGCTGAGTCGCGCGCCGAGTCGTTGAACGGCGGCTTAATCATTCCCCGAAAATATCGCGCGACCAGCGATCGCCAGTGCGATTCGGGCGTGAATCCCTTGGCGGCGCAGGCAAATTCGAACCAGACGGTGCCAGCGCGGACATGCCGTATTTCGTCGGTCAGGATGCGTTGGAGGATGCGCGCGCTCGGTTCGTCCTGCGCCGATCTGAAGCGCAGGATCGTCTCCGGCGTCACGTCCAGCCCGCGTGCCTCGAGCACCATCGGCACGACCGCGAGACGGGCCATCGGATCATGAGCGGTCGCGGTCGCCGATTCCCACAGGCCGTCATGCGCCGGCATCGCGCCATAGTGACTGCCCAGCGTGCGCAACCGCCGGTCGAGCAGCGCGAAATGCATCGCTTCATCCGCGCCGACCCCAATCCAGTCGTCGGTGAAACCGCGCGGAAAATCGCCGCCGAACCGTCCGACCATGTCGAAGGCGAGATCGATCGCGACGAATTCGATATGCGCCAGCGCATGGAGCAACGCGATCCGCCCGCGTTCCGAACCGCCCTTGCCGCGCCGGGGCATCTCGTTCGGCGACAGCAATTCGGGCGAGGCAGGCCGCGCCGGGCGATCGGGCATGGCCACGCCGAACTCGTGCGTCAGCAGCCCGCGCCGCCACGCCCGCGCCGCCGCCCGGGCGGCGCGAATCTTCGCCGCTGGGTCGCCCGTTTCCAGCACGCCCCGCGCCGCCTCGGCGATGCTCGTGCCGGCGATCAATCGAGCTCCTTCAGCGCCTCGAGCACGTCGATCACATGCCCGGGCACCCGCACGCGCCGCCAGATACGCACCAGAACGCCCTTCGCATCGAACAGGAAGGTCGACCGGTCGATCCCCATATAGGTCTTGCCGTACAACTGCTTCTGCACCCAGACGTCGAACGCCTCCATGGCGCGATTCTGGTCGTCGGTCGCAAGCGGCACGGTCAGGTCGTATTTGTCGATGAACTTCTGGTGCTTGGCGGGCGTGTCGCGCGACACGCCGAGAACCTCGACGCCCCGTGCCTGGAATTCGGGATAATGCTGGCTGAAATCCTGCGCCTCGCGGGTACAGCCCGACGTGTCGTCCTTCGGATAGAAATACAGGACGAGCGGCTTGCCGAGATAGTCGCGCAGGTTGATCCTGCCGCCGCTCGGCGTGGTCAGGTCCACGTCCGGAAGCTTGCCGCCCTCTTCGATACCCGCCGCCATCGTCCGTCTCCCGTCATACCGGCTTTCCGGCACCGGCCACCGCCGCCCAGAAATCTGAAACCTCCTGCCGGGTCGTCGCGAACGACGCAACCACCGCCTCCCAATCGGCGACGTCGAGCGCGCGGGCGATCAGGTTGCGAGTGGCCTGCGCCGGGGGCTGCGCGTCGGGCGCGACCAGCCGAAGCGTCACCAGCAGCCGGGTCAGGAACTCCTGCGCGGCAGCGATAGGCGAAGGCGCCAGCCCGGCCGAGACAAGGTCGCGGATCGCGGCGCCGAGATGCGGGTCAAGCCCGGCATGCCGGGTGAGCTGCACGACATGCACCGCGAATTCCAGGTCGACGAGCCCACCGGGCGACAGCTTGGCGTCAAGCGGCCCTGCCGGCGGCTTGTGCGCCGCCATTTCCGCCCGCATCCCGATCGCATCGGCGACCACGTCGCGCGTCGGGCGATTCCCCCGCAGCACCGCATCGATGACCGCCTGGGTCGCCGCCCGTGCCTCGGCAGAACCGAATACCGGCCGCGCGCGGGTCAGCGCCATATGCTCCCAGGTCCAGGCATCCTCGCGCTGGTAGCGCGCGAACCCGTCGAGCGAGACGACCAGCGGCCCCTGCGTGCCTGAAGGCCGCAGCCGCGTGTCGATGTCGTAGAGTGGTCCCGAGGCAGTCGGCGCCGACAGCGCACCGCTTACACGCTGCGCGAGACGGTTATAATAAAGCACTGCTCCCAAAGGCTTTTCGCCATCGGATTCAGCCATATAATCGCCGGTAAAAAGATAGATCAGGTCAAGGTCGGAGGCATGAGTCAGCGCTCCGCCGCCCATCCGCCCGAGCGCCAGGATGACCAGTTCGCTCCCCGGCACCGTGCCATGCTTGAGCATGAATTCGGCCACCGTCGCTTCGGCGAGCACCACGATCGCCGCCTCAGCCACCCGTGCATAACCGGCCGACACCTCGAGCGGATCGCTAACCCCCGCGACGATCTGCGTGCCAAGCGCGAACCTCTTCTCGCCGACGACGCGCCTGACATGGTCAAGCCGGGCCTGATAATCACCGCCTTCACCACGCATTTCATCGGCGATGGCCGCGACCGATCCGACTGGATCGAGCGCGCTGGCATCGATCAATCCGTCGAACAATTCGGGCCGGCGCCCCAGCGCCTCGGCAAGGGTCGGCGTATGGCTCAGGATCGCGCCGAGCAGCCGCGCCAGTACCGGCCGCGCTTCGAGCAGGCGGAAGAAATTGATCGCGCTCGACAGCTTCGCCAGCATGACGTCGAGCCGCACGATCGCTCCTTGCGGGTCAGGCGCCCTGGCCAGCGCCTCGATCAGCCCGGGCAGCACCGCCTCGAGCGCCTCACGTGCGGCGGGGCTGCGCAGCGCCGGATAGGTGCCCCCGCGCCATTGCTCGATCCTGCGCGCCGCCGCAGGCGGATCGGCAAAGCCTGCCGTGCGGAGCTGCTCCTCCAGATGTTCTCCGTCCTGCGACAGCGCGCCCTCGTCGTCGGAATCGAGCGAATCATAAGTCCGCGCGGTCGAATCGACATAGGGGCGCAGCAGCTCGAGCAGCGTTGCACCATCGGTGACGCCATGAAGCCGCGCCAGCCCGTCGAGCGCGGCACCGGTCGGCAGATGGTGCACCTGCCGGTCATCGACCATCTGGACCCGGTGCTCGATCGTCCTGAACAGGGTATAGGCAGCAGTCATCGCCTCGGCCTCCCCCGTCGCGATCCACCCTGCTTCCGCCAGTCGCGCCAGCGCGTCGCGCGTTGCCGGCGCCCGCAACGACGGGTCACGCCCGCCATGGATCAGCTGGTGGATCTGCGCGAAGAACTCGATCTCGCGGATTCCGCCGCGCCCGCGCTTCAGGTCGAAGCCAGGACCGAAAACCTGGCCCTGCGCATGATGGTCACGGATGCGACGCGAAATACCCCTGATCTCGCCGATTGCGCCGAAATCGAGCGCACGGCGCCAGATGAACGGCCTGATCGTTTCGAGGAAGCGCGCGCCCAGGGCCAGATCCCCGGCGGCTGCCCTGGCCCGGATGAAGGCGGCGCGTTCCCAGGGCAGTGCCAGCGATTCATAATAGGAAATGGCGGCGTCGACCGGCAGTACGATCGGCGTCACTTCGGGTGATGGCCGCAGCCTCAGGTCGACGCGCAGGACATACCCGTCTCCGTCGCGGGCCTGCAGGATCTCGACCACCCGGCGCCCGATCCTGACCGCGGCCTCCTCCGGCTCCTCGCGCGGCCTGCGTGGCAGGGTTTCCGGGTCGAAGAGGAGGATCGGATCGATATCCGACGAATAGTTCAGTTCGTGGCTGCCCTGCTTGCCGAGGGCGATGGCGGCGAAGCCTGCCGGCTCTGCTCCCGGCGTCCGCTCCGCGATCGCCGCGACGATCGCCGTGTCGAGCGCGCGGTCGGCAAAATCGGACAGCGCGGCGGTGACGGCGGTAAGATCGTAAGCGCCCGCCAGGTCTCCCGCCGCTACGAGCAACGCCAGCCGCCGCCGTTCCAGCCGCAGCCGGCGCATTATCGGCATATCGGGGTCGTCGATCGGCACGGCCGAAAGTGGTGGCAGCCTCCCCTGCTCAAGCTGAGCCGCGAGCGCCGGCTCGCGATCGAGCAACAACGTCAGAAAGGGCGATTCACCCCGCGCGCGACGCACCGCATCCTTGATCAACTCTTCGGAATATGTGTCAGCCATGCAACAACCATTGACGATCGCGCCAATTAACCCAGTCTTGCAAGCAACGAATTCGGTTGCTCGTTCGTTCTTGGTTCATGTCGAACAAGATCACGCCCTCCCCGGAAGATGCTGTGTCTCAAGCGTACATCGTCGCCACACCCCGGACGAGCGACATGATCAGCGGAGCACTTCTCGCCGCCTTCGGACGCCAGGACGCCAGGGCGGACGACTTTACCGCATTGCTCCGCCGGATCGACATCGCCGATCAGGACAGTCACCCCTGCTAGGATTCAGACGTAGGGAGATCAATCGCCCCGGTCGCGGCTGAGATCCTCGACCTCGCCCATGATCGAATCCAGCGCCGTCATGCCCGGCTCGTTGCTGTGCGTGCGCCGCGACGGGAGCGAATTGTCGTTCATGATCGTCTCAAGCGCGACTCGACCACGCGCCACCCGGCTCTTGATCGTGCCGACCGCGACGCCGCAGATCTCGGCCGCTTCCTCATAGGCAAAGCCGCCCGCGCCGACCAGGATCAGCGCCTCGCGCTGCGGTTGCGGCAGATGGAGCAGCGCGCGCTGCATGTCGCCAAGCTCGACGTGCCGGTCCTGGCTGGCCGGGGCGGCGAGGATCCGGTCGGCGACCAGATCGTCCCATTCGCCCTTGAAGCGCGCACGGCGCATCTGGGAGAGATAGAGGTTGCGCAGGATGATAAAGGTCCAGGCGCGCATGTTCGTGCCGGCCTGGAAGCGCAATCGCGCCGCCCATGCCTTCATCAGCGTCTCCTGGACCAGATCGTCAGCGAGATCGCGATTACCCGACAGCGACCGCCCAAAGGCGCGCAGATGCGGGATTACCTGCGCCAGTTGCGCCTTGAACTCGGAATCGGACAGGGCGACATGCTCCACCGGCTCGGGCGGCGTATCCTCGTCGTCGGTCTCGAAGGCGTCGGTCATGAACATCCGTTTCGTGTTCCAGGAAGCGAACATGGGGGTGGACTCAAGTCAAGTCCACCACACCGTGCGTTTTCGTCCACGTGTTTGATTAGCGGAGAAGCAGGACCGCGAAGATCACGATCACCAGCACCAGCGATATGCCCAATATATATCGGGTCATATGCGGCGTGGCGCCTGCCCGCGCCTGCTCGCCGCTCAGATGTGCCGGTTCTTCTGGATTTGCCATTTGCCTATAACCCCCGAGCATTGTTTTGGGTCCGTACCAGATGGAACTCCAAATGCCGGGGGCTGGCCAAAAGTTCCCGTCAGAGTGCGGGAACTGTCGCTGAATCGAAGAACAATGCCTGGCTGATCGCCGCTTTTACCGTCGATCGCTGGAACGGCTTGGTGATCAGGAAGGTCGGTTCGGGCCGCTCGCCGGTCAGGAGGCGTTCCGGAAAAGCGGTGATGAAGATCACCGGCACCTGGAACTCGGCAAGGATGTCCTTCACCGCGTCGATACCCGAGCTGTCGTCGGCAAGCTGGATGTCCGCGAGCACGAGTCCGGGACGATCCTCCATCGCCAGCGCAACCGCCTCGTCGCGGGTCACGGCGACGCCGGTGACGTCATGGCCCAGGTCGCGCACGATCGTCTCGATATCCATCGCGATGATCGGCTCGTCCTCGATGATCAGCACGCGCGCGCGCGTCTGCTTCTCGATCTCGGCCAGCGCCTCGTTGACCAAAGCATCGACCTCGCCCGGCTCGACCTCGATCAGATAGGCGGCGTCTTCCGGCGTGAAGCCTTCCATCGCGGTGAGCAGCAGCGCCTGGCGCGACAGCGGGGTCATCCGGGCAAGGCGTGCCCGGGCGATCGCCTCCTGGCTGCTGCTGGCGTCGGCGCCCGCATTCTCGGGCGTCTCGTCATAATTGGTCGAGCCCCAGATCGCCTGGAACGTCCGATAGAGACCAAGCCGCGGGTCCACGTCGCGCGGGAATTCCGTAGGCGCCGCGACGATCGCTTCAAGCGTCGCGCGCACATAACGGTCGCCGTGCTGCTGGCTGCCGGTCAGCGCCCGGCCATAGCGGCGAAGGAAAGGAAGGTGGGGGGCAAGCTGCTGTCCAAGCGACATGGCTGTCGGGGTCTCCTCCAAGAAAAACGCCAGGGTCTGACGGGGGTCCTTGTGGAAGCGGCCCCCCGCCTTTGCAACGCGTTTCGATAGCCCGAGCGAAGGTGCCGGGCTTTTTCACATCGAACAGGGAACTATCGACGCGATCTTTGGTTTCATGCATTCGTCGCGGATTGTATGCGCGATACGCCCGGCCGTTTTCCTCGGCCGGGTTTCTCGATATGCCCGGTTTATACACCGGATGCTCAAGGGGGACGATTTTGCGTTCGGGCGACGAGTCTTCGAAAAAACCGCGGGCCGCAAAGGCGACCAGGGTCCAGAGCAAGGACCGTGATATGGGTGCAGCATTGCGCACCGTGTATCAGAAGACGGTGGACGAGACGATTCCGCCCGAAATGCTCGACCTCCTGAGCAAGCTCGACTGAGCAGGCTCATGGCGGATTCCGCCGCCGGGCCCCAGGCTCCGGCCCGAAACCAGAAATTCGTCGCGCAGATCCCGACCGGCGCCAAGATCTTCCTGATCCTGAGCGCGGCATTGCTGCCGCTTGCCATCATCGCCTTCTTCGCTTCGCTGAAGACGACCCAGACCGCGGACGAAACTGCCCGGGCCCAGCTCCGCCTCGCTTCCGCCGAGAGCGCCCGCAAGCTGGCCATCGAGCTGGTCGGGGACATGACCGCTCTCCGTGTCGCCCTGAACGCCCTCGACATCGATAATGGCGATGCGCCCAGCTGTGCCCGCGCGCAGGGCGTCTTCGCTCAGCAGGCAGTCAGCGGCACGCGCTTCGTCATCAGGGATCGCCGCGCCCGGACCTTGTGCGGCGCGGATTTCCCGCGCGATCTGGCGCGGGTATCGGCCAACACCGAACCCATCGCCGCCCGGGTCGTCCCGGGTCGCGGCCTGCTCCTCTCCATCGCCGGCGCCAGCGGCACCACCGCGACCGCATTCTTTCCCTCTGGCTTCCTCGCCGAAACAGGCAAGCCAAGCGATTTCGCACCACCCTATGAAGCCGTGCTGACACATGGGGAAGGCTCACTGCCCCTGACTCAGCTTCCGCCTCGCAGCGCGCTGGAACGGCGCGAGACGATGCGGACCTCGCTCGGCCTTGGCGGCCTGGCGCTGCAGACGAGCGTGCGTAGCGCGCCGATAACGTCGCCCCTCCTCATCGCGATGCTGCTGCCGATTCTGATGTGGGCGGCCGCCGCGGGCATCGGCTGGTTCGTCGTTGACCGGTTGCTGATCCGGCCACTGCGCCGGCTGCGCACGAGCGTTGCTGCCTATGTACCCGGCGAGGAGATCGACCCGGCCGAAGTCCGCGCCCTCCCCGCACAGGAAATTCGGGAACTGGGCGACACTTTCCGCATGATCAGCCGGACGGTCGCCGAGCACGAGGCCGGCCTTGCCGAGGGACTGGTGCGCCAGACCCGCTTGACGCGCGAGGTCCACCACCGCGTAAAGAACAATCTCCAGGTCATTTCGAGCCTGATCAATTTCCATGCCCGCGGTGCGCGGAGCAAGGAAGCGACTGCTGCCTATTCCTCGATCCAGCGTCGGGTCGATGCACTCGCGGTCGTCCATCGCCACCATTTCGCCGAGCTCGAGGAGAATCGCGGCCTCTCCCTCCGCTCCGTGATCGGCGAGCTTGCCTCGAACATCCGTGCGACAGCGCCGGAAGGGTCTTCCCAGCTTGGCATTGCGATCGATATCGATCCGTTCCTGGTCAACCAGGACGTCGCGATCGCGGTTGCCTTCCTGATCACCGAAATCGTCGAGCTGGCGATGACCTCCAATCCGGTCGCGCAGATCCGTATCTCGGTGAAGCCGGGCGAGACGGAGGATCGCGCCGTGCTGCGGGTCAATTCCCCCGCCCTGGTCGACGGAGACGACCTGCGCAAGGTCGTCGAGGAACGCTATGGCCGCGTGATGGAAGGCCTGTCGCGCCAGTTGCGCTCAAGGCTGCATCACGACCCGCTGGTCGGCGCCTATGAGATTTCGATCGCCGTCACCGGGCGCGACTGATTCAAGCGATTCTAAAGAATCGAAAAAAATTCGAAAACCCTGGAACCGGTCGGCGAAAGCTACGTTCTTAGCTTCGGATAGTGAATTTATGCCCCCCCGCTCTCGCTATCCAAGACATGGGCCCGAAAGCGTCAACCCTCCCCCCCGGTGGCGCTCTCGGGCCCAAATTCTTTTTCGGCTCGCGGATATCGCGCCGCTCCCTCCACGGAACGAACGCGAGCGCCGATCATTGAATCGTCGGCACAAGCCAATCTCAGGAGATATTCCATGCGTAAGCTCGTTGGACTGGCCCTCGTCGCCGGAGCGCTGATGATCAGCGCCTGCAACACCGTCGAAGGCATGGGCAAGGATGTGTCCTCGGCCGGCAGCACCGTCGCCAAGACAGCTGACCAAGCCAAATAGGCAGCCCTTTTCCTCCAGGCACACCCAGGCCCTCTCCCGCAAGGGAGAGGGCTTTTCTTATTCGGTCTCGGGAGTTTCCACCGGCAGCTTCGAGCGTCTCCGCTCGGTGAACCAGATGCCGATCAGCGCCAGTTCGTAGAGCAGGCACAGCGGAATCGCGAGCAGCAGCTGCGATCCGATATCCGGCGGGGTCAGCACCGCCGCGATCGCGAAGGCGCCGACAATGGCATAGCGGCGCGCGCTCACCAACTGCTTGCGCGTCACGATCCCCGCGCGCTCCAGGAGCATGAGCACCACCGGCAGCAGGAACGACACGCCGAACGCGAACAGGAACTGCATCACGAACGACAGGTAGTTGGCGACCGACGGCAGCGCCTCCTGCTTGATTCCCCCGCCAAGGTCCCCCTGGTAGGAAAGCAGGAAGTGCAGCGCCATCGGCACCGCGATGTAATAGGCCATCGCAGCGCCGCCGATGAACAGCACCGGCGTCGCCAGCAGGAACGGCAGCAGCGCCTTCTTCTCCTGGCGGTACAAGCCAGGCGCGACGAACTGCCACAGCTGGTTGGCGATCACCGGGAAGGACAGCATCATCGCCGCGAAGAACGCGACCTTCACCTGGACGAAGAATGCCTCGAAAATCTGGGTGTAGATGATCTTGCTCTGCCCCGCCGCGGCCAGCGGGTGCACCAGGAAAGCGAAGATCGGCTCGGCGAAATAAAAGGCGATCGCGAAGCTCACCACGATGGCCGCCACGCAGTAAAGCAGCCGCCGCCTCAGTTCGATCAGGTGATCGAGCAACGGTGCGCGGCTGGCATCGAGATCATCGACCGGCGCGTTCATGACTCGGCTTTCGCGGCGGGCTTGCGCACGCGCTTTGCCGCCGGCTTGGCATCGGGGTCCGTCGCGGCCTTCACGGTCCTCTTGCGAACTGGCTTCGCGACAGGCGCGGGCGGTACTTCCGGCTCGGGCGCCGCGGCGATCACCGGCGCCTCGACCAGCACTGGCGCAACGTCCTCATGATCGATGGCTTGAGTCATGGGCAACATCTGCTGGGGCGTGGGCGGATGCTCGCGCATGATCCGCTCATTCTCCTCAGCCCATTTCTTTTCCATTTCCTGGAGTTCCGCCTCGCGCATCATCGAATCGAAGCCCGATCGGAACTGTCGCGCGACACCGCGCGCGCGCGATACCCAATAGCCGACGAAACGCATCGCCTTGGGCAGGTCCTTCGGTCCGATGACGATCAGCGCCACCATCCCGACGAGCATCAATTCGGTGGGCGCGATATCGAACATGCGAAAACTCTATGGAGCAGTCAAAAAA
Organism: Candidatus Sphingomonas phytovorans; assembly: GCA_029202385.1. Lineage (NCBI taxonomy): Bacteria > Pseudomonadati > Pseudomonadota > Alphaproteobacteria > Sphingomonadales > Sphingomonadaceae > Sphingomonas > Candidatus Sphingomonas phytovorans. The sequence goes on from CP119314.1 coordinate 2,080,806, forward strand.
CGGGACCCGGTCGGCTTCACGCGCTCGCGACCGCGCCAGCCGACATGATTCCGCCATGCCGGGCCCGTCCCGACAGGGCGTTTGCCGACAAAGCTCAGCGCTCCTCGCGCAGCTTCTCGGCTTCGACCTCGATCGCGGGCTCGGCCGCTTTCTTGGCATCGATCCGGCTCGGCTCGCGGACGGGCTCGTCGTCTTCGGCCATGCCCTTCTTGAACTGCTTGATGCCCTTGGCGACGTCACCCATCATATTCGAGAAGCGTCCACCGCCGAGCACGAGGATCGCGATCACGCCGAACACCAGCCAATGCACGAGGCTGAAACTACCCATCACCAATCTCCTAGGACGTAGGCCTATCTAGTCCTGATCGTCGGTCTTTTCTACCTCGGTGTTGTCGTCATCGCGTTCGCCGGCATGTTCAAGCGCCAGATCGATCGGGTCGAGCAGCCCGGCTGCCTTGAGATCGTCGATTCCGGGCAGGTCGCGCCTGCTGGCAAGGCCGAAATGCGCCAGGAACTCGGGGGTCGTCGCATAGAGCAGTGGCCGCCCCGGCACCTCGCGTCTTCCCACGGGACGGATCCAGCCGGCCTCCATCAGCACGTCGAGCGTACCCTTGGAGATTTGAACCCCGCGAATCGCCTCGATCTCCGCGCGAGTCGCCGGTTCGTGATAGGCGATGATCGCCAGCGTCTCGATGCCCGCGCGGCTCAGCTTGCGCGCCTCCTCCTTATCGCGGCGGAGCAGGTGCGCCATGTCGCCCGCCGTCTGGAAATGCCAGCGGTCGCCGCGCCTGACCAGTTCGATCCCGCGCCCGGCGAAATCGGCCTGGATCTCCTCGAGCACGCTCCGGACATTGTCCGCATTGCCCAGATGCGCGCGGATCGCGTCGACCGTCATCGGCTCGGTCGCCGCGAACAGCACCGCTTCCACGGCGCGGGTCAGATCGTCGGCGCGCTTCATGCCCCCACCTTCAGGACGGGCGCCTTCAGGTAGAGCGGGGCGAAGGGCGATTTCTGGCGAAGCTCCACCCGCCCCTGGCGCGCCAGCTCGAGCGCCGCGACGAAGCTTGAGGCAAGCGCCGACTTGCGGAAGATGCCGGAGGCGGCTTCGGGCAGGAAGGTTTCGATCATGCTCCAGTCTATCCGTTCCCCGACCAGGCGGGAAACCCGTTCCAGCGCCGCCTCGAGCGTCATCACCGGCCGATTGGCGACGATATGCATCACCGGCCGCGTGCGCGCGCTGATCCGGCCATAGGCGGAGATCAGGTCGTATATCTCGGCCTGCCACAGGGCCTTGCGCACGGTGCGCAAGCCCTCCGGCGCGCCGCGCAGGAAGACGTCGCGGTCAAGCCGGTCCCGCGCCATCAGCCGGGCACCCGCCTCGCGCATCGCGTTGAGCCGTTCGAGCCGAAGCTGGAGACGCAGCGCCAGTTCCTCCGGGCTTGGCTGCTCCTCGGGGTCGCGCGGCAGCAGCAGCGCCGATTTGAGATAGGCGAGCCACGCCGCCATCACGAGATAGTCAGCCGCCAGTTCAAGCTTGATCGCCCTCGCCTCCTCGACGAAGCGCAGATACTGATCGACCAGCGCAAGGATCGATATCTCGCGCAGATCGACCTTCTGGCTGCGCGCCAGCGCGAGCAGCAGATCGAGCGGGCCTTCCCAGCCGTCGATATCCAGGGTCAGCGTCTCGGCATCGTCCATCGGACCGTTCTGGCGAAGCGCGAGGCGCTACACAATCCTCCCCGGCACTGGGAGGAGCTAAGCCATACCCAGCAGCGTATCCCGCCTGGCGATGAGTTCAGCCATCTCACCCGGCGGCTTCGCCCCCGCGATCGTCGCCATCGCCCGCTCCAGCCGCTCAAGCGACTTTGCCGGCATCTCGCCCAGCCGCGACGCGATCTCTTCCATCTCGTCCATCCGTCCCCAGCAGTCGAGCACCACGTCGCACCCGGCGGCGATCGCGCCTTCCGCCTTGTCGCCGGCACTGCCGGTCAATGCCTTCATGTCGATATCGTCGGTCATCAGCAGCCCGTCGAAGCCGATCCGCTGACGGATGACCTCCTCGATCACGATCGGCGACAGCGTCGAGGGCCGATCCGGGTCCCACGCCTCGAACACGATGTGCGAGGTCATTCCCATCGGCGCCCCCGCAAGTGCCCTGAAAGGCGCAAGATCGATCTCGAGCTCAGCCTCGGACGCGGTGACGGTCGGCAGGTGGTAATGGGTGTCGACCCTGGCCCGGCCATGCCCCGGCATATGCTTGACCACGCCGACCACGCCCCCGTCGCGCAGCCCCTCGATGATCGCCCGTCCCATCGCGGCGACGCGCATCGGCTCCGATCCCAGCGCCCGGGTCGAGATTGCCTCGGTTGTGTCGGGTTGCGACACGTCGAGCAGCGGCAGGCAATCGACCGTTATCCCCATCTCGGCCAGCATCAGCCCGATCGCCTGGGCATTGGCGCGCGCCGCCTCGATCGCGGAGATCGGCGCCGTCTCGTACAGGGCGTCGAAAGCCGGTCCCGCCGGGAAGGCAGGCCATTCCGGCGGCCCCATCCGCGCGACGCGCCCGCCCTCCTGGTCGATCAGGATCGGCAGGTCGTCGTGGCCGGAAAGCGCGCGCAGATCGTCGGTCAGCGCGCGGAGCTGCGCGCGATCGGCAATGTTCCGCTTGAACAAGATATAGCCGACCGGGTCGGCCTGCCCGAAGAACGAACGCTCGCCGGCTGTGAGGGTCAGGCCCGACAGGCCATAGATGACTGGCTTCATCGGGGCTGCCTATCAGGAACCCCCCCCGTCAAAAAGCCCCTCCCCCGAAGGGGAAGGGCCGAAACATGCCTCAGTCGTTCGCGACGAAACAGGCTTCGCCGGCGACCTTCAGCTTGCCGCACAGCTCGGTCGCCGCGCCCGCGCTGCCCGCATTGACTCGCAGGCGATAGACGGTGCGGCCGTTGACCTCGGCCTTCTGCACCGACTTGCCGAGCGGTGCGAGATAGGTGAAGCGTTTGGACGCTTGCGCCCATGCCACATTGGCCGAGCCTTCGTCGGGGAAGGAGCCGAGCTGCACCAGCGACCCGCGCGATGTCGGGCCTGCCGCCGGCGCCGCGGTCTGAGTCGTCGCCGTCAGCTTGCCGCCCGATGCCGGTATCGCCACGACCGCCTTGCTCGCCCCGCCAGCGCTGGCTGCCGCGGGTGCCACCTTGGTTCCCGCGACGGGCGTTTCCGGCGTCGCGTTGAGATCGATCGCGGCATTGCCGCCGCCCGCACCATCGCTGGTCGCGACCGCTGTCTCGCCTTCGCCCTCGACCTTCAGGCCACCGGGGTCGTCGGGCTTGACCTTGTAGTCCCCCTCCTGCGCCGCGATCAGTGCGCCATTGCCGTCCACGCCCTGATGCTTCCGGTACCAGTAATAACCGAAGATCGCCGCAGCGATGATCGCAAGACCAAGCACGACCATGAGGACCACGCGAAAGATCGACGGGCCTTCGTCATAATCCTCGTCGACGGTCTCGAGCCACGGCAGCCGATCCTCGTCGCGGACCTCAAAGTCGCTCGACGTCGCCATCAGTTCATCTCCTGGACCGCCTGCACCCCCATGATGCCGAGTCCGTTGCGGACAATTTGCCCGATTGCGTCCGCCAAGAAAAGGCGTGCGCACGTAATCTCCTGTTCGCCCTCAATCACGAAACGACGCCCGGGATTATCATTGCCGAGATTGTACAGCGCGTGAAACGCAGCAGCCAAGTCATTGAGATAGAAAGCTACACGATGCGGCTCGCGTGCCGCGGCAGCGGTTTCGATGATCCGCGGGAACTGGGCTGCGAGTTTCACCAGCTCCAGTTCGGTGGTATCAAGTTGGGACAGATCGGCAGTGCCGCATGTCATTCCGAACTCAGCCGCTTTCCGATTCAGCCGCGCGATGCGTGCATGGGCATATTGAACGTAGAAGACCGGATTCTCCCGCGACATTTCGACGACCTTGGCGAAATCGAAATCCATCTGGGTGTCGGCCTTGCGCGTCAGCATGGTGAAGCGGACGACATCCTTGCCGACTTCCTCGACGACTTCGGCGAGCGTCACGAAATTGCCCGAGCGCTTCGACATCTTTACCGGCTCGCCGGCGCGCAGCAGGCGCACCATCTGCACCAGCTTCACGTCGAACCGCGTCTTGCCGCCGGTAAGCGCCTGCACCGCCGCGACGATCCGCTTCACCGTGCCGGCATGGTCGGCGCCCCAGATGTCGATCAGCGCATCGGCCGATTGCGCCTTCTGGTAGTGATAGGCGAGGTCGGCGCCGAAATAGGTCCATTGCCCGTTGGACTTCCTGATCGGCCGATCCTGGTCGTCGCCGAACTGGGTCGACCGGAACAGCGGCAGCACCACGGGCTCCCAATCCTCGGGCGTCTCGCCCTTGGGCGCTTCGAGCACGCCGTCATAGATGAGGTCCCGCGCGCGCAGTTCAGCCTCGGCCGCCTCAGGCTTGCCCGCCGCCTGCAGCTCAGCCTCGGACGAGAACAGGCTATGGTGGATGCCGAGCAAGGCGAGATCGGCCTTGATCAGCTCCATCATCGCAGCGACCGCGCGGACTCGGAAAAGCACCAGCCAGTCGCTTTCAGGCAGTGCCGCATATTTGTCGCCGAACTCGGCGGCCAGCGCCTGGCCCACCGGCACGAGATAGTCGCCGGGATAGAGCCCTTCCGGAATCTCGCCGATATCGGCGCCAAGCGCTTCGCGATACCGCAGGTGCACCGACCGGGCGAGCGTATCCACCTGCCCGCCGGCGTCGTTGACATAATATTCGCGGATCACCCTGGCGCCGGCGAACTCAAGCAGGCTGGCCAGCGCATCGCCCACCACCGCGCCACGGCAATGGCCCATGTGCATCGGGCCGGTCGGATTGGCGGAGACATATTCGACATTGACGGTCGTGCCCGCCCCCTTGGTCGAGCGGCCGTAATCGTCGCCCTCCTCATGAATCGTCGAAAGCTCCGCGCGCCAGGTGTCGTCGGTCAGCGCCAGGTTGATGAAGCCCGGGCCGGCGACCGACACGTCGCGCACCTCGTCCAGCTTGCCCAGTTCGGCCGATATCTTCTCCGCCAGCGCGCGCGGATTGGTCGCGGCAGGCTTGGCCAGCACCATCGCCGCGTTGGTCGCGAGGTCGCCATGGCTCGGGTCGCGGGGCGGCTCGACGGTCACATTCGCGCGATCCAGCCCGGCTGGCAGATCGCCCGCCGCGACAAGGGCATCAAGCGCCGCATCGAGATGCGCGGCGAAACGGGTATAAAGGGTCATTGCTGGTCCGGTGATAAGAGCGAGCGCGGCCCTTAGCGGATGGCGGGGTATGACTCAAATCGAGAGGAGCCTCTCCACACCGACATCGTCACCCCGCACTCGTTCGGGGGTCCAGGGTTCCGCAAATCAACCGCTTTCGGTCGTGCGGGGCGGTGGATGCCGGAACAAGTCCGGCATGACGGTGGAACTTTGGTCGTCTCAGGTTCGGACCAGCCCCTCGACCGGCCGCGCCGCACCCGCATCCGGGAACAGCGCCTTCATCGCCCGCCCGGGCTCGACCGAGAAATGCTCGGCCACCGCCCCCGCGATGAACGGATCGAGCTGGATCGTCGGCCTCAGGTCGCGTCCCTCGAACAGCGCGGCCTGGCCGAGCCCCGGCCAGTCGGCCAGCACCCGCCCGCCCTTCACGCCGCCGCCAAGCAGCATCGCTGCGCTGGCCGTGCCATGATCGGTGCCGCCAGTGCCGTTCACGGCCACCGTTCGTCCGAACTCGGTCGCGACCAATATCATCGTGTCCGCCCAGAGCGGGCCGAGCCCGGCCTGCAGCGCGCCGACCATCGCGTCGAGGCCGCGAAGCTGCAGGCCGAGCCGTATCCGTTGCTGCGCATGGGTATCCCAGCCATTGGTCTCGATCATCGCGATCCGCGCGCCATTCTCCGGCACGAGCAGTTTCGCCGCGAGCGCGCCGGTCGCCGCGGCATTACGGCCGTCGTCATTGGTCATGCCGTTGGTCAGCGCGCGCGTGGCCATCGCCTCGCTCCACAATGCATGAAGCTGGCTGTCACCCTGATAGAGCATCGAGACCCGATCGAGTAGCCCGGCCGACGCATCGGGCAAGGCTGACGGCGCATAGGAAGAAACCTCATGCCCACCGCGCAGCGCCATCGGGACCGTCGCCGAGATCGCGATCGCCCTGGCACTGGTCGGCGGCAGGATGCCGAGCATCCGGTTCAGCCAGCCATCCTTGACCTGATAGGCCCCTGCCCCACCCGTCTCGAGCACATTCTGGCCGTCGAAATGCGACCGATCACGATAGGGCGAAGCCACCGCATGCGCGAACAGCGCCTGGCCCTGGCCGTAAAGCGTCCCGATGCGGCCGAGCGACGGATGCAGCGCGAACATCGAATTCAGTTTGCTTGCGCCGGCAAAATCCTCGGCCAGCACACCCCGTGCGCCCGCAAAGGCCGGATCGCCGACCGGCGCCACCGTGCCGAGGCCATCCGCCGCCCCGCGCTGGATGATGAAGACGAAACGCTTGTCGGTTTCTGCCTTTGCGAAGGCGAGGCGCGGCGCGAGGCTCATGGCGAGAGCGCCCATCACGCCCGCACCAACGAAGGAACGACGATCGATCATGGGTTATCTCCGCATGAATTCGGGGGCGACGAGCAGCAGCGCGAGCGCCTGCCCGGCGCTTTCCGCCCGGGCCAGCGACTGCGTCGTCCCGGTCGAGAGAGTCGCGGGGAACAGCCTGGGCGCGAGCGCGCGCGCATCGATCTGCTCGCCCGCCTTTGCCGAAAAACGTTCCGCCGCCTCGACCCGGCGCAGGATCGCGTCGGGCCCTGCCCAGCTCGCCGCGATATCGTCATAGCCGGCCGGCGATCCCGGCTTCCAGGCCGGCTGGCCGAGCTGGTTGAGCAGGCCGGTCACCGCCTGGGGCTGGACCGTTTTCATGCCGAGCGCACGATAGGCCGAGATCGACCATTCCCAAGGCGTCTTGAACTTGGCCGGCTCGGCGGCCCATGCCTCGGGTGAATCGATCAGCACCCGGTAGACGCTGGGCAAATCCCCGCCCGTCTTCACGAAAGCAGCCTGCATCCGCTGCACCAGCGCCGGAGACGGCGCGTCGCCGGTGAAATGCCGCGCAAGCTTGGTCGCGATATGGGTCGCGGTCGCCGGGTGCGCGGCCAGGTCGTTCAAGACGGCCTGCGCCTGGCCCTCGCCATTCTGGCCATAGATCTTGCCCATGATCGTGCGCGCGCCTGGCTCGTGCAGCGGCGCGGCGAAGATGAAGTCGCCCGCCGTGCCCTCTACCCCGGCGAAGCGGGCGCGGAGGCCCCGGGTCAGGCCCGCGACGCTCCACCCGGTCATTGCCCGGGCGAATTCGGTCACATCGGCCTGATCATAGCCGGTGCGCACCCCCAGCGTGTGCAGTTCCATGATCTCCCGCGCGAGATTCTCGTTCAGCCCGAGATTGCGGTTGCCACGTCCCGCCGCCCGCGCGCCGACCACGCTGTTCGGCCCGACCGACTGCGCCTGGTCGAGATAGAGCAGCATCGCCGGATGTCGCTCGACTGCGTTCAGCATGTCGCCGAACCTGCCCAGCACATGCGGCCGGATCGCCTCGAATTCGAGCAGGCCGCCCAGCCCGACCACCTGCACCTTATCGATCGAGATGGCGAAATGGTTCGCCCAGAAATGCACCAGCCGCTCGACGAACGGCGCGGGCGTGACGAGCGCGGTGCTGGCACGCGCCCCTACCGCGCCGACATAATAGTCCCGTGCCTGGCGCTGCGCGAAACGGCGCGCCTGCTTCACCGGATCGTTTGCATCGGCGGGATCCTCCGCCTTCGTCCCCGGCGCCATTGCATTGGGCGCCATCCTGTCCTGAGCCATCGCCGGTGCCGCCATCGCGGCGGGACGCTGCCGATCCTGCGGCGCCCCCTGCTGCCGGAGCATGCGCACCTGATCGAGATAGTCGGCCAGCTCTCCCGCGATCGTCTGGCGGTTCGGCTGGGCAGCGATTGCCTGAGGTTTCGGATCGAAGGTCTCGAACTGCCCAAGCAGCCATTTCCGCGGGTCACCCGGCACTGCCTCATCGGGCCGCGCACCCAGTCCGAAACGATTCAACGCGATACCGACGTCCGCCATGGTCTCGTTCCCGTCATTCTTTCCATTCGCTGTACACCCCCGATGTCGCGAGAGTGTGTCAGCCGTCGCGGGAAAAGCGATTCACCGTTCGTTTCTTGCAACTGGGCGCGCAATCTTTGCGGTTGGGATTTTGCTGCACTGCAATATCCTGAGCCCGCACAACAGAAACGGGGGATGCTGATCTGGCTTTCGAGCACCGAAAGGAAAGATCATGACCAAGACGTTCCTCGCCGCCGCCGCGATGCTCGCGGCCTTCTCCGCCCCCGCCTTCGCCAAAGACAACGCGCCGGAGCGCCGGTTCACCCGCGACGGCCAGACCTATGTCTACACGATGGTGGCCAAGACGAACCGCGTCGTCATCAGCGGCCGCCGCTATCCGTCCGGCAGCGCGTTCGAGCTCACCGTCCGCGGCGATCAGGTCAGCGGCGTCTCGGGCGGCCAGCCCGTGTCGTTCAGCGTGAAGAACGCGCAGGCCAAGCTGACCCCGGTCGCGCTCGCCTCGCGCTAGAACCCCTCCGGCAGATCGATCGGCCCGACCACCTCGCGATAGCGGGTCACGGCATAGCGATCGGTCATGCCGGCGATGAAGTCGGCAATGTGGCGGCTGCGCGCGGGTTCCTCCGCGGGCAGCCGTGCATGCCAGTCGGCCGGCATCAGGCGCGGATCGGCGTGATAGGCACCGTACAATCCCGCGACCAGTTCCCCGGCAATCCGTGCCGCCTCGAGCTGGCGCGGGTGATGGTACAGATTGGCGTACATGAAGCGCTTGAGCGATCGCTCGGCGTCGCGCATCTCGTCCGAGAAGCCGGCCAGGCATGTGCCGGCGGCCCGCACATCCTCAGCGGTTTCGACTCCCGCCGCAGCCACGCGGCGGCGCGTCTCGGCGATCAGGTCGTTGACCATCGTGCCGATCTGGGAACGTACCAGCTCGCCGACCAGCCTGTCGGCCGCGATGTCGGGAAAACGACGGCGGGTCTCCTCCCAGCCGGCCGCAACCACCGGCACCTCAAGCATCTGCTCAAGCGTCAGCAGCCCCGCGCGGAGCCCATCGTCGATGTCGTGATTGTCATAGGCGATATCGTCGGCGATCGCCGCGACCTGCGCCTCGAGCGACGGCCAGCGCGTGAGATCGAGCGGGAACGCCGCATCCGCCTCGGCCAGCGCCCAGGCAGGTTCAGCGATCGGGCCATTATGCTTGGCCAGGCCCTCGAGCGTCTCCCAGGTCAGGTTCAGCCCGTTCCACCTCGGATAGGGGCTGTCGATCACCATCAGCGCGCGCAGCGTGTTGCCATTATGGTCGAACCCGCCCTGCCCCGCCAGCGCGGCCTTCAGCGCATCCTCGCCGGCATGGCCGAACGGCGGATGACCGATATCGTGCGCAAGGCACAGCCCCTCGGTCAGGTCCTCGTTCAGCCCGAGCGTGCGCGCCACGGCACGACCGATCTGCGCGACCTCCAGGCTGTGAGTCAGGCGGACTCGGAAATGGTCGCCATCAGGCGCCATGAACACCTGGGTCTTGTGGCGCAGACGGCGAAAGCTGATCGAGTGGATGATCCGATCCCGGTCTCGCTGAAACGCGTCGCGCGGTCCGCGCACCGCTTCGCGCTGCTCCTCATGCAGGCGGCCACGGCTGCTTGCCGGATCGGCCGCCCATGGCGCGTGACGCTGTCCGTCGCTCACTTGGGGGCCAGCTTCGTGACTTTCTGGCCCGCCTCGCTGGTGAAGGAAAAGGCGGACAACCCCTCCTTGGCGAGCGCATTGACGAAGGATCGTGCCTCGTCACTGGTCTTGAACGGCCCTGCCAGCACGCGATTGGTCGCGCGCAACGGCGTGGTCCAGCCCGATTTCCCCTTGAACACCACCGGGGCCTTGGCGCGGACCTTCTCCCATTCCTTGGGCAAGGTGTCTTCATTCGCGCCGCCCGCCACCTGGACCCAGATGCGCGAGGGCTCGAGGATCTTCGGATCGTTCTTCTTCTTCAGCTCGGCTGCCTTCTTCGCCTCAGCCGCCTTCTTCGCCTCGGCCAGTTTCTTCGTCTCGGCCGCTTTCTTCTCGGCAAGCGCCTGCTTGTCGGCAGCCGCCTTCTTCTCCGCCGCCTCGCGTGCCGCGGCCCCGGTGTCGACCGGTTCAGGCGCGGCCTGAGCCGGAACCGGGGGGGGCGGCTCGGCCCGTGCCGTCTCGATCGGCGCGACCCCCAGTTCGGAGCCCGGCACCGAGATATTGGCGATGATGCTGGCCAGGATCGAATCCTCGCTCCGCACGGGCGTCGGTGCCGATGCGACGTGGACCGGGCGCTCGGACGGGGTCGTCGGCACGGGGGTCACAGCAGCGAACGCCTCGGGGGCACTTGCGGCAGAGACGGGGGCGGACGAGGCCACCGTCGTCGGCGGGGGTGACGCTTGCGGGGGCGATGCCTGCGGTACAACGGGAGATGGTCGCGGCGCGCTTTCCGGAATCCGCGTGCTCGCCTCGGCGACCGGCAAAGAAGACGGCACACTCGCGGGCGGCGCTGCCGCTGCGATCGCCGGACGACTCGGCAGGTTTGAAGACGCCAGAACCACCGGCCCGGAAGCCGATGGCGGCGGCGAGACCGGCCGGCCGGCCGGCGTCTGGTTCGAACCGCCCGGAATTCGCGTATCCACTTCCGGCGGCAACATGCTTCGGTCCGCTATGGGCGGCCGGGCCGATGCCACAGCAGTTGGCGGGGTCCGGGACGGCGCGGGCACAGCGAACGACGATCCGGTCGCGGGCGCGAGGGTCATGTTCCGCCGCCCGCTGTCAGGGGTCCGCGCCGGTACCACTGAAGCCATCTGAACCTGGCTCGGTGGCGCAGGGGCCGGCTGCTCGACCGGATCGACGCTGGCGACATAGACCGGCGGTTGCGGCAACGGCTCAGGCTGCGGCTGCACCGCTGGCGGTGCCGTCGTCGCGACCTGGATCTCATATTGCTTGCGTTTCTTGCCCCGGCTGCGGCGATCCGCCGACTTGTCGGGCCGGGGCGCTGCCTGCACCGCCGCAACGGCCGTCGCCGCGGGCACGACCGGAACGCCCGGCTCGGGCGGCAGCGGCGCCAGCACCGGGATCATCCGGGCGTCGGCGGTTCGCTCAGGCGTGGCGCGTAGCTCGCCGAAATGGACGGCAAAGGCACGATCGGTCGGCCCAAGGCTGGGAAGCCGCTCGAAAAAGGGCTGCAACCCCTGCGCCAGCCCCGGCGGCATCATGTTGGTCGCGATCCGCGACGCACCCTGATCGTCGCCGTTCATTGCCAGGATGAAGGCGCGCGCGCGCCACGCGCCCCGGTCGCTCTTCCGCAGCAATGGATCGAGTTGCTTGAGCGCCATGTCGCGCTTGCCTGATATGCCGAGCGACAAGGCATAGCGCCGTATCGTCTCGTCGGCCGACCCGTCCTTGAGGGCCAGGCGATAGTCCCGCTGCGCGCGCTCCTGCTGGCCGATCAGGTCATAGGCCAGGCCGCGATCGGCGGCATAGTTGCGCGGGTCGAGCCCCAGCGTCTCGGCCTCGCCGAACCGGCGCAGGGCTTCGCCCGGCCGCTCGGACTGGACGAGGATGCTGCCCATTCCCGCCTTGATCCGCGCGTTGCGTGGATCGAGCCGTTCCGCGCGGGCGAAGAAAGCCCCTGCGGCGGTCGGATCACCAAGCTTCAGCGCCAGTTCGCCGGCACGGACCAGCGCGTTGATATCGAGAGGATTGGCGGCCAGCAGCCGCATTTCCGCGGCGAGCTCGTCGCCTAGCGGGTTGAGCGGCTGCACCGTCTGCACGGATTGCACCTGAGCGCCGGCCGCCGCGCCCGCGAAAGGCACGACAAGAGCAACGACGGATCCGAAAAGATGGAAAGCGCGCATGAGAAGCCAGCCTAGAGCCTAGTCCGGCTGAACCGGCAATGTCCGGATCGGTCGAGGCGCGCCAGAGTGACGCGCACCGGCGATGAACCGGCCGCCCACTCCGGCGTCATTTCATTGATTGTTCTGGCGATGCAGGAAGCGCGGAATATCGACTGAATCCTTGTCGGACGGCTCGTCTTCGCGCGCCGCGCCGCGCGACACGCTCGACATGCGTTCGAACAGGGTACCGCCCAGCTTTACGCGCGGCGCGGGGGGTACCGGCTCGCTGGCGGGAGCCGGCGCATCCTCGGCCACCGGGGCCCCGGGCGACAGCCAGCGGCGACGCACTGCGAGATCCGGATCGGGCGTCGCTGCCGGCTCGGCGGCGCTCACTTCCTCGTCGCCGAACACGGGCACGGCCGGAACCTGGGTCTCGCTGCCCAGTACCAGCTCGTCGGCAGCGTCGGGCGCTTCCGCCGCAACTGGCTCCTGGGTGTCGAATGCGACCGGCTCGGCGGCCAGCGGTGCGGTCGCCTCGACGGCAGGAGCAGGCGCTTCCTCCGCCTTCTTCGGCGCTGAGAAGGTGAAGGCGCGCGACGACGGCGCAGGTGCCGCGGCAGGACGCGATTCCGCCTCGATGCCGGTCGCGACGACCGACACGCGGATCACGCCTTCCAGGTCGGGATTGAAGGCCGAACCCCAGATGATGTTGGCGTCTTCGTCGACCAGTTCGCGGATATGGTTCGCCGCCTCGTCGACTTCGAGCAGGCGCATGTCGTCGCCGCCGGTGATCGAGACGATGACGCCCTTGGCACCCTTCATCGACACGCCGTCGAGCAGCGGATTGGCGATCGCCTTGGACGCCGCCTCGATCGCGCGATTGTCGCCGGACGCTTCGCCCGTGCCCATCATCGCCTTGCCCATTTCCTGCATCACCGAGCGGACGTCGGCGAAGTCGAGGTTGATCAGGCCGGGCATGACCATCAGGTCGGTAATGCCGCGCACGCCCTGCTGCAGCACCTCGTCAGCCATCTGGAACGCCTCCTTGAAGGTGGTGTTCGCATTGGCGACCAGGAACAGGTTCTGGTTGGGAATGACGATCAGCGTATCGACGTACTTCTGCAGTTCCTCGATGCCCGCCTCAGCGCTCTTGGCGCGGCGATTGCCCTCGAACGCGAACGGCTTGGTCACGACGCCCACGGTCAGGATGCCCATGTCACGCGCCGCCTTGGCGATGACCGGTGCAGCGCCCGTGCCCGTGCCGCCGCCCATGCCGGCCGCGATGAAGCACATATGCGCGCCTTCGAGCATCTTGGTGACCTGCTCGAGCGTCTCCTCGGCGGCGGCGCGACCGATCTCCGGCCGCGAACCGGCACCCAGGCCCTGCGTGATCTTCGCGCCAAGCTGGATCTTGTGAGCGGCGGTCGACTGCTTGAGCGCCTGCGAATCCGTGTTGGCGACAAGGAAATCGACGCCCTGGACTTCAGCGCGCATCATGTTCGCGATGGCGTTGCCTCCAGCACCACCAACCCCGATCACCGCGATGCGCGGCGTCAGCTCGTCGACTTCGGGGGGAAGGAATTCGATGCTCATCGCCTGTCTCCGCACCACCCCAAACACCGGGGCGCTCAATAATGATACTGCCCGTTCTGCACCATCCCTTGCGGTGACTCCAGCACGAACAGCTAAGTCTTGTCGTATTTCTTTAATAATTCGCCCGGGCAGTCGCCAGCAACCGCTTGAAGATCGCAAGTCCCTTCGGCCGATGCACCAACTGATTCGACGGCGACAGTGCCCGCAGATCGACCGGATCGGCCGCCGCGTAGAATGCCAGGCCCGCCAGCGTCGCAAAAGCGGGGCCGCCATGGGCCTCGGGTAGTGCGGTCAGACCGCGCGGGCGGCCGATCCTGACCGATCGGCCAAGCGCCTGCTGCGCATAATCGGCGATCCCCTTCAGCTCGGCGCCCCCGCCGGTCAGCACGACCTGGCGACCCACCGGTCCTTCGAACTTCAGCTCGACCAGCGCCTTCTGGACCTCGCCCATCAGATGATCGAGCCGCTGGCGGATCACCGCGATCAACTGCGCGCGGGTGATGCGCGTGCCGTCGCCCGCGCCATCCTCCGCCGAGATCGGCGCGACGTCGATCATGTCGTGATTGTCCCGCGGGCTGGCATTGGCCGACCCGTAGAAGCACTTCATCCGCTCCGCCTGCGCCCGGCGCGTGCCGAAGGAGGAGGCGATATCGTCGGTGATGTCGGCCGCCCCGATCGGGATCGAGGTCAGGCCGACCAGCATGCCCCCGGCGAACAGCGAGACATTGGTGATCCCGGCGCCCATCTCGACCAGCGCGACACCCAGCTCGCGCTCTTCCTCGGACAGGCAGGCCATGCCGGTCGCGACCGGCGAGGCGATGATCGCCTTCACTTCGAGATGCGCGTTGGCGACGCACAGGCCCAGGTTGCGCACCGGCGATCCGTCGGCGGCGACGACATGGATATGCACGCCCAGCCGGTCGGCATGAAGCCCCAGCGGGCGCTTCACCCCGGTCAGCCCGTCGAGCGTGTAGAGCGCCGGTTGCGCGTGCAGCACCATGCGGCCAGCGGGATCGATCGATTCACGTCCTGCCTGGAGCAGCGCGTCGATGTCGGATTGCTCGACCCGATGCCCGCCAAGCTCGAACTCGATCGAGGCGACGTCGGACACGAGCCCGCCGGCCGAGAAGCTGACCCACACATTCTCGATATTGGTCCCGGCGATCCGCTCCGCCTGTTCGACCGCCTCGCGCACCGCGACTTCGGTCGCCGCCGCGTCCGCGATATAGCCGCGCTTGACACCCCGGCTCTCGCGCTGGCCGGTGCCGAGCACGATCAGCTCGCCGCCATCGCCCTTCTGCGCGATCATCGCCGAAACCTTTGACGACCCGATATCGAGCGCCGTGATCAGTCCCTCGGGTGCTGCCTTCGCCATATGCCTTACCCCTGTACCATCGTGAACGCCGTGTGCTTCGCCTCGATCAGGGCAGGCCGTTGCGGCGCATTCTCATCTTCCGGATCAGCTATAGCACGATTGACCACCTGTCCCGGCTTGCGTGCGACCAGCTTGCTCGGATCGCGCATGTCGAAACGGATCCATCCCTTGCCCAGCAGCGGGCGGACCCCGTCGAGCTGGGCAAATTTCACCAGTGCCTTGGCCGCATCGGAATCGCCCTCGGGCAGCGCAAGCGTCTCGCCGGATTCGAACAGCAGGTTCCAGCGCCGGTTGCCGACCCAGGTCGCCGCCTTCACCACCGGGCGAAGCGCCGGCGCGGCATCGAGCAGCTTCTGGTACGCTGCCTCCTGTTCGTTCGCGCCCGGGCCGATGACCAGCGGCAGGTCGGGCATTGCCTCTGCTTTCACCGGCTCGAGCCATACGCCATTCTCGGCGATCAGCGAGAGCTTGCCGCGATCCTGCCACACCGCCGTCGGCTTGCGCTCGACGATATGGACAAGCAGCGTGTCGGGCAGCCGGCGCGAGACATGCGCATCGGCGATCCAGCCATAGGACAGAAGCTTCTGGCGGACGTCCTCCAGGTTGACGAGCGGCATCGCGCGGGATTTCTGGTCGAGCGCGACGGCATAGACCGTCATCCGGTCCATCCGGCTGAGGCCGGTCACCTCGACCTGCTCGACACGCAGGCCCGCCCGCCCGACGCCCTCGGCGATCGCGACGCCGATCGCGCCGGGAACGCCGAACCAGGTCGCCGTGGCGATCGCCACCGCGCCCACCGCGCCGACGATCGACCAGGTGGCGATCCGGCGCACCGTGTCATGGCTGATCGGCAGCACCTCGATGGCGCGGTCGACGATCGACGCCTTGGGCTGCTGCCGGCGCTTGGTCTGGATCTGCCGCCGCGGCGGCGATCCGCGCTTGATCGTACGGCTCACAGGGCCTCCTCCACGATCTTCTGGACGAGCTCGGCATAGCTCAGGCCGATATAGCGCCCCTGTTCGGGCACCAGGCTGAGCGCAGTCATGCCCGGCTGGGTGTTGACCTCGAGCAGGAACAGTCCATCGATGCCCTGGCTGTCGTCCCAGCGGAAATCGGACCGCGACACGCCCGAGCAGCCGAGCAGGCGATGCGCGTCGAGCGCGATTCGCTTGCAGGCATCGGCAATCTCGTCGGGGACTTCGGCCGGGCATATATGCACCGTCAGCCCGTCGGTATATTTCGCGTCGTAATCATACCAGCCGCTCTTGGGCTTGAGCTCAGTCACCGCCAGCGCCTCGCCTGCCAGCACCGCCGTCGTCAGCTCGCGGCCCCGAATATAGGGCTCGGCGAGCAGTTCCTCGAACTCGCCCCACGGCCCCGTCACGCCGCGCGCGATCGGGTTGCCGTAATTGCCTTCGTCGGTGACGATGGCGACGCCGACCGACGACCCTTCGTTGACCGGCTTTAGCACATAGGGCCGCGGCAACGGATCGCCGTCGAACAGCGTCTCGCTCTTTACGATCCGCCCACCGGGCATCGGGATGCCGTGCGGCACCAGGGTCTGCTTCGTCAGCAGCTTGTCGATCGCGATCACTGAGGTGACCAGGCCCGAATGCGTGTATTTCAGGCCCATCAGGTCGAGCATGCCCTGCACCGACCCGTCCTCGCCCGGCGTCCCGTGCAGCGCGTTGAACACGACGTCGGGCGCCGCCTCGACCAGCCGCGCCGCGACGTCGCGGCCCATATCGATCCGGGTGACCTTGTGGCCAAGGCTTTCAAGCGCATCGGCCACGCCAGCACCGGACATCAGCGAGACTTCGCGCTCGGCCGACCATCCGCCCATCAGGACTGCCACGTGAAGCTTGCTCACTTCCTCACCCCTACGAATCCCTTGCCGGCGCCGTCGGCCAGCACGCCGACACGCTGTATCTCCCATTCGAGCTCGACCCCGGAGGTCGCCCTCACCTTCTCGCGCACTTCCTCGCCAAGCGCCTCGATCTCGGCGCTGGTCGCGCTACCGAGGTTGAGCAGGAAGTTGCAATGCTTCTCGCTGACCTGAGCGTCGCCACGGGTCAGCCCCCGGCAGCCCGCCTGGTCGATCAGTGCCCAGGCCTTGTGCCCTTCCGGATTCTTGAAGGTCGACCCGCCGGTGCGCGAGCGTAGCGGCTGCGACGCCTCGCGCTCGGCGGCGATGCGGTCCATCTCCGCACCGATCACCGCTGGATCGCCCGGCACGCCCTCGAACAGCGCCTCGACCACCACCGCGCCTGCGGGCAGGTCGGAATGGCGGTAGACATAGCCGAACTTCGCCGCCGGCCAGACCTCGACATCGCCCGACCGGGTCACGACAGTCGCCTCGATCAGGATGTCCGACGTATCGCGGCCATAGGCGCCAGCATTCATCTTCACCGCGCCGCCGACCGTGCCCGGAATGCCGCGCAGGAACTCAAGCCCCGCGATCCCGGCGTCGCGTGCTGCGCTGGCGACCGAAATTCCCATCGCCGCGCCGCCCGCGCGTACCCTGTTACCCGGCTCGATCGCCGACTTCGCCATCGCCTTGGGCAGGCGCACCACCACCCCAGGCACGCCGCCGTCCCGCACGATCAGGTTCGACCCGACACCCACCGGCAGCACCGGCGTCTCGGGATCGAGCCCGGCGAGGAAGACGGAAAGATCGTGCACGTCCTTCGGCCGCACCAGCCACTCCGCGGGTCCACCGGTCCGGAACCAGATGAAATCGGCCAGGCTGCCCTCGTGCTGGGCGGTTCCCTGCAGGGGCGGCAAGGCACGGCAGACATTGCTCATCGCGCCGCCTCGATGGCATCGGCGAGGCCCGCGGCCCACTTAGTAATATCCCCTGCCCCCAGGCAGACGACCATGTCGCCGGGCTGGACGACACCGGCCAATGTCGTGGCCAGCGCCGCAGCGTCGGACACGACTGCCGCCGACCGGTGGCCGCGCGTCCTGAGGCCATTGGCCAGCGCCTCGGCATCGACGCCGTCGACCGGCGCCTCGCCCGCTGCATAGACCGGGGTCACGAACACCATGTCGGCGTCGTTGAATGCCTGCTGGAAGTCCTCCATCAGATCGCCGAGCCGCGAATAGCGGTGCGGCTGCGCCACCGCGATCACGCGGTTCGCCACACCCTCGCGCGCCGCGGAGAGCACGGCGCGAATCTCGACCGGATGATGTGCGTAATCGTCGATGATCGTGACGCCACCCGTCTCGCCCACCTTGGTGAAGCGCCGTTTCACTCCGCCGAACTTGCCGAACCCCTGCTGGATCGTCGCATCGTCGATGCCGAGCTCAAGCGCGACGCCGATCGCGGCAAGAGCGTTCTGGACATTGTGGCGGCCCGGCATCGGCAGCTCGATCCCCTCGATCGAGCGGGTCGTTCCGTCGCGGCTCCGCACCAGCGCCTCGAAGCGGTTGCCACCGGGGATCGGCGTGACATTGACACCACGCACGTCCGCCTGCGCCGAGAAGCCATAGGTCACCACGCGCCGGTCGCGCAGGCGCGGGATGATGCCCTGCACCTCGGGATGATCGAGGCAGAGCAGCGCCGCGCCGTAGAAAGGCACATTCTCGACGAACTCGACGAACGCGTCCTTCACCGCATCGAACGAGCCATAATGGTCGAGATGCTCGGGATCGATATTGGTGACGACGGCAATGGTCCCGTCGAGCCGCAGGAAGCTGCCGTCGCTCTCGTCCGCCTCGACCACCATCCAGTCGCTCGCGCCGAGCCGCGCGTTGGAACCGTAGCTGTTGATGATCCCGCCATTGATCACGGTCGGGTCCACCCCGCCTGCGTCGAGCAGCGCGGCGACCATCGACGTCGTCGTGGTCTTGCCGTGCGTGCCGGCGACCGCGACGGTCGATTTCAGCCGCATCAGTTCGGCCAGCATCTCCGCCCGGCGCACCACCGGGATGCGCCGCTCAAGCGCCGCCTCAAGCTCGGGATTGCCGCGCTTGATCGCCGTCGAGGTGACGATCACCACGGCGTCGCCCAGATTCTCGGCCTTCTGGCCGATATGCACGGCGATGCCCTTGTCGCGCAGCCCCTGCACGACATAGCCCTCGGCCATGTCGGATCCCTGCACCTTGTAGCCGAGATTGTGCATCACCTCGGCGATGCCGGACATGCCGATCCCGCCGATGCCGACAAAATGGATCGTCCCGATATCGGTTGCGACACCCCTCATGCGTAGATCGGCTTTCCGTTGGCGCCCATCGGCAGCGGCACGCCGATCGGCATGTCCCCGGGCGTATCGTTCAGGCTCTCGACCAGGTCGGCGAGGTCGCGCGCGGCATCGGGCCGCCCGCAGCTCCGCGCGCGGCCCGCGGCGTTCTGCAACGCAGCGGGGTCGAGCCCGAGCTTCTGCATCTGCTTCGCCAGTTCGACCGGCGTGAAGCTGCGCTGGTCGATCGTCCGCGCTCCGCCCGCCGCCGTCATTTCCCGCGCGTTGACGGTCTGGTGGTCGTCGGTCGCGCTCGGCAGCGGCACCAGGATCGCCGGCCGGCCGGCCACGGTCAGCTCCGCCAGCGTCGACGCGCCCGCGCGCGCGATCACCAGATGCGCCCAGGCGAGCTGCTCGGGCAGGTCGGGCAGATAGGTCGCCAGGTCGGCCGCGATCGACAGCTCGGCATATTTGGCGCGCGCCGCCTCGATATCCTCGATCCGCGCCTGATGAGTCACCTGCAACCGGCGGCGAAAGCTGACCGGCAGCAGCGACAGGCCGTCGGGCACGACCTGGCTCAGCACGCTGGCGCCCTGGCTGCCGCCGGTCACCAGCACGCGGAAGATGCCATCCTCCTCGAGCAGCGGATAAGGCCTGGAGCGAAGCGCCAACACCGAATCGCGCACCGGATTGCCGACCAGATGAGTCTTGCCGTGATATTTGGACGCAAGGCGTTCGACATTGGCATAGGAGGTCGCGATCGCGCTGACCTTGCGCGCGACGAGCCGGTTGACCCGGCCAAGCACGGCGTTCTGCTCGTGCACCGCGGTCGGGATATTTTCGTGGAACGCCGCGAGCAGCGCCGGCAGCGCCGGATAGCCGCCGAAACCGATCACCGCGGCGGGGCGGAAGGCGCGATACAGCTCGATCGCCATCGAACGGCCCTTGACCATCGCCGCCGCGGCGCGCGCCCAGCCCAGCGGCCCGCCCGCCAGCCGACCGGCGGGAAGCACATGAGTCTGTATGTCCTCGAACAGCCCGGGGAAGCGCACGCCGCGCTCGTCGCTGATCAGCGCGACATGATGCCCGCGCTTCATCAGCTCGGCGGCGAGCGCCGCCGCCGGGACCATATGTCCGCCCGTTCCTCCTGCGGCGAGAACGAAATGCCGTGCCTGGTTCATTCCCCGCTCCATCGTGCGATATAGGGTGACCGCGATACGAACGGATTGCGCCGGGTGAAAGCCAGCAGCAGACCCATGCCGATCGACAGCGCGATCATCGACGATCCGCCATAGCTGATAAAGGGCAAGGTCATGCCCTTTGACGGCGCGAGTCCCGTATTGACCGCCATGCTGATCAGCGCCTGCACCCCGAACTGGGTCGCCAGCCCCGCCGCCGCGAACAGCCGGAACTCGTCCTGCTCGTCGAGCAGCTTGACGAACACCCGCACCACGATCGCCAGGAACAGCAGCGCGATGATCATGCAGGCGATCAGCCCGAACTCCTCGCCGATCACCGAGAAAATGTAGTCGGTATGCCCCTCGGGCAGGCGGAACTTCATCGATCCGCCGCCCGGCCCGGTCCCGCGCCAGCCGCCCGCGGTGATGGTGTCATGCGCCGCATTGGTCTGGAAATGGTCGGAGGCGCCCACACCCTCATGGTTCGGGAAGAGATAGGCGTCGATCCGCGTCCGCGCGGTGCCGTAGAAGAAATAGGCTGCGATCACGCCCGCCGGCACGCAGCCGATCAGCCCCGCCATCACCTTGGGCGAGGTTCCCGCGATCATCAGCAGCGCGAGCCACACCGCGGCGAACACCATGGTCTGGCCGAAATCCGGCTGGAGCATCAGCAGCAGCGCGACGAGCGCGGTCATCGCGCCGGTGATCACCACGACCGGCAGCGCCTCGTCCTTGGCGCGCATCGACAGCAGCCAGGCACAGGTCACGATGAAGAACGGCTTGAGGAACTCGGACGGCTGAACCAGCGACACGCCGAAATTGAGCCACCGCGTCGCGCCGTTCTTCTCCACCCCGAAGAACGGCACCGCGATCAGCAGCACCAGGCAGACGACCGTGCCGATCAACGCCATCCGCCGCGCAAAGGCGACCGGCAGCATCGAGACGATGAACAGGATCGGCAACGACACGCAGACCCAGGCAAGCTGCCACCAGAGATAGAACAGCGCCGGGAAATGATGCTTCTCGTCGGAATAACGAGTTGCGGCCGCCGGCGACGCGGCGCCGACCGCGATCAACCCGACTGCGATCAGCAACAGGGTCAGCAGCAGCAGCAGCCGGTCGATATCCCAGAACCACATGCCGAGCGCCGAGCGGTCGCCGCGGCCGCCCTCACCCTTCATGCGCTTCCACAAGGTGAGCGTCCCGGTGTTCGCCCCGGCGTTCGTCCTGCTCATGCGAGCCCTCCGACCAGGCTGCGAAACCGGTCGCCGCGATCCTCGAAATCGCGAAACTGGTCGAATGACGCGCAGGCGGGCGAGAGCAATATGGTGTCACCCGACCGGGCGTTCGCCGCGGCGCTCTTCACTGCCTGAACCAGGGTTCCGCTTTCCTCGACCGACATGTGCGGCGTCAGGATCGCGGCGAAGCGCGGCCCGGCCTCGCCGATCGTATAGGCGCGCGCGATATGCCCGAACCAGGGCGCGCAGGCGTCGAGATCGTCGGTCTTGGCCTGTCCGCCCACTATCCAGTGAATCCGCGAAAAGGCGGCCAGCGCCGGCGCGGTGGACTCGGGATTGGTCGCCTTGCTGTCGTTGACGAAGGCAACGCCGTCCCGGCTGGCGACCAGCTCCATCCGGTGCGGCAGGCCGGCGAAGCTCTCAAGCCCGCGATCGATCGCCGCGTCATCGACACCAAGCGCCTTGCACGCATCGATCGCGGCGAGCGCGTTCTGCGCATTGTGCGGCCCTTGCAGCGACGGCCAGCGCGACTGGTCCATGCACATGCCCGGCGCGATCTTCGTCAAATGCTCGCCCCGCGCCGACAGCGACCGGGCGATCCGCGCCGAGGCAGCATCGCCGATCCCGATGATCGCGGCATGATCCAGCGACTGAATCGCGAACAGCCGCGCCTTCGACGCGGCATAACCCTCGAACCCGTCATAGCGGTCGAGATGGTCGGGCGTGATGTTGAGCAGGATCGCGACATCGCAATCGAGACTGGTCGTCAGGTCGATCTGGTAGCTCGACAGCTCAAGCACATAGACGCCACCGTCAGGCAACGGCTCCTCGCCCAGGATCGGCTTGCCGATATTCCCGCCCAGCCGCGCCGGCACGCCGGCTGTCTCCAGGATATGGTGAATCAGCGCCGTCGTGGTCGACTTGCCGTTGGTGCCGGTGATCCCGACCACCTTGTGCGGCGGCAGGCTGGCCCGCGCCTGAGCGAACAGCTCGATATCGCCGATGACCGGCACGCCCGCCGCCCGCGCCTTCGCGGCGACCGGATGGCGATTGATCGGCACGCCGGGAGAAACGACGAGCCCATCGAAACCGGCGAGGTCGATCGTCTCCGGATCGGCGAACGAAAGTTCCTCCCCGGCACGGGGAGGGGGACCATCCGCAGGATGGCGGAGGGGAGCTTCCGCAATCGCAACGCATGGGGCGAGCCCCCCTCCACCAGCTTCGCTGGTCCCCCTCCCCGTGCCGGGGAGGAGCGCAGCCCGCGCCGCCTCGTTCGAATCCCACGCCACCACCTCGGCTCCGCTCGCCACGAGCGCGCGCACCACCGCCGCGCCCGAGCGCGCAAGCCCCAGCACCGCGAAGCGTTTGCCGCGCCATGTGGGGCTGGTGATCACCGAAGCTTCAAGGTCGACAGGCCAGCAAGCGCGAGCACCAGCGCGATGATCCAGAAACGGATCACGACGGTCGGCTCGCTCCAGCCGAGCTGCTCGAAATGATGGTGGATCGGCGCCATCTTGAAGATGCGCCGGCCGGTGCGCTTGTAGAAGAACACCTGGATGATGACCGACAGCGCCTCGATCACGAACAGGCCGCCGATGATGCCGAGCACGATCTCGTGGTGCGCGACGACCGCGATGGTGCCGAGCGCCCCGCCGAGCGCCAGGCTGCCGGTGTCGCCCATGAAGACCGCTGCCGGCGGCGCGTTGAACCACAGAAACGCAAGCCCCGCCCCGATCATCGCCCCGCAGAAGATCGCAAGGTCGCCCGCCCTGGGGACATGGGGAATGCCGAGATAGGTCGCGAACTTCGCATTACCCGCCAGATAGACGATGATCATGAACGCGACCGCGGCGATGATCACCGGCATGGTCGCGAGGCCGTCCAGCCCGTCGGTCAGGTTCACCGCATTGCCGAACGCGACGATCGTGAAGGCAGCGAACAGGATGTAGAAATAGCCGAGATCGACCCACCAGCCATTGGTGAAGGGCAGATAGAGATGCGTGCCTGTCGCATTGTTCTGATGAATGATCAGCCCGGCCGCGATCGCCGCGATGGTGAACTCGCCGACCAGCCGCATCCGCCCCGACACGCCCTTGGTGCTCGCCTTGCGCACCTTGTCGTAATCATCGAGGAAACCGATCGCGCCGAACCCGAGCGTCACGAAGGTGCAGGCCCAGACGAACGGGTTGCTCAGGTCCATCCACAACAGGATCGACAGCACCAGCGAGGTCAGGATCATCAGCCCGCCCATGGTCGGCGTGCCGCGCTTGGCCAGGTGGCTCTGCGGCCCGTCGTCGCGGATCGGCTGCCCCTTGCCCTGGCGCACGCGCAGCCAGCCGATGAACCGGGGCCCGATGATCAGGCCGATGATCAGCGCGGTCGCCACCGCCCCGCCCGAGCGGAAGCTCAGATAGCGGAAGAGGTTGAGGATACCGGGAAAACCCAGATAGTTGGCGATGAAATAGAGCATTATGCTGTCCCGTTCGCCAAAGCGGCGACCACGCTCGCCAACCCGACTCCGTTCGAACCCTTGATGAGAACCGCGTCGCCGGGCGCCAGCATTTCCAGCAGGCTTGCCCGCGCGGCAGCGGTATCGGGCACATGGACGAAATCGACCCTGCCCTCAAGCGCGTTCGCAAGGGGCCTCATCGCTTCACCGACCAGAATGACCCGTTCGACGCCCGCGGCGATCACCGGGTCGGCAAGCCCCGCATGATAGGCGTCGCTCTTCTCGCCCAGCTCGCGCATCTCGCCCAGCACGGCGAGCTTCCGTGGCGCAGCTTCCGCGCCCAGCACCGCGAGCGTCGCCCGCATCGATGTCGGGTTCGCGTTATAGCTTTCGTCGATCACCAGCGCCTCGCCGCCGGCAACCTTGACGGTCAGCCGCGCGCCGCGCCCGGCCAGCCCGCCCAGCTCGGCCAGCGCAAGCCCGGCCAGCGCCAGGTCGCCGCCGACCGCGTCGACCGCCGCCAGCACCGCCAGCGCGTTCGACACCCAGTGCATGCCCGGCTGCCCGACGGTGAAGCTCAGTTCCTTTTCGCCCAGCGATGCCGTGACGAAGGTTCCGCCAGTCGCGGTGCGCATCGTCTCGATCGCGCGGACGTCGGCGCCCGGATCAATTCCGAAGGTCACGATCTTGGCGGCATGCGGCCTGGCGTGCCCGATCAGACGGTCGCGGTGCGGGCTGTCATAGGGGATGATCGCGACCCCGCCCGGCTCGAGCCCGGCGAAGATCTCCCCCTTGGCGTCGGCAATGGCCGATTCGTCCGGGAAGAAGGCCGTATGGGCTGGCGCGATCGCGGTCACCATCGCGACATGCGGCCGCACCAGGGTCGTCAGATGCGCCAGTTCGCCTGCATGGTTCATGCCCATCTCGAACACGCCGAAACGGCTTGCCGCCGGCATGCGCGCCAGGCTCAGCGGCACGCCGGTGTGATTGTTGTAGCTCTTCACCGACCGGTGCGCGGTACCCGGCGCGCCACGATCGAGTGCCGCGAACAGCGCTTCCTTGGTGCTTGTCTTGCCGACCGATCCGGTCACCCCGATGATTTTCGCCGGGGTCCGCGCGCGCGCGGCACGGGCCATCGCCTCGAGCGCCGCCATCGTATCGGAAACCAGGACATGCGGGTGCGGTGTCGCAACGGCGACAACCGCACCCGACGCTCCCCGCTCGGAGCTCTGGTCGAGGAATCTGTGCCCGTCGCTCGTCTCGCCCTTCAGCGCGACGAACAGGTCGCCCGGGCCGACTTCACGGGAATCGAAGGTCACGCCGGTGGCGGTGAACTCGGTCGAGGCGGTGCCCCCGGTGGCGGTCGCGATCTCGGCCGAGGTCCACAAGCTCATAGCCCCTCCCCTTCAGGGGAGGGGTTGGGGTGGGGCAGTCCCGCAAATGCCGGGGTTGGTTTGAGCCGGAAGGCCCCACCCCTGAAGAGGAGGGAAGAAAAAATGAGATCGTCGCTCACGCCGCCATCTCCCGCGCGACGCTGACATCGTCGAACGGCAGCACCAGGTCGCCGACGATCTGCCCCTGCTCATGCCCCTTCCCCGCGACCAGCACGATATCCTGCGGCCCCGCCTCCGCGATCGCCGCGCCGATCGCATCGCGGCGCGATCCGATCTCGGTCGCGCCGGGCGCGCCGACCATCACCATCGCCCGGATCGCCGCCGGATCCTCCGACCGCGGATTGTCATCAGTGACATAGACCTTGTCGGACATTGCCGTCGCCACCGCCCCCATCGGCGCGCGCTTGCCCTGGTCGCGATCCCCGCCAGCACCGAACACCGTGATCAGCCGCCCCGATACATGCGGCTTCAGCGCCGCGATCGCCGCCTCGAGCGCATCGGGCGTATGGGCATAATCGACATAGACCGGCGCACCGCTCCGCGCGATCGCGGCGCGCTCCAGCCGTCCCCGTACCGGCTGCAGCCGCCCGAGCGACGCAAGCGTCTGCCCGACATCGCCGCCGGTCGCGATCACCAGCCCCGCCGCGGTCAGCGCGTTCGCCGCCTGATAGGCACCGATCAGGGGCAGCATCACCTTGTACGTCCTGGCCCCGGCCTCGATGACCAGACCCTGCCCGAGCAGGGTGGGATCGCGCGATACCAGTTTCAGCGTCTCGCCCTGCGTTCCGACCGTCAGCACGGAAAAGCTTCGTCCCCGCGCGATCTCGATCACGCGCGCCGCATGAGGATCGTCGGCCCACACCACGACCGCGCCGCCATCGACCACCACTTCCGAGAACAGCCGAAGCTTCGCCTCGAAATAGGCCTCCATCGTACCGTGATAATCGAGATGGTCGCGGCTGAGATTGGTGAAGGCCGCAGCCCTGACCTGCAGCCCCTCGGTGCGATATTGCGACAGACCGTGGCTCGACGCTTCGAAGGCAACATGGCTGACGCCCTCGCGCGACAGCCCAGCCACGTTCGACAGGAAGGTGACGATGTCAGGCGTGGTCAGCCCGGTCGAGACCTGGTCGTCAGCCGTGGTCACGCCCAGCGTGCCGATCGACGCGGCATGGAAACCCGCCATCCGCCACAATTGCCGGGTCATCTCGACGGTCGAGGTCTTGCCGTTGGTTCCCGTTACCGCGACGGCAGTCTCCGGGAAGGGCGCGAAATAGCGTGCGGCCAGCCCGGCGAACCGCTTGCGCGGATTGGCGTCGGCGATATGCGCGACACCCTCGACCCGCGCCCCGGGCCGCGCCACCACCGCGATCGCGCCGCCGGCGACCGCCGCCGGAATGAAGTCCTCGCCATTCACCTGGGCGCCCTCGAACGCACCGAACACGGTGCCGGGCGCCACCTTGCGATGGTCGATCGCGAAGCCGGTGACCGTTGCGTCCTCCGCTCCACCGGTCAGCGCGCCTAGCTTCATTCGGCGTCCGCCGGGTTCTCGCCCGGGGCATGCCACAACAGCGGCAGCAATTCGGAGACATCGACGTCGCGACGATTGTCCGGCGTCACGCCAAGCATCGCGCCGGTGCGGGAGATGACACGGCTCACGACCGGGGCCGCCGTCCAGGCGGCGGTGGTGAGGCCAAAGGATTCGGCGTTGCCGATAGGCGAGTCGAGCATTGCGATCACCACATAGCGCGGCGCGTCCATCGGGAAAGCCGCCGCGAAGGTCGAGACGTTCGTTTTCTTCGAGTAACCGCCCGCCCCCGCGACTTCGGCGGTGCCGGTCTTGCCGCCGACGCGATATCCGGGCGCCTCGCCCTTGCGGCCGGTGCCCTGGGTCACGACCAGCCGCAGGAGCTGGCGCATCCGCGCACTGGTCGCCTCGGACAGTACGCGGCGGCCCTCGGGCGCCTTGCCCGGGGCGACCTTCAACAACGTCGTCGGCCGCCAGATCCCGCCATTCACCAGCGTCGCATAGGCGTTGGCGAGGTGAAGCGGCGTCACCGCGATGCCGTGGCCATAGGCAGTCGTCATCACCGTGGTGCGCGCCCAGAACACAGGCCAGATCGGCTTCTGCTTCTCGCGCAGTTCGATCTCGGGGCGGGTATCGAAACCCATCGCCTTGAACATCGCCGCCATGCGGTCCTTGCCGATTTCGTCGGCGATCCGCGCGGTCACGATGTTCGACGAATGGATCAGTGCCTCGGGGATGTCGAGGAAACGCTTCTGCGCATGGTCGTCATGGATGGTGAAGCCGCCGACATGCAATGGCTGGGTCGCATCGAAGCGACGCGCCATCGAGGTCACGACGCCGGTCTCGATCGCGGTCGCCATGGTGATCGGCTTGAAGGTCGATCCCAGCTCGTACACGCTCTGAGTCACGTTGTTGCGCAGCGCGTCGCTGCTCGTGCCGGCGATCTTGTTCGGATTGTAGACTGGCAGCGAGACCATCGCCATCACTTCGCCGGTATGGACGTCGAGCACGACGCCGGTCGCCGACTTCGCCTTGAACGCGATCATCGCCCTGCCCAGTTCGCTCTCCATCGCCGCCTGCACCCGGCTGTCGATCGACAGGGTCACCGGGGTGGCGCGCGTGGAGGGGCTGGTCAGTTGGTCGTCGAAGGCACGCTCGATCCCGGCACGGCCCATGATCCGCCTGTCGTCGCCCGTCGGGCCGATATAGCCGAGGACATGTGCTGCCATGGTGGTCTGCGGATACAGCCGCTCAGGCTCCCGCGCGAAGGCAAGGCCAGGCTCGCCCAGCGCATGGATCGCGTTGACCAGCGCCGGCGAGGCGTGGCGTTCGAGATAGGTGAAATTCACCGGCAGCGTCAGCTTGGCATAATACCAGGAT
The DNA here is from genome assembly GCA_029202385.1 of Candidatus Sphingomonas phytovorans. NCBI lineage: Bacteria > Pseudomonadati > Pseudomonadota > Alphaproteobacteria > Sphingomonadales > Sphingomonadaceae > Sphingomonas > Candidatus Sphingomonas phytovorans. The sequence goes on from CP119314.1 coordinate 2,109,118, forward strand.
TCGTCATGGCCGGGCACGATCGCGGCAAGCTTCGCCGCCAGCTCGCGACGATCGCCGAGCAGCTTGCCCGGGTGCACGCCGATCGTCCACGCCTCGATCGTCCGCGCCAGCGGCTCGCCGTTGCGGTCCAGAATATCCCCGCGCTGCATCAAGCCCGAAACCGGCCCCTGAGCGCTGGCAGGCTCGGAAACGAAACCGAGCATCGCGATCCGCCCGATCACCAGCGTGAAGCCGGCGGCGAGCAGCAGCATCAGCATCATCAGCCGCACATGCGCCGTCGCGACCAGCGCATGGCGCTGGCCGGTCAGGCGCCGTTGCGGCTGTGGTCGGGCGACGAGTGCCGTCAACGCATCCGCCCCGATTCAGCACGAGCGCCGCTGAACAGGTCGCCGATCGTCGAATCGCTCAGCAGCTTGCGGTCGAGCAGCGCCACCGTCTGGGCCTTGCCACCGGAAACGGCACGCTCGCGGACAGGTGCCGCGGTCGCCATGACGGCCGGTCGAGACTTGGCCGTCGCGGGCGCGGTAGCCACAGGTGCGGCAGCGGCCGCTTCCACGACACGGGTCACCACTGCGGGCGTCGCCGCCGGGCGCATGGTCGAACCGTCGGGCAGCGACGGCACGACCAGCGACGCGGTCTGGATCGTCGCGTCATGGCCCTGGTTGAGGTCGAGCGAGGCAAGCGCCCCCTCGTCGGACACGAACTGGGCCGCCGCCGGCGCCGTCAGGCGCAGCGTGTCGCCGTTCCACCTCTCGAGTTGGGCGAGGTTGGCGCGCGTGTCGAACTCGGTCTCCAGCGCGCGGATGTCCCGTTGCGCCTGGCCGATCAGCGCGACCGTCCTGTCGAGCTTCTTGCGCTCGGCCGCGACCTGCAACGGCACCAGCAGGAAACCCAGAGCAACGGCAACGCCGGCCAGGAACCAGCCAAGACTTTTCCAAGCATACGCAAGCATCACAACGCTCCTTCAGAAGTCCAGGCCGCGGCATCGGTCCGCAGCGCTGTCCGCAACGTTGCCGATCTGGCGCGGGGGTTTCGCGCAATCTCGGCATCGTCGGCGCGCACCGCGCGACCGACCTTCTCAAAACTTGGTTTTGCGTTAACCATCAATTCAGGAAGATGACGGGATCGCCCCGGTAACGATCCGCTGCGCTCGCGCAGGAACCGCTTCACCATCCGGTCCTCAAGCGAGTGGAACGTCACGATCGCCAGCCGGCCGCCCGGCTTCAGCACGCGCTCGGCCGCGGCCAGCCCGTCCGCCAGTTCGCCCAGCTCGCGATTGATATGGATGCGAATCGCCTGGAAGGTCCGGGTCGCGGGGTCCTTCTTGTCGTGCGGCTTGTAGCCGAGCGCACGGCGAACGACCTGCGCCAGCTCGCCGGTGCGGTTGATCGGCCGCGCCGCCACGATCGCGCGCGCCACCCTGCGGGACCGGGGCTCGTCGCCATATTGGTACAGGATATCGGCAATCACCGCCTCGTCGGCATGGTTGACGAAATCGGCCGCGCTCTCGCCTTCCTGGCTCATCCGCATGTCGAGCGGCCCGTCCGACTGGAAGGAGAAGCCGCGCTCCGCCTGGTCGAGCTGCATCGACGACACGCCGATATCCATCGTCACGCCGTCGACCGGGGTCGCGCCCCGCGCCTCCAGCTCGGCGTCGAGCGCGGAGAAGGTCGCCGGGATCAGCGTCAGCGCGCCATCCGATGCAGCCTCCAGCGCCCGCCCACCCTCGATCGCATCGGGATCGCGGTCGAAGGCGAATACGCGGGCGCCGAGGGAGAGCAGCGCCCGCGTATAACCGCCCGCACCGAAGGTCGCATCGACATGACGTTCGCCAGGGGTAATGGCGAGCGCGTCGACGACCTGGGCGAGCAGCACGGGGATATGGGGTTCGGGGCCGCTCACAGCGCGATCCCCTTGAGCTGGCAATGGTAACGGGCGCAGGACTTCACCATCTCGGCCACGCCCTCGGCCTCGATCAGCGTCTTGGGATCCCAGATCTCGAAATAGTCGAACACGCCGTAGAAAAAGGCGTTCGCGCCGATCTTGGCGTGGAAGCGCGGGAAGCCCGGCATGATGAAGCGGCCGCTGCCGTCGAACGGCGTCGCCTCTCCCTGCGCCGCGCGGCGCTTGATATTGTAATCATATTCACCGTCATCGGCGGTGTAGGCCTCTTCGCGCGCGTCGAGCTTGGCCTTCAGGATGGGCACATAAGCGGGGTCATAGGCGATCAGGCAGGGGTGCTTCTGATGGACGCCGATGATGACGGTGCCGCCGTCCTTGCCGTCGGGACGCGGGCTGTTCGCAGCCAGGATGGCCCTGAGCGAAGCGGGGATCGCGACCCGGCCCTTGTCGTCGACAAGGCCAAGTCCGTCTCCCTGATATTCTGCCCTTTGCGCCACGCCGTACCCCGAACTCCAGCAGGCATGACTCCCCCGTCCTCGGAAGACGGCCTTCGCCGCCCTCCAGCGCCACGTCGCGCAGGCGAGATGAGTTTACCCCTGTCAGCACAGGGTTAACTCGGGTTAGTCGGGGATTCAAGGGGAAAGCCGGGGAAAGTCGGGGCAAAAGCCCTAATATCTTCGATTCTCCGGGGAATTAATTGCAGTCATTTCAACCTGTTCTCGGTGTGTTCTTGGGATCTCGGGGCTTGGGGGGCGTTTTCCCCGGATCGCCCCGGGGTCGGGCCATGTTTTCCCTGATTCTCCCCGTCGGCACCGTTGGCCTGACAGGGGATATCGGGCTCATTTGGTCTTCGCGGCGTGGGGCTCGGCCCGGCGCGTGGCCTGGGCGATGTTGAGTTCGGCCGTGGAACTCGGCGCGACGCCGAGTTCGGCGAGCGGTTCGCTGGTCGCGCCTTCGATCGGAAGCATCTGGTTGCCGGCCGCCATATTGGCCACCACATCCGGACGGGCGCCGCCGACGACGATCAGCGGCCGCTCCCTGTTGGCGGTGGAGAAGATCGCGGCGGCCAGACCGATAAGAAGCAGAACCGCGGCGAGGCCGATCATGCCGACCTTCACCCGTTGCGACGTCTGCGCCGGATCTTGAATCATGATTTTCATACGTGTGGCATAAATGTAACGCATGAAAAGAGTCTTGTCGATGGCCCGGCTATTCGCGCTTCAGCCGCTCCGGAACGGTCAGCCCCTTGGACTCGAGCCAGGCCCGATTGTAGAGCGTCGAGAGGTAGCGGAACCCCGTGTCGCACAGGATCGTCGCGATCCTTTTGCCCGGCCCGAGCTCCCTGGCCAGCCGCACCGCGCCGGCGACGTTGATGCCCGACGAGAGCCCCAGGCACAGCCCCTCCTCGTCGAGCAGCCGGGTCACCCATTCAAGCCCCTCCTCGTCGGAGATGCGGAACTGGGTGTCGATCGGCGCGCCTTCCAGATTGGCGGTGATTCGTCCCTGCCCGATCCCTTCGGCGACCGAACTGCCCTCCGACTTCAGCTCGCCACAGGCGTAATAATCGTAGAGCGCGGCGCCGTACGGATCGCTGAGCGCGATGCACACGCCCTCGTCCTTCGCCTTCAGCCCCAGCCCCACGCCCGCCAGCGTGCCGCCGGTGCCGACCGAGCAGGTGAAGCCGTCGATCCGGCCCTCCATCTGAGTCCAGATCTCTTCCGCCGTGCCAACGATATGCGCTCGGCGATTGGCGATATTGTCGAACTGGTTGGCCCAGATCGCGTTGGGCGTCTCCTCTGCGATCCGACGGGAGGTGTGAACGAAATGCCCCGGATTCGAATAAGGGGCGGCCGGCACCAGTACAAGTTCGGCGCCGAGCGCGCGCAGCGTGTCCATCTTCTCGCGGCTCTGGGTCTCCGGCATGACGATGATCGTCCGGTACCCCTTGGCATTGGCGACCAGCGCCAGGCCGATGCCGGTATTGCCCGCGGTACCCTCGACGATCGTCCCGCCCGGCTGGATCAGCCCGCGCTCCTCGGCATCCTCGACGATGAACAGGGCGGCGCGATCCTTCACCGAGGCGCCGGGGTTGGCGAACTCGCATTTGCCGAAGATATCGCAGCCGGCGGCCTCGCTTGGGCCGTTCAGGCGGACGAGCGGTGTATGGCCGATCAGGGCGAGCGTGTTGGGGGCGGTGTGCATGGGCGCTAGATAGAAGCGCCACCCCCTGCTGGGCAAGCAAGCGAAACTTGTGTCGGAGGATCGACCACTTCCGCGATAGCCAAGTTCGCCCGATCACCGATAAGATGCGCCCGATGACCACGCCCGATCCCGTTCAAGCGCTTCACGAAACGCTCGTCAGGCGCGACACGCCGGAGACGGTGGCAGCGCTGATCGCATCCGCGCTGCCGTCGCCGCAGGATCGCAAGCTCACGGCCGAGCTTCAAAGGATTATCCGGGGATCGGGGGCGCGACGCTTCGGCTGGTCCTCGATGGCCAGCGTGTTCCGCGCACCGGACCGTATGGACCGGCAGATCGCGAAAGCGCGCGAGCTGGCCCAGCTCTTTCTCGATAATGCACTGCCGGAATCCGACGATGCCGACGCACTCGATTCCTTCATCGCGCGCTTCAACGTGTTGATCGGCAAGCAGCCCGGCCGGGCCAGCTTCAAGCATGACCGACATAATCGGCAGGCGCGGGGCGCGCTCGGCCTCGATATCTCGCGTCGCCGGTATGTGAAGCTGTTCCGCGTCGCCGCCCGCCTGGAACGGCGGCTCGCAGCATTGAGGCGCGAGGAATCACGCCACCGCCTGGTCCTGCTGGGCAAGGCCGCGCTCGCCCCCGACCTGACCTTGGGCGATCTCGGCGGCCATGCGCAGACAGCAGCCTTTGTCGCTTATTATGCAGCGCGCATGAAACTGCGCAGTGAATTCACGATCAGTGGTCAGCAACAACCATTCGATCATCTTGCGGCCGCCCTGCTCGGCCTGTGCGCTCGGGATACCCGGACCCGCTGGTATGCGATCGCCCATGTCTTTCCGCGCGATGACGTACTCTCGCATCTGTCGGATGCCGAAAAAGGCCAGCTGCTCGGCCGCTGGTTCGATATTCTGAACGAGATTTCGGATCGGCTCGAGGCGGCGTACCGGACCACCGACATCGATCTTGCCAGCATGATCGTGAAGCGGGGCAATGATTCGTCGACCTGGAATCTGCTTGCCACCGCGTGGAACCGAGCACGCGATCACTGGATGGCCTTGATCGTCGCGCTCGGCCTGGAGCCGGTGTTCGAGCAGATGCTACCCGGCAAGGTCATGCGCCTGATGGCAGCGGACGTGGCTTATTGGCACCGCAGCGCCGGTGGCGGAATCCATCCCGATACCTTGGTCTGGCAGGCCCTCCCCAAACCATGGGAGGTGCTTCACGGAGAGATGAAATGCACTCGCGAAAAGGTCGAGGTCGCCTGCGCGGAAAAGGACGTCGACCCGATCAAGGCCGGCTGGACAACGCCGCGGTCGCGTCGCGCCGTGGCGTCCGCAAAGCCGACACCCGAACTTGTCCATGGGGTTACGGTCAACAATCCCTATTTCGCCTCGTTGCTTCGTGACATGGGTGCTTTCAGCGGCAAACCTCCACGGAAGCGATTCTTCGACCTGCTGTTCGGCGATTGACAGACAACTGCGCGAAAGATCAAAAGTCAGGCGCCCCCCGGTAGCTCAGTGGCAGAGCAGTCGGCTCGTCTCCGACCGGACGCTGGTTCGAGCCCAGCTCGGGAGGCACCTTATTCTCCCGCCGCTCTATCGATACGAGGCGCCGGTCCTCGCCGTCGCCGCCGATCATGCGAATTGTAGGAGCCGGCGCGCGGCGCGCACGGTGTTGTGGGCAAGCAAGCTGGATCATCACCCCCTAAGTTCGCCGTTGTCGCATCCGCGTGCCCATGGTAGAATTTTCTACCTCGGAGGTAGAAACATGGGCGTTCAGCTCAACATCAAGGACGAAGAGACCGTCAGGCTGGCCCGCGAACTCGCCGCCGAAATGGGCGAGAGCGTTACCCAGGCGGTACGCATCGCCCTACAGGAACGGCGCGCTCGCACGGCTACGCCGCGACGCCGGGCAACCGTCGAGGAAATGATGGCAGTCGTTCGCGGTTTGCGAGACCATTGGAAACCGGAGTTTCGTGATCAGGAATTGTCGCTGACGCACGGCGACCTGCTCTATAATGAGGATGGTTCGTTCAAGTGATTGTCGATACGTCGGCGATCATTGCGATCTTGCGAGACGAGCCTGAGGCGAGAGCCTTTCTGGAGGCGATGGCTACAGCAACGAGCTTGCGGATATCCGCCGGCTCCTGGCTGGAACTGACGGTGGTCACGACGCGCGGGGGCGATGCGCTGATCGGCGAGGCTGCCGACGCGTTGCTGGCACGCTTCGACGTCCAGATTGAGGCTGTGACTAAGGAAATCGCGACAATCGCGAATGACGGCTATCGGCGATATGGACGAGGCACCCGGCATGCCGCCGATCTCAATTTCGGCGATTGCTTTGCCTATGCGCTCGCGAAAGCGACGGGCGAACCGCTCCTCTTCAAAGGCAATGATTTCCTAAGGACTGATATCGTCCCCGCGCTCTGATCAGGCGACACCCGCCGCGCGCAGATGCGGCCCCAGCCGCCCGGTCAGCCACAAAAAGAACATCCGGTAATCGCTGAACAGCGACCACAGCGGATAGGTGAAGGTCGCCGGCCGGTTCTTCTCCACCCCGAAATGCGCGCCCCAGGCAAAACCGTATCCGGCGAGCGGCACCAATGCCCACCACCAGCCACCCTTCGTCAACGCGAGCGCGAGGAAGACGAAGGTCAGCGCCGTGCCGACATAATGCAGCCGCCGCGTCTCGGGCTTCGCATGCTCGCGAAGATAATAAGGCCAGAATGCGGCATAGGTGGTGATCTGCTGTACCATGAGTCGGGATGCTAGCGTCGCGGCCAAGCATGTCGACCGATAATTTCGGCACGCCTTCGGAGCAGGAATATGGCTCACGGAAAGTACGGTTTTCCGCCGAAAATCTAATATCCCCTCATGAGATAGGAAAACGCTTGCCTGCCCGGAAAAGCCGTGACACAAACACGGCGAAAATGAGGCCCAAATAAGGCAAGTATCTAGGGAGCATGTCATGAAGTCCAAGACGATCCTGTGCTGCGTCGCGTTGGCGGCGGTGACGGCCGGCTGTTCGAAGCCGGGCGGCAACAATTATTCGATGCCCAGCTATGAAGCGAGCGACACCGCCGAGGCTGGACTGGCCACCCCCGATGCAAGCGGCGAGAAATACAAACCCAATGCCATCTCGCCGGTGCACATGGTCGCCGACGCGCCAGTCTCGACCTTTGCGGTCGATGTCGACACCGCCGCCTATGCCAATGTCCGCCGCTTCCTCACCCAGGGCCGGAAGCCGCCGGTCGACGCGGTCCGCACCGAGGAGATGATCAACTATTTCCGCTATGACTATCCCCTGCCCTCCGACCGCGAGGCGCCGTTCAGCGTGACCACCGACGTCGCTCAATCGCCCTGGAACCAGGATACGAAGATCCTGCGCATCGGCCTGCGCGGTTATGACCTTCCCTATGCGCGCCGCCCGGCCGCGAACCTGGTCTTCCTGGTCGATGTCTCGGGGTCGATGGACGAGCCGGACAAGCTGCCCCTGGTCAAATCCGCCCTCTCCACCCTCGCCGACAATATCGGCCGCGAGGATCGGGTCGCGATCGTCGTCTACGCCGGTGCGGCCGGCGTGGTGCTCGATTCAACCAGCGACCCGTCGGAGATCAAGGCGGCGCTCGACACTCTCAGCGCTGGCGGCTCGACCGCCGGCGGCGAAGGACTCCAGCTCGCTTATTCGATCGCCCGCGAGCATTTCATCAAGGGCGGCGTCAATCGCATCCTCCTCGCCACCGACGGTGACTTCAATGTCGGCATCACCGACCAGAAGGAGCTGGAGACGCTGATCGAGCATGAACGCGACGACGGCATCACCCTCACCACGCTCGGCTTCGGCCAGGGCAATCTCAACGACTCGATGATGGAATCGATCGCCGATCTCGGCAACGGCAACTATGCCTATATCGACAGCGCGATGGAGGCGAAGAAGGTCCTGTCCGAGGAACTCGCCTCGACCCTCTTCACGATCGCCAAGGACGTGAAGGTCCAGGTCGAGTTCAACCCCGCCTATGTCAGCCAGTACCGCCTGATCGGCTATGAGAACCGCGCGCTGGCCGAGCAGGATTTCGACAACGACAAGGTCGACGCGGGCGACATCGGCGCCGGCCACCAGGTCACCGCGATCTACGAGGTCGTGCCCGCCGGAACGAAGGGCTGGATGTCCGACCGCCGCTACACCGACAACCGCCGCGCCACGCAGGCCCCGGCCAGGCAGGACGGCGAGATGGCGTTCGTCCGCCTGCGCTACAAATTGCCGGACGGCGACACTTCGCGCCTGATCGAACGCCCGGTCGACGCCCGCCAGCTCGCCACCCATGCCCTGCCACAGGGCGACATGGCCTTTGCCACCGCGGTCGCCGCCTTCGGGCAAAAATTGCGCGGCGACACGCGGCTCGGCGACCTCGCCTATGCCGATATCCGTCGCCTCGCCGGCAACGCGGACGGCTATTGGCGACAGGAATTCATCAAGCTCACTGAACTCGCCGAGGCGGGGCAGGTGCCTGCGGCGTCGCGCCGGGACTGGATCGGCTAGGGAGATCCAGTTCAGCCGCGATCGTCGCAGCAGGGAGCGGCCGGGGATGTGTCCAACCCCGGCCGCTCTTTACGCATTCCTTATGCGGATGCCCCCAGGTCGCCGTCGAAGCTTAACGCCCCCCGCGCCTATCTGAGGGCCGCGGCACGACAACGCGCCGCGCCATCGCCGGCGGCCCCCTTGCCGGCGCAGGAGCATCCCGATGCAGACCCGTCCCGCCGATCCCGGTGCGACACCCCATATCCTCCAGGTCGGGCAGGATCGCCGCGGCCGCTGGATGGTCCAGGAAAATCACGGCCTGATCGAGGGCGTGTTCATCTCCCGCGACGCGGCCCTCCATTTCGCCCGCCTCGAACGCCATGCCTTTCCCGGCGCGACGGTGGAACTCGCGAGCCACCCGCTCACCTCGACTCTCGCGGCCTGACATGGAGAAAGACGATGTCCCCGGATCTCACCGGCCTGCTGGTCATCGCCCTGATCGGCCTCGCCCTGACGAGCCTCGCTCTGCTCTGCCGTCTCCGCACGACACGCACGCCCAGCCGGCACCCGGCGCCCCACCCCGACATCACCCTCGGATTCAGGGATCCCTGGCGCTGAGGCCCTTCCGCCGCCCGGTCGATCGCGACCCCGGCAATCATTGAACTCCCCCTTTCAGGAGCCACCCATGGCAACCCGCCTTGCGTTCGACGACATCACGGACCCGGACCCTCTCCCGGCCAGCGCCGAAATCGCCCTCGCCTATGACGCCGCCGGCGCGGACTATCGTGACTATGCCGATGGCGACGCATCGTCCGGTTTCTCCGGCCGCTACGACTTTGCCGATCGCGAACTGTGGCTGCGGATCGACAAGACCCTGATCGAACTGCGTGCCCAGGGCCGCCACGCCATCCGCATCCTCGATCTCGGCTGCGGCCCGGGCACCTGGCTGCTGCGCACCGCCGCCCGCGCCCGCGATCTCGGCTTCACCGCGATCGAGGGGCGCGGCGTCGACATCTCCCCGGCGATGATCGCCCTCGCCAACCAGGCCGCCGCCCGCATGACCGACCCGAGGATCGGCCTGACCTTCGACGTCGGCGACATAGTGGAGACGCTCGAACAGGAGGGCCGCCATGCCTGCGACATCGCGCTCTGCCTCTACGGGGTGCTCAACCATGTGGTGCCGTCCAGCTACCCCGCCGTGGCGCGCGCGCTGGCCGAGGTGACCGACGGCGCGCTGATCGCCACGGTCCGCTCGACCGGCAGCCTCCCGTCGATCTTCATCTCGGGGCTGGAGAAGGCGCGGCATTACCATCAGGACCATGAGCATGACCGGCTCGAGATCGACCTGCTCGATGGTCGCCACCTCGAATTCGCCCTCCATCTGTTCAGCGCCCGCGAAGTCCGCGCCCTGTTCGCCCCTCACTGCGCGATCCGCGAACTCGCCGGCATCGACGTCTTCCACAGCCGCTTCCGTCCCGAACGCGACTGGAACCCGGCGACCGAGGACCCGGCGCTCGAGGCAAGCCTCGCCCGCCTCGAACATTTCTGCGCCACCGATCCGACCTTCATCGATCGCGCCGCGCATATCCTGCTGCTCGCCGGGCCGGCCGAGTAGAATGAAGGCAGCCGCCGTTCCTCCAGGCTGAGGCTGCTGCCTTTGTCCCATTGCCGCCCCCGACCGTTCGCGTCGCGCGCCCCTCGAGACCCGGTACGCCCTCACCGGCATGCCCGAACCCGCGCGGCGCGAACGGAAAGGGCGTCCAGCCCCCCGTCGTCACCCCGGAATAAGTCCGGCACGGCGGAAATCATCGAAGCGCCTGAAACGCCCCCGTCCGCCGGAAGCGTTTGACACCCCCCGAACCGCCCCCTTAGCCTGCCCCTCAAAACCCCGGGGGAACCATCAATGAAACCACTCGCCACAGCCGCCGCAACCGCGCTCGCCCTGTTCGTCTCCCACGGCGCCACGGCCCAGACTCAAGCCCCCCGCCCCGACCAGCTCGCCTTCCGCGATCTCTACCGGGAGCTGGTGGAAACCGACACCTCGGTCTCCACCGGAAGCTGCACCGCCGCCGCGGAGAAACTCGCCGCCCGGCTGAAAGCGGCCGGCTATACCGACGATCAGCTCACCCTGTTCAAGGCCGACGGCTTCCCGCTCGACGGCGGGCTGGTCGCGCAGCTTCCCGGCACGTCGCCCAAGGCAAAGCCGATGCTGCTCCTCGGCCATCTCGACGTGGTCAATGCCCGCCGCGAGGACTGGCAGCGCGATCCGTACAAGTTCATCGAGGAGGACGGCTATTTCTACGGCCGCGGCACCTCCGACATGAAGGCGATGGTCGCGACCTGGGTCGACACGCTGATCCGGCTCAAGCAGCAGGGCTACAAACCGAAACGCACGATCAAGCTCGCCCTCACCTGCGGCGAGGAATCCGGCGCCCGCATGAACGGCGCACAATGGCTCGCGGAGAACCGGCCCGAGCTGATCGCCGCCGAATTCGCCCTCAACGAAGGCGGCGGCGGCCGTACCGACGGGCACGGCAAGGTCGTCACCCAGGCGATGCAGGTCGGCGAGAAATCCAACCGCAGCTTCGAAGTGGAGACGACCAACCCCGGCGGCCACAGCTCGATCCCGATCGACGACAACGCCATCTACGAACTCGCCGACGCGATCGAGAAGCTGCGCGCCTACACCTTCCCCGTCCGCTTCAACGACACCACCCGCGCCTTCTTCGCCAAGGCGGGCGCGGAGCGGAACGACGAGACCGGCCGCGCCATGGCGGCGCTCGCCGCCAACCCGGCCGACCGGGCGGCAGAGGCGATCGTCTCGGCCGACCGCACCTTCAACTCGATGCTGCGCACCACCTGCGTCGCGACGATGCTTGAGGCGGGGCATGCCGTGAACGCGCTGCCGCAGCGCGCCAAGGCGACGGTGAACTGCCGGATCGTACCCGGCGAGGATGGCGATACGACCCGCGCCGCGCTGATCGCGGCGATCGGCGATGCGAAGACGAAGGTCACAATGGTCGGCCGCCTCCGCCCGGTCGCCGTCCCGCCGCCGCTCGACCCGAAGATCATGGGCCCGGCGGAAAAGCTCGTCGCCCGCTATTTTCCGGGCGTCTCGCTCATCCCCACCATGTCGCCCGGCGCCACCGACGCCACCTATCTCGCCCCGATCGGCATCCCGACCTATGGCGTGCCCGGAAGCTGGGGCGACCCGGACGGCAATGGGGCCCATGGCCTGAACGAACGGCGCGAAGTGCGCTCGGTCTATGTCGGACGGGATTTCCTGTTCGACCTGGTAAAGGCCTATGCCAGCGGCAGCTAGGCGCCGGCTATCCGGGACCGGCCTTCGGGCTTAGAAAACAGCCGCTGCCGCCCCCTGACCGGGGCGGCAGCGATCCGTTCACGCCTGCGCCAGCGCATAGTCCAGCGCCGCGCACACGGCGGTCACCTGCGCATGGTTGCACTCCTCCGGCGTAGCGGTCGCGCTGTCGGGATAGACCTCGGTGGTGGTCGTGTAGCGCGCACCCGTGATCGAGGTGCAAAGCGCATAGTCGGCCAACGGATATTCGATCACACCGTGCGCGACCACGGGCGAACCGATGATCTCGCCTTTGTCGTCCGGCGGGGCGATATGGGTCACCCGTTCGACCGCGGCGATGATGGCCTGCTGGAAGCCCGGCTGCGGATTTGCGCTGTCGTCCACCAGATAGAAGCCATCGGGAATGGTTTCCGGCTCATGGGCCTTGCCGTCGCGCGCGGCCAGCGCCGGACGGAACTCGCCCTCGTCGCTGTCGGTCGTCTCGTGCAGGTCGATATGCAGCAGGAACGTTTCGTGCACGGAGGCAACGAGCTCGATCAGCGCGGTGGCTTCCCGCGCCGGACCATCGGCCCGGAAATTCCGGTTGGGGTCGACCGCGTCGTGGTTCCAGCGGTTGATTCGTTCATAACCCCATGGGCTGACACACGGCACGACCAGCAGATTGACCCTGCCCGCATAAGCGGTGGCGCGCTGCTCGAGGAAGTCGAGCGCCCCCATCACGCCGCTGGTTTCGTAGCCGTGCACGCCCCCGGTCACCAGCGCGGTGGGCAGCGCGGGGTCGAAATGCCGGTCGCGCAAGGCAAGCAGCGTGTAGGTTTCGCCGGCATAGTCGAGCCGGCCATAGGCGATTTTCTCGTACCGGTCGGCCAGCGCCTCGATGCGCGGGACGACGTCCTCGTCATAGCGGCGCTGGCGCGATTGCCGTGCCCGCCACTGGTTCAGGTCATCCTCGTTCCATGGCTGGCCGGGGGTGCCCACGGGGTAGAAGCTGGTGTTCGTCATCTCATTCTCACTGACCGGCCTTCCGGCCCCTTCGATTGCAGCACCAGGAATGTCGGTCCGGGCACATGCCCGGCCTAGTCGTCTCCATCGACGATTGGCAAATCATTCGCCGCTGCCCCTGCCGCGTGACCGTCGCCTCAACGGATGCGGGGAATCCCGCGAATCTCGAAAACCATCCGCCCCTCCCGTTCGCCGAGGGTCGCCACCACCCCCGATTGGGAATCGACAAATCGGCCGTTGCCCAGCGGAAGCAGCTCCGCAATCTGCACGGGGCCGATCAGGACCAGCAGCGCATCCCCGGCCGGCGATCGCTCGAGCCGGCAGGAATCCGAACTGGATCGGTAGACGCCTTCGTAGCGAAGCAGATCGCCCGGCGGGACTGATGCGCCGGCGACCTTGACCGGATCGAACCCCGACCAGCCATTGGCCTTGGCGATCGCCTGGATGATCTCCGCCGCCAGTTCCTGGCCGCGATCGCCATTGGTCATCACGACCACGCCCTGCCGCCGCTCCGGCAGCCCGATCATCATGCCGCGGAAACCGAAATTCGCACCGCCGTGGAAGAAGCGAAGATCGCGCCCGCTGCCCGCGACCGACACACCCAGCCCCCAGCCATCCTTGTCGGGCGTCAGCATCGCGCGCGCGGTGTCGGGGCGCAGGATCGCGCCCGGCCGACCGGCATAGGAATCCTCGATCCCGATCACCCAGCGGGCAAGGTCGGAGGGTGTCGTCCACAGCCCGGCGGCAGCCAGTTCGGGATAGGTATTGTAGCGCCCGTCAAGCGGATCGCCCTGGTAGCGGTAGGCGGTTGCCGCGCGACCGGCCAGTGCCTGCGGCAGCGGCTGCATGAAACCGCTGTCCGCCATTCCCAGCGGGGCAAGCACCCGCTGCTTCATCACCGCGTCGAACGGCTTGCCGGATACGTCGCCGATCAACTTCTGCACGACCGTGAAACCGCCGCCCGAATAGCGGTTGATCGAGCCGGGCTGGACGTTGACGACCACCGGCACATTGTTGGCGGGCGCCGCGCCGGACAGAATGGCGACGAGGTCGGGCAGCGGCTTCCCCGGCGAATAACCGGTGAAGCCGGAGACGGTGAGTCCGGCCCGGTGGGTGACCAGATGGCGCAGCGTGACCGGATGACCAGCGGTCAGGTCGTTCTCCGGGATCGTCCATCCGCGCAGTTGCTGATTGACCGGCCGGTCGAGCGCGAGCTTGCCCTCGTCGACCATCGTCAGCGCAGCACTGGCCGTCACTGCCTTGCTCATCGAAGCGGCCTGGAAAAGGGTGCGGACATTTACCCGGCGGCGCGCCTCGCGATCCGCCCAGCCCCGGGTCGCGGTCCAGGCGATCCGCCCCTTGTCGATGAAGACGATGCTGATCCCCGGGACGCGAAGCCGCTCCATCTCGTCGGCGAGGCGGCGCGGGGAATAGTCGCGCCCCTCGATCTGCACCTTGGGATAAAGCTGGTCCAGCGGCTGCTCGGATCGCGGCGACCCGGCCGAGACTGGTTGCGAACAGGCGATCAGGACGGAACAGGCCGTCGCGCCACGGAGAATAGAATGCATCGGCCGCTCCCATAGTCGATGGCGAGGCGGCGCATCGCCGGCCCGCGTTTCCCAGCCTCAAGACCCCGGGGTGCTTTGCCCGATCGTCATTCCGCAACGCCCGATGGGCCGCCAGCCCGTTTCAGGGCTGCTCCCGGTGGTGAAGCTTGGATATCAGTAGAATAGGAAAAATTCTCTTACAAGAGAATTTTTCTCATATGGTTATCAAAGCCTGCGGCGTATCATACGTTCAGATTGACCGAGACGATCCAGGCCTCGCCCTCCCCGGCATTGAGATAAGCATGTCCCATGCGGCTATCGATATAGGCACCCTCGCCGACATCGAGCACGCGGGGCTCGTAGAATTCGGTATGGATCTCGACCCGCCCCTGTACGACCAGGACGAATTCTTCCGCGTCATGGCGCAGCAAGTCGCCAAACTCTTCCAGCGTATGGGCCTTGCACTGGCAATGGATCGGTATCATCGCCTTGACGCGCAAGTCGTTGCACAAATAGTGATAATTATATTTCTGGGTCTCGACCAGCAGGCCGGAACCACGGAGCGCCCAGCTGATCCGCCCCGTCGGCGCGGCCCGCACGCTTTCCTGTGGCGTCTCGGGCGAGAGGAATTCGGAAAAGCTGACGTCGAATGCTTCGGAGATTTGCTGGATACGATCATAGTTCAGCGTCAGCAGACCATGCTCGACCTTGGACAGTGTCGACAACGGGATACCTGATTTCTCGCTGAGCTGCGCCAGGCTCCACTTGCGCGACTTGCGCAGCGTCTTGATTCGCTGCCCCATCAGCTCACCATGTTTACGCGAAACGTCCATCGATAATCCTTGGCGCCTGCGCTTCCCTGGGATGAGGAAGCGTAAAATTCTCTGCGGGATAGCTATCGATATCGCCACGGTCAAAAGCACCCGGCCATCATTCTCCCATGGAGAACGGCCGGGCGCTTTATCCCGTCCCCCGAACCGGCGCCGCGGCGCCGCGCGGGATCAGGGCCGCCGCAATGCGTCGATCCGCCTGGTCAGTTGCTCCTGCTCGGCGGCCGACTTGGTCCGCCACCAGTCAGCGACATAGCCGCTGCTCATCGGCACCAGCCTGCCGGGCCACCGCGCCATCTGGGCTTTCGGGAAGTGGTTATCGATACCCCGCAGATAATGGTCGAAAAAGCCGAGCACCATGTCCTTCTGCGTCTCGATCAGGTCGCGCGCCGGCGCCTCGCCGAGGAGCATTCCCTTGAGTGGCTGGCGGATGAACAACGGGAAATCGGTGATGCCGACATGCTTCGAATCGACCAGCATCACGCGATGGAGATCAGGAAGGCGGCCGGCGTCGGCGAAGCGTTCATAGGAGAATTCATTGCTGCCACGCGGCTCAGCCGGCACCGGCGCGCCGAGCAGCTTGAATATATTGAGCGGATCCGAATGGAACATCAGGAACGGCACCGGCATATTGCGATCGAAGGCGTCATAGCCAAGATCGGTGCCGTCCAGGTTCACGCCGGCTGCGCAGCGCCGGTCGACCATGCATACCGCGCCGGTCGTTGCCCCGCCGAACGACATGCCCAATTCACCCACCCGGTCATAGCGGCCGGCGGCGACCAGCCGGGCGACCGGTGCCGGCACCGCACCCTTCTGCAACTGGTCATGCACGAACAGCCGGTCCGCCAGCCAGGTCGTGGCGCTGCGCATGCCGATCCGGTCGTTCGTCCTGACGGCATCGGCACGCAGCTTGAGCATCGCGTCCAGGCGATCGCCGGGGCTTGCACCGGTAACGGCCTTCACAAGAACAGGGGCGGGCTTGCCGTTTGACTTCTTGCGCTGGGGCATCGGCTCCATAGGGATGACATCGCCGTTGGGAAACATCGTGGCGCCGGAATCGCCGGCATGCTGGATCGAGACGATCATGTAGCCGTGGCTCGCCAGCTGTTCGAGCAAGGCGCTGTTCTGCGCCAGGAATGCCATATAGCCGTGGCTGAAGAACAGCACCGGAAGCTGATGGGCGCCCGGCGCCAGCGGCGCATCGTCATAGGCATTCGACATGACATGCCGCAAATGATCGAAGAGCAGCGGGAAACCCACGGCTTCGCCGATCGCACGAGCCGAGCTATGGGCTTCGGCCCTGGTCAAATAGGGGCGAGGGTTCATCCCGCGAACATCACCCGCCGGGTACCAGATGCGAACCAGCAACCGCCTCGGCTGATCGGCCGGGACCCCGGAGACGCCCTTGCGCGAAGGATCGTCGAGCTCGAAGGTGCGCACGCCGACCGCATATTTGCCGTCGGGCCTGGGCAGCGGCCGCACCGGGAACATCCAGACCGGAAACAACAGGGGCAGCGCCAGGAACAGCCACAGCAGCCCCGTCACCCAGGGGAGCCGCCAGGGCCTTGCCGGACGCCCGGCCTTTTCGGCGCGCGTTGCCCGCCAGCGCGAGACCCCGATGGCTGACAGCCCCAGCAGGCCAAACAGCGCGCAGCCGCCGACCTGCCAGCGATCGATCGCAATCCCCCAGATCGCCGTCGCGATGATCGCGATCGCCAGCGCCGACAGCACCTGCCGCCGCCGCTGGTCGCGCCAGAAGAGCCAGCAGCCGATAAACCCGGCCATCAGAATGACCTGCAACCAGTCGACGATCATCATCGGACGCATCCTCCCAACGCAATGTTCGCGCCTTGGTAACCGCCTTCCGGTGGCCTGTGCCCGTTATGCGGGCAGGAAGGCGCATCCGCAGGAAATCCCGTGACGCATTCGGAGCGCCTCTAGCCGCCCGAGAAACGCCTGTCGCCATTTTTTTCTTATCGGAAAAGTTCTCTCAAGAATTTTACCTGATCGCAGGACATTTTGCGATCGTGGAGGCGTCCGCCTCACCCTGTCTCGACATCGCAGCAGAGTCCGAAATGCGGCAGAAGCCACGAATTCCGCTGCTGCTGACGAAATGAAGGAACCCGTCCCCGGCCTCGACGCCACGATCGAGCGGCGCGCATCGGACGCATGAGCCAACAAAGGGGAGTTCGAGACGAATTCCCCGATATGAAATATTTTCTAATCAGGATTGCTTTTTGCCCGGTGGGCGGCATATCCAGCGAACAGCCCGAAGATGGCGGCCGCCTGCCCGGCACAGAATCAGGAAGCAGGCCGGGATGCCGATCGGAGGGATGCATAAAAATGGGGAGGACTATGAAGTTCAATCATCTGCACTGGCTCGCCGGCACCGCGCTGTCCGCCATGGCGATCGCGTCGCCCGCCTTCGCGCAGGAGGGGAAGGCCCGGGTCGCCGAAGCCACCTCACCCGATATCAGGCCCGACGAGGATATCGTCGTCACCGGCTCGCGCATTCAGCGTTCCGGTTTCGATGCACCCACGCCGACGACCGTCCTCGATGAGAAGGCGCTGAGCATCGGCGATCGTCCCGGTATCGCGCAGGCACTCAATGACGCGCCGCAGTTCCGCCCGTCGCTGACGCCCGAAACCACTGTCGCCAACACCAACGCGGCCGCGACCGCGGCAGACCTACGCGGCCTCAACCCGGTTCGCACACTGACCCTGCTCAACGGCCACCGCTTCAGCGGCAGCAACGATCTCAATTCGGTCCCGCAGAATGCCGTCAAGCGTGTCGACGTCGTCACTGGCGGCGCGTCGGCGGCATGGGGTTCCGGCGCCGTCGCGGGCGTCGTCAATATCGTTCTCGACGACGATCTGACCGGCCTGAAAATGGGAGTCGATTCGGGGATTTCCTCGCGCGGGGATGGCGGCCGGTACGGCGCCGATCTTGCCTGGGGCAGCAAGTTCGCCGGTGGGCGCGGACATATCCTGATCGCCACCGAATATCAGAAGAGCGACGGCGCGCTCGATCGCGCGTCGCGGCCCAATATGAATGGCGGCATGTTCCAGCGCGCCGACGGACAGCTGGTTCTCGCCAGGGACGTCAATTTCACCATCGCCAACAACGGCGGCGCGATCGTCAACCCGTTCACCGGGGCACCCTATAATCTGGTGTTCAATCGAGACGGCTCGGTCGGGCCGCTCACTCTCGGCAGCGAGACCGCGGGCCAGCTCACGATCGGCGGCAACGGCCAGAACCTGACCCAGTATCTCAACGTCAGCACGCCCTATGAACGCATCAACCTGCTGGCGCGGGCGAGCTATGATGTCACCGACTCGCTGAAGGTCTGGGCCGACTTCAGCTTCAACCAGATGACCGCGAGCTTCGGCTTCTTTCCGGACACGGCGCTGGCGGTCATCATGCCTGACAATGCGTTCCTGACCCCGACCGCCCGGCAGCAGCTCGCGGCCGCGGGCGTGAGCGGCCCGTTCATCCTGGGCCGCCTGCTCGACGATGTCGGCCCAACCCACCTGCTCAACTATGCCTATAACCGCCGCAACCTCGAAGGCGCCGTTGGTTTTGACGGGAGCTTTGGCGGTGGCTGGAAATACCAGGGCTATTACGACCATGGCGAGTTGCGGAACCGGCAGTCGCTCGACAACCAGCGGATCCCCGCCAATTTCAACCGCGCCCTCGACTCGGTACTGGTGAACGGCAAGGCGGTGTGCCGCGTCAACGCCGACGCCAACCCGGCCAACGACGATCCGGCCTGCGTTCCGCTCAATCTTTTCGGCAACGGAAACATCTCCGACGCGGCGCGCGCCTATTCCTTCGCCAAGGGGACCGGAATCAGCACCAATAAGCTCGACGCAGCCGGTGTCAGCCTGAGCGGCCAGCCCTTCTCAACCTGGGCAGGGCCAGTCGATCTCGCCGCGGGTACCGATTTCCGCTGGGAAAAGTTCGTCACGAACTATACCGACCCCCTCTCCCAGGCCATGGCGCTTGCCCCGCTCAACTTCGCGCCGACCAATGGCGGCTTCAGCGTCAAGGAATTTTTCGGCGAGCTCAACGCGCCGTTGCTCAACCAGCCGGGCACGATCAGGCTCGAGATCAACGGCGCGGCGCGCTATTCCGACTACAGCACCAGCGGCGGCATCTGGTCGTGGAAATTTGGCGGCACCGCGCGGCTGTTCAACGATCTTCTCCTGCGCGGGGTCTATTCGCGGGACATCCGCTCGCCGAGCATCACTGAATATTTCCTCGGTCGCTCCACCAATCTCGGGGCGGTGCTCGATCCCTACAAGAACAACAAGCTGGTCCAGTCGGTCTACAATTACTCAAGCGGCAATCCCGATCTGAAACCGGAAGTGTCGCATACCCTGACCGTCGGCGGCTCCTATTCGCCGCACGGCATCCCCGGCCTGCGCGTGTCGGTCGACTATTACCGGATCAAGATCGACGGCGTGATCGTCACCCTGCAGCCGCAGGACGCCCTGAACCTGTGCGTGGCGCAATTCCCCGGCGACAATCTCTGTGGCGGCCTGATCGAACGCGGCTCCGACGGCGAGATCAAATCCCTGATGCGCAAGATGATCAACCTTGCAAAATACCAGACAAATGGCCTCGATATCGAAGCTTCGTATCGCAGGCAGCTCGGATCGGGCACGCTGAGCGCCCGCATCCTTGCGACACATGTCTTTCAGCTGTTGATCGACGATGGGGTCAAGACGACCGATCGCGCCGGCATCATCGGAAGCGAAACCAGCTTCTCCACCCCGAAATGGCGCGGAACCGGGTCCATCAGCTACGACGACCGGAGTTTCGGCACCGATCTGCGCCTGCGCTATGTCGATGGCGGCCTCTACACCAACCAGGTCGGCCCCAACGGGAAACTGCCGCTCAACAACGATGTGGCCAGCCGCCTCTATGTTGACCTGGGATTGCGGTTCAAGACAGGGCCGTTCACGCTGTACGGCAACGTCAACAACCTGTTCGATCGGCAGCCGCCGCTCAGCTATTACAGCAGCCCGAACTATGACGTGATCGGCCGCTACTTCTCGGCGGGCGTCAAGCTGCGGTTCTGATCCCTCTCATTGTCGGCGGTCCGCCTGCGCGGGCCGCCGACATCGTTCCCGGTCAGGCCCTGGCCGCATTCTGCATCGCCCCATCGACGCCCCGCCCCCACCCCGCTACACCGCCGCCCCATGACGACTCACCTCTACGATCTCACCATCCCGGTCTTCCTCCGGGGCTTCCACGCCATGTCCGGCTTCCTTGCCAAGGGCGAGGCCTGGGCGGCGGAAAACGGCGTCGATCCAGCCGACCTGCTCACCGCGCGGCTGTTCGAGGATATGGCCCCGCTCACCGGCCAGGTGCAACGCGCCAGCGACGCGGCGAAGTTCACCGCGGTCCGCCTCGGCGGAGTCGAGAACCTGGCCATGGCCGACGAGGAAGCAAGTTTCGCCGACCTGCAGGACCGGATCGCGAAGACCGTCGCCTTCCTCAAGGCAGTCCCGCGCGAGGCGATCGACGGCAAGGAAGACGCTGCCGTCACGCTCACCACCCCGCGCGCCACGTTCGATTTCACCGGCCGTGATTATGTGCTGAACTTCGTCCTGCCGAACTTCTATTTCCACGTCACGACAGCGTACGGCATCCTCCGCCACAAGGGCGTGCCGGTCGGCAAGATGGATTTCCTCGGCGGAGTCTGATGCCAGTGCCGGGTTCGACCGCAACGCCGCTGCGCGCTGCCGCGCTCGCCGCCGCCCTGCTGCTCGCCGGCTGCGGCGGCGGTGGCGCCGGGGGCAAGTCCGGCGGCACGGCGGCGATGGCGTTCACGCCGATCGCGCCCGGCACCTTCGCTGTCGTGATCGATCCGAACGCCAATGTGCCGAAGACCGAGGCAGCATTCCGCAAGCAATGCGCCGGCAGGCAGGATTGCACCATCCTCGCCTGGACGAAGGCGGGCGCCGCCGCGCACGGCATGCCGCTCAGCGACCAGCAAACGGCGGCGCTCGCCCTTCGCTATGTCCACCGCGCGGCCGGACAGGACGAGATGATGTGGGATTGCGTCAGCTTCCCCACCGCCAAGGCGCCCTGCCTGTCAAAGGCGTGATTTGGGGCTGAGCCCGACGCCTTGCTCACCAACGGCTTTGCCGTTCCTGTCGAGTAGAGATCGAGCAGGCGCAGCGGTATCGAGAGCTCGTATCGAGGTACAATTGAAGCGCGAAACACCTGTCCCTTGATACGCCATCTCGACACGCTCGATGGCTACTCGGGACGAACGGACATGGTTCGGATGTAGCGCACGGTACCTGGCGCCGATTCAAACCCACGCCTCTTCATGCTGGAATCGCCCGGACCCCCACGCCCCTTCCGGCGCGGGAAGAGCCCGAACTATTCGATTCCGAAGGCAAGAAAAGCGTGACGAAAATCCGATCCCCCTCGCGAAATTCGGCAAATATTCTTGCAGTATCGTGCCAATATGCCGGATCGCCGCTCGACGCGAATGGGCAGTCCCCAGACGATCCCGGATGTCGTTCTTCACTATTCGTCGTGACACATCCAAGAAATGCCGGATTCCACCTCTCTCGCGGACGCGTCGCGTAAATCGGCGAATATTGTGACATTTTCCGCAGTCCGGCCCGCACCGAGCCACGAATTCATGGCGATTATTGTTACGCCGCTCCAACATTTCGCCGATCCGCCCCCTGCCCCGGCGGTCGCGGCCGACCCCGATTCAATCCTGCCATCAGCGCGGCTATCCAAGATCGCGCAGGGTCACGCTTCCTGCTGCTCTTTCCACCGTGCAGCTCTTCATCTGATCCTGGCTGAAGATCGTCACCACCGGCTTCGACAAGCGCGCCGCGATCGATAAAGCAGGTGTCGTGGTCATCGCGAAACGCTCCTTTCCGCCCGTGGTGAATCCCGAGGTCCGGCTGCTGATGCTCGGCAGCCTCCCCGGAGACCGCTCGCTCGCCGCGGGGCGCTATTACGCCCATCCCCAGAACCAGTTCTGGCACCTGATGTCGGGCGTCATCGGCCGCGATCTCGTCGCGCTCGACTATGACGACCGCCTCGCCGCCCTGCTCGCCGCCCATGTCGGCCTGTGGGATGTCGTCGCGAGCGCCCGCCGCGACGGCAGCAGCGACGCCGCGATCCGCGATCCCGTCGGCAACGACCTGCCCGGACTGGTCGCCACCCTGCCCGATCTTCGCGCGATCGGCTTCAACGGCGCGACCTCCTTCCGGCACGGGTCGGCGCGGTTGGCCGGGGTCACTGACATCGCGCTCGTCGCTCTTCCCTCCAGCAGCCCGCTCCACACCGTGGGGATCGCGGCGAAGCAACCGCTATGGGATCGGCTTCGCGAGGCCCTGCGCTGATCCCTCTACCGTGCCCCGACCGGCTCTGGTCCGTCCGGCTCCGGCAAGGGAAGATGATTGCTCCGTTTCGGCGGTATATCCGCCTCCTGTCCCGCCGGGGACATGATAGACTCTTCCATGCGCTCGCCAATAAGCGAGCCGACAGGGGAGCCGATATGCCAAACGACGAGGAAACCCGGATTCCGACCGGTGACGACATCTTCGAGCATCCCGCCGAGTTCGCTTCGGGCCCGAATCCCCCGGCGCCGGGCACCGCCGTCGGAAAAGGCACCGCCGGCCAGGATGCCCAGCGCCGCCGCAACGGTGGAGATGGTGGTGGAGGCGGTGGGGGTGGTGACGACGGCGATGGCGATGGGGGCAGCGGCAAGCGCATCTCCGGCACTGACGCGCAACGCCGCCACAGCGGTGGCAAGGGCACTGCCGGCCAGGACGCCCAGCGCCGCCGCAATTGACCTGCCCCCCGGCCTGAACACCCCGGTCTGAACATCGATGCTTTCCCTGCATCTGCTGGCGGGCGATGCCGGGCTCGACTGGCACCGCACGGCGACCGGCATCGCCCGCGGGTCGAGCCAGGTCGATCCCTATCGCCACGATGCCCTGGAGGAGGTCATCGCCGTCAACGGCGAGCGGCTGCTCGTCTGCGTGCGGGAACGATGCGCCGGACTGATCGGGCCTGAGATCGACATCCTCGCCGGGTCGGCGTCGCCAGCCCCGATCGACGCTGAACGGTTCGACCGGCTGGTCGGCAGCCTGCGCGCCTGGCCGCTGCAATGGCACCTGCTGATCGTCGATCGCGATACGGCCCGGCTTGAGGCGGGCCATTGGGGCACAGCGCCGGTTTTTCTCGTCGCCCGGCCCGGCGGCGAGCTGCGGGGGCATTGGGATGCTGACCGGCTGTTGCCCGGCCTGGAGCGCACCAGTCTCGATCCGGCCCGCGCCGCGCGCTGGATCGCCGAATATGACGCGCCCTATGCCCGACGGACCCTGTTCCGCGATCTGATGCTGCTCACCGAACGGGCCGTCGCGACGTGGCGCCGGGCTCCGGGCGGGGATCACGGACTGGACATCGCCTACCCTGCTCCATGGCCGCGGCCGGTCCCCGGCACCCTCCGCCCGGAGGCCGACCCGCTCGACGCATTCGAGAACATCCTGCGCTCCTCGATGCGTCGATGGACTCGTCTCGCGGGGGAAACGCTTGGCGCGGAGTTGAGCGGCGGCCTCGATTCCGGCCTTGTCGCGGCGATCGCGTCCCGGGAATCGGCGAGCCCCTTGGCAAGCTACGGACTCGCCATCGCCGGGATGGCGGACGCCGTCGCGGATCAACGCGCGCGCCGGGCGGATCTGATCGCGGCGTTCGGCCTGCGCGACACGGAAATCCCGATGGAGGATTTCCTGCCGCTTGCGCCCGGCAGTTGCCGGCTCGACGGCAACGCGCCGGTCCTCCCATGGGAGGAGGGTTATTACGAGGCGATGGATCATCTGCTGGAGCGGGCCTATGCGGCGGGCACGCGGGTGATGCTGACTGGCTTCGGCGGAGACGAGCTTTGCGGCCTTCGCCCGTCCGAACAACGCGCGCTTGGCCTCGCGGCGGAACCGGCCTGGTCCCTCTCGCCGCCGGAAGGTCCCGCCTTTCTCACTCCGATGGCAAGCGCTACCCTGGCGACGTCGCCGGACCAGCCGCCCCGCGCAGCGAGCTGCGATTCATCGGTCGAGGTCGCCGCGTTCAGCGCGGCGCGCTATCTGTGGCATGGCATCTGGCCGGTTCATCCGTTGTGCACGCCGGAACTTGTCCATTTCTGCGCGCGCCTCCCCGCCGCCTGGCGCGCCGACCGCACCATCGAACGCGCCCTGCTCGCGCGGCTCGGCGCGACGCCGCGGGTGACTAAGCCGGCCTTTCGGGACGATCTCTCCCCGGCGCTCGTGCGCGGCATGCGTTTCAGTGCCCGGCCACTGCTCGACCGCCTGTTCGCTCAGTCGAACCTTGCCCGACAGGGCATCGTCGATGCTGCCCGGCTGCGCCGCGATTATGCCGAATGGTGCGAGCGCGACGACACTGATGGAGCCGAACGTTATTACGCCGTCGCGATCCTGGAACTGTGCCTCGCCAGGATGCGCTGAGGCGATCGGTAAAAGAGTCCCGGCCTCCACTTGTTCGTGCTATGTTCCAATCGTGCCGGACGACTCGCCCCTCCTGCCCCCGCGCCCGCTGCGCTGGCTGTTCCTCGACCTGAACAGCTATTTCGCGAGCGTCGAGCAGCAGCTCCAGCCCGAATTGCGCGGCAAGCCGGTCCTCGTCGCGCCCGTGCACAGCGACACCACCGTCGCCATCGCCGCCTCGGTCGAGGCCAAGCGCTACGGCATCTCGACCGGCACGCCCGTGTGGGAGGCGAAGCGCCTGTGCCGGGACCTGATCGTCACGCCCGCCCGCCACGAAAAATATGTCGAGTTCCACGACGCCATCATCGAGGAGATTTGGAAGCACATTCCCGTCACCCGGGTCTGCTCGATCGACGAGGTCGCCTGCCGCCTGCTCGACAACGAGAACTCGGTCGAGGCGGCGGTCGCGCTCGCCCGGCGGATCAAGGCCGGCATCCGCGCCAATGTCGGCGGGTGCCTCACCAGTTCGGTCGGCATCGCGCCCAATTGCCTGCTGGCCAAGCTCGCCTCGGACATGATGAAACCCGACGGCCTGGTCGTAATGACCGCGGACCAGCTTCCCCACCGCCTGTTCGACATGCCGCTCCGCGACATCGCCGGCATCGGCGCGAAGATGGAACGGCGCCTGGCGCGGGACGGCATCAACGACATCCGCCAGCTGTGCGAGCGCCGTCCGCGCGATGCCGGCACTGCCTGGGGCGGTACCAATGGCGACCGGCTCTGGTATCTGCTCCACGGCGTCGACCTGCCGGAAAAGCCGACTCAAAGCCGCTCGATCGGCCACAGCCACGTCCTGTCGCCCGGCAAGCGCGGGGTCGAGCCGGTCCGCCTCACCGCGCGCCGCCTCGCGCTCAAGGCGGCGAGCCGGCTGCGGCGCAAATCCTATCGCAGCCGCCTGCTCGTCCTCCACGCCCGGTTCGAGGACGACAAGTCGACCTGGCGCGCCAGCATCCGCCTGCCCGCCACGCAGGACAGCTTCGCGGTGCTCGCCGGGCTCGATGCGCTGTATCCCCGGCTCGTCGCGGTCGGGCGACGGCGCCCCGGCGACTTCCAGATCCGCATGGTCGGCGTCACCCTGGCCGAGATCGAGCCGGTGGCCGGGGAACAGGATTCGCTGTTCGCCCTGCTCGATCCGGACGACCCGCTGGCGCGCGAGACTCGCACCCTGTCGCTCAGCCGCGCAATGGACCGGATCAACGAACGATTCGGTCGCAACGCGGTCAGTGTGGGGCCGCTGCACGGGGGCAGGCTCGACCGGGTCGGCACGAAGATCGCCTTTGGAAGAATCCCGGAAATGAGCGAGTTTCACGAATAGTCCGATACTTGGCCCCTGCTTTTCCGTATGACGTTTTTGTGACCGCCCGGAATGGGTCGGACAATCCTATAGGATGTGATAATAAGCTATTGACGGAGCGATTTCCGTGGGCAAAGCAGCCCGCGACATGACGAGCCGCCTCCTCCCCGCCGCCGCCGTCGCGCTTCTCGCGCTTTCGGCCTGTAACAACGACAAGCCGGAGACGGTCACGCTGACCGCGCCGGATCCGCAGGCGGCTGAAATCGCCAATCGCGCGCCGGTCGAGCTGCCGCCGGCGATGAAGGCGGACGTGACCATGCGCTGCAAGGACAACAGCCTCGTCTATGTCACCTTCTTCCAAGGCGACAAGATGGCCGTCGTCAAGCTCGCCAAGGACGGCCCCGCCACGAAGCTGACCGCCGCCAAGGAAGGCGATCCGCTGAAGGCCGAGGGTTACTCGCTGACCGGCAACCCGAAGAACATCAGCCTGACCGCACCGGGCAAGGGCTCGACCACCTGCCACCAGTAAGGCGGTCGTCCGATCGATTTCAACGAGGCCGGCGGAGCGATCCGCTGGCCTTTTTCATGGGCGCATGGTTGCCTCGCCCGCCTCCGTGGGGCACGATGGCGCTACCATATTAGGGGCGAGCATGGCGACGATCGCGATCTACAGCCTGAAGGGCGGCGTCGGGAAGACGACGCTGGCGGTCAACCTCGCCTGGTGCGCCGCGACACTCTCCGCCCGCCGTACCCTGTTATGGGATCTCGATCCCCAGGCCGCGAGCAGTTTCCTGCTGTCGGGCAGCAAGGCGAGGGAACAGGCCCAGTCGGTCTTCTCGAAGGATGTCGAGCCGGAGAAGCTGATCCATCACACCGCGATCGACCGCCTCGACCTGATCGGCGCCGACGCGTCGCTGCGCGGGCTAGACCTGCTGTTCCACGAGCTCGACAAGAAGAAGCGCCTGCAGAAACTGCTCACCGGCCTGCGCAAATCCTACGACCGTATCCTGCTCGATTGCCCGCCGGGGCTGACCGAGACAAGCGACCAGGTGATGCGCGCGGCCGACCTGATCGTGGTGCCGGTGATCCCCTCGCCCCTGTCCGAACGCGCCTATGCCGAGGTGGTCAAGCATCTCGGGGGCGCCCTCGGTGCGAAGGGCGCGCAGGTGATGCCGGTCCATTCGATGGTCGACCGCCGCCGCAAGCTCCATGCCGAGGCGCTTGAACGCCACCCCGACTGGCCGGTGGTGCCGATGGCGAGCATCGTCGAATCCATGGCGGTCAGGCGCTCGCCGGTCGGTGCCTATGCCGCGAAGTCGCCCGGCGGCCAGGCCTTCGCCCAGCTCTGGCAGGCGGTCGAGCGCCGCCTCGCCAGATGAACGCCCCCCGATGAGATCGGGGCCGCCCGATGCGTCGGCCGCCTTTGCGCCGCTCGATCCGCAACTGGTGCTCGGCGCCTATGCGATCGGGGTCTTCCCGATGGCCGATGCCCGCGACGCCGACGGGGTCTATTGGGTCGAGCCCAAATATCGTGCGATCCTGCCGCTCGATGGCTTCCACTTGTCCCACTCGCTGCGCAAGACGATCGCCGCTGACCGTTTCCGCGTCACCGCCAACGCTGCGTTCGAGCAGGTGATCGCGCTCTGCGCCGAAGCAGCCGAGGATCGCCCGGACACCTGGATCAACCCGCAGATCGAACGCGCGTCGATCGAGCTTCACCGCCTTGGCTTCGCCCATTCGATCGAGGTGTGGGACGGCGAGCGGCTGGCCGGCGGGCTCTATGGCATCGCGCTCGGCCGGGCCTTTTTCGGTGAATCGATGGTCAGCCGGGCGCGCGACGCGTCAAAGGTCGCGATGGCATGGCTCGTCGCGCGGTTGCGGGCGGGCGGCTTCACCCTGCTCGACTGCCAGTTCATGACCGATCATCTCGCTTCGCTCGGCGCGGTCGAGATCCCGCGCAGCACCTATGTCGGATTGCTATCCGCGGCGGTCGAAGGCGTGGTCGGCGCGGGGGCCTCGACGGCAGGCGCAGCCTCGGCCGGCGACTTCTTCGCGCTGGACCGGGGCTTATCCTCGTCGCCTCCTGCCGGCACCGAATCAGGTCCGCCGACCGGGAAGGTCATCGCGCAGCTCTTGGTCCACACGTCGTAGATCGGGTGCTGAACGACGTTCAGCGCCGGACGCTCCTTGTACAGCCAGCCCGAGAAGACCCGCTTCCAGGTGCGATCGAGCTGCTGCACGTCGAGTTGCACGAATGCCCCGGTATAATGGTCCTGCTCCCACGGCGCTGTCTGCTCGCAGGCGCGCAGGCGGACGATCACGTCGCCGACGCGCACTGCCTGGCCCGGCTTGAGCGTGACTTCGCGCGCCGCGCCGTTCCGCTTGTTGAGCAGCCCGATCACCGCGACGCGCTGCGCCATCGGCGTCGCGCCGAACGACGGGTCGGCTCCGCTCGGTACGTCCACCGTCACCACATCGGATGGCGGCTGATCCTCGTCCAGCG
The DNA here is from genome assembly GCA_029202385.1 of Candidatus Sphingomonas phytovorans. Classification (NCBI taxonomy): domain Bacteria; kingdom Pseudomonadati; phylum Pseudomonadota; class Alphaproteobacteria; order Sphingomonadales; family Sphingomonadaceae; genus Sphingomonas; species Candidatus Sphingomonas phytovorans. The sequence goes on from CP119314.1 coordinate 2,137,775, forward strand.
CGGTTTTCGGCACAGGCTTGGCGCCGGGCGTATCGGTCTTCCGGTCGCACCCGCCAACGGCGAGCAGCGTCAGGATCGCCGCGCCGCCCAGCAGCCGACGCATCATTCAGGCATCCAGGCTTCGTAATCGCCCGTTGCGGCGGCCCGCTGGCCGCCCTTTTCCAGGGCACCCGGCGGACGATAGGCAAGCGCGGTGCCGGTCATGTTGGGCACCGCAGGCTTTTCCCAGACGCGCGGCGCGGGGAGCGACCGATCCGGCAGATCGTCGACCTGGTGGTGAAGCCAGCCGAACCATTCGGGCGAGATTCGGCTCGAATCATTCGCGCCGTCATAGATCACCCAGCGTCGCGTGATCCCGTTGGGGTCGGTGCCGCCTTCGTAATAGACGTTGCCGAGATGGTCTTCGCCGACCTGCGTCTTGCCGCGCAGGCCGATCATGGTGCCCCAGCTGGCGCCGTTCCACCAAGTGAATGGATTGAGGTTGATGCCCATGCGCCGCCGCTTACCCGTTGCTCGCCACGCGGGCAACTGCCCTCGCACCGATCGGCCTCAACGCGCCGTCCCGGCCAGGATCATGGTCGCGATCGTATCGGTCACCGTCGGGTCGATCGCGATCGCCGGATCGCCATAGGTCGCGACATTGGCGCCGCGCCCGTCGCTCGCCACTGGCTTCAGTACATGATTGACCCCAGCAAGCGTCACCATCTTCGCCGCCGGCCGCGCATTCTTGAGCAGGGAGGCATCCTCGATCCCGACCTGGATATCGTTCTTGCCCTGAAGGATCAGCACCGGCCCCTTCACCGCGGCGACAAGTCGGGCCGGGTCATAGCGAAAAGCGTCGATCAGGTAGGATTGCACACGAGGATCGAACAGGCCGGCGACCGCAGGATGCAGGGCCGCGACATCGACCTTCCTGCCCGCCTCGAGCGAATCGATCGCGGCGAGCGCCGACGCCAGGATCGGCGCATTGGCAGGGTTGGCGCGCAACTGGGCGCGAAGCACTTCGCCCATCGGGCGCCCGGCGGTCGCGACCAACAGCAACCCGCATATGTCGGTCGCCTCCTGTGCGGCGGCCAGCGCGACCAGCCCGCCCTCGCTATGCCCCAGGACCCAGACACAGGGCACGCCGGTGCGCTTGCGGATCACGCCGATCCAGCCGCGCACGTCGCTGGCATAGTCGGCGATGGTCACGTCGTTCGCGTCGGCAATCGCACCGGCACTGCCGAACATGCCGCGCTTGTCGATCCTGACGCTGCCGATCCCCCGCGCCGCAAGCCCTTCGGCCAATTGCCGGAACACGGCGCCGCGCACGCCCAGGGGGCTGTCGCCGTCGCGGTTGGTCGGCCCGGATCCGGGAATGATCAGCACCATCGGCGCCGGGGTACCGTTCGTCCCGGTTGCCTCGACCAGGGTTCCCCGCAACGGTCCCGAGGGCCCGGGCGCTTCGATTGCCCCATCCGGCATCGGCTGGGCGATCGCCTGGGGCGATATCATCGCCATCAGCAGCGCGCCGATCATTTCTTACCGTGACCGGTCCAGGTCACCTTGTCGCCCTGGGCGATGCCCAGTTCCGCCGAGCGTCCGCCATTGATCTCCAGCACCGCCGCCACCGGCTCGCCCGACGGAATCTGCGTTTCGGAGAAGGGCACGGTGTTTTCCGCGATCGTCGCGATGGTGCCGTCCGCGCGGATGAAAATGATGTCGAGCGGGCTCGGCGTGTTCTTCATCCAGAAGCTTGCCTCCTTCGGCGCACCACCCTCGGGCGGATAGGGCGCGAACAGCATGCCGCCGTTCGGGGCGATCCCGGTACGGAACATCAGGCCTTTCTGCTGTTCCTGCTCCGTCTTCGCGGTCTCGACGACAAAGTCATGTACGCCGTTCGAACTGGCGATGGTCAGCGAAACCGTCCTGGCGGCAGTCCCCGCGGCGGACGAAGCGACCGCACCGTCACCCGAGCAGGCGGTGAGCATCAGCGCCGCCAGCGCGAACGCGGCCGCGAAATTCTTCGGCATCATGACAGAATCAGCCTTCCTCTTCGACCACCACCGCAAGCGGGCCCTTGCGCCCCTCGACGATTCGCGCCCGCAGGCGCCGATCGGGCTCGACCTCGGCGATACCGGCACGCCGCAGCGTTTCCATATGGACGAATATATCGGCGGAATCCGCGCCGCGCACGAGGAATCCATAGCCTTTCAGGCGATTGAACCATTTCACCGTCACCGGTTCGAACGGCCCGGCATTCTCGACCAGCGCCGAAGGATCGACCCGGTCATCGCCCTGCCGCACCCGGATCGTCGGCTCCACCGCGTTGCTCAGGTCGATCGCGACGATCTCGCTCGCCTGGAAACCACGGTCGCGCTGCACGGCCAGGCAATCGACACGCGCGCCTTCGGGCAGGCTGCGCCGCCCGTGCGGCTGAAGGATGGAGAAATGAATCAGGACGTCGCCCACCGAAGGATCGTCGGCGACGACGAAGCCGAAGCCGCGCGTCACATCGAACCATTTGAGGATGCCCGAAACCGCAAGCCCACCAGCCGTCGCGGCAAGTGGCGCCTCGATCGTCGTGTCATCCCAGGTCCGGCCCCCGAACGCCGGTTGCGGATCGTTACGCATAACCAACTAGTCCCCCGGACGGCACATTAGCACGGATCTTTGCTAGGACAAAAACGACGATTCCACCGAAATTCATCCGAATTCACCGATTCATTCAAGCTCGTCGATTTTCTCGCCCGGCGCCATGGACGCGATACGGCGCGCCAGCGTGAAATCATGCCCCCCGCGAATCATCGCCGCGATCTGTTTCTCGCGCTGCGGGCGATCCGGCGCGACGGTCGCGAACGGGCCGATCCGGCGCTTGCGGGCAAAGGTCAGCGCCGCCTCAAGCCCGCGCGCCTCGATCCCTGGCGCGAGCGCCTCGGCATCCTCCTCATCGATACCGGCCTGGCGAAGCACGCCGCTCACCCGCCTCTTGCCCAGCCCGCGTCGTGCCATCGCGGCGGCACGCGCCTCACCGAACGCCCGATCGTCGATATAACCCAGTTCGGCGAATTTCTCGGCAAGCCCCTCCGGGGCGGTGCGGTCGCCCTCCCAGCCCCGTTCCCGGATCTTGCGGACCAGATAGTCAGTGAGTCTGCCACGGGTCGTCGCAAAGCGCTCGACATAGCGCAGCGCGAGCCTTTCGAGCGATGCCGCATCGAGCGGCGGCGGCGGGCGCCGCTCTCGGCTGTTCCGGGTATGAGGCATCACGCCATGATTGTGCCACACTCGGAACGGATTTTGAACGCTTGGAAGCGGCAGAAGTGCACGCTTCATAAGGAGCGGCTTTTGGGGAAAGGCCGCGATCAAGGGCGCAAGGACAAATGGTTAGTGATGTTCGGGGATCGGGAGAGCTGTTGGCCGAGCGTGCCGCGCTGACGTCGACCCCCACCAACGATCCGCTCGCGCGGCGTTTCGCGGATTTCGAGACGCTTGGGGAAGCGCTCGATTATGCCGCCAGCGGCGTTCGCGGGCTCAATTTCCACGATGCGCGCGGCGGCCTCCTCCGCCCCTATTCCTTCGCTGAACTGCGCGAGGATGCGCTGACGATGGCGCGCCGCCTGATCGCTGCCGGCGTCACGCCCGAGGATCGTATCGCGCTGGTCGCCGAGACCAGCCCGGATTTCGCCGCCCTGTTCTTCGGTGTCGTCTATGCCGGGGCCTGGCCGGTGCCGCTGCCGCTGCCGACCTCGTTCGGCGGCCGCGATTCCTATATCGAGCAGCTTCGCGTCCAGCTTTCGAGCTGCGACCCCACGATGCTGATCTACCCGCCCGAGCTGGCCCAGATGGCCGGTGAGGCCGCCCGCCTCGTCGGGATCGAGGGTGTCGACTGGTCCGAACTGGTCGAGCGTCCCGCGCCCGACGCCGCATTGCCGGCCGCCAAGGGCACCGACATCGCCTATCTGCAATATTCCAGCGGCTCGACCCGGTTTCCGCACGGCGTGGCGATCACCCATCATGCGCTGCTCAACAATCTTGCCGCCCACGGCCACGGCATGGAATTGCAGCCAAGCGACCGCTGCATCTCCTGGCTGCCCTGGTATCACGACATGGGTCTGGTCGGCTGTTTCCTCTCCCCCGTCGCGAACCAGGTTTCGACCGATTATCTGAAGACCGAGGATTTCGCGCGCCGCCCGCTCGCCTGGCTCGACATGATCAGCCGCAACCAGGGCACCAGCCTCTCTTATTCGCCGACCTTCGGCTACGATATCTGCGCGCGGCGCATGTCGAGCCAGACCAAGGCCTCCGATCGCTTCGACCTGTCGCGCTGGCGCGTCGCCGGCAACGGCGCCGACATGATCCGTCCTGACGTGATGCAGAGCTTCGTCGACGCGTTCGCCGATGCCGGTTTCAAGGCAACTGCCTTTCTGCCGAGCTACGGCCTGGCCGAAGCCACGCTCGCCGTCTCGATCATGCCGCCGGGCGAGGGTATCCGCGTCGAGCTGGTCGAGGAGACCCAGCTCTCCGGTGTGGCCGCAGGACAGGATCGGCCGCAGCGTTACCGCGCGATCGTCAATTGCGGCAAGCCGGTGCGCGACATGAAGGTCGAGATCCGCGAAGAGGACGGCACGCCGCTCCCCGAGCGCGCGATCGGCAAGGTCTGGTGTTCTGGCCCGTCGGTGATGGTCGGCTATTTCCGCGATCAGGCATCGACCGATGCCTGCATGGTCGATGACTGGCTCGACACCGGCGACATGGGCTATATGTCCGATGGCTATGTCTATATCGTCGGCCGGGCGAAGGACATGATCATCATCAACGGCCGCAACCACTGGCCGCAGGATATCGAATGGGCGGTCGAGCAGCTCCCCGGCTTCAAGGCCGGCGACATCGCCGCCTTCGCCATCACCACGCCGGGCGGTGAGGAAACCCCTGCCGTGCTAGTCCAGTGCCGCAGCTCCGACGATGCGGAGCGTGTCCGCCTGCGCGAGGAAATCCGCGAACGAGTCCGCTCGGTGACGGGCATGAATTGCGTGATCGAGTTGATCCCGCCGCGCACCCTGCCCCGCACCAGCTCGGGCAAGCTCAGCCGCGCCAAGGCGCGCAAGCTCTATCTCGACGGCGAGATCAAGCCCTACGACATCGCGGCATAACGCACCGCTCGCGAGGCGCTGAAGCGCTTCGCGACTGCTTCCGGGAACCTTCCAGAGACGCGAAAACGCGCTGCCGTGCGTATCGCCTGTGTGGGCGCGCGTCTTTTGTGGAAGCCCCGGCGCGGCTGTACGCCGGATCGACCATTCATCGCGGGAGCTCAAGGCAATTCGTCAGAATGTGGCCATGGCGAGCGGCATCGACGCGTGTTATGGCGATCCTGAACAGCCCATTTTTCGATCCTGGGGACAAAAATTTCATGCAAGCCAATGCGTCCCCTACTGGTTACCCCGACCTCGCCCATCAAATGCTGCGCTGGCTGCTGGTGCTCCTAATCCTTTTGTCGGGTGTCGCGCTGGCGGTGCTGGCGAACCGGCTGCCGACACCAGTGCCGGAAGGAGCACCGGCGACTCAATTTTCGGCCGCGCGGGCGATGAAGGATGTGCGGATGATCGCCCGGCGGGCGCATCCCGCCGGATCGGCCGAAATCGAGGAGACGCGCCGCTATCTGATGGAGCGGATGACGGGGCTCGGGCTTGCTCCGCAAATCCACACGCAGACCGCGATCGTGGGGCGGCGCTATTTCAACGATGTCGCGATCGGCGGGCTGATGCGCAATATCGTCGGCGAGCTCAAAGGCAGCGATCCCGCGCTCCCGGCGGTGCTGCTGATGGCGCATTATGACACCGTGCCGCTTTCTCCAGGCGCCGGCGACGATACATCGGGCGTCGCGGTCGCGCTTGAGGTAGCCCGCGCACTCAAGGCAGCCGGGCCGTTGCGGCGGTCGGTAATCTTCCTCTTCACTGATGGCGAGGAGGCCGGCCTGCTCGGATCGTCCGCCTTTTTCGAAAGCGATCCGCTGCGCAGCCGTATCGGACCCGTCATCAATCTTGAGGCTCGGGGCGATCGCGGCAAGACGATGATGTTCCAGACCAGCGCCAATAATCGCGCGCTGATCGACGTCTATCGCCGCAGCGTCAGCTCGCCGGCAGCAGATTCGCTGATGGTGACGATCTACAAGCGCATGCCCAACGATACCGATCTCACGGCCGCGCTGGAGCAGGGCCATGCCGGCATGAATTTCGCCTTTGTCGGGCATCAGATGGCCTATCACACGCAGCTGTCGACGCCGGACAACCTCGATCCGGGCAGCCTTCAGCATATGGGTAACCAGGTGCTGCCCGTGGCCCATGCCTTCGCACAGGCGGGAAAGCTCGATCAGGCGAGCGAAGATGCGGTGTTTGCCGATCTGTTCGGCCAGTATCTGGTCGCCTATCCCTCCTGGCTGGGCTGGGTGCTGGCGATCGTGGCGGTCGGCGTGGTGTTTGCCTCTGCGGGGGCCGGCATGGCGCGCGGCGCCGTCGCCTGGCGCGATGCGGTGGCGGGTGCCGGCGGGCTGCTGACGCTGCTGCTCGGCATCGCGATGATGCTCATGCTGGCGCCTCGGCTGGTGGCACTCCTGCTGAGTGACGTCGCTTCCCCCTACGCACTGATCGGCCAGTTCGACTGGCTGCTGGCGGCCACGATCCTGCTCGGCATCGGCAGCGGCGCGTTGCTGATTCATGCGGCGGCCAATGGCCGGCGCGGGGGCGCAGCGGTCTTGCTGGGTGCCGCAGGCGTACTGGCGGCGCTGCTCGGCAGCTTCAGCCTCGTCCCGCTGGTGCTGGGTGTCGCGGCCGCGCTCCTCGCGCTGGCAAGCCTTGGCCGGCGCGTGGCGCTGACCGCCTGGTTCACGGGCGCGGTCGCCCTTGTCGCTCTGTTCGCGCTGGTGCTGCAGATCATGCTGCCCAATGGCGCGCATGCGCTGGTCTGGCCGCTGCTGCTTCTGGCGCCGGTCCTGGCGCTGCTGCTGTTCGCGCCGAAAGTGTCGGCCCGGCCGGCCGGGCTGGTGGCCATGGCCATCCCCGCCGCGTTGCTTGCCGGACTGATGGCGCGATCCGGCTATGATTTCTTCTTGATGATCGGGGCGACCTTGCCCGCCGTCATCGCCCCCTTGATCCTGCTGGCCCTGCTCGCGCTCGTGCCGTTGATCTGGTCGTCACGGAACCTGTGGCCACTTGGTCTGCTGTGCGTCGCCGCCGGCCTCGCCATCTGTATCGCAGCCGGGATCAGGGGGCGGACACCGACGGCGGACAGCCCTGAAATGGTCGAGGCCTTCTATCTCGCCGATACCGACAAGGGCAGCGCCAGCTGGGTCAGCGGCAAGCTCGATTCCACTGGCTGGGTCAAGGCAGCGCTCGCCCAGGATGGCGGCACCGCCAGGCTTCAGTCGCTCGCGCCGCTCTTCAAGGGCGACCATTGGGTGGCCAGGGCAAAGCCTGCCGCTCTCGTCCGGCCAGGACTGGCACTGGCCGTTGCCGGAGACGGCAAGGAACGCCGGATCAGCCTCAGCGCCACCAACGCCAATGGCGGCCGCTATATGCGCATCTTTCTCAAGCCATCGGTCGACCTGGCCGGTCTCACATTAATGGACCGGCCGCTCCCCGACACGCTGAAGGCGGGTGACTGGTCGCAACTCACCTTTCATGCCAGCGGCACCGAGGCGGTTCGCCTGACCATGCCGGCGGCCGGACCATCGGGCCAGCTTGAGGTTGAAATGATCGAGGTTCGGGACAGCTGGCCGGAAGGCCGAACGGCGGCACCCTTGCCACCACACGTCATCCCCTATCGGCGTGCCGGCAACAGCGTGATCGTCGCCCGCGCCGCGGTGAAATGGTGAGGCTTGCACGACACTGGCCTCTCATGCCCCTTCCCCACTGCAAGCGCGTCTCATCCCAGCCGGCGGTTCACCAGATGGAGACCCGTTCGCCGGGCGAGAGATAGAGCCTGTCCCCCGGTACGATGCCGAACGCGTCGTACCATCCGTCGATATTGCGGACGACACCATTGACGCGGAAGGCGGCCGGGCTGTGCGGGTCGGAGGCGATATTCGCCCGGAGCGCCGCTTCGCGGATTTTTTCGCGATATGTCTGCGCCCATGACAGGAAGAAGCGCTGGTCGCCCGTAAACCCGTCAAGGACAGGTGGGGATTCACCATGGAGCGACAGGTGATAGGCTTCGAAGGCGACATTTAATCCACCGACATCGGCGACATTCTCGCTCAGGGTGGTCTGTCCGTTGAGATGGACACCGGGCAGCGGTTCGTAGCGCGAATATTGCCCGGCAAGGCGGTTCGTCAGTTCCCTGAACCGGACGACATCGGCAGCAGCCCACCAGTTCCGTTGCGCGCCGCGCGCATCCGTCTTGGCGCCCTGGTCGTCGAACGCATGCCCCATTTCATGGCCGATGACGCCGCCGATTCCTCCATAATTGACTGCCGGATCGGCCGACGGGTCGAAATAGGGTGGCTGCAGGATGGCGGCCGGGAAAACGATCTCGTTGAAGAAACTGTTCGAATAGGCGTTCACCGTCTGGGGCGTCATTCCCCATTCGTTGCGATCGGTCGGCTGCCCGAGCCGCGCGATCCGCCGCCGCCAGTCCCAGTGCAAGGCCCGCTTGCGATTTCCCAGCGGATCACCGGGGCGAACCTCGAGCGTCGAATAATCGCGCCACGAGTCCGGGTAGCCGACCTTGACGCGAAGCGCCGCAAGCTTGGCGAGCGCGGCCCGTTTCGTCTCGTCGGACATCCAGTGGAGTTGCTCGATCCGCTTTTGGTAGGCGGCACGCAGATTCTCGACAAGCGCGGCAATCTGCGTTTTCGCTTCAGGCGAGAAATGGCGTTCGACATAGCGCCGGCCGATCGCCTCACCAAGCGCGGCGTTGAGAGCGCTGGTCGCACGTTTCCAACGCGCGCGCTTTTGCGGCTGGCCGGACAGGATATGGTCGTTGAAATCGAACGACAGGTCGTCGAACGCCGCCGGCAGGACGTCGGCCATATTGTTCAGGTACCGGAACGTCATATAGGCGCGCCATGTCGCCACCGGGGTCGCGCGGAACAGCCGGGCCAAATCGCGGATCGCCGTGTCTTCCTTCACCACGAAGAAATCCTGCGACGGTATCTCCAGCGCGCGGAGCGTGGCGTCCCACGGATAATCGGGTGCGAACGCCTTCAGCCGCGCGCGCGATTTCGGGTGATAGGTCAGGTCGCGGTCGCCACGCTTCTCGCGCGTCCATTGCAGTTCGGCCATCCGGGTTTCGAGTGTCAGCACCGCGTCGGCGGCTCGCTCCGGATCGGGATAGCGGCCGAGCTTCAGGATCGCGGCGACATAGGTCCGGTACCTGGCGCGGATCACCGCGAATTTCTCATCGCCCTTCAGGTAATAATCGCGATCGGGAAGGGTCAGCCCGGACTGGACGATGTTGAGCGCGTAGCGATCGGGATTTTCGGCATCGGGCCACGGGGTGAACGACATCGGGCCGCCTACGCCAAGTTCGGGATGCCCCATCAGCCGCGCAATATCGACATGGGTGCGTGCCGCCGCAATCGACGCCAGATCGACGGCGGCTGGTGCCAACCCCGCCGCCTCGATCGCGCTGGTATCGAGATAGGCATTATAGGTGTCTGCGATCTTCCGCTCGATCGAACCGGCCTGCCCGGGCCGCGCAACGATATCATCGATGATCGTCTTGACCTCGGCCTCGGCATTGGCGCGCAAGGCGATGAACGGCCCCCACGCGCTGCGATCCGGAGGGATTGTCGTCGCCTGAACCCACGCGCCGCTGCTGTAGGCGACGAAGTCGTCGCCCGGTTTCACCGCGCGATCCATGCCGGCAAGATCGAATCCCCATGGCGGGATCACCGGCGCGGCGGCGGACAGGGTCAGATACAAGACGGCCGAGATGCTCGCCCGCAGCGCGAAATGGCGCGTCATGCCCACAGGAACACCGGATGCTCGCGTCCGGTAGCGGCGCGCAGGATTCGATCGATGAGCCGCGGGCCGTTGATGTGGTTGGTGAACACAACCATTCCCGTCTCGGAAGGTGGGTGGAGCAGGCAGAAGCTGGTGCAGGCGCCGGCAAGCGAGCCGTTCTGGAACAGATAGGTCATGCCGTCCGCCATCTCGTTACCCCAGCCGAGCCCCCAGGAGATGGCGCGATTGACCCGCACCAAAGGCCGCGCCACGAGCGCGCGCAGTCGCGGTGACAGGTCCAGGCCATCGCCGAACGACGTCGTGAACCGGGCGACGATCCGAAGATAATCGGCGACGGTCGTCATCAGGCTCATCGCCGGATTAGGATAATAAATGGCGCCCGGCAGCGGCGACACGCCCTTATCCGTGCCTGAAACGGGCGTCATCGCGGCCGCAACGCGGTCGAGCGTCCATTGGGAAACCGGGAGGTCGCCGGCGCCGATCCGGGTATGGAGCCTGTCGCGCCATGATGCGTCGTCCCATGGCGTTCCTTCCCAGTGATGTCCCGGCGCCAGCCGCTCAGGGAGGTCGGGGCGCCAGAGAAAGGTCGATGAATTCATGCCGAGCGGTCCGAACACCACATCCTGCATGTAAGCCTCGAAACCGACTCCGGTGATTTTTTCGATACAACGCGCCAGCAGGAAATAGCCCTCGCCGGAATAACGGAACTGGCTTCCCGGCGCGAATGCCGGAACGATCTCACGGGTCTGTCGCCAGTTGGGCAACCCGCTCGAATGAGTCAGCGCGTGCCGCGCGGTGATGCGGCGGGCAGTCGCATCGGGCAACGCATCTTCCCCGAGATAGAATGCGAGCGGGCGGTCCAGATCGAGCGCACCGGTGTCGGCCAGACGAAGCGCGGCGTAACAGCTGACCTGCTTGCTAAGCGAGGCGGCTTTCCAGATCGTTGTCGCGCCGACCGCCGCGCCATCCTTGTCGACCGTCCCGACATGCGCTTGCCAGATCGCCTGCCCCCTTGCGACCAGGCCGATGGCGATCCCGGGCACACCGGAAATCTCCATCAAACCGGGCAGCGATGTCATGAAATCCTCGCCTGGAACCGAGATCGGTGGTCTGGCGGCACGCGCGAAGGCGCCCCCTGAAATCGGAAGAGCTGCCGCACTGGCGAGAAGATCGCGACGTCGCATCACTCAATTATGTAGCCGCCTACATTTATGTCAATCGCCCTTCTCAGTGCAGGCTGCACTATCCAGCTTCTCGGCCACCCGCTCGAAAAGCGACCTGCGACCGAGCGCGTCGTCCAGGCGGTCGAGGAGAGCGACCACATCGCCCGCCTCGGCATTCAATTCCTCGCCCACGACGTTCAGCGCCTGCCACACTGGGGCAAGCTGAACGACGAGATCACGTCCCTTCACGGTCAGGCTGAGCTCGCGGCGGCGCGCATCGGAGGGCGAAACATCCGAGCGGACAATGCCTTCAGCTTCGAGGGAGCGGCTTGCCTGACTGACCGAGACATGGGTGATGCGCAGTGCCTCGGCAATGGCACCGATCGACATCGGGCCGTTCAGCACGAGCTGGTTGAGCAGCCCGTACCAGCGCTGCTCGAACCGGATGTTCTGCCGTGCGTAAATGCGCGTACCGTCGCGATCGATCCGTTCGGACAAACGCCGCAGCCTTGCCGCGAGGGCAGCGCCACCCGCCGCTCGGCTGTAATCGGATAGCTGGTCCATTCTTCCTCCCAATGACGGAGCGGATTTATCATCATGGCCGGCGCCTCGCACCCGAAAGGAGTGGCACGGAAGCGCATCATGGCTCCTCCCGCCGTGCCGCAAGATTCACTTGCCCCTTTCAGCCTTTATCCCGCGCCCTGAAAATAAAGCGCCAGAATCGCTCCTTCGCCTAACCATCCGATAACCAGCACTGGTTTATTGCGGGGGCGTGAGCACGCGCCCTGCCTCTCAATTCGCCCATCCGCGCATCGACGGACGCGCGCTTCTTGGATTGTACGATCCGGCCGACACGACCGATTGGGCGCCGATTCGTGCTGCCCAGGTGAATGCCGGCAGCCAGCTCGCCCTATTCCTGCTCGCGGCCAATGTCGTCGCGGCGGCGCTGGTCGCCCTCGTCCTTGAACCGGTCGCGCCGCTCTGGTCGCTGGCCAGCTGGGGCGCGGTGGTCGCGGCCGTCGCCGTGGCAATCACCTTTCGTCGCCTCGCCGCTCGCCAGCGCACGGCGGAGACCGCGACGTTGCGCGACGTCCGCGATACCGTCGTGGAAGGCATCGCGCTTGCCGCGGTCTGGTCGGTGCCGCCGCTGGTCTATGGCATCAAGGCCGATCCGGCGATCGCGTTCGGCCTGTGGATCGTCGTCGCGCTGCTGATGACCGCATCGGCCGTCGCCATGGCTGCCCTGCCGCTCGCGACGCTCAGCTTCCTCGGCATCCTGGGCGCCTCGATCACGGTGATGCTCTATTTCGTCGGCGGGCCGTTGCTCGCCTCGACCGCGATCGTCTTCACCGCGCTGCTGATGCTGGTCTGCTTCGGGCGCGGCAAGGCGCTGGTCGTGATACGCGCAGGCGAGATCGCGCTCGCCGAACGCGACGAGACCGTCAGCCTGTTGCTGCGCGAGTTCGCCGAACACAGCGCCGACTGGTTGTGGGAAACCGACATCAGCCGCCGCATCGTCCGCGCCTCCCCCCGGTTCGCCCATTCGGTCGGGCTCGATCCCCTTTCCGTCAACGGCAAGCCCTTTCTTCAGGTGCTCGCCGGATCGGCCTGGGAATCCGGCAATTTCTCTTCTGGCCTGCGCGCCCTGGCCGAGAAGCTGAAGGGCCGTGAGAGCTTCCGCGACCTGCTCCTCCCGGTCGTGGTCAATGGCGAGGAACGCTGGTGGGAGATCGCGGCGAATCCGCGCCTCGACGAGCGCGGCGCCTTTGTCGGCTTTCGCGGCGTCGGCTCCGATGTGACCGAACAGCGCGCCTCCGCCGACAAGATCAACCGGATGGCGCGCTTCGACACGCTCACCGGGCTGCCGAACCGCTTGCTGATCAACGAGGCGCTCGTCCATGCGATGGGCCAGGCGGAGAAGTGGGGCAGCCGCTGCGCCTTCATGATGATCGATCTCGATCGCTTCAAGGCGGTCAACGATACGCTCGGCCACCCGATCGGCGACCGGCTGCTCGGCCGGGTCTCCGAACGGCTGAGCCAGTTGATGACCGACAATGAGGTGATCGGCCGACTCGGTGGCGACGAATTCGCCGTCGTCGTCCGCGATGCGAGCGACTCGGCGCGGATGGAGCAACTGGCCCAGGCCATCATCGACACGCTGTCACGCCCCTATGAGCTCGATCAGCATACGCTCTACACCGGCGCCAGCGTCGGCGTGGCGACCGGCCCCCGCGACGGGCGCACGGCCGAGATGCTGATCCGCTCCGCCGACCTGGCACTGTACCGCGCCAAGGACGCAGGCGGCGGCGTGGTCCGCATCTATGAGCCGCAGCTCCATGTCGAGGCGGAGGAACGCCGCATCCTCGAAATGGCGCTGCGCAAGGCGGTCCAGAACGACGAGATGCACCTGAATTACCAGCCGGTGGTCGACGCAGCGACCGGTATGCTCACCGGCTTCGAGGCGCTGCTGCGCTGGACTCATCCCGAACTCGGCAACATCTCGCCGGTGAAGTTCATCCCGCTCGCCGAGGAAGCCCGGCTGATCGCCCCGATCGGCGAATGGGTGCTGCGCACGGCCTGCGCCGAGGCAGCGCGCTGGAATTCGCCAGTGCGAGTCGCCGTCAACGTCTCGCCCGATCAGCTCCACAATCCGGCCTTCGTTTCGACTGTCGCCTCGGCCCTCGCCAATAGCGGCCTGCCGCCGGAGCGGCTTGAGCTGGAGGTGACCGAGAGCGTGTTCATGCGTGAGGGCACCGGCGCGACCAAGGTGCTTGAACGAATCATGGATCTTGGCGTGCGGCTCAGCCTCGACGATTTCGGGACGGGCTATTCTTCGCTCGGCTATCTCAGCCGGACCCGCTTCTCCTCGATCAAGATCGACCGCAGCTTCGTGCAGGGCGCTTCCCGGAACGTGCCTGAGGCGATCGCGATCATCCGTGCCGTCGTCGCGCTGGCGCAGAGCCTCGGCATGGCCACCACGGCCGAAGGTGTCGAGACGGAGCAGGAGCATCACATGGTGCAGGAGCTCGGCTGCACCAAGGTCCAGGGCTATTATTTCGGCCGTCCGCTGCCGGTCGAGGAGGCCAGAGCGGTCGCCAATCGCGATTGGGGCGAAGCTGCAGCCGCCTGAGCGCTTGCTCCCTGCCGAACCTCGCGCTAAAGCCCGCAACCGCACAGGGGTGTAGCTCAGTTGGTTAGAGCGTCGGTCTCCAAAACCGAAGGCCCTCGGTTCGAGTCCGAGCTCCCCTGCCACTTTCCGCATTCGCCGATTTGGGCCCATTGGGCGCCCCTCTCCCGGGAATATTCTCGACGAGGATAGCAAGCGGTCCCGGTAGGTCGCGGTAAGCTCTCAGCCCCAAATGGACGAGCGCGCGTGCATGTCGCGCGGTCCGCGTGCATGACTGGTCTCCTCGATACACCGCCTCGAAAAGCTCGATGACAAACGAGACGAACGAGGTTGGCACATCGATTCAACCTATATCCGGACCGTAGCAGCATGGCGTCGGACCAAGGCTCCGGTTGAGGTCCCGCTGTTTCGCATGAACGAACATCACCTCGACGATGCCGTTCCCTGTTCCAGACGAGAAATTCCCTGTTATCGAACAGCAGGGAATTCACGATCAAATAATTGATATACATTGATAATTATGCGAACGAACCGCCCGGAACGAGGCAAAAAAAACAAATTCCCTGATAATTTCCCTGTTAATCGGCCCGGAACAGGGAAATCCCGGCGTTCCGCCCCCTCCCCTAATTCTTGGCAAACTTCGCGAAGACACTGGTCGGCAACCAGCTCGGCCGCACCGGATCATTGGCGATCTCAACCGCCAGCGCCGTCACATAGTCATCCAGCCTGATCGCCTCGTCGCGCAGCACGCCAGGCTGGTTCAGATCGTCGCTCGGCGAATGATAGCGCGTGGCACGCCATTCATGCTCGATCTCGAACGCCTTGCTACCGGGCGGAAAGCCGAACTTGAAGGCAAGCGACGGAATGCCGGCCCGCACGAACGCATATTGGTCGGTGCGGATGAAGCTGTTGCGATTGGGCAGCGGATCCGGGATCAGCGACAGGTCGTGTCGTGCCGCGACCACCCTCGCCGGATCGCCAAGGCTGCTCTCCTGGTCGCCCTGCACCAGCACGGTCTCCAGCTTCCATAGCGGCAACGGCATGTCGAAATTGAGATCGGCGACGATCGAACCTGCGGGCACCGTCGGCCGCCGCGCGAAATAGCCTGATCCGAGCAGCCCTTTTTCCTCCGCCGTCACGATGACGAAGAGGAAGGATCGTTTCGGGCGCTGACCGGATTTCAGCCGCGCGGCGATATCGAGTACCGTCGCTACGCCCGATGCATCGTCCATTGCGCCGTTGTAGATGCGATCGCCATTGATCGGCGCGCCGACGCCGACATGGTCCAGGTGCGCCGATATGACGACATATTCCCTGGCGAGCACCGGGTCCGAGCCTTCAAGCTTCGCGACGATGTTCGGCGAGGCCAGCAGCCGCCGGTGCGTCACGATCGATGCTTTCAACCGAAGCGGCAGCGCGAAAATGGGGACCCTGGCCGACTGATCGGAAGCCGCCGCCAGCTCGGCGAAGCTGTGGCCGGTACCGGCGAACAGGCGCTCGCTCTGCTCGGGATCGAAGCTCGCGGCGAAAAAACCGTTCGGCGTCTCGCGTAACGGCCCGTCTGCCAGATACATGCCTGGTGCCGGCGAGAGCAGTTTCTGTCGTTCCCAGGGAATCTCGATCTGCTTCGGCGGCGTCAGCGTGATCAGCCCGACCGCCCCGGCCTTGCCGAGGAAAGCGGCCCGGTCCGACCGGTTGCTTGCCTTGACCGGTCCCGGAATATTCCCCGGCCCGCCAGCGATGGCGACTGCGATCTTGCCCTTGAGGTCGAGCCCGGCAAGGTCGTCATGCCCGTTGTCGGGCAGGTTCAGCCCATAGCCGATGAAGACCAGCGGCGCGTCGACCAGCGCCGGACGCGGGCCGCCGCCCGACGATATCAGCATGTCCGCGCCGAGCTTGAGCGGAATCACGTCGCCCTTCACGCCGATCAGTTCGGCGGACGAAGCAGGATAATCCACCCGCTGCTCCTCGAAGGCGACATCCTGCCGGAAGCCCGTATCGCCCGCCGGCGTCAGGCCGATCGCCCGCAGACGGCCTTCGACATAATCGGCGGCGCGGAGATAGCCGGCCGATCCGGTCTCGCGCCCCTCGTTCGCGTCATCGGCGATGGCGGCAATGTCCGCCCACCATTGGTCGGCCCGCGGCACCGCGGGCGAGGATGCTGCGGCAAGCGGCAGCAGGGCGAGCGAAGCCAGTGCGCGGATCATTGAGCAGATGTAACTTCATGTATCGAATATCGTCCAACGCTAATTTGCGTGCCAGCACGGCCTGCCACTCTCCCGAATCCTAGCCCTTCGCCGGCAGCAGCTCGCCGATCGCGCGCACCAGTTCCTCGCTCGAAAAAGGCTTGCGCAGCAGCCCGACACCCGGCTCGATCACCGCATCCAGCTTCGCCGATTCCGAAAAGCCGGTCATGATCAGCACCGGCCGCCCGGGATGCGCCTTGCGCAGCCGCGCTGCGACGTCCGCCCCGTCCTGTCCGGGCATGGCGAAGTCGACCACGATGAGGTCGATGCCATCCTGTTCAGCCGCGACCAGGCCCGCCCGCCCATCAGCTGCGGTGATGGTCGTCGCGCCACGTGCCTCCAGGGTCGCCGCCACGGTGTTCAGCACGTCCGGGTCGTCATCGATGACCAAGACGTTCAGCCCGGTCAGCATCGCCTCGGGCTCGGCCTCGTCCGGCAAGGGCCCGTCATGTCCCGGGGCGATATCGAAGGCCCGGCGCAGGAAGAGGCGTACCGTGGTCCCCGCGCCTTCGACCGAGTCGATCTCGACCACGCCGCCCGCCTGCGAGACGACACCGAACACCATGCTCAGGCCGAGCCCGGTCCCACCCCCGTTGAGCCGCGCGCTGAAGAAGGGCTCGAAGGCACGCGCCGCGACCTCGCGGCTCATCCCGATTCCGTCGTCGCTGACCGCGATCATCACATAGTCGCCCGGAGCGAGGTCGGGATGCGCCATGCCCGAGACCGCGCTCGTCCTGATGCTGATGGTGCCGCCATCGGGCATTGCGTCGCGCGCGTTGATCGTCAGGTTCAGCAGGGCGAGCTCGAGCTGCCCGCGATCGGCAATGACGCCCAGATCCTCGTCCGGCATCTCCATGTCGACCTTGATCTGCGGCCCGACCGATTTCCCGAACAGGTCCCGCGCCTCCTCAAGCATCCGGGCCACACCGAACGAGGCGGTCTCCAGCTTCTGGACTCGCGAGAACGCCAGCAACTGTCCCGTCAGCTTCTTGCCCCGTTCGACGGCCTGGCGGGCGTTGCGGCTCCACCGCACGATCCCCGAGCTGTTCTCGGGCTGGATGTCGATCAGTTCCAGATTACCGGTGATCGCCTGGAGCAGATTGTTGAAATCATGCGCGATGCCGCCGGTAAGCTGCCCCAGCGCCTCGAGCTTCTGTGCCTGCAGCAAGGCGCGTTCGGCCTGCTCGCGCTGCTGCATCTGGGCGCGCATCTCGCTCATCGCCGCGTCCCGCGACGCGATCGCGTCGGCCAGTTCGGTGTTCGCCGCGGCGAGCGACGCGGTCGAGGGCAGTGCCACTGCCTTGGGAATGAGCGGCCACAACATGATCGCCGTCGCGACGGAGGCGACCGCGGTGATCACCTTCACCACCGCCTCGACGCCGTAATTGCCGTGCCACAATGTCCAGATCGACATCACATGGGTGGCCCCGCAGGCAAGGATGAAGGTCGCGAAGAGCGCGATCATCCAGCCGTAGCGAATATCCTCCCGCTTGCGCATCAGGGTCAGGAGCGCCAGCGGAATCGAGAAATAGGCGGCGGCGATCAATGCATCGGCGATCACATGGGTCCGGATCAGCGCCGGTTCCCATAAAAGGCAATAACCGTGCGGCGCATAGCTTCCATCGAAAAACGGTCGAAGCAAACCACCCATGATGATCACCCGTCGTTTCTTGCGCCAAATGCCCTATTATCCTCCCATCCAGCGCGAGTTACCATCAGGAAATTGCTGGATTGGCTCCAGATTCGCTGCGATCTTGCAACTGCAAGTCCAGATCGGCCCGATTTGCTGCCGCCAATGGACCGGCCTGGGGGTGGCCGGGCCTCCTCTCTTGCTTTCCGGGCGCGTCGGGGTTATCTGCGCGGTCAATCCGAAATCGAGGATTGGACGGCGCCGGTTCCCTGGGACCCGGGCAGCGGCTCCATGCCTCGATCTCGTGCGTTTTGAAAAGCGAGCTGAGCAGCGTGGCGAAGACGACACCGTTAGAGTTCATCCGGCAGGTCCAGGCGGAAACCAAGAAGGTCGTCTGGCCGACGCGGCGCGAGACGATCATGACCGGGGTGATGGTGATGATCATGACGACGCTGCTGGCGATCTTCTTCTTCGGGATCGATACGATCTTCGAGGCGATCGTGAAGATGCTGCTGAGCCTCGCGAACTGATTTGGGTAGAGACATGGCGCGCTGGTACATCATTCACGCTTATTCCGGGTTCGAGGGCAAGGTGCGCGACTCGATCATGGCGGAGGCGACCCGCATGGGTCTCGACGCCCTTGTCGAGCAGATCGAGGTCCCGACCGAAACCGTCACCGAGGCCCGTCGCGGCAAGAAGGTGGCCGTCGAGCGCAAGTTCATGCCGGGCTATGTGCTCGCCAAGCTGAACATGAACGACGACGTGTATCACCTGGTGAAGAATACGCCGAAGGTGACCGGCTTCCTCGGATCGATGGGCAAGCCCCAGCCGATCAGCGAAGCCGAAGCTGCGCGGATGCTCAACTCGAAGGAGGAAGCAGCCGCCGCGCCGAAGCAGAAGATGAAGGTCGATTACGAGATCGGCGATTCGGTGAAGGTGCTGGACGGTCCGTTCGCGAGCTTCAACGGCATCGTCGAGGAACTCGATTTCGATCGCAGCCGAGTCAAGGTGTCGGTGTCGATCTTCGGTCGCGCCACCCCGGTCGAGCTCGAGTTCGAGCAGGTCGAGCGCGCGAAGTAATTTTGGTTTCGTCGCCCCGGACCTGTTCCGGGGTCCATTTCACCGCCCGCGCCCGCGGCCCGGTGGATGCCGGAACAACCCCGGCATGACGGATTGGGCGTTTGTAGACTGCGTACCGTGCGGGAGGCCTTCAAAAGCCGTTCGGACCGCTAAACTTGAAAGAGAGTGAGACATGGCAAAAAAGATTACAGGCTATATCAAGCTGCAGGTGCCGGCCGGCAAGGCCAACCCCAGCCCGCCGATCGGCCCGGCCCTGGGTCAGCGCGGCGTGAACATCATGGAATTCTGCAAGGCGTTCAACGCGCAGACCGGTGACCAGGAAGTCGGCACGCCGCTTCCCACCGTCATCACCGTCTATGCGGATCGCAGCTTCTCGTTCGAGACCAAGACGCCGCCGGCGTCCTATCTCATCAAGAAGGCAGCGAACCTGAAGTCGGGCTCGAAGGAGCCGGGCAAGCTCTCCGCGGGCAAGATCAAGCGCTCCGTGCTGAGCCAGATCGCCGAGACGAAGATGAGGGACCTGAACGCCAACGATATCGACGCGGCGACCCGCATCATCGAAGGCTCCGCCCGCGCGATGGGCCTCGAAGTGGTGGAGGGCTGAGAACATGGCAAAGCTGACCAAGAAGGCGAAGACCCTCGCCGCCGCGATCGACACCAACAAGCTGCACGGCGTTGACGAAGCGATCGCGCTGGCCCGTGCCAACGCGACCTCCAAGTTCGACGAGACGATCGAAGTCGCGCTGAACCTGGGCGTCGACCCCCGCCATGCCGACCAGATGGTCCGTGGCGTCGTCACCCTGCCCAAGGGCACCGGCAAGACCGTCCGCGTCGGCGTGTTCGCCAAGGGCGCGAAGGCTGACGAGGCTCGTGAGGCTGGCGCCGACGTCGTTGGCGCCGAGGATCTTATGGAGATCGTCCAGGGCGGCACGATCGATTTCGATCGCTGCATCGCGACCCCGGACATGATGGGTGTCGTCGGCCGCCTCGGCAAGATCCTGGGCCCGAAGGGCATGATGCCGAACCCCAAGCTGGGCACGGTCACGATGAACGTCGCGGAAGCCGTCAAGGCGGCCAAGGGCGGCCAGATCGAGTATCGCGTCGAAAAGGCAGGCATCATCCATTCCGGCATCGGCAAGGCGAGCTTCCCCGCCGAGGATCTGCGCGCGAACTTCGATGCGCTGGTCGATGCAGTGGTCAAGGCCAAGCCGTCGGGCGCCAAGGGCAAGTATGTCCGCAAGGTCGCCATCAGCTCGACCATGGGCGCGGGCATCAAGGTCGACACCGCTGAAGTCACCGCGGCCTGATCAAATCTCCCCCTCCCGCTTCCGGGGGAGGAGAAAATATTGCGAAGGGCCGGGGGAAACCCCGGCCCTTTTGCTATGGGCGCAATCGAGCGGGCCGCCGATTTGCCGCGTCCTTCACATGCTGCCCGCCTCCAGCTTCCTCGCCGCATTGCTTCCGCCACTGGCCTGAAATGCGAAGAGGGCCGGGAATGACCCCGACCCTCTCCTGTTTGCGACGACCCTTTCGGCTTACAGCGCGACCACGCCGCCGTCGTTCTTGGTGATCACCACGGTCGCCGATCGCGGGCGGACGCCCGGTGCCGGCGCGGTCTGGTTTGCCGGCCAGTTGCTGGTGATGTTGCCGGTGTTGCCGTTCTCGCCCGGGTGCTGGATGTTGACGAACAGCGTCTTGCCGTCCGGAGTCGAATCCACGCCGGTGATCTCGGCCTCGACCGGACCGACCAGGAAGCGGCGCAGCATGGTGCTGGGCGCTGCGCCCACGCGCGTCGCCTGCGTGATGCCGGTACCGCCGGTCGGGGTGTTGGTGATCGTCTTGACCCCACCGTCGTTTACCGAACCGGGCATCGCCGCGAGCATCATGCAGTTGGTGACGTCCGTATAGGCGCTGTCGTCGGTCTGGATCCACAGCACCGGCTTGACCAGGCCCGACGCGTTGGACGGGCGGCCGAACCAAAGGCCGTCCGGGCTGGAGAAGTCGTTGGTCGCGTCCAGGCCCGAGAGATTAATATTGGCTGCGTTGAGATCGGAGCCGGCGCCGAACAGATAGATGTCCCAGGCGAAGCCGGTCGCCTCGGACGTGTCGCCGGTCTCGCGCAGGCGGATGATATGGCCATTGCGGTTTGAGACAGAGCTGCTCGGCGGATCGATATAGGCGCGCGGATTGGCGGCATCGGTGTTGCCCGGGGTGCGCGACGAGTTGTTGGTGAGGGTCAGATAGACCTCGCCCGTGACCGGATTGACCGCGGTCCATTCCGGGCGGTCCATCTTCGTCGCACCCAGCGCGTCGCCGGCAAGCCGGGCATGAGTCAGCACGTCGGCCTGGTCGGCAAAGGGATAGGGCGCGGCGCCCGAGGTCAGCGGACCAGTCCCATAGACGAGCGGCATCCACTGGCCGGTGCCGTCGGCGTTGAACTTGGCGACATGGAGCGTGCCGCTATCGAGATATTTGTCGCCGATCGCCAGCCGGTCGGCTGAGCTCGCATCGTTCGCCGACCAGGGGGTCGCCGACACGAACTTGTACAGATACTCGTTCTGGGCGTCGTCACCCATGTAGAAGGCGGGCTTGCGCCCCGCGACGAAGTTCGAGGGCCAGCAGCCTTCATGGTTCATGCGGCCGAGCGCGGTGCGCTTCCGCGGCGCGGCGGTCTTGTCGTACGGATCGATCTCGACGACCCAGCCGAACTGGTTGTGCTCGTTGCGGAAATCCGCGAGCGCGCTCGCCCCTGTCGCCTGCGCGTCCCAGCGGCGATAGATGGTGCTCGCCGAGTCAGCCGGAACGACGGTGGCCCAGCCATAATTGCCCGATCCGCTGGTGACCCCATAGCGGGTAAGCGCGGTGACCTGCTTCGGCGTGCGGCGGGGATTGTCGGCGGCGGTCGGACGGCGGAAATAGCCCGCCCAATTCTCCTCGCAGGTGAGATTGGTGCCCCAGGGCGTATAGCCGTTGGCGCAATTGTTGATCGTGCCGCGGCCGGCGACACCGGTCGGCGAGAAGACGGTCTGCAGGTGCGCGGTGCCGCGAACCGGGCCGTTGAACACGGTCGGCGTCAGCGGGGTGATGCGGCGATTGAGCGCGCCGTTCTGCGCATAGCTCCAGGCGGCGCCGCTCTTCGAGACCTCGACGATGCTTAGACCATGGCACTCCATTTCCTTGAGCGCCTCGCCTTCCGGACGCCCACCCGCCACGGTCGTGGCACCGGCGACGTGCAGATAGGGCTGGTTGATGTTCTCGTGATTCATCACGAGCAGGCCGCGCGTGCTGCTGCCGTCCTCGCGGGTCGAACCCGATGCTGCGAGCCCGAACCAGTAGAGCGCATCGCCATGGTCGCCCGCGCGATTGGCGTAGTCGGTGTCGGTACCATCATTCTTGTACGTGCCCGTCCCGGCCGCGATCGGATCACCCAGACGGTAGAGGATCGATACGCTGTACCCTTCAGGAACGCTGACCTTGTCGAGCCTGTTCTTGGCGACCGCGGCGAAGCCAAGCACGGCCGGCGTCACCGTCACCGTGGTTTCCACGGAAGAACTCTGATTCTTCGAATCGACCGCCGTGTAGCGGAAGACGAGCGGCGTGCTCGCGCTGACGCTGGGCGCGATGAACGTCGCCGAACCGCTGGCCGCGTTGGTCAGCGTCACCGCCGGGCCGGAAACCTGGGTGAATGTCTGCGACGCGATCGTGCCATTGTCGGCGGCGATCCCGGTAAGGGTGACGAGACGCCCCGAGCTGGCCGTGCCCGACGACCCCGCCGTCACCACGGGGGCTGGATCATTGGCCGCATCGTCGTCGCGGCAGGCCGAGAGCACCGCCCCGCCGAACACGGCGAACGCCGCTGCCGACACGCCGCCGCGGAGGGCATCGCGCCGCGAGTAACGGCGGGCAACCATATCGTTCAGCGAATCGCCGCCAGCGCGATTGGTATCAATGTCGCCGTCGTCATAGCCGAACGTGACGCTGGTCGAGTCTGTCATGTGGATGCCCCCGGGTATATCGCGATCCGGTTCGGATTCGCTGCCGCGCCCTCTTGTGCGGTCCAGCTGACGGCCTGATGGATATTCCTTGACTGCTGCGTGACAGATTGACGTCTGTTTCAATACACCGCCCTGGACTCGACGCATTTGTTGACTTTCGCGTCTCAGGCGCTAAGGACCCGCGCTCGCTTGCTAGGCGTTCGCGTCGGGCAAGCTACCGTCCGAGACAGTGGGTGGCCGGAATCCTCCGGCCTTAATCTCCCGCCTAGACGGGGAATGGAATTTTTCCGCTCGCGTATCAGCGCGGCCGGTCTGCTGTCGCTCACGCGGTCAGTTCCCATGCCCCAATCGACGGACACCCCGGATACGCGGGTTTTCCGCGTCTCCGGTTCAACCGGCCCGGTGGCTTCGGCCAGCGGGTCAGACACGTGGAGAATGGCATGGATCGTGCTCAAAAGACCGAGCTCGTCGCCGAACTGAACCGCACCTTCAACGAGGTCGGCGTGGTGGTCGTCACCCGCAACCTCGGTCTCACCGTCGCCCAGTCGACGGTGCTGCGCAACAAGATGCGGGACGCCGGCGCGACCTACAAGGTCTCGAAGAACAAGCTTGCCAAGATCGCGCTCGACGGCACCGACTATCTCTCGCTGGGCGATCTGCTCACCGGGCCGGTAGGCCTTGCCACCTCGATCGATCCCGTCGCCGCAGCCAAGGTTGCGGTCGACTTCGCGAAGACGAACGACAAGTTCGAAATCGTGGGCGGATCGATGGGCGCGACTGTCCTCGACGTCGAAGGCGTGAAGGCGCTCGCAACGCTGCCCTCGCTGGATGAACTGCGTGCCAAGATCGTGGGCCTCCTGGTTGCACCTGCAACCAAGCTCGCGACCGTCACCCAGGCTCCCGCGGCGCAGCTCGCACGCGTGTTCGCTGCCTATGCCGACAAGGACATGGAAGCTGCCTGATTTCAGGCTCCCTGAAATCGGACACCGATACTTTTTTGAACTGAACCAAATGGGGCTTTTGCCCCGATACGGAGAATGAACATGGCAGACCTGAACGCGCTGGTTGACCAGCTGAGCGAACTGACCGTCCTCGAGGCCGCCGAGCTCTCGAAGCTGCTCGAAGAGAAGTGGGGCGTTTCCGCCGCCGCTGCCGTTGCCGTTGCCGGCCCGGCCGCTGGTGGCGCCGGCGCCGCCCCGGCTGCTGAAGAGCAGACCGAGTTCGACGTGATCCTCACCGGCGACGGTGGCAAGAAGATCAACGTCATCAAGGAAGTCCGCGCGATCACCTCGCTCGGCCTGACCGAAGCCAAGACGCTGGTCGAGTCGGCTCCCAAGGCCGTCAAGGAAGGCGTGTCGAAGGACGAAGCCGCCAAGATCAAGGCTCAGCTCGAAGCCGCTGGCGCGACCGTCGAGATCAAGTGATTTCCGCTTCGGCGTAAATCATTCCGGCACAAAACCGGGATCAAAGACAAGAGAAAGGGCGGCTCCCGCAAGGAGGCCGCCCTTTTTCTTGATCCGAATCAATAGGAAAGATGACCAATGTGGGACACTCCCGTCTGAGTGACGACTGCGGCGTTCGAATCCTTTTCAATGGAATAGATCGTTAAATTCGGGTAACGATATCCCAACAGGCTGCTCGTCGCTCGCGTCCCCGCCCTTGGCATCGATCGAGCATCGTTCTGGCCTGGTAGAGATCGACAGATATCAAGGGGGATGATTCCATGACCAGTATGATCAGAATGTTCAGCCTCGCCGTCACGGCGATGCTGTTCGGCCTGTGCTTCGCGGCTCCTGCCAGTGCCCAGGCGACTCGCACCTGGATTTCGGGCGTCGGCGACGACGTCAATCCGTGCAGCCGCACTGCTCCGTGCAAGACCTGGGCAGGCGCAATCTCCAAGACCGCGGCGGGCGGCGAGATCGACTGCCTCGATCCGGGTGGCTTCGGCTCGGTCACCATCACCAAGTCGATCACGCTCGATTGCGCTGAAGGCATTGGCGGCGCGGCTGGCGGCATCCTGAATTCAGGCGTTCCCGGCGTCACCATCAACGACCCGAACGGCGGAACGGCGCCGACCATCAAGGTAACGCTGCGCAATCTTACCATCGACGGCGCGGGCGTGACCCAGGGCACCTATGGCGTCCGCTTCCTCAGCGGCAAGTCACTGACGCTGCAGAATGTCAGCATCATGAACCAGGGCACCGGCTCGGTACCCGCCGTCAGCTTCGAACCGTCGGCCGCGAGCGTCGGTGCGACCCTTCACATGACTGACGTGGACATCGTGAACGTCCAGAACCAGGGCGTTTATATAACGCCGGTCAGCGGCGTAGCGGTCTCCGCGTTCCTGAACCGGGTCACGATTACGCAGGCAGCGATCGGTTTCAAGGTCGAGGCCGGCGGCACCGCCACCCTCATCGACAGCAACCTCTCGAACAATGGCCGTGCCCTGTGGACCGCGTCGGGCGCCGCGACAGCCAATCTCGAGGGTGTCACGATCGCCGGCAGCCTTGAGGCCGCGGTTTTCGCGACCAATGGCACCACGATCCGCCTCTCGAACGTCGGGCTCTACAACAACGCGTTCGGCATCAAGACCACTGGCACGGGCATCGTCCAGTCGTTCGGCAACAACCGGCTTGGCCCGGATGCCGGCAGCATCGGCCTCCCGACCGCAACCGTCACGCAGAAGTAAGTAAAGACCCTGCCGGGGCGGACACCCGCCCCGGCAGTCGATCCGATCCGCGCTAGTCTATCGCCGGACGGAAACCGTGTAGGGCAGACTATTCACGCCCTCATGCATGCGCGGCCCGGCATCGAGCCGGAACGGCGCCATCTTGACCCCCTCGCCCCGATCGATCCCGATCACGTGCGAGATCGCGGTCTGCCCCGTGCCGCCCTCCCATTCGTACAGCATATTGATCGCCAGGACGGGCACGAACAGTATCCTGTCCTGCACCGTCATCACGCTCAGCATGTCCTTCGGCATCATCGCCATGCCGCTGAGTTCGATCGCCCCACGCGACGGCAGTTCGAACGATGGCGTGATCGGCCGTTCGATCGGACTCGAGAATAACGTCGCGATCCAGCCGTCCTGCTCGACACCGGCGCTGAGCAAGCGGACATCGACCTGAATCGCGCGCGCGACCGCCTGCCCGACATTGCGCACGACGATATCATATTCGACCGCGGCACTCAGCAAATTGGTGCCCGCGCGCTTCACCCGCACCTCGATATCCAGCGTTGCCCGGGCAGATACCGCGGGCGCTGGCGGTACCGGTGGGACGATCTCGACAGCAGGCAGCGGAGGTGCCGTCGGCGGCTCCTCGGGAGCCGGTGCAGCTTCTTCCGCGGACCTCTGTGGTGCTTCCGTCACTCCCGCCGGCGGCGCGGGCATCTCCGAAGCCACCGCCCCAAGGTCGAATATCGCGTGCGCCCCGCGCTTGGGCGGCAAACCGAAATCGGGCGTTGCCTGGGCAGGCGTCGCGGACGACGGGGCGACCGGGTCCGGAGCTGCCTGCGACGACGGTCGCATTATGGGCTCCGAAACTGCTTCGGGCGCGTCCGCGACCAGATCGAAACGGACATGCGATCCACGCTCAGTGGCAGGCTCCTCCCCGCCTTCTTCGCTCTCGCGCCGCTGCAGGAACCAATATCCCAATCCGGCCAGCAACAAGACAATCGCGCCAGCCCCGCCGATGAGCGGCCAAGGAGAGCCTCCCGGTGCAGCCGCCGCACCTGGTACCGGTGCCGCGAGAGGGCTGGCGGCAGGCGACGGCACGGATGCCGGAGACGCCGCCGCGACCGGCTCGGCGGGAAGCGGCGAAGCGGCCGGCGTCAGCGTCGGTGCCACCACTGGCACCCGGGGAGTTGGCGTCGGTGCAGACGTCGGAGACACACGCGGCGCCGGCGTTGCACTTGCCCGCGGTGTTGCACTCGCGCGCGGCGTCGGGGTCGGGGTGGGCCGCGGCGTCACAGCGGAGCGGGATGCTGTCGGAGTCGGACTCGGTACCGTGCGGACGACGGGCGGCGGGGTGGCGGTGCGGGTCACCGTCGATCCCTGGCGCGGCGTCAGGCTGAAGGTCTCCAGGCCCGGAATCAGGTTCGGTGTAGGCGGCGGCGTAGGCGTGGGAGTCGGTGCGCTTTGTGCCCATATCGGCGCGGCGAGCCCGGCCAAGGGCAGCAATGGAAGCGTCATTGCCCGCACCCGGCGAGCGGCAAATTTGGACATCAACCCCACTCTGCCGCCTTAGCGCGGCTTGGCTGAACGCGATAGGACAGCTTTTCCCCCTGCGATAGATCGTTTGACTGATGCGACCGGGCCTGCCTCCCGCGATCGGGAGACAGGCCCCGGAACACCTCAGCGATCAGGTATCAGGCGTGCTCGGGCACGCCGTGCAGCCGCGCCTCGACCTCATCGTGCATCGCCCGCTCGGTCAGCTTGATCGGCGACATGGCCGGTGCGCCCTCCTCGCTGACCCCGATAGTGAATGATGCCGAGGTACGGCCCTCGGTTCCGTCCGCGAGCGTATAGCGGGCATCGGCGACGATAATCGGCAGGATCGAACCATTGCTGTTCTCGATCAGCGTCGCCTTGGACAAAGCCAGCGTCGCGTCGACCCGGGTTCCCTCGCCCGGCTTGATCGTCACGGGCGACACGCCCTCCTCGCCACGCTCGATCAGCATGCGCTCCATCTCGCTGCCATTGGCGGGCTCCGATGCGAACATGAAGGTCGAGATGCGGACATCCTTTGCCGCAACTGAACCGGCATTGCCCACGGTCAGTTCAATCTCGACCAGCGCTTCGTCCACATTGGTGCCGGCGCGCACCGGGCGCAGCGACATTTCGAGCCACGGGCGATCGGCTACCGGTGCGTCGGCCTCGGTCAGCGATGCGACCTCCTCAGCTTCGGGCCTCACCAGCGTCGCGTCCTCGGCGGCGACCGGCACGAGCGGCTCGTCTACCGCAGCCAGCGGTGCCGCGCGCAGGAACTGCGGCTCCGGATCCGGTGCGAAAGGCGCAGGCTCGGCGCGGATCGGCGCAGCCTCCCCTGCCCCGGTCTCGAGATAATGTTCTTCGGAATAGGCATCCTCATAGGTGCGACGGCGGCGCGTCATCGCGAAGCCGATCGCCGCCATCAGCACCACCAGTCCGCCAAGCACCCAGGGCCATATTGCAAAGGATTGTTGCTCTGTCGTGCTTTGGGCCACTGCCGTTTCAGCAACCGGGGCCGGCGTCGTCGCCTCGACAGGCGGCGGCGTTACGGGCGCGGGCGTAACGTCTGCCGGGGCCGGGGCTTGAACGGGGACTGCAGCGACAGGCGCAGGCGCGGCCCGAACCGGAGCTGGCGTTCGAACGACACGCGTCGAACGGGCTTCCGTACGAGTCCTGGTGCTACGGGTCGCGGTGCGTGGCGCAGGCGCCTCTGCCTCCGGCGCTGCAGCCTCAACGGGCGCAACAACGGGCGGCGGCTCGACCGTGGCAACCGGCGGCGCGATCGTCGGGACGACCGGCGGCGGCGCTACCGTCTGCTGCACCGGCGGCGACGGTGGCGTGGCTGGTTGAACCTCTTGTGCATGGCCCGGAACGGCCAGCAACAAGGTGGCGGGAACAAGCGCGACGAACGCGCGGCGGGTTGCGGGTTTGTTTTTCATGACGCAGACTCAATGAAGGGAACCCGCAATCGGACCCGCCCCGACACCGGAATCGCGCCGAACCGTTTCGTCGCGCCGATGAGACGACTTTTGCGGGCGCATTTGACAGTCTCCGACACGCTCCCTATATGGCGCGTTCCACCACAGCTTTCGGGAAATGACGTGCCGTCGCGCAGCGTGTCGATCGAATTGGAGGCTGTGGGTTCATAAGACGCCAGGAGCTGCTGTTTTCCGAAAAGGAGAGCTAGCGGCTTTTTGCGTCTTCATGCGTGCCCGCCCGGTGGATTCCGGGCACGATATTATCAGCTGTTAAGGCGAAAAACTCCATGGCGACCAAGGCAATCGAGGGCGGCACGCTTAAGCGCCGCATCCGCAAGGTGTTCGGCAACATCCACGAAGTGGTGCAGATGCCGAACCTGATCGAGGTTCAGCGCGAATCCTACGAACAGTTCCTTCGGTCTGATCCCTCGATCGGCTATGTGTCCGGCCTCGAAAAGACGCTGCGCTCGGTCTTCCCGATCCGCGATTTCGCCGGCACCGCCGAGCTCGACTTCGTGAACTACGAACTCGAGCCGCCGAAGTTCGACACCGACGAGTGCCGCCAGCGCGGCATCACCTATGCGGCGCCGATGCGCGTTACCCTCCGCCTGATCGTGTTCGAGGTGGATGCCGATACCGAGGCCCGGTCGGTCCTCGATATCAAGGAGCAGGACGTGTACATGGGCGATATGCCGCTCATGACGCAGAACGGCACCTTCATCATCAACGGCACCGAGCGCGTGATCGTCTCGCAGATGCACCGTTCGCCGGGTGTGCTGTTCGACCATGACCGCGGCAAGACCCACGCTTCGGGCAAGTATCTCTTCGCCGCACGCGTCATCCCCTATCGCGGCTCGTGGCTCGATTTCGAGTTCGACGCGAAGGACATCGTCAACGTCCGTATCGACCGCAAGCGCAAGCTGCCGGTCACGGCGCTGCTGTACGCGCTCGGCCTGAACTCCGAGGAAATCCTCAACTATTTCTACAACCGCGTGACCTTCGTCCGCGGCCAGGGCGGTTGGATCATCCCGTTCCAGGCCGAGAACTGGCGCGGCCAGAAGCCGATGTTCGACATCATCGATGCGAAGACCGGCGAAGTCGTGTTCGCCTCGGGCCAGAAGATTTCCCCACGCGCTGCCAACAAGGCGGCCAAGGACGGCCTGACCGACCTGCTGATCCCGACCGAAGAGATCTTCGGCCGCTACTCGGCCTATGACCTGATCAACGAAGCGACCGGCGAGATCTATATCGAGGCGGGCGACGAAGTGTCGGCCGAGAATCTCGAGGCGCTCGACAAGGCCGGCATCGACCGGATCGAGCTGCTCGACATCGATCATGTCACCACCGGTCCGTGGATCCGCAACACGCTCAAGGCCGACAAGGCCGAGGAGCGCGAGCAGGCGTTGTCCGACATCTACCGCGTCATGCGCCCCGGCGAGCCGCCAACGCTTGAGACCGCGGAGTCGCTGTTCAGCGGCCTGTTCTTCGATCCCGACCGCTACGACCTGTCGGCCGTCGGCCGCGTCAAACTCAACATGCGCCTCGACCTCGACGCCGAGGACACCGTCACCACGCTCCGCACCGAGGATATCCTCGCGGTCGTGAAGACGCTGGTCGACCTGAAGGACGGCAAGGGCGAGATCGACGACATCGACAATCTCGGCAACCGCCGCGTCCGTTCGGTCGGCGAATTGCTCGAGAACCAGTACCGCGTCGGCTTGCTCCGCATGGAGCGCGCCGTGAAGGAGCGCATGTCCTCGGTCGACGTGTCAACCGTCATGCCGAACGACCTGATCAACGCGAAGCCCGCGGTCGCCGCGGTGCGCGAGTTTTTCGGTTCGTCGCAGCTCTCGCAGTTCATGGATCAGACCAACCCGCTCTCCGAAGTGACGCACAAGCGTCGCGTTTCGGCGCTTGGCCCGGGCGGTCTCACCCGTGAGCGCGCGGGCTTCGAAGTCCGCGACGTTCACCCGACGCATTATGGCCGCATCTGCCCGATCGAAACGCCGGAAGGCCCTAACATCGGCCTGATCAACTCGCTCGCCAGCTTCAGCCGCGTCAACAAGTACGGCTTCATCGAGACGCCGTACCGCAAGGTCGTCGACCACAAGGTCACCGACGACGTCGTCTATCTGTCGGCGATGGAAGAGGCCAAGCACACGATCGCGCAGGCCAACGCCGAACTCGACGGCACCAAGGGCTTTGTCGAGGATCTCGTCTCGTCGCGTCAGGCGGGCGAATTCCTGATGGCGATCCCGGACAACATCACCCTGATGGACGTCTCGCCGAAGCAGCTCGTGTCGGTCGCCGCATCGCTCATTCCGTTCCTGGAAAACGATGACGCCAACCGCGCGCTGATGGGCTCGAACATGCAGCGCCAGGCAGTGCCGCTGGTTCGCGCCGAGGCACCGTTTGTCGGCACCGGCATGGAAGAGACCGTCGCGCGCGATTCCGGCGCTGCGATCTCGGCCAAGCGGTCGGGCATCGTCGACCAGGTCGATGCGGCCCGCATCGTGGTCCGCGCCACCGGCGAGGTCGAGGCCGGCCAGTCGGGCGTCGACATCTACACGCTGATGAAGTTCCAGCGCTCCAACCAGAACACCTGCATCAACCAGCGTCCGCTGGTGAAGGTCGGTGACTCGGTCCGCGCCGGCGACATCATCGCTGACGGCCCGTCGACCGAGTTCGGCGAGCTGGCGCTTGGCCGCAACGCGCTCGTCGCGTTCATGCCCTGGAACGGCTATAATTATGAGGATTCGATCCTCATTTCCGAGCGTATCGTGAAGGACGACGTCTTCACCTCGATCCATATCGAGGAATTCGAAGTTATGGCGCGCGACACCAAGCTCGGGCCGGAAGACATCACGCGCGACATCCCGAACGTCGGCGAGGAAGCGCTCCGCAACCTCGACGAAGCGGGCATCGTCTATATCGGCGCCGAGGTCGAGCCGGGCGACATCCTGGCGGGCAAGATCACCCCCAAGGGTGAATCGCCGATGACGCCGGAGGAAAAGCTCCTCCGCGCCATCTTCGGCGAAAAAGCGTCGGACGTGCGCGACACCTCGCTCCGCCTGCCCCCAGGCGTTGCCGGCACCGTCGTCGAGGTCCGGGTGTTCAACCGCCACGGCATCGACAAGGACGAGCGCGCGATGGCCATCGAGCGCGAGGAAATCGAGCGCCTGAAGAAGGACTCGGACGACGAACGCTCCATCGTGAACCGCGCGACCTGGTCGCGCCTTCGCGAGATGCTGCTCGGCCAGACCGCGACCGCTACGCCGAAGGGCCTGAAGAAGGGCTCCGAGATCGACGCCGATCTGCTCGACAGCGTCGACCGCCACGAGTGGTGGAAGTTCGCCGTCGCCGACGACAAGACCCAGAGCGATCTGGAGGCGGTCAAGGCGCAGTATGACGACGCAGTGAAGCTGATCACGGACAAGTTCCACGATCGTCGCGAGAAGCTGGAGCGCGGCGACGAGCTGCCCCCGGGCGTGCTCAAGATGGTCAAGGTCTTCGTCGCGGTGAAGCGCAAGCTGCAGCCGGGCGACAAGATGGCCGGCCGTCACGGCAACAAGGGCGTCATCAGCCGCATCCTGCCGGCGGAGGACATGCCGTTCCTCGCCGACGGGACGCCGGTCGACCTGGTGCTGAACCCGCTGGGCGTGCCCTCGCGCATGAACGTCGGTCAGATCTTCGAGACCCATCTCGGCTGGGCCGCACGCGGTCTGGGCGGACAGATCTCGCAGGCCCTGGAAGACTGGCGCGAAGCCAATCCGAACCCCACCGCGGGCGCCATGCCCGAAGTGGTCAAGGATCGCCTCAAGACTGTCTATGGCGAGCAGTATCATGCCGAGATCGACGCCCGTTCGGGTGCCGAGATCATCGAACTGGCGCAGAACCTGCGCGGCGGCGTGCCGATGGCGACGCCGGTGTTCGACGGTGCCCGCGAGGCTGACGTCTCGGCGATGCTCACGCTCGCCGGGCTCGACACCTCGGGTCAGTCGGACCTGTTTGACGGCCGCACCGGCGATCAGTTCGATCGCAAGGTGACGGTGGGCTACATCTACATGCTGAAGCTGCACCATCTCGTGGACGACAAGATCCACGCGCGGTCGATCGGCCCGTACAGCCTCGTCACCCAGCAGCCGCTGGGTGGTAAGGCCCAGTTCGGCGGTCAGCGCTTCGGCGAGATGGAGGTCTGGGCGCTCCAGGCGTATGGCGCTGCCTATACGCTGCAGGAAATGCTCACGGTGAAGTCCGACGACGTGGTCGGCCGCACCAAGGTCTATGAGGCGATCGTCAAGGGTGACGACACGTTCGAGGCCGGCATTCCGGAGAGCTTCAACGTGCTGGTCAAGGAAATGCGGTCGCTGGGCCTGAACGTCGAGCTGAAGAGCGTCGAGCAGTTCGACAGCGACGGCGTCGCGATCGCGGCGGAGTAAAGGATAGAGCGCTGCCCTCCAAAGGCAGCGCTCCCTCCCCCGCCCCGCATATTTTTCCCTGGAGGGAAGTGAAACATGAACGAACTGACCAACTTCGCCAATCCGGTGGCCAAGCCGGAGACCTTCGACCAGATCCAGATCGGGATCGCCTCGCCAGAGCGCATCCGGTCCTGGTCGTTCGGCGAGATCAAGAAGCCCGAGACCATCAACTATCGCACGTTCAAGCCCGAGCGTGACGGCCTGTTCTGCGCGCGCATCTTCGGTCCGATCAAGGACTACGAGTGCCTGTGCGGCAAGTACAAGCGCATGAAGTACAAGGGCATCGTCTGCGAGAAGTGCGGCGTCGAGGTCACCGTCTCGAAGGTCCGGCGCGAGCGCATGGGCCATATCGAGCTCGCTGCCCCGGTCGCGCACATCTGGTTCCTGAAGTCGCTGCCGTCGCGCATCGGCCTGCTGCTCGACATGCAGCTCAAGCAGCTCGAGCGCGTGCTGTACTTCGAGGCCTATATCGTGATCGAGCCGGGCCTCACCCCGCTCGAGAAGTACCAGCTCCTCACCGAGGACGAGCTGCTCGACGCGCAGGATGAATATGGCGAGGACGCGTTCTCGGCCGGCATCGGCGCCGAGGCGGTCCGCATCATGCTCGAGAGCCTGGACCTCGAAGGCGAGCGCAAGGACCTGCTCGAAGAGCTGGCGGTCACCAAGTCCGAGCTGAAGCCGAAGAAGATCATCAAGCGCCTGAAGGTCGTCGAGAGCTTCATCGATTCCGGCAATCGCCCTGAATGGATGATCCTCGAGGTCGTTCCGGTCATCCCGCCCGAGCTGCGCCCGCTGGTGCCGCTTGACGGCGGCCGCTTCGCGACGTCGGATCTGAACGATCTGTATCGCCGCGTGATCAACCGTAACAACCGCCTGAAGCGCCTGATGGAGCTGCGTGCGCCGGACATCATCGTCCGCAACGAAAAGCGCATGCTTCAGGAAGCGGTCGACGCGCTGTTCGACAACGGCCGCCGCGGCCGCACGATCACCGGCGCCAACAAGCGTCCGCTGAAGTCGCTGTCCGACATGCTCAAGGGCAAGCAGGGCCGCTTCCGCCAGAACCTGCTCGGCAAGCGCGTCGACTATTCGGGCCGCTCGGTCATCGTGACCGGTCCGGAACTCAAGTTGCACCAGTGCGGCCTGCCGAAGAAGATGGCGCTCGAGCTGTTCAAGCCGTTCATCTACGCCCGCCTCGACGCCAAGGGTCTCTCCATGACCCTGAAGCAGGCCAAGAAGTGGGTCGAGAAGGAGCGCAAGGAAGTCTGGGACATTCTCGACGAAGTCATTCGCGAGCACCCGGTCATGCTGAACCGCGCGCCGACGCTTCACCGTCTGGGCATCCAGGCGTTCGAGCCGGTGCTGATCGAGGGCAAGGCGATCCAGCTTCACCCGCTGGTCTGCTCGGCCTTCAACGCCGACTTCGACGGTGACCAGATGGCCGTGCACGTCCCGCTGAGCCTCGAGGCCCAGCTTGAAGCGCGCGTGCTGATGATGTCGACCAACAACATCCTGTCGCCCGCGAACGGCAAGCCGATCATCGTGCCGTCGCAGGACATGGTGCTGGGTCTGTATTACCTGTCGATGATGAAGGAGGACGAGCCCGGCCAGGGCATGATGATCTCCGACATGCAGGAGGTCCATCAGGCGATCGAGGCTGGCGCGGTGACGCTCCACACCAAGATCATCAGCCGCGTTCCGCAGACCGACGAGGCCGGCAACCAGTATCTCAAGCGCTACGAGACCACCCCGGGCCGCATGCTGCTCGGCGAGTGCCTGCCGAAGAGCTCGAAGGTGCCGTTCGACACCGTCAACCGCCTCCTCACCAAGAAGGACGTTGGCGACGTGATCGACGAGGTCTATCGCCACACCGGCCAGAAGGAGACCGTGCTGTTCGCCGACGCGATCATGGCGCTCGGCTTCAAGCACGCGTTCAAGGCGGGCATCTCGTTCGGCAAGGACGACATGATCATTCCGGACGCGAAGGTGCCGCTGGTCGACGAGACCCGCGCCCTCGTGAAGGATTTCGAGCAGCAGTATCAGGACGGCCTGATCACGCAGCAGGAGAAGTACAACAAGGTGATCGACGCCTGGAGCCGTTGCGGTGACCAGGTGGCGAACGCCATGATGGACGAGATCAAGTCGGTGAAGAAGCTGGCCAATGGCCGCGAAGCCCCGATCAACTCGATCTACATGATGGCCCACTCCGGTGCCCGCGGTTCGCAGGCCCAGATCAAGCAGCTTGCCGGCATGCGCGGCCTGATGGCCAAGCCGTCGGGCGAGATCATCGAAACGCCCATCATCTCGAACTTCAAGGAAGGCCTGACCGTCCTTGAATATTTCAACTCCACCCACGGCGCCCGCAAGGGTCTCGCGGACACGGCGTTGAAGACCGCGAACTCGGGCTACCTGACCCGCCGTCTGGTCGATGTTTCGCAGGATTGCGTCATCATCGAGAATGATTGCGGTACGGAGCGTGCGCTTGAAATGCGCGCGATCGTCCAGGGCGGCTCGACCATCGCATCGCTCGGTGAGCGCATCCTCGGTCGCACGACCGCGGAAGACATCGTCGACACCAAGACCGGCGAGATCGTGATCCCATCGGGCACCCTGCTCGACGAGCCGATGGTTGCGAAGATCGAGGCGATCGGCACCCAGTCGTGCAAGATCCGTTCGCCGCTGGTCTGCGAGACCAAGATCGGTGTCTGCGGCAAGTGCTACGGGCGCGATCTGGCCCGCGGTACGCCGGTCAACATCGGTGAAGCTGTCGGCGTCATCGCGGCGCAGTCGATCGGTGAGCCGGGTACCCAGCTGACGATGCGTACCTTCCACATCGGCGGCGCGGCACAGCTCAACGAGCAGTCGAACCTCGAGGCGGTTGCCGACGGCACGATGGAATATCGCGACCTTCGCATCATCATGGATCAGCGCGGCCGCCGCGTCGTGCTGAGCCGTTCGGGCGAAGTCGCGATCGTCGATGCCGATGGGCGCGAGCGTGCGGTGCACCGTATTCCGTACGGCGCCTATGTCCTGTTCGACGATGGTCACATCGTGTCGAAGGGCGACCGGATGGCCGAATGGGATCCGTTCACCATGCCGGTGATCACGGAAAACCCCGGTGTCGTGAAATATGTCGACCTGGTCGAGGGCAAGACCCTGACCGAGCAGGCGGACGAAGCGACCGGCATCTCGCAGCGCGTCGTCACCGAATATCGCGCCGCGACCAAGTCAAAGGAGGATCTGCGTCCGCGCCTGACCCTGCTCGACTCGGGTTCGGGTGAAGCCGGCCGCTACATGCTCGCACCGGGCGCAACGCTCTCGGTCGAGGACGGTGCTCAGGTCCAGGGCGGCGACGTTCTGGCCCGTGTCTCTCGCGAAGCCGCGAAGACGCGTGACATCACCGGCGGTCTGCCGCGCGTCGCGGAACTGTTCGAGGCTCGCAAGCCCAAGGAAAACGCGATCATCGCGAAGGTTTCGGGCCGCGTCGTGTTCGGCAAGGACTACAAGGCCAAGCGCAAGATCGGCATTCAGCCCGAGGACGGCAGCGAGGTCGTGGAGTATCTGGTGCCGAAGTCGAAGGTGATCGACGTCCAGGAAGGCGACTACGTCAAGCGTGGCGACAACCTGATCGGCGGCTCGCCCGATCCGCACGACATTCTCGAGGTGCTCGGCATCGAGCCGCTCGCTGAATATCTCGTGTCGGAAATCCAGGAGGTCTATCGTCTCCAGGGCGTGAAGATCAACGACAAGCACATCGAGGTGATCGTTCGCCAGATGCTGCAGAAGGTCGAGATCACCGACGGCGGCGACACCACGCTGCTCGCCGGCGAGCAGGTCGATCGCGACGAGATGGACGACATCAACTCGAAGATCGCCAAGAACCAGACCCCTGCACAGGGCAAGCCGGTTCTGCTCGGCATCACCAAGGCGTCGCTGCAGACCCGCAGCTTCATCTCGGCGGCGTCGTTCCAGGAGACCACCCGCGTCCTCACCGAGGCTGCGGTCCAGGGCAAGCAGGACACGCTGATCGGCCTCAAGGAGAACGTCATCGTCGGCCGCCTCATCCCGGCGGGCACCGGCGCTGGCATGAACCGCCTGCGTGTTGCGGCCTCCAGCCGCGATGCCGCACTGCGCGTCCAGCAGCGTCGCCTGCAGGAAGTGCTCGTGGCCCCGAATTCGGCGGCGGAAGAGCATGCGGCTGAACTGGCGCGTGACGTGCGCGACGACACGGGCAGCGATGCCCTGGCGTCGGTCACGCCCTCGGGTCACGGCACCGACGAGGATGCCGGCGAGTATCTGAACAGCTGATCCAGCCGTTCGGCGTTGAACTGAAAAGCCGCCGTCCGGGGATGCCCGGGCGGCGGTTTTTCGTTGCGATTGCTACGGAGAGACTACAGGCATCCTCGCCGCCCCTCTCCGGTCGCGGCGGAAACCGGCTCCTGCCCCATTACGAAAGAGCCGCCGCCTGGTCCGACCGGGCAGCGGCTCTTGGTTCGCACGCGGGGGCAGAACATTTATTTCGTCTGGAAGATCACGCCCCGCGTTTCCCACTCAGCCTTGGTACGGCAGACGCGCTTGCCAAGCATCGATCCAGTCACCACGGGATCGCCCGTAACGGTCGGGAACAGGCAGACTCTGCGAGGGGTCTGCGCAGGCCCAGCAGCCCGGGCGCCGCCTGTGGACGAGATCACGGAACGCGTACCCGCCATCGCCGGTGCGGCAAAGGCAATGACCAGAGCGAAGCCGGCGGCAACGGAAACGGGGCGAGACATAGTCGGGCGAGTCATTCCAGGGTCCTCCATGAGCAACATCACAAGCGGGATTTGCTACCCGCCCGCTTCCCATTGCATTACCCATGCCAACCACGTCGTTACGTAGAATCAATGACTTACAATGAGAAAATAGTCCTATAATGACCAAATACTACGAAAAATGGGTATAAACAGCCAAAAATCGGCGAGAAACCCCATTTAGCGTGCTGACAGGAAACATCAGGGCGCTGGAAATGGGATACTGCCTACCTGATGACCGCCATCGCCCGCCCAGAAAAACATGAAAAAGCCGCCGCCCCGGGTAAAGGGCGGCGGCTTCGCAATTCCGGCCAGGGCGCGGGCGCTGCCGGTTCAGTCGCCCTTCGGCTTCCAGAGATTCAGGCCCTTCGCCTTCTTCGCGAATTCAGCGCGATCGGACGGCGAGATATTGGGACGACCGGCGACGATGCCCATGCCGATCTTGCACTTCACATAATAGGTCTCGTCGGGCTCGATCTCGAGATTGAGCGTGTCCTTGTTCTCGGCTTCGGTGTTGTAGGTGTGCTTGCCGGGTTCGGCATTGTGCACCCAGTATTTGCCTGAGCCGAGGCGCGCGATTTCGGCATCGCCTTCATGCACGGTGCAGCCCAGCGCCATGCCCATCATCGACCCCGGCCGGTAGAAGATGATCTGACCCTTGCCGGGCTGCGGCGCCGGGATCGGCCCCGCCTTGGTGACCAGGGGCGCCTGCTGCGCTTCCTGTGCCGGCAGGGACGTGGCGGCAAGCGAAAGCCCCCCCACGAAAAGGAAAGAAGCAATACGAACTTTCATGAAGGACATCCTCACTTTGTTTGAACGGGAACCGGCGTCGCTGTTGCGCTCTCCGGCAGGGCGGGCGCCGGTGCGACGGCCGGCACGATGATATTATTGGTGGCTGCGGCGGTTGACGCGCAGGCGGACGCGGAGTCGACCCGGAGGTCCGCCGCGCTCATCAGCCGAGCCTGGGCGAGACTGCCCGGCGGTACGATCAGATCGCCACCGCTCATGAACATGAAGGGCGTCGCCACGACAATGGTCAGTGCAGCGACCTTGTCGATCTTGTCCTCGCCCGTGCTGCCGAGGCCGAGCTTGAAGCCGCGCAGCCTGACGCGCGTATCGCCGCACTCGATATAGCGCGCCGCGAGGATCAATTCACCCGCCTTGCCCATCGCGCGAGCCTTCGCGGCATGGACGACCTGCCCCAGCCCCATCGTCCCAGCCGGCACGATAGTCCTGCCACCGATGACGATGGCGGAGTGGA
The DNA here is from genome assembly GCA_029202385.1 of Candidatus Sphingomonas phytovorans. Taxonomy (NCBI): domain Bacteria; kingdom Pseudomonadati; phylum Pseudomonadota; class Alphaproteobacteria; order Sphingomonadales; family Sphingomonadaceae; genus Sphingomonas; species Candidatus Sphingomonas phytovorans. The sequence continues at coordinate 2,177,168 of CP119314.1, forward strand.
GGCGGATCGGGAATGTCTCGTCGATCTTGCTGGTCTTGGAACTCAGCGCGGCAGCAATTTCGAGCTCGACCGGGGTATTGGCGGGAAGGCGCACAAAGCCCTCGGCGGGCGGTGGCGCATCTGTCGTCGCAGCCGATGCTGCCTGTGCGTCAGGCGGGGGCACGATCGATTGCGCGGCTTCAATCGTGGAAAGGCCGGCAAAGCACAGCAGGAAAGCGGACGATGCCCGCGCCAGATTTTTCATGATACCCCCCGGTATTGGCACTCTTGTGCCGCACCCGGCTGCCGGGCGCAAGATAGTCCTTCGCCGGGTCCTGGGCATTCCGATCCGCCCACTACTCTGGCAGAAGTTTACATCCGCACGATCCGGGTACCGATCCGCTCAGCCTCTTCGGGGTCGTGCGTCACCATCAGGATCGGCAGCCCCAGATCGTCGCGGATATGTTCGATAGCGCGCATCGTTTCCTCGCGGCGCGGGCGGTCGAGCGAGGACAGCGGCTCGTCGAGCAGCAGGAAGCGTGGCGCGCTTAGCAACGCCCGTCCGATCGCCACCCGCCGCGCCTCCCCGCCCGACAGCGTGCGGGGCCAGCGATCGAGCAGATTGCCGATCCCCAGGAAATCGAGCGGTTCGCCGATCACGGACCCGGCGGGGGCGCCGTACAGCAGGTTAGCACGCACCTTCAGATGCAGGAACAGCCTGGGTTCCTGGAACACATAGCCCGCGTGGCGCCGCTCGGGCGGCAGGTCGATACCGTCGCCGGCGTCGAACAGCGTTTCACCGCCGACGCGGACATGGCCGCCATCGGGCGCCAGCAGGCCGGCGACCATGTTGAGCACGCTGGTCTTGCCGATGCCCGAGGGACCGAACAGCACGGTCGCCCCCTCCCCGGCCACGAACTCGACAGCGATCCCGGTGTCGCCGAGCTGCTTCGACAGGGCGAGGTCAAAGGACATACATGCCCCTCCCCGCCCGCCGCGCCAGCAGTTCGGATGCGATCAGTGCCGCCAGCGACAAGCCGACCGAAATTGCCGACAGCCGCCACACGATCGCTTCGCCGCCCGGTTGCTGGAGTGCCGAATAGATGGCGAGCGGCAGGGTCTGGGTCTGCCCCGGAACATTGGAGACGAAGGTGATGGTCGCCCCGAACTCGCCGATCGACCGCGCGAAGCCGAGCACCGCGCCGGCCAGGATGCCCGGAATGCTCAGCGGCAGCGTGATCGTCCGGAACACCTTGCCCGGCCCTGCGCCGAGCGTCCGCGCCGCGCCTTCAAGTCGCCGGTCGACCGCCTCGATCGACAGGCGCATCGCGCGCACCATCAGTGGCAGCGCCATCACCCCAGCGGCGATGGCCGCCCCGGTCCAGCGGAACAACACCGAGACGCCGAACCAGTGAAACAGCCAGCCGCCGATCGGCCCGCCCGGCGCGAAGGCGATCAGCAGCAGCCAGCCAGTCACCACCGGCGGCACCACCAGCGGCAGGTGGACCAGCGCGTCGAGCAATATCTTACCTGGGAAACGCCAGCGCGCGAGCACCCAGGCCAGCACGAATGCGATCGGCAGGGTCACCCCCATCGCGACGGCCCCTATCTTCAGCGACAGCAGGATGATGGTCCATTCGTCAGGGCTCAGCATGGAGCTATCGCCCCTTCTCCGGCGCGCCAGATCTTCACCCCGGTCGTCACCGGGCGGAGAAACCATATCGAACGAAGATCGCCTTGCCCTCGCGCGACACGAGGAAGTGCCGGAACGCCTCTCCTTCCGGATTGGCCGACGCCGTCAACCGCGCGATCGGATAGGTGATCGGCGGGTGCGAGGACGCCGGGAATACCCCGGCGATCCGCACCTTCGCCGATGCCTTCGCATCGGTGGCGTAAACGATGCCCAGCGGCGCGGCACCGCGTTCGACCAGGGCCAGCGCCGCTCGTACATTCTCGGCGCGTACCACCTTCGGGCTGACCGTCTCCCACACGCCCAGCCGGGTCAGCGCCGCCTTCCCATATTTCCCGGCCGGTACGCTTTCCGTATCGGCCATCGCCAAAGGCCCCGCCCCCAGCACACGGGCCAGCGGCCCGCGTGCCAGCGGAATCGTCACGCTGCTCGCCACCGGCGCCACGATCACCAGCCGGTTGCCGAGAAAATCGCTCCGCGTCGCGGGAACGATCAGCCCCTTCGCCGCCAGCGCGTCCATCCATTCCTCGTCGGCCGAAACGAACAGGTCGGCCGCGCCCCCCGCCTCCACCTGCCGGGCGAGCGCTGAGGATGCGGCGAAAGAAATCACCGGCCTTGGATGCCCCTTGCGCGCCCACGCATCGGCTGCGGCGGTCATCGATTCCTGCAGCGACGCGGCCGCCAGCACCAACGGCGCGCGGGCGGGGGCAGCCCATGCCGGGCCAGCCGCCACCGCCAGCAGCAACCACAGGGTGAAGGTCCGGGCGATCCGTAGCGTCATTGTTGGGCGTCCCTCTGGCGATCCGTCTCTCTATAGCCTAGCCCCGGTCCCGCGCCATTGGCCGGGGGAGGGCTGAGTGAAGAGGGGAATACGCCGTTCCGCGGCAATGGTCGCGTTGTGCCTTGCCGCCCAGGCACGAGCCGATAACGGGAACCTCAGGCTTGAGGGAAATTTCCGCGCCCGCGGCGAGGTGATCGACGGACAATATCGCGCCGGCCTTCCCGCGGACGATACCGCCCTGTTCACCCGGCTCGACCTGTTCGGCGAATATAACAGCGGCCCGTTCCGCCTCGGCGCCGAGATCCTCGATTCACGCGCGCATTTCCACCGTCGGCACGGATCGGTCGGCGTCAACGACGTCGACGCGATCGAGCCGATCCAGGCTTATGTCTCGGCCGATGTCGCGCCCGGCACCTCGATCCAGGCAGGTCGCTTCACCATGGACCTCGGCTCGCGGCGCCTTGCCGCGCGGCCGATCAACCGCAACAGCTTCAACAGCTTCACCGGGCTGCGTGCCGACTGGAAGGCGAAGGACGGCGACAGGCTGACCCTGTTCTGGACTCTGCCGCAGATCAGGCTTCCGGAGGATCAGGACGGCATCTACGGCAACCGTTTCGAGCTCGACCGTGAGACCACGCACCGCCAGCTCTTCGGCATCACCGGCACCAGGGCCGGCACGTTGAATGGCACCCTCGAACTCTATCTCTATCGCTTCGTCGAATCCGACGCGCCGCATTTCGCCACCCGCGACCGGAGACTGTGGACCCCCGGCATTCGCCTGTTCCGCGCACCAAAGTCCGGCACGCTCGACTATGATGTCGAAGGCGCCTGGCAAACCGGCACCACGCGATTGAGCACAAGCGCCGCCGACATCGCCGATCGCAGGGTTTCCGCATGGCTGCTGCACGGCGCTGTCGGCCGGAGCTTTACGGGTGGTGGCTGGATGCCACGCCTCGCGGTGCTTGGAGACTATGCGTCCGGCGATGGTCCTGACGCCACCTTCGGCAGGTTCGATACGCTGATCGGGGATTCGGCGTTCGAATTCAGCCCTTCCGGCCTGTTTGCCGCCGTTTCCCGCACCAATCTGGCCAGCGCAGCGGTACGGGCCGAGTTCAATCCCTCGACGCGCCTCGATGCCCATCTCACCCTGCGCGGCGTCTGGCTGGCGAGCACGACCGATGCCTTCGCCAATTCGGGCGTGCGCGATCCCTCGGGCGCCGCGGGCGACCATGTCGGCACGCAGATCGACGGCAGGGTCCGCTACTGGCTCGCGCCCGGGCGGCTGCAACTCGGTATGGGGTTCGCGGTGCTGGTCAAGGGCCGCTTCCTGCGCGACGCTCCCAACGCCCCGGCCACCGGCGACACGCATTACGGGTTCACTGACCTCACCGTCAGCTTCTGACGCTCCGCCGGTGCGCCAGAACGCTGCCCCCTAATTCGCCGTCACCCGTCCCGTCCTTTGCAGCTTGCCCCAGCCGACATGCGGACCGCGCAGCGCCTGGGCGATCGCCTTCAGCACGACATAGTACATCACCTGGCGATAGCCGATGCGCTGCGGGATCAGCAGCCACAACAGCCGCCATTTCTCGCGGCGCTCGAGCGCGAAGGCAATGACCGCGGCGAGCAGGTCGATCGCGGTGAAGACCAGCCAATAGACGAGCATCCTCTCGACATCATGCTGGGTCTGCGCCCATCCATGGGCCTGGACCGCGATCCAGGTCGTCACGAAACTGACGATCAGCGCCAGGTCGATGATCGGCGAAATCGACGCGAGCAGGATCTGGAACACGATCGCCTGCGGCAACCCGACCCGTGCGAGCCCCGGGGGACGGCCATGGAGCATCACCGCGCGGTGCTTCCACAGGCATTGCAGGGTGCCATAGGCCCAGCGGAAACGCTGCTTGGCAAGCCCTGCAAAGCTCTCCGGGCTTTCCGTCCAGGCGACGGCATATTGATCGTACGTCACCTTCCAGCCGGCGCGCTGGATCGCGATGGTCAGGTCCTGGTCCTCGGCCAGCGTATCGTCGGGATAGCCGCCGACGCTCTGGATCGCCGACAGCCGCCAGGCGCCGACCGCGCCCGGCACCACGGTCATCGCATTCAGCCGGGCGAGCGCGCGCCGCTCGAGATTCTGGGCGGTGATATATTCGAGCGCCTGCCATTTGGTGACGAGGTTCACCCGGTTGCCGACCTTGGCGTTGCCCGCCACCGCGCCAAGCGCCGGATCGACGAACCAGCGCGCCAGCCGGGAGATGGTCCGCGGCTCGAACTGGGTATCGGCGTCAAGCGCGATGACGATCTCGCCGGTCGCGAGCTTGAGCCCTTCGTTGAGCGCCCGTGCCTTGCCCCCGTTCTGCAGGGTCAGCAGCCGCACGCGCGGCTCGTCTGCAAAGGCTTCGGTCACCACGGCGCTGGTGCCGTCGCTCGACCCGTCGTCGATCACGATTACCTCGATCCGTACGTCGACGCTGGCCAGAACGCCCTGCACTGCCCGGACGATCACCTTCTCCTCGTTGAACGCGGGGATCATCACCGTGACGAAGCGGTTCGGGTCGATCGACGGGAAGATCGTCTTGCCCTCGCGCCGCGCCTGGATCAGCGCGAGCGCCGACAAGGTGATCGCCCGAGCGATGCCGATGGTGATCGCGAACAGGAATATCCAGCCAAGCGCCGTGATCGTCGCGCCGATCGCGCCGAAGATGAACAAGTTGGTCTCGGCGGCGACGCGGTCGCTCTCCGAGATCACCGGCATGGCCACGTCGCGCGGGATCCCCGCCAGGCTCGATACGGAAACGAATTTATATCCCTTGGCGCGGAGCTGGTCGATGATCACCGGCAGCGCCGCGACCGTCTCCGCGCGATTGCCGCCGGCATCGTGCAGCAGGACCACATTGCCGCTGCGCTCGACGTTCGACGCCTCAACGCCGGCGATCGTCTGGTCGATGATCGTCTGGACGCCGGGCCGTTTCCAGTCGCCCGGATCGACATGCAGGCCGACCGAGATATAGCCGCGGTCCTGCGCCTGGAGCGCCGGGTCGATTTCGTCGGCCGTGGTCGGCTCGGCGTCACCGAAATAAGGCGCGCGAAACAGGCGGAGCGAGCGCCCGGTAAAGGCCTGGAACAGCCGCTGGGTCGTGTTGAGCTGGAACGCCGTCTCGTTGTCGGTCGCGCCGGCCAGGTTCGGATGGGTATAGGTGTGGTTGCCCACCTCATGCCCCTCGGCCACCATGCGTTCGAGCAGCGGGCGCTCGGTCAGGGCATTCTCGCCGATGATGAAGAAGGTCGCCGGTACATGCTCGCGCTTCAGGATATCGAGGATTCGCGGCGTCCACACCGGGTCGGGGCCATCGTCGAAGGTCAGCGCGACCTCGCCCGGCCGATAGCCCGTCCGTGACACGACATAGGGCGAAGGCAATCGGGTGAAATCGACCGCCGCGATCGATCCATCCTTCGCTGCGATCGTCCGCCTGATGCCCTCGACCGGAACCCCCGAAATCTTGAGGATCTCGCCGCTGCCCTCGATATCGACATCGGTGCCCGCCGGAATCGCATTGATCGTCGAAGGCGGCGGCAGGGTGCGATGGGTTCGCCCGAAGATCGACCACAGGCCGGGATCCTCCGAACCGAGCCGCCACACCGCCACCGCGCCGATCCCGGCGCGCGACAGGAAGCGCATCTGGTTATAGGCGGAGGCTGCGTCGAGCATCCACACCACATGCCGCTCGGTGCCGTCGTCATAAGCGAAACCGCTATTGCCGCTCGACCGATCGAATGTCGGCATCGCGCTGGATTCCCGCGCCGCCTGCCAGCCTTCGTCGATCGCCAGTGAATCGCCGCCCTTGCCGTGCCAGTCATAGCCGTAGTTGCCGATCGCCACGACCAGCTTGGCCGGCGGCACGCCGCGCGAGGCGCGCTCCACCGCCTGCTCGAACCAGGCCTGGGACGCGATCGGGCCGGGCACGCCGCTCAGTTCATGCTCGTCATAGGCCATCAGGAAGACCCGGTCGACGATCGCGGCATAAGCGGCCACGTCCCAGCCCGAATCCTCACCCACCGGCACCGCGATCGCGACGATCCAGCCATGCCGCCCGAAACGCGCCTTCGCCTCGCGCAGGAAAGCCCGATAGTCGGGCTGCGCGCTGGGCGGCAGTTCCTCGAAATCGAAGAAGGCGCCGCCGGCCTGGTTCGCCGCGAGCCAGGGCTCGAGCTTGTCGAGCAACGCGCGCCGCTGCGCCGGGCTGTCGAGCAGGGCCGCCATGCCCTTGCCGTCCCAGTTCCCCTGGATCGCGTTCTGGATCATCGGCAGCAGCAGCGGACGACGCGGCGCGCGGTTGAGGATCGCCCGTCCCGCCTGATCGCGAAACACGGTGATGCGGTGGTCGGCGCCCGTCACCGAGACCCAGCCGGGGATCAGCCAGTCGAGATCGTCGATGTGCCGGCGCAGCGAGGCGGCGCTGGATTCGTCCCACGGCACATGGAAACCGATCGCCAGCGGCGCATTCTCGCGCACCCCGCGCGCCGGACGGCCGGTGAGCAGTCGGGCATAATGGTTCAGGCTGTGCCGCGCGCGCTTCAGCAGCGGCTCATGCGGCGGTGGCAGGCGGGTGAGCGCGGGATGCTCGGCTTCGATCGGCAACAGCGGCGCGCGCGGCACCGCCCCGATCGACAGGGCCAGCGCCGCGCAGGAGAGCAACAACAGCGCCACGAATGCGCCGACCGCGAACGCGAACCGCCGGCGCCGTCGACCGGAAGCATCGTAGAAGATCGGAGTCAGATTCATGGGGTTCCCGGTGCGATCGTCAGTATCGGATGGCGGCTATTTCATCTTAGGCATGGCGTACCTAGTTCCGTCTCATGACAAATCTGTCACGCTTCTCATTGCTTCGCCACCGATTCCCTCGCGATATTGACGTTGGTCAATATCCGGACGTACCGTCAGGCTGAAACGCAGGCGTGACGACCTGCGCTTTGCCTGCCCGGGATGCCGGCGCAAACCGGCATCGCGTCAGCATGGTACCAGACGGCTGCCTGCGGGTGGCGGAAGGAGCGACATGCTCAACCTGACGGTGAATGGCGTTGCGCATGACGTAGAGGCCCCGGCGGACATGCCGCTGTTGTGGGTGCTGCGCGATCTCCTTGGCCTGACCGGCACGAAGTTCGGCTGCGGCATCGCCCAGTGCGGCGCCTGCACTGTCCATGTCGACGGCGCCCCGCTGCGATCCTGCCAGTTGCCCGTCGGCACGCTCGGCACCCGCGCTGTCACCACCATCGAGGCGATCGGCGAGACCCCCGCCGGGGCAAGGGTCCAGCGCGCCTGGCTCGATCACGAGGTGATCCAGTGCGGCTATTGCCAGTCGGGCCAGATCATGGCCGCCGCGGCCCTGCTCGCCGGCACGCCGGCGCCCGACGATGCCGATATCGCCGCCGCCATGTCAGGCAATATCTGCCGCTGCGGCACCTATGTGCGTATCCGCGAGGCGATCAAGAAAGCCGCCGCCACACCCTGACGTGCTTCGACCTTCGCGCTCCTGCCCGCTTCCACAAGGTCCTTCGCCAATGTCAGTTGCCACCGCCCCTTCGCCAGCCGGCCCGATCCTCTCCCGCCGTACCCTGCTCCAGGTCGGGGCGGCGGTCGGCGGCGGGCTGGTCGTCGGCTTTATCGCCCCGGGGGGCATGGCGGCGGAAGCGGCCGCGACAGGCTCGGCGCCCGCCGGCTTCGCGCCCAACGCCTTCATCCGCATCGACCGCACGGGCAGTGTCACCCTGGTGATGCCGCAGGTGGAGATGGGCCAGGGAGTCTATACCTCGATCTCCATGATCCTCGCGGAGGAGCTTGACGCCGACTGGCGCCAGGTCAGCTACGAGCATGCCCCGCCCAGCGACGCGCTCTACGGCAACCCGGTGTTCGGTCTTCAGGCGACCGGCAACTCCAATTCGATCCGCGCCTTCTGGCTGCCGCTGCGCAAGGCCGGGGCGGGCACGCGCGCGATCCTGGTCCAGGCGGCCGCGGCCGCCTGGAAAGTCGATCCGGCGAGTTGCCGCACCGAGGCGAGCGAGGTGATCCACGATTCGACCGGCCGCCGGATCGGCTATGGCGCGCTGACCGGCCGAGCCGCCGGGTTGAAGCCGCCCGCCGATCCTGTGCTGAAGGACCCCAAGGCGTTCCGGCTGATCGGCAAGCCGCTCCGCCGGCTCGACACGCCGGAAAAGGTCAACGGCCAGGCCAGATACGGCATCGACGCGATGCCCCCGGGGGTGAAGTTCGCCACCTTCGCGCATTCGCCGGTATTCGGCGGCAAGGTCGGCCATGTCGACGACAGCGCCGCGAAGCTGGTGCCCGGCTTCCGCAAGGTGGTGGTGCTCGACGATCTGGTCGCGGTCGTCGGCGATCATATGTGGGCCGCGATTCAGGGCCTCGCCGCGCTGAACATCACCTGGAGCGAGGGGAGCAACGCCGGCGTCGACACCGCCCAGATTCGCGCCAACCTGATCAGGGCCAGCCAGCGTCCCGGCGTCAACGCCAAGAAGGTCGGGGACGTGGCCAAGGCACTCGGCAAGGACCCGGTCGAGGTCACCTACGACGTGCCGTTCCTCGCCCATGCGCCGATGGAACCGATGAACTGCACCGTCCACGTGAAGCCCGGCGGCTGCGAGATCTGGACTGGCATCCAGGTGATGAGCCGCGCCCAGGCCGCCGCCGCCAGGGTCACCGGGCTGCCGCTCGACAAGGTGGTCGTGCACAACCACTTGCTCGGCGGCGGCTTCGGTCGTCGGCTCGAGGTCGACCAGGTCGAGAAGGCGGTGCGCATCGCGCAGCAGGTCGACTCACCGGTAAAAGTGGTGTGGAGCCGCGAGGAGGATATCCAGCATGACGTCTATCGCCCCGCCTGGCACGACCGGCTGAGCGCGAGGCTTGAGGACGGCAGGATCGCCGCCTGGCATCACATCATCACCGGTTCGTCGGTGCTCGCGCGCTGGCTGCCGCCCGCCTTCGTCAACGGGCAGGATTTCGACGCGGTCGATTGCGCGGCCGACATGCCGTACGACATCCCCGACTTCCGGGTCGATTTCGTCCGCGAGGAACCGCCCGCCGTGCCGACCGGCTTCTGGCGCGGCGTCGGTCCGGCGCACAATGTCTTCGTCATCGAAAGCTTCATCGACGAACTGGCGCACAAGGCCGGTATCGATCCGATCCAGTTCCGCATGAACATGCTCGGCAAGGCGCCCCGGCTCCAGGCAGCGCTTCGCGTCGTCGCGCAGAAATCCGGCTGGGGCACGCCCCTGCCCCCGCGCGTCGGCCGGGGCGTCGCGGTCCAGCCCGCCTTTGCGAGCTGGATCGCCACCGTCGCCGAGGCCGGAGTATCGGAGGATGGCGAGGTCACGCTGCGCCGAATGGTCTGCGTCGTCGATACCGGTATCGCCGTGAACCCCGACACGATCATCGCCCAGCTCCAGGGCGGCCTCGTCTTCGGGCTCACCGCCGCGCTCTACGGCGAGATCACCATCGACAAGGGCCGGGTCCAGCAGAGCAATTTCCACGACTATCGCATGCTCCGCATGAACGAGACCCCGCCGATCGAGGTCCATATCATGCGCAGCGGTGAAGCGCCGGGCGGCATCGGCGAGGCCGGTACCGTCGCGGCGATGGCCCCGCTCGCCAATGCGATCTTCGCCGCCACCGGCAAGCGCCTGCGCCGCCTGCCGATCGATCGCGACGTGCTTGCCGGAAGGAAGGAGGCATGAGCCGCCGTCGCATCGTGCTGATCGTCGTCGCGGCCATTGTGGCGGTCGGCGCCGGCATATTCGGCTGGATCGCGTTCGGCCCGGGCGCGATGGATTTCGCCGGCGGACATCGGGTTGCACTCGCCGACTATAAGGGCCCGCCGCCGACCGGTGTGCCCGCCGACTTCGCCTCGACCGATCCGGTCGCGCGCGGCAAGTATCTGACGCTCGCCGCCGATTGCCAGGCGTGCCACACCGCCAGGGGCGGCGTGCCCTTCGCTGGTGGCCTCGCCTTCAAGCTGCCCTTCGGCACGATCTGGTCGCCCAACATCACACCCGACAAGGCGACCGGAATCGGCGGCTGGAGCGACGCCCAGTTCCTCGCCGCGCTACGCGAGGGCAAGGGGCCGAAGGGGCGCCTCTACCCGGCAATGCCCTATGCGTCCTATAGCTGGATGACCGATGCCGACGCCTTGGCGATCCGCGCCTATCTCGCCACGCTCGCGCCGGTCGGCCGGCAGGCTCCGGCGACCGCCCTTTCCTTCCCCTTCAACCAGCGCTGGCTGATGTCGATCTGGGGGGCGCTGTTCAACCCGAACCGCCGGTTCGAACTCAACACCGATCGCAGCCCGGCGTGGAACCGCGGTGCCTATCTGTCCGAGGCGATGGCGCATTGCGGCGAATGCCATACGCCACGCAACCTGGTGCAGGCGCTCGACAATCGCCGCAAATATGCCGGCGCGGTCGCCGCCGGCTGGCGCGCGTTCAACATCACCGCCGACAAGACGACCGGCGTCGGCGACTGGAGCGACGCGGATCTCGTCCAATATCTCTCCCAGGGTCACGCGCCCGGGCGCGGCACCGCCACCGGCCCGATGGGCGAGGCGGTCGATCTCAGCCTGCGCCACCTAACGCCGTCGGACATCGCGGCGATGGTCACCTATCTCCGCAGCATCCCGGCCGTCTCGACGCCGGGCCAGCCGCACCCCGCGCCCGGCCCGGCTCCCGCCGGACATCGCATGGCAGCCGCCGACCAGGCCGCGCCGCTCGGCAAGAAGATCTTCGAGGGCGCCTGTATCGGCTGCCATGCGTGGAACGGCAACGGCGCGCTGAACGGCCTCGCAACCCTCAACGGCTCGAGCGCGGTCAACGATCCGACCGCGATCAACGTGGCGCAGGTCGTGATCCTCGGCGCCCGGCGCGCAACGGCCCAGGGTGAAGCGGTCATGCCAGCGTTCGGCCACGCCTATAGCGACGCGGAGATTGCCGCGGTCGCCAACTATGTCACCGCCCGCTTCGGGGCCAAGCCGTCGAGCGTGACCCCGAAGCAGGTCGCGGCGCTGCGCAAGGCAAGCTGAGATGTCCTTTCCGCACACCATCCCCTGCTCCGCTGGCCGACGGATTCAGAACGGAGCGACATATTATTACGTACGCGCTTTTCCTACTGCCCCAGAACGGGGCATCCGCTTCAAGAGAATGGCAGATAACTGCCGACTTGTAAGGTTCGAGTAAGTCAAGGGTCGCAGGAAGATACATCCAAAGCTGTGATACTTTCTGCCTTGGTCGTGTCGATGTGAAGCAATTCGCATCGGTTGCAAGCAACCGCCCGGAAGGAACCAACGATGTCACGCCAACCTTGTCCGTTCGATCACCTCACTCCACGGGAACTGGATGCGCTTCGACTTGTGATCCTGGGGCTCTCGGCGAAAGAAATCGCCGGCCGTCTGGGCATCGGGTGGCGCACCGTCGACAAACATATCGAAAGCATCAAGCTCAAGCTCCGCGCGAGGAACCGCAGCCACATGGTCGGCCTGGCCCTTGCCGCGGGACTGGTGGAGCCCGGCGCGTTCGCAACCATGACCTTCGAAGCCACCGCCGCTGCGACCATGAAACAGCATCCTTCATCGCAGCCATTGCGGGTGGCGTAGCATTCGCGGACGGAAAATCATGTCATGAAGCAGGTCATCAGATGGGGCGCGCGCGCTGCCTTTGCGACGTTGATCGTCTCGCTGGTGTGCGTCTGCAGCGCGCTGGCCGCACCGACGAGCCCTGCTCCTGCCCTGGCGTTCCTGTGCTTCGCCTTCGCCGTGCTGGCGGTTCTTGGCGGGCGCGGCGCGGTGCTGGTCGGGGTGGCGGTCGGCGCGCTCGAGCTCGCCTTGCTCCTGCCCGGCGAGGGCTTTGCGATCTCCCGCCCGGAAGACGCGCTCGGCGTCATCGGGACGATAGGTGCCGGCCTGACCATCGCCTGGCAGACGGGCCGGGCCGACAGCTGGATCACCGAGCTTGACCGGGAATCCAGGCAGGCCAGGACTGACCGCGACAGGATCTCCGCCTTCTTCGACGAGATTTCGCACCGGGTGGCGAACGACCTGGCAATGCTGGTTTCACTTGCCTCGATACGGTCGCGGGAGGCGATCGAACCTGAAACGCGCGCTGCCCTTGGCGACCTGTCGAGCCGGATGATCGTGCTCGGGCGGGTGTATCGCCGCCTGCGCGTGCGCGCCGTGGACAGGCAGGAAATGAATGCGCGGGGGTTTCTCGAGGAACTTTGCGCTGAATTGCAGCAGGCCACTCTCGGCCTGAGACCGATAGCCCTTCGACTCGAAATCGATCCGATCACGTTGCCGCTCGGCCAGATGGTCATCGTCGGGCTGATCGTGAACGAACTGATGACGAACGTGTACAAGCACGCCTTTCCCGATGACCGGCATGGCGAGATATGCGTCGCGCTGCGACGGCACAAGTTCAGGCCCGGCATGCTCGAACTGCTCGTGACGGACAATGGTGTGGGCTTCGTCCAGCATAGCCGCGATCAAGCCCAATTGGGCAAGCGGTTGCTGGCGTCCCTCGCAGCCCAGATCCGGGGCGACCTGTCCTATGCCCGGATGAACGGCCTGACGATGGCCAGACTCGATTTCCCGATGCACGGTGCGTCACCCGGCCCCGATGACAAGGTTCCCGACGACCCGATCCATGCCGATCGCCCGGCGCATGACGGGGAACTCGGCGTCCCACCCAGCCTCCATAGGGTCCAGGCCTCAACCACCTGACGCCGTCAGCGCGGGATTGCTCTCTCCCGCCGCCCTCCCGACGTCCGGCCCCGTGCACGGATGGCACGCGCCCCCTCGTCGAGTGCTCCTTCGCACGCAAGATCGGCGACGCCCGCGCTCGAAAGAGAATCCAGCGACGCACTCGCCAGCAAGAAGTTTAACCGCTCAAACTTCAAGGTAAATCCAATTTCACCCCAACGAATTTTACGGGGGCAATTACACGAACGACGAAATGTCACCATGATATGATCGGTGATATTTGGCAAATTTACTTGAAAAGGAATCGAGGTCTTTCTTGGCGTCCCGGGAATCATACCGGGACGAGGAGATTGATCATGAGGAATACCACTGCAACCGCACTGGCGCTGCTCTCCGCGCTCGTGACGGCATCCCCGGCGCTCGCCCAATCATCGGGCTCGGCCAATATCGGTGGAGCGATCGGTGTAGGCCTTGGCGGCTTTTCGGACGGCTCCGTCAACACGGCATCCGTCAGCGGAACGTCGGCGAATTCTCTCAACGGCTCGATAAACAACGAGCTGTCGGGATCCTCCGGTAGCGGCTTCGCAGGAACGATGGACATCAGCAGCCTTCCCGGCGGAACCAGCTATGCCGTCGTCGGCGGCCTTGGCCAGGCCGGCACCGTGATCAACACCTCGGTCGGCCCGAACGCCGTCGGCGACATCAGCAGCTACAGCTTCAATTCGGGAATCTATGGCGGACTGACCGGCGGCAACGCCGCGCTCAACTTCCAGGTCCTGAATTTCGGGCAGAGCTCAGCCGACTACAAGTTCAACGTGAACTTCGCCCAGAACAATACGCTGAACTTCGACGCCAATTCCGCCGACTGGAACGTCGCGGGAGCAGCCGGAGAGGCGCTGTTCGGCTTCGGCACGCTTGGCTGGAGTGCCCAGTGACGTTGACTGCGGGGTGGCTTGTCCACCCCGCTTTTTTTTGGACCCAGGAGAACTCCGATGAAAGCAGTATTGATTGCCTCCGCCGTGTGCGCCGCCTGGTGCGCCGCGCCCGTCGCCGCACAACAGGCCCTGACCGATGCGGCCCAGTCCAATAGTGCCGTCACGGTCGAAGCGATCACCGGCCCTGTGTCCGAAGCCCCCGCCAACGAGCATGTCACCTATAGCGGCCACGAATGGACCACTCCCAGCGCTCAGGGGAGCTATTTCGGGGGCGCCAATCCCTGCCTGATCGGCACGGGTGGCGGCGCCGCCGGCGGCCCCGTCGCCTTCAGCCTCAATCTCGGCAGGAACGACGAAGGCTGCAATCGCCGCTCTGACGCCGCCGCATGGCATGCGATGGGATTCGACAATGTCGCGGTCTCCCGGATGTGCCAGGACATCAAGAGCGCCGACGCCTTCTTCGCGGCGACGGGAAGCATCTGCCCCGGCGCTGATCGCAGCCGCTACCACATGGCGGATGGCAGCACCGCTCCCGTGGCCAGCCTGGTGTCCAACAGCAGGGCCATCGCCGCCAATCCCTATTCGGGTCCGGTCGATTTCTCCAATCCCGCCGTTCAGGCAGCCATCCACCAGGAGGCGATGCGGATGCTGGCAGCCGGCGCCGTGCCCGGATATCCCGCCACGACCACGCCGGTCGACCCGCGCTCGGGAACCCCGCTCCGGCGCTGAGACGCTCGGGCAATGACGAGGACCGGAATCGCAGGCCAGGATTCCGGGCTCCTCCACCCCGAACCGTCGGGGCGTCATCCTTCCTCAGTTTTTCGCTTCAGGTGTCACCAGCAGGCGAATCGCGAACCTGGCGCCGCCCAATGGGCGATTGCCGATCTCGATAAGACCGCCACATACCGTCACGATACGTTCGACGATCGAGAGGCCAAGTCCGGCACTGTCGCTGCGATTGGTGCCTTCCCGTCGATAGCGCCGGCTGTCACCCTGGTCCGTATCCACCGCCAGTCCCGGCCCATCATCCTCCACCACGATGCCGCCATCCGGTTCCACCCTCACGGTGATCGCGCAGCCGGCCGGCGTATGCCGCACGGCGTTGTCGATCAGGTTGGTGAGCGCGATTTGAAGGAGGCCCGGAACGCCCTGCACGAAAGGCGCGCCCGATGCAGGCTCGACAAAGGCAATGACATGGTCGGCCCGGAAGACCAGCGGCGCCATCAGGCCGACGATATCGCGCACCAGCACGCAGGCGTCGATCGACTCGATTTCGGGATAGTGGCGATCGATCGCCGCAAGTTCCATCAATTGCCTGACCACATGGTTGGCGCGCTCCACCGCACGCAGGATCAGGTCGCGTTCGGGTGACGGATCGAGCGCCTCCGTCCGCAGCGAGATCAGCGCCAGCGGCGTTCGCAGCTCATGGGCGACATTGCCCACGAACTCGCCTTGATATCGATAGCCCGCCTGCAAGCGGTCGAGCACCCGGTTGATCGCGCTGGCAAGCGGGGCAGCTTCGGTCGGAAGATCGTCGGGCGGAAGACGAACGTCGATGCGATGCGTGCTGATCGCGTCCACCTGCGCCGCGGTTCGGCGAAACTTGTCCGTGACCTGCCGCACGACGAAAAGCCCGACCAGCAGCGACGCGAGCAGCGATGCCGGAACGATCCAGACGAAGCGCGAGAGAAACGAGGTCACGACATCGTCGACGATTTCCTCGGGGACGGTCCTGTCCTGAACCATCACGATCCACTGCGGCGCCGTCCCGGCGCGGGCAAGCGGCAGGCTGAGCACATCATATCGACCATGCCGCAAGAAAATCGGAACCGGGCCACGCGGCACACCCGAAAGCGGGATCGGCATCGCATCGCCCCCCCGCCGCACAATGGTGCCACTGGCATCATAGACCACGAAACGCCGGCCCGACCGTCCAGTGCCACCGTGGAGAAAAGTCGTGTCGTCGGGGGCCTCGCCGAGTTCCTCTGGTCCTGGCGGGTTGCCGGCCGCGATCGCGCGCGCATCGCGGGCAAGCTCTGCCGAGATCAGCCGGTCAGCGGTCGAACTGAGGAAATAGACCAGCAGGATCGGCAATATCGTGGCTGTCGCGACCATCAGGATGACCTGCGACAGCATCAATTGCCCGAACAGGGATCGGGGCACCCCGGGCTTCAAGGCGCGGACAGAATATAGCCGATCCCGCGCACCGTCTGCAGCGTGGTCGCCGCGTCGACATCCTCCAGCTTCCGCCTGATACGGTGGACATAGACCTCGACCGCATTCGACCCGAGCGCATAGCCGGATCCGAACAGCTGGTCCTCGATCATGCGCTTGGACAGGACATGGCCCGACCGGCGCATCAGCAATTCAAGCAGTTCGACCTCGCGGATCGACAGGTCGACCGCGCCGCCATCGACATGGACCTCGCGCGTCCGCGTATCGAGCGTGAGATTGCCGGCCGTCAGCAAATGGTCGACATAACCGCCCTGCCGCCTGAGCACGGCGCAAAGCCGGGCATGGAGTTCGGGGAACAGGAACGGCTTCACGATATAATCGTCGGCACCGCTCTCAAGCCCCTGCACGCGCTTCTCGCCTTCGCCGCGCGCGGTGAGCACAAGAACCGGCTCGGTATATCGTTGCGCACGCAGGCGCCGCAGGAGACTCAACCCGTCCTCGTCCGGCAGGCCGAGATCGAGGATCACCGCCGCGTAACTGCCCGTCTCGATCAGCAATTGCGCGTCACCCGCGATGCCGGCCACGTCGCAGCGAATGTCCCGCTTGGCGAAGGCCGCAACCAAGGCATCGGCCAGTTCCCTGTCGTCCTCGACGATCAGCAACCGCACGGGAAGCTCTCCTTCGCCACCACCTTGCCGAGCCGGTCCGGCCTATATCTTTCAGCTCGTGAGACCGATCCCACCGCATTGCTGTTTCACGGCCGGAGATCGCCCGTGGAAACTTCGCAACCGAAAGAACCGGTCCGTAATTCCTTCATACCATTCTACGGAGCCAACGATAACCTTTTAAAATGCAGCCCTGATTTCCAAAAGGGGACCGTCGCGACCGCGGCGATTGAAAGGCGCCCATGGAAATCGGTCGTCAGGTACTCACACCACGCCAGAATCTATTCCTAGTATCATATATGATATTATTGCACACAGCTCCGGGCAGGCGCTGCGAAAGCGTCGACCACGGAGAAATGCCTGATGCCTCCCCTGAGAATGCTGCGCGCGCCCGGCCCCATCCTGCTCGCCTTCATGATTGGCACGGCACCCCTTGCCGCCCAGCAGGTTCCCGCGCCGGCCGCCCCTTCCTGGGCCCAGCCGGGATCGGAGACTCACCAGCAGGTTGGCCCGCCCGAGGGATTCAGCCGCCCGACCAGGACCTTCCCCGGCAGGATCGGTATTTTCGAGGGCCAGTCAGACGTGGGCAGCGCCCTCGTGCCCGGCAGCGCCAGCTACGACGCGACGGCCGGCAGCTACACCATCACGTCCGCCGGCTATAACGTCTGGTACACCCGCGACGAGTTCCGCTTCCTGTGGAAGAAGATGGACGGCGACATCAGCCTCGCCGCCGACATCGCCTATCCCGATCCAAAGGGTTTCTTCGATCGCAAGGCGGTGTTCGTCATCCGCCAGGATCTCGACGACAATGCGAAGGAAGCACTGGTCGCGCTGCACGGCGACGGCATGATCCACCTCGCCCAGCGTCCGGCCAAAGGCGCCCGGATCAACGATCTCGAATACCGCATCGGCGGCCGCGGCAGCCGCCCCGGCGGCAAGACGCCCGACGACCTGGTCGTCGTCAACGCAAGGCGCATCGGCATCGAGAAGCGTGGCGACAGCATCGCCCTGTTCGTCAGCCTGGAAGGCGAACCGATGCACCAGTTCGGTCCCCCGATCAGGCTTGCGTTCGACGGCCCCTTCTATGTCGGCATCGGCTTCTGCTCGCATCTGCCCACCACGGCCGACACGGCGGTGGTTTCGAATGTGGTGCTGGAGAACGGCGCCGGGAAGATTCGGTAGCGCCGCAATCTGGGCCTCCCCGCCTAGCGTCCTGCAATCAAACTCACTATCCCCACGAAAATCAGGGCGGGGGCCAAGCATGATTGTCGGGATTGATCTGGGAACGACCAACAGTGCTGTCGGCATCTGGCGTGACGGCAAGGCCGAGTTGATTCCCAACGCGCTCGGCGATCTGCTCACCCCTTCCGCAGTCAGCATCGGCGACAATGGCGATCTGATCGTCGGCCTCGCGGCACGCGACCGGCAATCGACTCATCCCAAGCTGACCGCCAGCGCTTTCAAGCGCTGGATGGGCACGAAGCAGACGATCACCCTGGGCAAACGCACCTTCACCGCGGAGGATCTGTCCGCCTTGGTCCTCGCCAGTCTGAAGGCGGATGCCGAAGCGTTTCTGGGGGAGGCAGTCACAACCGCCATCATCACCGTCCCGGCCTACTTCAACGACCGGCAGCGTAAGGCGACACGGCGAGCAGGCGAGTTGGCAGGCCTTACAGTCGAGCGATTGGTCAACGAACCCACCGCCGCCGCCCTAGCTTATGGCATTCAGACACGGGAGGAGCGCGAGCCTTTTCTCGTCTTCGATCTGGGTGGCGGGACCTTCGACGTCTCCGTCGTCGAGATGTTCGATGGAGTGATTGAGGTCCGCGCCTCGGCCGGCGACAATCGGCTGGGCGGTGAGGATTTCAACGAGACGATCGTGGAGATCGCCCGGCCTCGCATCGACTTGGAGGATCGGCTGGCAAAAGCCGATCCGCTAAGTCTGCGCGAACTGCTGCGCGCCGCAGCCGAGCGGTGCCGCCGCACACTGAGTGACGCGGAGTCCGCCCCCTTCACCATCACCTGGAACGAACAGCGGTTCGAGACGGTGATCACCGCAAACGAGTTCGAGACCCAAGCCGCACCGCTGCTCTCGCGCCTCCGTGATCCAGTACTGCGATCGCTGCGCGACAGTGACATCCGCGTAGAATCGCTCAGTTCTGTGGTGCTGGTCGGCGGTGGCACGCGCATGCCGATTGTCCGCCGCACGATCACGCGGATGTTCAGCCGTTTCCCCGACACGACCGTCCATCCCGATCACGCCGTGGCGCTGGGGGCAGCAGTTCAGGCCGGGCTGAAGGCCCGAGACGCCGCGCTGGACGAGATCAGGCTGACCGATGTGTGCCCCCTCACGCTCGGTGTCGATCATAGCGTGATTGACGCGCGTGGCTCGCGACGCGAGGGCATCTTCTCCCCGATCATCGAGCGCAACACGCCGATCCCGGCAAGCCGGGTCAAATATTACACGACCGTTTCCGATTATCAGAAGGTTGTCGAGTTCGGAGTCTATCAGGGCGAAGCGCTCGAGGTCCGCGGCAATGTGAAACTGGGGTCGCTCCATGTGCCGGTGCCACCGCTGCCCGCCGGGCATGTGCAGGTCGAATGCCGGTTCAGCTACGATACCAGTGGCTTGCTCGAGGTGGATGTGCACGTCCCCCAGTCAGGACTGGACCGGAATCTCGTCCTGTTCGAGGAGGACGACTCGCCCGATCAACGGCAGATCGCGGAACGCCGGGCGGTGCTGGCCGAATTGAAACGCCATCCGCGCGAGGACAGCGCAAATATGGCGGCGCTGGCTCGCGCGGCTCGCTGCTACGAGAGCTTTATCGGCGATCAACGCGACCAGATCGGTCACTGGATCATCACGTTCGAGGGTGCGCTTGACCGCCAGGAACCCCATGGGATCACGCGCGCACGCGAAGAACTAACCGCCGCGCTGAACGAGCTGGAGGGCGAGCGTTACCTATGAGCGCGCTGCGTGCCGCATGGCGGCAACTCGGCATCGCGCCGACAAAGGATAGCTCCGCCATCCGCTCCGCCTATGCGGCAGCGCTGAAGAGCATTGATCCAGATACCGATCCAACAACGTTCCAGGCCTTGCGTCAGGCCCGCGAACAAGCGCTGGCATATGCCCGCAACAGCGACGATCGGCTAGCGGTGGCGCCGGAAACGCTCCATTCTCACATCGAGATTCCGCTGACGCCCTGGTCCCCGGATCCAATCGCTGCCCCGGACCTTCCGAACGGCACCATGCCTGGCAATCTCAGCGCTATCGTTCCATCGGTCGAAGGCGATTTTCTGTCGTTTGCCCGGCCAGCACCAATCGATGGCGTAGGGCAACTGCTACCGACGGCTCATGCCAACGGATCTCTGACGCCGCCCGTGCTCGGCGGCGCAACCACATCGTCGACTATCGAAAGCCTGACGCTGAATGGCGCCCCCGTCGATGAGGCCCATTACCGGGCGGTACTTGGCATCTTGTTCGGCGAAGACGGTCGGCAGCAGCCACTAAGCGATGAGACGGTCCGGCGCGAATTGATCGCCCATGCCGAGGCGCTGCTCAACAATCCGCGCATGTCGGAGATCGCCTTTTATACCGAGGCGGAACGATGGTTCGCCCAGGTTATCGCGGCCGCCGCACCGCGATCCGATCCTATCGCGCATCTCGCCCTTGATCATTTCGGGTGGCTTGCCGATCGTGGCCGGTTCGATCAGCGACCTGAGATCGCAGCGGTGGTCGCACGATATGATATGCTCGCTTTCCATGCTGCCGTGCAGAAAGAGGGGCATCCCTTACATCGCGCCTGGCGGGAACTGATAACACCCGCTGATGAACTCAGTCGCCGCGGACATGTCAGCGGTAAGCAAATCGCAAAATTGCTGGAATTGGTCCGCCGCGATTTTCCGGATCTTGAGCAGTCATTCGATTGGTATCGCGTCTCGCTGTGGGAAACGCATCCGACTGTGTCCCGAGGCGGATCCGGAAACCTGTCGTGGCTTGGATGGCTCTGGCCCGCCTTTGTACTATTGAGCGCACTAGGCCGGTGTAACGCGGAAGCCCCACGGCCACCCATCATCAGCGAAGCAAGTGACACCGCGTTCCCGACCGTAGGTCTCCTTCATGACCTTCACAGTAGTGATGACGATATCGAGGCGGCGGTGGCGATGGCCACCACTGGCGAGTTGAGCCTCCGCACGATCAAGGAGAACAATCCCGACCTGGCCAGGCTTCTGGTGGCAGATTGGGACCGCGCCCGATCGGACAAGGAGCCCAGATCCACCTTCATCGAAAGAACCAGCGCCGGACTACGCGACCGTTTCCAAAACGGGCTGGTCAAGGCGAGTTATCCGCTGATATCGGATTACAGGTCTTTCCAGCGCGATGAGGCTCGGCTGGCAGGCTCGCGCAGTATCTATGCCTGCGACGATTATTTCACCAAGGGCTCCCTGCCCGGGTCGCGATCGCCACTCTATCAGCAGCGCCTGTCAAAGATGATGGCGCGCGGGTTGATCGAGATGGACGCCGAGCCCCCCGAGAAAGACATACGCGGCAGCTTCGTCATTCCGGGTACCGTCATAACTGACGCGATCAAACGGTCGGGCCTGAGCGGGCAACGTTTCCGGCAGGCGGTGCAGGGCAAGGGATCAGCGGAGGAACGGTGCAAAGCGCGCATCGGCCTGATCGAGGCAGCCCTCGCCCTGCCGCGCAGTCCCGGGCTGAAGCTGCTGCGGGACATGTGAGACTCTCAGCTCCCGGACGAACTGCAGCCAATGGAAATCCCGCACCGCGCTCCTCATATGGGCAAGCGCTGATCGAGAAGGATTCCCCATGCCCCGCCCGATGAAGATCGATTTCGTGTCAGACGTCTCCTGCCCGTGGTGCATCATCGGACTTCGCGGGCTCGAGGAAGCACTGGCGCGGACCGCCGACCTGGTCGATGCACACATCACCTTCCAGCCCTTCGAACTCAATCCGGCCATGCCACCCGAGGGCCAGAACATCGTCGAGCATGTCGCGCAGAAATACGGCTCGACGCCGGAACAGTCGGCCGCGAACCGCGAGATGATCCGCACCCGCGCCGCCGAGCTCGGCTTCACCATGCGCGGCACCGACCAGAGCCGCATCTACAACACGTTCGACGCCCACCGCCTGCTCCACTGGGCGGAGATGGAAGGGCATCAGCCAGCGCTGAAGCGCGCTTTGTTCGACGCCTATTTCACTGACCAGCAGGACCCGTCCAACCAGGAGGTGCTGGTCGCCGCGGCGGAAAAGGCAGGCCTCGCCCCCGAAGCCGCGCGCGAGGTCCTCGCCTCCGGGCGCTATGCTGAAGAGGTGCGCCAGGCCGAGCAGCTCTGGCAGTCGCGCGGCATCACCGCAGTGCCAGCCATCGTCATCGACGATCGCTATCTCATCTCGGGCGGCCAGCCACCCGAGGCGTTCGAGCAGGCGCTGCGCCGGATCGCGGCCGAGGCGTGACAGGCCATCTCACCGGTCCGGTGACAGGCAAGACGCCATCCGGGCGGCATCTGTGCCATCTGCTCGCCGACAGACGCGCGACGGGTCTTTGCGGGACTTCAGGATCACTGGGCATGGCGACCGGAAACGACAGGCCGGCCGGCCCCGAGTCGCTCGAGGAAAATGAACCGGGGGTGAGCAGGCGGGAAAACGGGCATAGGGCCGATCCGAGATCAATTCTCGTCCGACCGACACGGAACCACGCCCAAGCTATTGAATATTCATGACTTCTAATAAAAATCGCGCAGCACGGCCGCGGAACGTTTCGGACTGCTCCCGATCCGGCACAGCCAGCGGCAACGTTCTGTCGCGAATCTCCTGCCCCAGATTAACATTCTTTGGACTTCGGCGTGGTGAAGAATATATGACGTCGACATGACAACGCCTCCACCGGACGGGTCGCGGGATCGCCGGATAGAGGATCCTACCAACCTCTGGATCATCCACCCTGCCGGTCGCGCCCTTCTGCCCTGGGCGGTGGAGCATCGTGTCTCCGCCAATCTGGTTTCGGTGGTCGGGCTTGGCCTCGGTATCCTCGCTGCTTCGGCCTATGCCCAATGGCATGACTGGCGCTTAGCGGTGGTCGGCCTTGCCCTTTCAATCGGCTGGCTGATCGCTGACGGACTCGACGGCATGGTCGCCCGCGCGACCAATACCGCCAGCGCGGTCGGACGCGTCCTCGACGGCGTGTGCGATCACGGCGTGTTCATTCTGATCTATGTCGTCATCGCCACCTCGATCGGGACCGGCGAGGGCTGGGCCTGGGCCCTGGGCGCCGGGGCAGCCCATGCCATCCAGTCGAGCCTGTACGAGGGCGAGCGCGCCCGCTTCCACCGGCGCGCGCGCGGGCTCCCGCGCGGGCCTGCCTCGCCCGCTTCGGGCAACCCGGTGGTGCACGGCTATGACTGGCTCGCCACCTGGATCGACCGGGTCTCCACCCGCTTCGACAGCCTGTTCGACGACCGCGCCATCGCCCCGCGGCTCGCCGCCGCCTATGCCGCCCGTGCTGCCGCGCCGATGCGGCTGATGATCCTGCTGACGGCCAATGTCCGGGTCTATGCGATTTTCCTCGCGTGCCTTGCCGGTGATCCGCGCTGGTTCTGGTGGTTCGAACTCGTACCTTTGTCTATCGTCACCATCATCGGCATCGCCTGGCATCGCCAGGTCGAGTCCTCTTTGTTGCGTCAATTCTCGGCCGCCACCCCCGTGACGGCAGTTCCTTCATTTTCTTTTCACTCCAAGGATAGCAATCGACCATGAACAGCATTCGGATCGCCCTGGTGGGGGTAGGCAACTGCGCAAGCTCGCTGGTGCAGGGCCTGGAGCATTATCGGGACGGCGCCAACGACAATGTCGGCCTGATGCACTGGGAACTCGGCGGTTACCGTCCGAGCGATATCCAGGTGGTTGCCGCCTGGGACGTCGACAGGCGCAAGGTCGGCCGCGACGTGGCCGAGGCGATCTTTGCCAAGCCCAATTGCACTGCGATCTTCTCGCCGGTGGTCAAGCCGACCGGCACCAAGGTGAAGATGGGCAAGATCCTCGACGGCTTCGCCGAGCATATGGCCGACTATCCCGACGACCGCACCTTCATCCTCGCGGATATGGCCGAGCCGACCAAGGACGAGGTTGTCGCCGAACTGAAGGCTTCGGGCACCGACGTGCTGATGAATTATCTCCCCGTCGGCTCGCAGCAGGCGAGTGAATTCTACGCCGAATGCGCGCTCGAGGCAGGCGTTGCCTTCGTCAACAACATCCCGGTGTTCATCGCCAGCAACCCGGAATGGGCGCAGCGCTTCACCGACGCGAACGTGCCGATTATCGGCGACGACATCAAAGCGCAGCTCGGCGCGACGATCGTCCACCGCGTGCTGACGGATCTCTTCGCCAAGCGCGGCGTGAAGCTCGATCGTACCTATCAGCTCAACACCGGCGGCAACACCGACTTCCTCAACATGTCGAACCGCAAGCGGCTCGCCTCGAAAAAGGTCTCGAAGACCGAAGCCGTCCAGTCGGTCGCGGCGGAGCGGCTTGAAGACGAGAACATCCATGTAGGCCCGTCCGATTATGTCGCGTGGCAGAACGACAACAAGATCTGCTTCCTGCGCATGGAAGGCCAGTTGTTCGGTGGCGTGCCGATGAACCTCGAACTGCGCCTCTCGGTCGAGGACAGCCCGAACTCGGCCGGTGTCGCGATCGACATGATCCGCTGCGCCAAGCTCGCGCTCGACCGCGGCCTGGGTGGTCCGATCGACGGTGCCTCGGCCTATTTCTGCAAGCATCCGCGCAAGCAGATGACTGACGACCTCGCCCAACTCGCGGTCGAGGAATTCATCGCGGCGTGATCGACACCGCGATCCTGCTCGCAGCCGGCGAAGGCAGCCGGTTGCGGGCGCTGGCCCCCTACAAGCCGCTCTGCGTGGTGGCTGGCAAGACCTTGCTCGAACACGCCATCACCGGCTTTGCTGCGGCGGGCATCCGCCGCGTGATCGTCGTGCTCGGCTATGGCGCCGACGCCATCGCCGCCAGCCTAGAAGCGCGCGACTGGCCGGTGGCGGTCGAGACGGTCATGTCGGCCGATTACCGCAAGCCCAACGGCGTGTCGGTTCTCGCCGCGGAGGCGGCGACACAGGGCGGCCAGGCACTGCTCGCGATGTGCGATCATCTGGTCGATCCGGCCCTGTACCGTCGCCTCGCCACGGTCGGCGTCCAGGGGGGTCTCACCCTCGGCATCGACCGGCTGCTCGAACAGGAAGCGGTCGACATGGAGGACGTCACGCGGGTCGAGACCAGCGGCGACTCCATCGTCGCGATCGGCAAGGGCATCGATATCTTCGATTGCTTCGACACCGGCGTCTTCGCGATCGGCCCTGCCCTGTTCGAGGCACTGAAGCGTTTCGACGCTCCCTCGCTCAGCGCTGGCGTCGGCTATCTCGCCGGCCAGGGCCTCGCGCATGTCGCTGACTGCACCGGGATTACCTGGATCGATGTCGACGATCCCAAGGCGCATGTCCTTGCGGAACGCTGGGCCGGCGCCCTGGCCGCCTGAGCGCTTCCGCGCCGAAAGCACATCAGGCTCGCACTGGCGCCGCGACCGGTGATGCGTCAGAACAATGCCAATGCCCAAGAACCGCTACCATACCGCACCGCCGGGCGACCATTTCGACGGCACCCGTTTCTTCAACCCCGGCCAGCCTGCCACGGACCGATCGCTGTCGGACATCCTGCGCTGGAAATTCGGCGAGCGCCCCGCGCGCTGGCCGGCAACGGTGCCGGTGGAACAGGCCCGCCCCAACCCGGCACCGGAGCGGCTGACCGTCACCATGGTCGGCCACGCGACGCTCCTGATCCAGGCCGCCGGCGTGAACATCCTGACCGACCCGGTCTGGTCCGACCGCGCAAGCCCACTATCTTTCGCCGGTCCGAAGCGAGTCACCGCACCCGGCATCGCATTCGACCATCTTCCGCCGATCCATGCCGTGTTGCTCAGCCACAATCACTACGACCATCTCGATCTCGCCACGCTGCGACGACTGCATGCCGCACACGCACCGCTGATGGTGATGCCGCTCGGCAACGATGCGATCGTCCGGCGCGCGATACCGCAGGCCCGCATCGCGGTCGGCGACTGGCATGATCGGGTCGACCTGCCGCACGGCCTCGCCACGACGCTGACCCGCGCGAACCACTGGTCGGCGCGGGGCCTTGGCGACCGGCGCATGGCTTTATGGGCAGGCCATTGGCTTGAGACCCCCGCGGGCTCGGTCTGGTTCGCCGGCGACACCGGCTATGGCGACGGCGCGATCTTCCGCGACATCCGCGCCCGCTACGGCACGCCCGACGTCGCGCTGATCCCGATCGGCGCCTATGAGCCGCGCTGGTTCATGGCCGACCAGCACGTCAACCCGGCCGAGGCCATGGCGATCCTGCAGGATGTCGGTGCGCGCCGAGCTCTCGGCATCCATTGGGGAACTTTCCAGCTGACCGACGAGCCCCGCGACGCGCCGGTGGAGGCGCTGGCGGCAGCGCTGAACGCCGCGCAGGTGCCGGCGGAGCGTTTCGTCGCGGCGCAGACGGGCGGGGTGTACCGGTTCTGAGAGAAGGCGCCGCAGCGGATCGCATCCGCCGCGACAGGCCCCTTATTTCGGCAGCACCGCCGCCCTGCTCACCCTGAAGCTGGTCTTCACGCCGGCCACCTGCGCCATGCCCGGCCGCGACACTGGCTGTCCGCCGCCGACCCAGACATCCACCGTCCCCGGCACGACCTTCCGCTCGCCCTTCGCGTCGACCACGCTCAGCGCGCGGTCGTTCAGCGTGAACGAGACGGTGCGCTTCTCGCCCCTCGCCAGATGGATTCGCTTGAACCCCTCCAGCGCGCGGACCGGCGCGCCGGCCACGCCCGGGTGCGACACGTAAAGCTGCACCACCTCGTCGCCATCCTTCGCGCCGCTGTTGGTGACATCGACCGAGACCGTGACCTCGCCCTTCACCACCACGCGCGGATTGGCATAGCCGAAGCGCGTGTAGCTCAGCCCGTGCCCGAACGGGTACAGCGCCTCGCCCTTGAAGTAGCGATAAGTCCGCCCCGCCATGGCATAGTCCTCGAACGGCGGAAGCTGGTCGGCGCTCTTGTAGAAGGTCACCGGAAGCCGCCCCGCGGGACTGTAGTCGCCCGCCAGCAGCCCGGCGACGGCGTTGCCGCCCTCCTCGCCCGGATACCATGCCTCGACGATCGCCGGCACATTGGCGTCGGCCCAGTTGGTGCTCAGCGCGCTGCCGTTCATAAGCACCAGCACGGTTGGCTTGCCCGTCGCATGGACACGCTTCAGCAGCGCTTCCTGCGGCGCCGGCAGGTCGAGGCTGGTGCGATCCCCGCCGGCAAAGCCCGGCGCCTTGATCTTCATCTCCTCGCCCTCGATCCGTGCGGAAAGACCGCCGACGAACACCACCAGATCGGCCGCCTTGGCCGCCGCGACGGCATCGTCGCCATTCTGGCTCGGCGGGCTCCACACCAGCCGCTGCTTGCCCCGCGCGCCGCGCTGGAAGCCCTCGACCCGGATCGGATATTTCTTCCTCGCTTCTAGCGAGATCGCGCCCGACAGGATCGAGGGCGCGTCGCCCACACCCCATTCGTCCACGACGAGCGTGTCGCCCACGAACACGCGATAGCCATTCTCGCTGGAGAAACGGAACCGGTACTCGCCCGTCTCCGGCGCGATGATCGTGCCGGTCCAGCGCGCCGATGCCGCCTTGTCGCCATTCCACTCGATGCCGGCATTGGGCGCGGTGCGTGTCTCGACCGGCACCCCCTCCAGGTTCGTGCCCGCGAAATATTCCGCCTTCAGCCCCGGCGTCCTGCACTCGGCGTCGACGCAGAACACGCTGTCGGGCACGACCGGCTCGGCGGGGCCGACCAGCCCGGTCCCTTCGGCGAAGATGATTTTCGATTGCGGAAAACGCGCGCGGATGCCGTCGAGCACCGTCACCGGCCGCGACGGCGTCCCGTAATAATTGCCGACCAGCGTATCCATGCTGTCCGCATTCGGCCCGATCACCGCAATGGTCTTCGGCGCGCCCGTCAGCGGCAACAGATTGCCCTGGTTCTTCAGCAGCACCATCGATGCCTCGGCCATCTTGCGCGACAGCGCGCGGTGCGCCTCGGTGTCGTTGTCGGCCGCGGTGATGCTGGCGAACGGCCTCACCGGCGTATCGATCAGCCCCAACCTGATCCGCGCCGAGAACAGCCGCACCAGCGAGCGGTCGACCGTTGCGATCGGCAACAGCCCCTTGTTGACCGCTTCGACGATCGAATCCGCATCGGTCGTCATATGGTTGCGGTAATCGCCGCAGATCAGGTCCATGCCAGCCTCGAACCCGGCGGCCACGCCCTCGGCCGGGGTCTTGCGGTAATGCAGGCTGTCCGGGCGATAGATGTTCGCCGCCGCGCCGCAATCCGACACGACATAGCCGGTGAAACCCCAGTCCTTGCGCAGCCGCTGGTTCATCAGGAAATCATTGGCGCAGCCCGGCACGCCGTCGATCGCATTGTACACGCACATGATCGACTGCACCTTGGCCTCGGTCACCGTCGCGCGGAACGCGGGGAGATAAGTGTCCTCCAGGTCGTGCGCGCTCGGGTGCGCGTCCTCGCGGTGCCGGTTCGATTCCGGCCCGCTATGCACCGCGAAATGCTTCGAGGTGGCGATCGTCTTGTAATAGTGCGGGTCGTCGCCCTGCAGGCCGTTGATGAAGGCGATCCCGATCCGTCCGGTCAGGAACGGGTCCTCGCCATAGGTCTCCTGCCCCCGGCCCCAGCGCGGATCGCGGAAGATGTTGATGTTCGGCGACCACACAGTCAGCCCGCGATAGAAATCCGTGCTGCCGTCAGGGTGAACGCGCTCGACATATTTCGCGCGGAACTCGGTGCCGATCGCGTCGGCCACAATGCCCATGAGGCTGGTGTCCCAGGTCGCGGCCATGCCGATCGCCTGCGGAAACACGGTCGCGATCCCGGCTCGCGCCACGCCGTGCAGCCCCTCGTTCCACCAATTATAACGCGGCACGCCCAGCCGGGGGATGGCGGGCGCGGTATGGCCGAGCTGCGCCGCCTTCTCCTCGAGCGTCATCTTCGCGACCAGCGCCGCCGCGCGCTGCTCGACCGAGCCCCCGGCATCCCGGGTCGCCGGCACGTCCTGCGCGAAAGCCGCGCCCGAAACGAGGAACGACACCGTCGCGGCCGCCGCCAATAGCTTGAACTTCATCTGATACCTCTCCCGCTTTTTTGAGAGGTCTAACCAAAATATGGTAGCGGTACCAGCCCCGACCTGACCCTCAACCTGGCCTAAGTGCGATAGACTGTTCGTCCCAGCGCCCGCTGGCCAAGCAGCACGGTCGACAGCGCGATCGTGCCAGCGGCCACCGAAACCCAGAAGCCGTTCCGGGCGCCGAACGCATCGATCGTCAGTCCTGCGGCGAAGGAGCCGAGCGCCATGCCGATGCCGATCCCGGTCATCACCCAGGTCACGCCTTCCGTCAGCATCGCTTCGGGCACATGCCGTTCGATCAAGCCGAACGCGGTGATGAAGGTCGGGGAG
This sequence comes from Candidatus Sphingomonas phytovorans, assembly GCA_029202385.1. NCBI lineage: Bacteria > Pseudomonadati > Pseudomonadota > Alphaproteobacteria > Sphingomonadales > Sphingomonadaceae > Sphingomonas > Candidatus Sphingomonas phytovorans. The sequence continues at coordinate 2,206,753 of CP119314.1, forward strand.
ATCGCGATCCCGCTGAGGAACACCGCCAGCGCAAGCCACACCACCGTATTGGCGAGCAACAGCGGCAGGGTCGTCAGCGCGGTGACGGCGACGGCGATCGCAAGCTGGCGCTGCAACGGCAGCTTGAGGCTCAGCGCCCCGATGATGATCCCCACCACGAAGGAGCCCATCGCATAGACGCCGATGACCAGGCTCGCGGCGCTCGGCTGGCCGAGTTCCTTGGTGATCGCCACCACGCTGACCTCGGCCGTGGCGAAGGTTGCGCCGATGAAGATCAGCGCGAAGGTGATGATCTGCACCGGCCGCAACAGGATCGCTGAACCGCTATGCTCGCGGGAGACCGGCCGTACCTTCGGCTCGGTCGAGCGCTGCAGGACCAGCGCCGTCGATCCGAGGGCAAGGAAGGCAGTGCTGACGAGCATCCCGGCTTCGGGAAACAGGGCGACGCTCAGGCCGACCGACAGCGAGGCGCCCGCGATATAGACCAGTTCGTCGGCAGCCGATTCGAACGCGAAGGCAGTGGTGAGTTCCGGGCTGTCGCGGAAAATCTCGGTCCAGCGGGCACGCACCATCGCCGGGATGCTCGGCATCGCGGCCGCGAAGAGCGCCGAGGCGAACAATGTCCAGACCGGCCAGTCCCGGTTCGCTGCAGTGATCAGCACCGCGAACGCCGTCACCGAGACGAGGGTCGCCGGAACCACCACGCGAGTCTGCCCGAGGCGGTCGACCAGGCGCGAGATTTGCGGGGCAAGCAGTGCATTGGTGAGCGCGAACGTCGCCGCCACGGCCCCCGCCAGCCAATATTCGCCATAGGTCTGGGACAGCATGGTGACGAGCCCGATCGGCGCCATCGCGATCGGCAGGCGCGCGAAGAATCCAGCCGCCGCAAATCCTCTCGTTCCCGGCGCCTGGAATATCCTGCTGTACGGATTGGCCATGGTCGGTCCTTCGATTTCTCACGGCCGCCACTTCCGTAAATTACATACCCGGCGTATGTTATTCGAGGTAGGATCGCGCTGGGCGCCTGTCAATTGACATACGCAACGTATATTATTGGAGTGAGGCATGGCGCATCGCCCGCGCAAGGAGATGATCGCTGAAACGCGAGCCAAGCTGATCGCGGCGGGCCGCGAGGCGTTCGGCACGATCGGCTATACGGATTCGTCGATGGATGATTTCACCGCCGCGTGCGGCCTCACGCGCGGCGCGCTCTATCATCATTTCGGCGACAAGAAGGGCCTGATGGCGGCCGTCGTCGAGCAGATCGATGCTGAGATGACTCAGCGGCTCGATCAGGTGGCGGCACGGGCGCCGAGCCGCTGGCAGGGCTTTGTCGACGAGAATCTCGGCTATCTGAAAATGGCGCTTGAACCGGAAATTCAGCGCATCGTGCTGCGCGACGGCCCGGCCGTGCTCGGCGACCCGTCGAACTGGCCCACCTCCCAGGGCTGCGTTGCATCCATCTCCTCCAGCATCAGCGCGCTCCAGGCTGAAGGCGTGATCATCGCCGATATGGATGCGGAGGCGGCCGCCCGCCTGATCACCGGTGCCTCGACCCAGGCGGCGCAATGGATCGCGAATTCGGACGATCCCGAAGCGACCTTGGAAAAGGCCGTGGCGGCGTTCAGGACGATGCTTGAGGGCTTCCTCGCCTGAGGCAGGTTCGCGCCGCACAAAACCGAAGGTCGCCAATCCTAAAATTCTCGTCATAATCGGCGCGGTCGTCACATCGCGGGGAACAAGAGAAAATCATGCGCGGACTCATCATCGCCACCACAGCTCTGCTGCTCGCCGCACCGGCGCTCGCAAAGGATGAAGCGGGCAAGCGCCCCACGGTCGATCCAGCCCGGCTGTCGGCCACGGTCAGGACACTCGCGTCCGATGCGTTCGAGGGTCGCGCCCCAGGTACGCCCGGCGAGCGCAAGACGATCGATTTCCTGGTCGCCCAGTTCAAGGCGATGGGGCTTCAGCCCGGTGGCGACAAGGGTAGCTGGACCCAGGCGGTGCCACTGATCCACACGCGTATCGGCACGGGCGGCTCGGTATCGCTCGTCACCGCGACCGGCGACCGCACGCCATTGGCGCAGGGCACCGACATCAACCTCACTACCGTGCGCGATGCGCCGCGCATCGACATCGCCTCGGCGCCGATGGTGTTCGTCGGCTATGGCGTCCATGCGCCGGAGGCCGGTTGGGACGATTTCAAGGGCATCGACCTGAAGGGCAAGGTTGCCGTCTTCCTGATCAACGACCCCGATTTCGAGGCAGTCCCCGGCGAGGACTCGGCCGGCCGCTTCGGCGGTCGCCGCATGACCTATTATGGACGCTGGACCTACAAGTTCGAGGAAGCGGCACGGCGCGGGGCGATCGCCGCGCTGATCGTTCACGACACGGCCGGGGCAGGCTATGGCTGGAGCACGGTGGCGGCATCGAACGGCGAGAATTTCGACATCGTGCGCGGCGCAACCGACCAGCGCGTGCCGTTGCAGGGCTGGATCGAGCATGATCTCGCGACCCGCATCTTCGCCTCGGCCGGGCTCGATCTCGCCGCGCTGCGCAAACAGGCGCGCTCCACCGCCTTCCGCCCGGTCGAGATGAACGGCCTGAGCTTCAGCGCCGCCCTGCCCGTCACCGTCGAACACATCGAGAGCGCCAATGTGCTCGCGACCCTGCCCGGCAGGACCCGGCCCGACGAAAGCGTGATGTTCGCCGCACATTGGGATGCCTATGGCGCTGGTCCGGTCGATGCCCAGGGCAGGACGATCCGCCCGGGCGCCAATGACGACGCGCTCGGCGTCGCCGGCGTGCTTGAGCTTGCCCGGCTGTTCAAGGCAGCCCCGCGCACTGACCGCTCGCTGGTCTTCGCGCTGTGGACGGCGGAGGAACGCGGCCTGCTCGGGTCAGAATATTATGCGACTCACCCGGTCAAGCCGCTCGCCACGACCGCCGCGAACCTGACGCTCGATATCCTGCAGACAGCCGGCCCTGCGCGCGACGTCATCCTTGTCGGCGCGGGCAATTCGACCCTCGACGCGGATCTCGCCGTCGCCGCCACGGCGCAGGGCCGGACGATCACGCCCGAGACCTTCTCCGAACGCGGCCTCTTCTACCGCGCCGACCATTTCTCGGTGGTGCGCAAGGGCGTGCCATCGCTGCTGCTGATGGCGCTCGGCGGCGCGTCCGATCTCGCCACGGGCGGCCGTTCGGCCGGGCAGAAATGGCTCGATGACTATATGACCTGCTACCACAAGACCTGCGATTCCTGGTCGGCCGGCTGGGACCTGCGCGGCGCGGCGGCTGATGTCGCCCTGTTCCAGGCGATGGGCACCGCGCTCGCCAGGGGCGGCAACTGGCCTGCCTGGAGCAAGGGTTCCGAGTTCGAAGCAGTCAGGGCGAAGACGGCCGCGGAACGGCGCTGAGCGACAGCGACCGCCACAAGGGTCGGATAGCAAGCCGGACCCGACAGATCATAGGGGAAGAAGAACACATGCATCGTCGTCATTTCATCGCTGGTGCGGCCGCCGTCACGGTCGCAGCAGGGTTTCCCGTCCGCGCGGCGACCCGCGCCGCAAAAGGGGACGCGGCGTTGCGCGCGATGCTCGACCGCTTCTTCTATGGCCGCCTCGACGGATCGCCTGAACTGGCGACTCGCCTCGGCCTGGATAACGGCCCCCGTGCCGGGCTGAAGGCAAGGCTCAGCGACGAATCAGCGAAGGGCCAGGCGCGCGACCTTGCCCGCGCGAAGGCGGAGTTCGCCGAATTGAGCCGCTTCGACACAAGCGGCCTGTCCCCGGAAGCGAAGCTCGATCATGAGGTGGTGACGTACCAGCTGACCCGCGCCATCGCCGGGGCTGAACGGTTTACCTATGGCAGCAGCCTCGGCCGATTTACCCCTTATGTGCTGAGCCAGCTTACCGGGCCGTATCGCGACGTGCCCGATTTCCTGGAATCGCAGGCGCGGGTCCGCGACGCCGCCGAGTCGGACGCTTATCTGGCCAGGCTCGAGGCGTTTCCCAAAAGCATCGACGACAGCACCGACCGCCAGCGCACCGACGCGGCGCGCGGCGTGTTCGCACCCGATTACATCCTCGATACGACGCTCAGGCAGTTGGCCAGCGCGCTTGAGCGGGCCCCCGACCAGACCGTCATGGTATCGACCTTCGCGACCAAGCTGAAGGCGGCGAACCTGCCGGCCGATGCCGCGGCCCGCGCGGCCTCGATCGTGGAGCAGAAGGTTTTCCCGGCGCTCCAGCGTCAGCGCGCGCTGGTGACTGAATTGCGCGCCAAGGCGGTCCACGACGCCGGTTGCTGGCGGCTGCCGGATGGTGACGCCTATTATGCCGCAGCGGCCGAAGCGGCGACGACCGTGGCGATGAGCGGCGACGAGATCCACCGCCTCGGCCTGGCCCAGGTCGCCGAGATCGGCGCGCGGATCGACTCGATCCTCAAGACTCAGGGGATGGCCAGCGGCACCGTCGGCGAGCGTCTGGTCGCGCTGAACGAGCGGCCTGATCAGCTCTATCCGAATACCGATGCCGGCCGCGATGCGCTGCTCGCCCAGCTCAACCGGCAGATCGTGGCGATGCACGCCCGCCTGCCCGAGGCTTTCGCCACCCTGCCGAAGGCGCCGGTCGAGGTCCGCCGCGTGCCGCCGACGATCCAGGCCGGTGCACCCGGCGGCTATTATGAGAACGCCTCGCTCGATGGGTCGCGACCGGCGATCTACTATATCAACCTGCGCGACACCTTCGACCGCCCGAAATTCGGTCTGGCGACCTTGACTCATCACGAAGCGGTGCCGGGCCATCATCTCCAGGTCAGCCTGGCGCTCGAAAGCGCGGGAATCCCCCTGATCCGCCGCCGCGGCTTCTTCAGCGGCTATTCGGAAGGATGGGCGCTCTATTCGGAACAGCTCGCGGACGAGATGGGCATGTACGAAGGCGACCCGCTCGGGCAGGTCGGCTATCTCCAGTCCCTGCTCTTCAGGGCGACCCGGCTGGTCGTCGACAGCGGCATGCACGCAAAGCGCTGGAGCCGCGAACAGGCGACCGACTATCTGATCGGAACGACGGGTATCGCCCGCGGTCGAAGCCAGGGCGAAATCGATCGCTACACGGTCTGGCCGGGGCAAGCCTGCAGCTACAAGATCGGCCATACCGCCTGGGTCCGGTTGCGCACCGAGGCGCAGAAGCGGCCCGGCTTCGACCTGAAGCAATTCCATTCGGTGCTGCTGAAGGGCGCCATGCCGCTCGCGGTGCTTGAGCGCGTCGTGCGGGAGCAATGGGGGATCGCCTGAGCCGCGATCAGTAGGCGGGATTGACAGCGGCAGGCGTGCATCTCCTCAAATCCGTTCACCTCGACGCCGATCCGCGCTACCCTCTTCCGCAATCAGGGAGATCGCGATGCGTATCCTCGTCTCTATCCTGCTGTCAGCGGCAGTGGTCGTCCCCACCCCGGCAAGCGCCGCGCCGCCGGGCACGCTCAGCGGGTTCGATCCGGTCGCCGGGTCCCCGTCCGGCTCCCAGGCGTGGCGGGTGCGCTATTGGACGACCAGCGATCGCGGTGCGCCGATCGAGGTGACCGGCATGGTGGTCGCGCCGCGCGCGGCAAGCCCTGCCCGCCCGCGCCCCGTGCTCGCCTGGACTCACGGCGCCTGGGGCGTCGTCGAAAAATGCGCGCCGTCGCTCAGTCCCCATTTCTTCACCGCGACCGCCGGCCTGGGCGAGGCGATCCGGCGCGGCTATACGGTCGTCGCCCCCGATTATCCCGGTCTCGGCACCGCGATGCCGCACGGTTTTCTGGCCGGTGTCGCCACGGGCCGGTCGGTGCTTGACGCGGTGCGCGCCGCGCGCGGCATCCCGGCGGCAGCGGCGGGCAGTTCCTTCGCCGTCTGGGGAGAATCCCAGGGGGGCCACGCCGCCCTGTGGACCGGGCAGCTCGCCCGCGCCTATGCGCCCGATCTACGGCTGGTCGGCGTCGCCGCCGCCGCGCCGACGACCGATCTCGTGCAGAATCTGACGGCGGGGACCGACCCCTCGGTGCGGGCATTCCTCACCGCGTTCGCGGCTTATAGCTGGTCGCGCCATTTCGGGGCGCCGCTCTCGACCCTGGGCGGCAAGAACACCCAGGGCGTCATCACGCGGCTGGCGCGGAACAACTGCGTCGAACTGGGCAAGAAGCCCAAGCTCGGCACGATGCTCGGTATCCTGGTGTTGCACCGCGATCTGAAGAATGTCGATCTGGGGCGCCTCCAGCCCTGGGCGCGGATCGCGCGCGAGAACAGTCCGGCGGCCCGCCCCTATGGCGTTCCCTTCCTGATCGCGCAGAACCCCAATGACGCGATCGTCGGCGCCACCGTGACGAAAGATTTCGCCCGCAGGCTCTGCCGCGCGGGCAGCACGGTTCACTATGTGACGATCAACGGCAAGGGGCATGAAACCAGTGGGTCGGACACCGCCGGCATCACGCTCGACTGGATCGACGCGCGCTTCGCCGGGCGGCCGGCGGGCAGCGACTGCGCGCGGCTCTAGCCCGGATCGGCAAGCGGTTGCGTACGCCCCCCGCGCCTTGGCGCTAGCCATGCCAGCAACCGTGCCCCTGCCTCGTGCCGCTCCAGCGCGAATGTCAGGCCAAGCACCGCCGCCGCCAGCGAAACCCCGCCGATCACATCAACCAGATAATGGGCGCCGTCGATCGGCGTCGAGGCTAGCATGGTGAGGTTGAGCAGCAACGCGGGAATGCGCGCGAAACGGACGCCCCAGAAACCCCAGATCAGCAGCACGGCGCCGCAGGAGTGGAAACTGGGAAAGGTGATGAGCCCAGCGCCTTCGGCCGGGTCGAGCGTGGACAGCGTCCCCTGGCGCATCGCCTCGATGAACCTGATATGCTCGAAAGTGCTGACCGGCCTCAGATTGTCGAACTGGTCCAGCGACACCTGCAACCCGGCATAGACCGACACGGCCGGCACGAACACGAAGACCATGCAGGCGACGAACAGGCTGAGCGCGAAGGCGAAGGTGAACAGATGCAGCCGCCGCATCTCCCCATGCGCCACCAGCAGGACCATCAGCACCAGCGGCTGGACCAGGAAGCTCCCATAGGCAAAACGATACGCCGCGACGAGTCTCGGATGGGAATCGACCCAGCGGGCATAGGCGAACCAGTCGAAACCGATCGCGCGGTCGGCGCCCAGCAACAGGTCGTCCCGATACGGAAAACCGCTCGCGGCAGCCGCGAAGCTCAGGAACATTCCGAATATCATGATCAGCAGGAATTGCAGGAAGGATTGCATCCCCCCTGCGATCATCGGGATCGGGCGCACCAGCCGGTGATAGGCCACCAGCGCCAGGGCGATAAGGATCGGCAGCAGCATGACATTGGATAGCACCGGCCTCACGCCAAGCGCCGAGAGAGACGCGAGGGTGACGATCCCGAACAACGCCAGCATTGTCCAGCTCAACGCGGCGGCATTGGCGTGATCGGTATTTCTCATGCCGTCCTGCTACGGACGATATGGTTAACACCCCGCTAAATCGCGGACATTGCCACGCAAATCGGAAATGCAATCAGAGCGGTCTCGTCATTCCATCGCCATCGCCATCGCCATCGACCCGCACCCATCCCGCCCGCCCGACACCGGGACCAGGACCCAGGTTCAGGAGAGCCCGGTCGTCAGCCGGGCCCGCCGATTTTACGCCTGCCAGTGCGATCCACGGATGACGGCACAGAAATTGCCGCGATGGAAATGAGCTTCCTTGTCGGCGATCACATCCGCCTTGACGTTGCCGAACGTCGTATCGGGCTTGTGCTTGATGCCGTCATAAAAGGCCTGGATGATATCCTCCTTGAACCGCGACGTACGCGGGAAGGCCGAAACCACCGCCTCGCGGATTTCATCGGGATATCGGTCGTAGGTCAGCCCCAGCACGTCCATCTCGACGCCGGCGGTGGTGAGCGCGATCACCGGATGCATGAACTCCGGGACGCCGGGCGTGGTATGGAGCGCAATACCGGTCCACACTTTTTCGACGTCGGACGGATCGACATCGTAGCTCGTCAGGAAGTCCCGCGCGGCATTGGCGCCATCCACCTCGAAGCGGCGGTCGGCGCTGCTGTGCGACGGCATCAGCCCGATGTCGTGGAACATCGTCGCAGCGTAGAGCAGCTCGTGGTCGAACGTCAGACCGCGCTGCCGCCCCGCGATCGCGCCGAAGAAATAGACCCGGCTGGAATGGTTGAAGAGCAGGTCGCTCTCGGTGTCGCGGATGAACTCGGTGATCGCGCGAGCGAGGCGGCTGTCGGGAATCGTGATACCGTCGATAGTGGTCATGATGCTTGTCCTTCCGGTCAGGGGTTCATTGCGCGGCCTGGGTCGCGGGCTCGAGGCCGAGCGCTACGGCCACGCCGGTGCCGTAGGCCTTGTCGGCCAGCGTGCAGTTCGCGACGTGGCGCCATTTGATGTGGAGCGCGGCATCGCCCATCGCCCGCGCGGTATTGTCGAACAGCGCCTGTCGCTGCGCTGGCGTCATCAGCCGGAACAGATCGCCGGGCTGCTCGTAATGATCCTCGTCGACGCGATGATCCCAGTGCGCGGCGTCCCCGTCGAGCGGCATCGGCGGCTCGCTGAAATCAGGCTGGTTCGCCCATAGCCCGGCGCTGTTCGGATGATAGCTCGTGGTGCCGCCAAGATTGCCGTCGGTCCGCATCGCCCCATCGCGATGATAGGAATGAAACGGGCATTTCGGCGCGTTCACCGGGATATGGTTGAAGTTGACGCCAAGCCGATAGCGCTGCGCATCGGCATAGGAGAAGAGCCGCGCCTGCAGCATCTTGTCGGGCGAGAAGCCTATCCCCGGCACGACATTGGCGGGCGAGAAGGCCGATTGCTCGACCTCGGCGAAATAATTCTCCTGGTTGCGATTGAGCTCCAGTTCGCCGACCTCGATCAGCGGATAATCCGCCTTCGGCCACACCTTGGTGAGATCGAACGGATTGTGCTTGTGCGCCCTCGCCTGCGCCTCGCTCATCACCTGGATGAACAAGGTCCATCTGGGATAGTCGCCCGTCTCGATCGCGGTGAACAGGTCGCGACCGTGGCTTTCCCGATCATCGGCGACGATCGCCGCCGCCTCGGCATCGGCGAGGTTGGCGATGCCCTGCCGCGAGCGGAAGTGGAACTTGACCCACACCCGCTCATTGGCGGCGTTGATCATCGAAAAGGTGTGGCTGCCGAACCCGTGCATATGGCGGAAGCTTTGCGGAATGCCGCGCTCCGACATCACGATCGTCACCTGATGCAGCGCCTCCGGCAGCAGCGTCCAGAAATCCCAATTATTGTCGGCCGAGCGAAGCCCCGTGCGCGGATCGCGCTTGATCGCGTGGTTGAGGTCCGGGAAACGCAGCGGATCGCGGAAGAAGAAGACCGGGGTGTTGTTGCCGACAAGATCCCAATTGCCCTCCTCGGTGTAGAATTTGATCGCGAAACCGCGAATATCGCGCTCCGCATCGGCCGCGCCACGCTCGCCGGCCACTGACGAGAAACGCATGAACACATCGGTCTTCTTGCCGATATCGGCGAACAGCCGCGCGCGGGTGAAGCGGCTGATGTCGTGCGTGACGGTGAAACTGCCATAGGCGCCCCAGCCCTTCGCGTGCATCCGGCGCTCCGGGATCACCTCGCGATCGAAATGCGCGAGCTTCTCGATCAGCCACACGTCCTGCAACAGCGCCGGGCCACGCGGGCCAGCCGTCATGATATTCGTGTTGTCGGCCACCGGCACGCCGGCCGCCGTGGTGAAACGCCTGTTCTCGACCATCGTAGATCCTTTCCCTAATGGCCGCACGGCATCACCCGCGCATAAACGCACGCATGACCCGGGCCCGCCGATCGATACCGTGGTGCCGGGCGGGAGTTGGGGATGGGGAATTGGGAACCCCTGCCCGGCCGCCTGAATATTCCAGCCGATGGCGTTGGCAGCAATGATACGGATCATCGAAATCCGGCCAACATTGCGCGATAAGCTGCCCGTTCTGGGAACGGGTCGATCACAGTGATCGACCATTCTCGCGCTCGGGCGATGAAAGGCAGGAAGGTCAATGCCGAAGAAGGAAATCGCGATCGTCATCCACGAAGGCGTGCAGGCGCTTGATGTCGCCGGCCCGCTGGATGTCTTCGCGGAAGCGAACGGCTTTCTCCCGCCCGATGTCGGCTATCGCTGCCTCCTGGTCGCGGAACGGACCGCGCCAATCGCCGCTTCGAACGGCATGATGCTCGCCGCGCATCTGAGCTTCGCCGAGGCGACGCGTCCGTTTGACACAATGCTGGTCGCTGGCGGCCCTGCCCTACCCGACGCCCCGGCTGACGAGACGATGTCGCGTTGGCTGCGCAGTCATGGCGCGCGGGCACGGCGTTACGGCTCGATCTGCACCGGCACCTTCGCGCTCGGCCATGCCGGGCTGCTCGACAGCCGGACCGTGACCACCCATTGGCAGAATGCCGCGCGGCTCGCGGCGCGTTTTCCCCGCTGCCCGGGTCGAGCATGACCGTATCTATATGCGTGACGGGGCCCTTGTGACTTCCGCCGGGGTAACGGCGGGAATCGACCTCGCGCTGGCGCTCGTGAGCGAGGATTACGGCGCCGCAGTCTCGCTCGCCTGCGCCAAGCGCCTCGTCGTGGTGGCGCAGCGGCAGGGTGGTCAATCCCAGTTCAGCCCGTTGCTGTTGCCGCCAAGCGACCCGACGACCCCGGTCGGCAAAGCGCGCGGCTATGTCATGAAGCATCTGACGGAGCCCTTTCCCGTCGAGCGGCTCGCCCAGATCGCCGGCACGAGCGTGCGCAACATCGCGCGACTCTTCGTCAACGAACTCGGGGTGACGCCCCATGATTTCGTCGAGGGCGTCCGCCTAGATCAAGCGCGCAACCTGCTCGAAGCGACCGATCTCGCGCTCAAGGCTGTCGCCTTCGATTGCGGATTCGCGACACCCGATCAGATGCGAAGCGTCTTCCAGCGCCGGCTTGGACTCAGCCCGCTTCGGTATCGGGAGAGCTTCCGCCTCGCGTGACCTGCTCCCGCGAAATCAAGTCAGTGGCAGGGCGGCGAGCTGCTCGTCCATGGCGGGGCGGCATCTGACATCCGCACTCATTCCCCGATCGCCGCCCACAAAAAAAGGGGCGGCATCGCTGCCGCCCCTCCCTTGTCCGTAGACCGGTCGATCAGAAGCGGTAACCGAAGCCGATCAGGCCCTGGTGACGCTGCAGGCCGATATCCGCACCGAAGTCGTTGCCGGTGCTGTAGTGGGTGTAGAGATACTCGATCTTGGCATAGGTGTTCGCCGAGACCGGCAGCTCGTAACCGGCACCTGCGTGCCAGCCGTCCAGGTTGCCGCTCGCGGAGCTGCTGGCTGCCGGCGTGATGCTGCGATACGTTCCGGTCGCACGGCCATTGGTGTAGCCGCCCTTCACGTACAGCAGGCCGCTGCGCACGACGCCACCGGCGCGCACGCCCGCGGTGATGTTGCGGCCGGCCTTCAGGCAGACCTCGTTATTGGTGGTTACGCGGGCGCACTTCTTGGTGGTCGCGCCTTCGATACCGGCATAGGCGCCGATGACGAAGCCCGAGTTGGTGGCATAGTCGTACCCGACCTCGCCGCCGAACGCGAAACCGACCTTCGAAGCGCTTTCGCCGCCGGCCTTCAGCACCACATCGTCGACGCCGATACGCGCCTCGACGCGTGCGCCGCCCTTGAATTCAGGCGCTTCGTCCTGCGCCATGGCGGGCGTGGCGATGACGAGTGCCGCGACGGACGCGAAAAGAAACTTGGTGTTCATATATTCCCCCGGTGGAGTTGTTTATCGAATTGGCCGCTCGTTGACGGCGGGGCGACCCCTATTTGTTCCGTGATGCAATGCAACAAAAATGCAACAATATGGTCCGCGACCCGGGTCTTTTCCGAAAGTGTGTTGCCCGACTGCAACACCGGAATTCCGGTTTCACCACTTCTGTTCGGCGCCCCTGTCCGGCGCCCCTGTCCAGCGCTACGCCACCGAAGGCGGTGCAAGCGTCCCCAACCACGCGACAAGGGCGAGGATGATCGTCGCCGCGCCGGTTTCGAGCAGGATGCTGGTGCGCAGGGCCCTCGCGACTTCCCCGATATCCCGGGGCGTTTGCGCTGCAGCAAATTTCGGCACGAGACGCCAGCGATTGGCGCCCGCGAAGGCGAGCATCGCAGCGAACAGCAGCAGCTTCGCGATCAGCAGCCGGCCATATGCCGTGTCCGGCAGGAGGTGCAGCGCTGCCGGGCCGACGATCATCCCGATGTTGATCACGCCGGTCGCGACGATCAGCGCGACCAGCACCGAACCGGCGACCGCGAAGCGGTCAAGGGCCAGCCGGGCATCGGCCACCGCCGCCTCGCTGTCAAAGGGTGACGCGAGCATGCCGAGCAGCATGGCAAACGCCCCGACCCAGGCCCCCGCCGCCATCAGGTGCACGGCGTCCGACAGACGATGGATCGCGCCCCACACCCCCTCGACGACTGCGGCGTGCCCGGTCCAGGCGAGCGTGGCGAGCGCGAACGCCGCCATCATGGCGACGGGCCAGCGCGCCACTTCGCTCCGTATCGTCAGGGCAAGCACGAGCCCGATGGCCAGCGCCGCCATCCGCAGAAGGAACGCGCCGCCTGGCGCCGTATCCACCAGCACGAAGCGCATCGTTTCACGGTCGAGGCCGGCGATCGGCACGCCTGCCATCTCAGCTGTCATCGCAACGAAAGCGGCGGCGCTCAGGACCAGCCCGAGCCCCGCCAGCGTCGTTAAAATCCCTCGCGGCCGGATGCGCGGGTGCCTGCGGGGCCCGTGGAGCGGATAGACCGCCAGCCCGAACAACAGCATCAGGTCGGCATAGACGCCGAACCTGAGTCCGATCTGCACCCAGCCGCTCACACCCTATTTTACCGAAAAGCTGTGCGCGCCCGTGATCCGGTGCGTGTCAGCGCTGACCACGATCCAGTCGGCGCGATAGGTGCCGGCCGGAAGCGGCTTCGCCATGGTCAGCACGATCGACTTGCCGTCGGCCCCGATGGCGCTCGTCACGCCGGTCATCTTCATCGGCCCGTGATTGGCCATGCCCGGCATGCCCGTCATGGTCAGCGTCGCGCTCGACAACGCCGGCATCAGCCGCTCGCTGAAGGTCAACTTGACGGTGCTCGTCCGCGCGACCGTCGCGTCGGCGGCGGGGACCGCGGCGACCAGCCTTGGGTGCGCCAGGGCTGCGCCGGGCGCCATCGCGGAGACGAGGGCAGCAATGATCGCAACGGCCGGATTGAACTTCATGTCGAACTCCTGTGGAATATACTCGGACGATACGCGACAGCGGCACACACCCCTCACCCGAATCCGAGGGATTTTATCCTGCGGTGCGTATCGGGCGGGACAGAAAGGCAGATCATGGGCAACAATATCGACGACGCGCTGGCGCGCCTTTCCTCGGCCACGCCGCATGAAGGCCTTGCCGGGCTGGAAGACCGCGTGCTGGGCGCGATCTCGAGCCAGCCGGCGTCAGGCCTCGGCACGGGCGCGACCCTGGCCGCCACTGGCCTGGCGCTTGTCCTGGGACTGGTCAGCAACGCCATTCCATCGTCCGCCGCGCGGGCCGCGCCCGCTCTGTCGCCGCTTGGCGCGCCAAGCCCACTCGCGCCGTCGGCCTTGCTGGGCGGCACGCAATGACTCCGTTCCGCCTCGCCCTCGTCGCGATCCTCGCCTTTGCCGCCGCCGTCACGGGCGTGCTGGTCGGTCGGCATTTCGTTGCCGCACCGGTGCAGTCCGGGGTGGATCTCCACGCCGTGCTGCACGACCAGCTGACGCTCGACGCTGATCAGGAACGTCGGCTGCACGTGCTGGAGGACGGTTTCGCGGTGCGCCGCCGCGCACTCGAAGGGGAAATGCGCGCCGAGAATGCCCGCCTCGCCCGGGCGATCGCCGCCGAACATGGCAATGGTCCCGGCGTCTCGGCCGCGGTCGACGCCTCGCACCGCACCATGGGCGAGCTGCAGAAGGAAACGCTGGCGCATATCTTCGCGATGCGGGGCCTGCTCCGGCCCGATCAGACGGCGACGTTCGACGCCGCAGTCACCAGGGCGCTGACCGAAGACGCGCGGTGAGCAACGGGATTGCCGACAGGTCGGACGGCGAGCTCGCCGCCCTGTGCCTGGCGGGCCAGCGCCGCGCCTTTGCGGAGATCGTGCGCCGGCACAAGGCGCCGCTCCACCGTCTGGTCGCACGGCTCATCGGCGACGAGGAGGAAGCGCTCGATGTCGTCCAGGAAGCGTTTGTCTCCGCCCACGACGCGCTGCGCCGTTATGATCCGGCACGGCCGATGCGCGCCTGGCTGGCACGCATCGCGATCAACAAGGCGCGCGACTGGCGGCGGCGGCGGATCGTCCGCCGCCTGATCTCCGTGGTGCTGCCGCTCGACCATGCCCTGGACGCCGCGGACGATGTCCCGTCAATCGAGACGCAGGCCGCTGACCGGCAGGAACTCGATCGAGTCGCGGCGGCGCTCGCGACCCTGCCGGGCAATCTGCGCGAAGTGCTGGTGCTGCGCACGATCGAGGGCCTGACCCAGGCCGAGACCGCCGGCATCCTCGCGATCAGCGAAAAGGCGGTCGAGACGCGTCTCTACCGCGCACGGCAGAAGCTGGCGGATCGGCTTGGCGACACGGCCTGACCCTCCGGACTATCTGCCCGGTTTTTTCGAGGGCTGGCCGGAGGGCCCGCGTATCTTCCATGACTCATCCACCCGCAGGACCTGAAATGACCGCATTGATCGACCGCCGGACCCTTTTGCGCGGCGGTGCCGCCCTGGGCGGGACGGCAGCTCTCGCCCCCTGGTTCCCGGCCTGGGCTCAGCCGGTATCAGCCGGCATCGTGCGGCCCCTGCCGACCGTGTCCGGCGACGACATCCATTTGCGCATCGCCCACCAGATGTTGGCCATCGACGGCCGGACAAGCCACGCCATCGGCGTCAACGGCACCGTGCCGGCTCCGCTCATCCGCCTGCGCGAAGGGCAGACCGTCCGCCTGCATGTCGAGAACGCGCTCGACGAGGACAGTTCGATCCACTGGCACGGACTCATCCTGCCGTTCCAGATGGACGGCGTTCCCGGCGTCAGCTTTCCCGGCATCAGGCCCCGCTCGACCTTCACCTATGAATTCCCGGTCAGGCAGGTCGGCACCTATTGGTATCACAGCCATTCGGGCCTGCAGGAGCAGCTCGGCCATTACGGCCCGATCGTCATCGATCCGGCGAGCGAGGACCCGATCAGGTCGGACCGCGAGCATGTCGTCCTGCTGTCCGACCATAGCCAGCTCCACCCCCATATGATCTTCAAGAAGCTCAAGCTTCAGGGCGGCTATTTCAACTACCAGAAACAGACGCTCGCCGGCCTCCTCGCCGGCAAGGACCAGCCGCTCAAGGACCGCCTGGCCTGGGGCGGCATGCGTATGGATTCGACCGACGTCTCCGACGTGACGGGATCGACCTATTCCTATCTGGTCAACGGTCACGGCCCACAGGACAATTGGACGGCCCTGTTCACGCCGGGCGAGCGTGTGCGGCTGCGCATCATCAACGCCTCGGCGATGACGACCTTCAACGTCCGTATTCCCGGCCTCAGGCTGACCGTGGTGCAGGCCGACGGCCTCAACGTCCGCCCGGTGACCGTCGACGAGATCCAGGTCGCCGTCGCCGAGACCTATGACGTCATCGTCGAGCCCGTCGACGACCGTGCCTATACCCTGGTCGGCGAGACCGTCGACCGCTCGGGCATGGCCCGCGCCACGCTGGCCCCGCGCGCGGGAATGGCGGCCGAGGTGCCGCCCCTGCGCAAGCGCCCCATCGCCACCATGAAGGACATGGGCATGGATATGGGTGGGGATATGGCTGGGGGCGACATGGCGGCGATGCCCGGCATGGATCACGGCGCGTCCCCCGCCCCGGCGTCAGCCTGCGCGCCCGAACATGCCGCGATGGGCCATTGCACCCCCACCCCTCCCGCGGGAGCACCTGTGGTCGACCATGCCGCCATGGGCCACGGCGCGGCCGGATCAGGCGGCATGAAGCATTCGATGCGCGATTTCTCCAACGCGCCCGGCGTCAGCAAGACGCCGACCGTCCAGACCATCTCGCCGATGCCAGTCGACCGCACCGGAGAGCCGGGCCAGGGCCTGGGCAATGTCGGCCACAAGGTGCTGGTCTATCGCGACCTGATCGCGGTGGATCGCAACCCGGATGTCCGCGCGCCCGATCGCGCGATGCAGATCCACCTCACCGGCAACATGGAACGTTATATGTGGGCGTTCGACGGCCAGAAGCTGAACGAGGTGAAGCACCCGATCCCGTTCCTGAAGGACGAGCGGGTCCGGGTCACCTTGGTCAACGATACGATGATGGGCCACCCGATCCATCTCCACGGGCATTTCTTCGAACTCGTGACCGGGCACGGCGAATACGCTCCGCGCAAGCACACCGTGCAGGTTCAGCCCGGCGGCACCGTGACGTTCGATGTCACTACCGATGCCGTCGGCGACTGGGCGTTTCACTGCCACCTGCTCTACCATATGCATGCCGGCATGATGCAGGTCGTGACCGTTCGGCCGCGCGGGGGAGAGCAGGCATGAGCCCGCTCCTGCTCCTCGCGACCGCCTCGGCGATCGCCCTCGCCCCTCCCGCGGCAGCGCAGACCATGGATCATTCCAGCATGCCGGGCATGGCCATGCCGGCCAAGGTTAAGCCGAAGGCGAAACCGGCGACGCGGTCCGGGAAACCAAAGGCAAAACCCGTCAGCAAAGCGGCCCGTAAACCCATCGTGCCCATCGCCACGCCGGATTGTCCGCCCGAGCACGCGGCGATGGGGCATTGCACCCCCGCCGGATCGACCCCGCCAGCACCAACGCCGACCGATCCCCATGCCGGCCACGACATGTCCTCGATGCCCGGCATGAGCCGGCCCGCCGCGCCGGCGACGCCGGTCGCCACCGACCCCGAATGCCCGCCCGAACATGCGGCAATGGGCCATTGCACGCCGGCCAGCCCTGCCCCTGCGGCGCTCTCTCCTGCCAGTCAGGACATGGCGTCGATGCCGGGCATGGAGCAGGCAGCCCCGGACCTTGGTGCGGGCGGGACCGCCCTCCCCCCGGGCAATGCGCCGGCGCCGGCCGCGCCCGCTGCTGACTATGCCGATCGCATCTGGGGCAGCGAAGCGATGCGCGGCGCGCGCGACACGGTGCGCCGCGAACATGGCGGCGCCACCTTTTCGCAGATCATGTTCAACCTCGCGGAATATCAGGCCAACAAGGGCCGCAACGGCTTCCGCTGGGATGCCGAGGGCTGGTTCGGCGGCGACATCGACCGGCTCGTCGTCAAGTCCGAAGGATCGGGCAGCTTCGGCGAAGGCGTCGGGCATGCCGAGGTCCAGGCGCTCTACAGCCGCGCGGTCGGCCCCTATTTCAACCTCCAGGCCGGTATCCGCCACGACATCCGGCCCGATCCGTCGCGCACCTATGCGACCATCGGCGTCGAGGGGCTCGCCCCCTATTGGTCCGAGGTCGAGGGCGCGCTGTTCCTCTCGAACAAGGGCGACCTGCTCGGGCGGGTCGAGGGCTATTATGATCAGCGCATCACCCAGCGCCTGATCCTTCAGCCCCGCGCAGAGATCAACCTGGCGGCGCAGGACGTGCCGGAAAACGGCATCGGCGCCGGCGTGTCGGACATCGAGCTTGGCCTCAGGCTCCGTTACGAACTCGCGCGCGAATTCGCCCCCTATGTCGGCATCTCCTGGGATCGCAGTCTCGGCCGTACCGCCGATTTCGCCCGCGCCGCCGGGGAACGCCCATCCTCGACCAGCTTCGTGGCCGGCGTGCGCGCCTGGTTCTGACGGCACCGGGTGGAAGCATCCCTTGAAAGGAGACATGCAATGAAGTCGATCCGAATGCTGGCGACCGCCCTTGCCCTCGCGGTCCCTGCGACGGCGATGGCCGCAGGCCCGATCGTCGTCCACCGCGACCCGGGCTGCGGCTGCTGCGAGAAATGGGCCGCGCAGGTCAGGGCCGAGTTCAAGCGCCAGATGCGCATGGTCGACGACGCCAACCGCGCGACGCTGTCGGCGCGGTACGGCATCCCCGCGCAGTTCGTGTCATGCCATACAGCAATCGTCGACGGCATGGCGTTCGAGGGGCATGTCCCGATCGCCGAGATGAAGCGAGTCCTGGCCCAGCGCCCGCGCGGCGTCGCCGGGCTTGCGGTCGCCGGCATGCCGATCGGCTCGGCCGGGATGGAAGTGCCGGGCACGGCGCCACAGGCCTATAGCGTCATGGCGTTCGGGCCGGCGGGCCAGAAAGTCTATTCCCGGCGCACCGGCGCAAGATAACCCGGTCTCGCTGCGCCCGCCGGCGTGCCGGCGGGCGCCCCTTATTTCTCGCGTCGCCGCTCGGCGATGTACCGGTCGACCTGCTCCTCGAGAACGTCGAGCGGCAGCGCGCCCTGGCTCAGCACCGCCTCGTGGAAATCGCGGATGTCGAAGCGTGAGCCAAGCGCCGTCTCGGCGCGCTTGCGCAGTTCGGCGATCCTGAGCTGGCCGACCATGTAGCTCGTCGCCTGTCCCGGCCAGTTGAAATACCGGTCGACCTCTCGGGCGATGTCGGTGTCGGAGACGGAACTGTTCGCGTGGAAATAGGCGATCGCCTGCTCGCGCGTCCAGCGCTTGGAATGGATGCCGGTGTCGAGCACCAGCCGGATCGCCCGCCAGCCCTGCAGGGACAGCATGCCGAACCGGGAATAGGGGTCCTTGTAGACGCCCATCTCGTCCGCCAGCCGCTCCGAATAAAGGCCCCAGCCTTCCATATAGGCGCCGTAGCCGCCGAACTTGCGGAACTTCGGGATGCCGGCCAGTTCCTGCTGGCGCGCGATCTGGAAATGATGTCCGGGCGCGCCCTCATGGCTCGCGATCGCCGCGACCTGCACCTTCTGCGTCTGGTTCATGTCGACCAGGTTGACGTAATAGATGCCGGGCCGCGATCCGTCGGCGGAGGGCTGGTTGTAGAAGGCGGTCGGCGCGGTCGCCTCGCGCCATTTCTCCACCGCGCGCACCTCGAGCGGCGCTTTGGGCAGGGTGCGGAAGAAGCGCGGTGCCACCACCATCACTGACGCGATCACCGCACGGGCGTCGCTCAGATACTGTTCGCGGCCTGCATCGGTGTTCGGATATTTGAACTGCGGGTCGGTGCGGATATGGTCGAAGAACTGCTCGAGCGTACCGTCGAAGCCGACCTGCCGCTTGATCGCCTCCATCTCCTGCCTGATCGCCGCTACCTGGCGCAGGCCGATCTCGTGGATCTGGTCGGCGGTCAGGCTGGTGCTGGTCGAGGCCTTGAGCCGGTCGGCATAATAGGCCGCGCCGTTCGGCAGGCTCCACGCGCCGAAATTGCCCTTCGACTGCGGCTCGATCTCGTCGAGCGCCGCGATCAGCGCGTCATAGCCATGGCGGAACGGCCCCGTCAGCGCGGCGCGGGCATCGGCGAGCAGCCTCGCCTTGACGTCGGCCGGCGCATTCAGGGCAGCGACCTTCTTGGAAAAGTCGGCCATCAGCGTCGAATCCGGGCCCGTGTCGAACGGCGCGCCGGTGATGATCTTGCGGGCGTCATTTCGCGCCGGCGCGAAATTCACCTTGTTCGGCACGATGCCGGCGGCCGCCTGCTCGCGCATGGTCGCCACGACCTCGCCCATCACCCGATCGGTATCGCGCAGCCGCGCGATATAGGCCTCGGCGTCAGCGACGCTGTCGATCTTGTGGTTGTTGATCAGCAGGACCGGAATCTCGCCCGCCGGGCTGCCATTGGTCGAGACCGGAAAGCGGAGGTTGCGGAACTGGAATTCCTCGGCGCCGCGCGCCGCTTCATATTCGAACAGGCGGTAGCTGACGCGCGCGCTCTCGCTGAGCTGTTCGGGGCGGAAACGGGCATGCATTTCCTTCAGCTGCCGCTCGGTCAGCGCCAGCTGCCGCACCGCCGCTGCGTCGGTATAATTGTCGAGCCGGCCGTAATCGGTCTTGAAGCCGAGCTGGGTCTGCCGTTCCGGGCTGAGCGCCACCTGCTCGTCGAACGCATGATCGAGGAACTCGAGCAGCGCCGCATCCCTGACCCCGGCTTTCGCGGCCGGTGCCGGTGCGGGGGCGGCGGCGTGGACGAGCGGCGTGGTCGAAAGCAGCAACAAGGCGAGAACGGTGCGCATTTAGGTCTCCCGATGAACGCGCGCTTGTCGCCCGATGCCTCGCCCGATGCAATGGCCGCTCATCGCTGTCGGCTGTTGAGGCTATTTGACTGGGAGGCCCGCCATCGCGGCTTTTCGAGCACTGTGTCCCGCCCGTGTCCTTTGGACTTATACTACGCTGACTTCGCCGCACGGACATCTTGGATATGGATGGATGTCAACGTGCCGAACAGCGGTCACTCAGCGCCCGCAGCCGGTGCCCAAAAGCCGACATTCGTTCAGGTGGAGACGATGGCGGCAAATGACCGATTTGCGGATTGGTCAGGAAACGCGACTTCTCGGACGGATCCTAGACCATCATAGCATCAACCATTCATTTTGCATTCCCGGCCTCGATCTCCAGCGAAGATTGCTCCGCAATATTAACACCGCCAAACACACTCCCTCCAGGAATTTCAAATAGCAAATGGTCGTTATATCGCCCTATATCATATCCTTTGAGCTTGATCGGTTTACCTACGAAGGGAAAGTACCCTTTGGCTGCAATCTTCGTCCGATTATCTCTGGAATAGGGCTGCGAACGATCCAAAAGCATCACCTGGATGGCTGTCTCAAGTTCCGACATCAGAACCTCCTTCAGGCGTTCCCCGTTATTGGCAGACAGGCCATTTTCTCCAGCAAGCGGCAGCGCCTTACCTTCACAGCAGAAATATTTTATCATTCGGGATCCACCCGGCGATCCGGAACTGAGCGTCGTCTTCAGCACGACATAAGGGCGAGCATCGGTCTCGTTCACAAAGGTGATCACGACATAAGGCACCACCGAGAGCGTACCGCCACCCGCGTTGGGCGACAGCGTGAATTTCTGCCTGTACTTCTCGCCCGCCATGATGGTCTGGGTCATATCGGCCGCCTTTGCCGCCACGTCGAAGCGGAGCTCATCCTGCACATTCCGTACAGCCCCCTTGCCGGCATCGGCGTTGGCCGCACTCTGCACCAGAATGCCGAAGATGCCGAAAACGGAGCCTAACGCGCCGCCTTTCTGATGTCCCGAAATGATGACATTGCTGTCGGGGATGCGATGGGCCCCCATTGGAAGATCGGACATACCGGAGGGTCCTTTGTCCGGATAGACGATTGTCATCGGCGCCGCTTCCGTGGGGGCTCCGCCGGTCTGCTCTTGCGCGGCAGTTGCCTGTGTCGCCAGTGCGGACGCGCTCGCGACTATAGCAAGAATGACGTTGTGCATCTTTTTACCCCCTAGAGCCCAGTTCAAGGCACCACCCCTTCTGGTTTGACAGCTGCGTCGGTCGTCAATTCACTGGTTCGCCAAAACAACTTTGGATCAACGATGTCGACTGATGCCACTTGCGTTCTTCATGCACGAAGCGGACTGATTTTGCCAAACGCTTGACTGACGCGGAAGGGGTTTACGGGCGTGTATTCGAGCTTTCGCGAGAACGGCAGCTATTGAGAACTCGGCTTCCAAAAGCGGATAGGCAGCTGCCGGCTATTCCGTGCCAAAAACGGAAGCTCGACAAATGGCAGAAGTTGGGTGAGCCGGGAGAGGCGTGAACGTCGCTCTACGAGCCCTTCAACAGCGAAACACTGGGCAGCTTATGTCAGAACAGCGGTGCCGCCATCGTCAGGAGGTTGTCGACGAAGCGGCGTGGCAGCGACCGCTCCGCCAAGCAGTCGCGATCGATCTCAATTGATTCGGCCAGCCAGCGCTGCTGATGCTCGCTTACTTCAGTCGCGAGGGTGGCGGATTCGAACAGCACATTATTCTCGAAGTTGAGGTCGAGACTGCGGCGATCCATATTTGCCGAGCCCACGAGCGCCAGCACATCGTCGACGACCAGTGTCTTCGCATGCAACAGGCCGTCGCGAAACTCGTGGATATGGGCGCCTGCCCGGGCCAGAACGGGATAGTAAGCGCGGCTGATGGCGCCGACGATGCGACTGTCGTTCCGCTGGGGGAAGATGATGGTGAGCCGCACGCCGCGTCGCGCGGCCGCGATGATCGCGTTGAGCAGCGGTGGGTCGGGCGCGAAGTAAGGGGTGGTGATCACCGCTTGCTCGCGCGCGGCGGCCAGGACGGCGACGAAGATGTTTGTCATCGTTGCGTGAGGCGACAATGGCCCGGTCCCGACCGCGATCGCTGGAAATCCGTTCGGCAGGGCTTCCGGGAGATCCATGGCCAGCGCCGCCCGCATGTCCTCACCGGTCTCAGCCATCCAGGCCGAGGCGAAGATCAGCTCGGCCTGCCGGGCGATGGGTCCTCGGTACCGAACCATGATGTCGACCCACGGTGCAAATTTGCGCTTCGGGAGAAACGCCGGATCAGCGCAGTTCTGACTGCCGCACCAGGTTATCCGGCCATCGATCACGATAATTTTGCGATGGTTGCGCAAGTCAATGCGGTGGCCAGCGAGGAAGCCCAGACCGAGCGGGGCCGGTAGCGACGCATACAGGCGAGCCCCCGCCTCGCGCATCTTTTTCCACTGATGCGACCGGATCAACGCGCGCGAGCCGATGGCGTCGGCGACGATGCGGCATATGATTCCGCGCCTGGCCGCGCGGCAGACCGCGTCAACGACCTTCGTGCCGCTGTGATCGCCCAGCCAGATATAGAAGGACAGGTGGACAGTGTGCGTGGCGGCGTCGATATCCGCCACGATTGCGGTGATCGCCGCATCGGCCCCGGATGCGACCTCCGCCATATTGCCGATCGACACGGACCATTGGCTCGCCGCTTCACAGGTGCGAAAGGCACTCTCGGTCGTGGGAGATAGCGTGTTGCTCACCGTCTGCGGAGCGTAGGGCAACAATGCTTCATAAGCGTCGCGCGCGCGCCGGTGAAACGCGGCGGAAATCCACGGCTCACCGAACAGCAGATACAGGACCGTACCGATGCCTGGGAGCGCGAGAAGGAGAAGAAGCCACGCCGCTCGCGCATAGGCGTCGCGTCCGTCCAGCAGGATCGCGCGGAAGATAACGCCGAGGTGGACGGCAGCCAGCATCAGCCATATCGTCGTGTTGAGGCCGCTCATGCGTCATCCTGGGTTATTGGCGCCAGCCAAGGTAACCAGCGTAGCGATACGCACCCGAACACACACGTCATTCCGCTACGCGACAGATACCGCCCTCGGAAGGTCACCCGCATTATCGGCTCTCGATTCACACTTCCGCTCCGCCATGTCACGCAGCCGCCATGGATGACCCGGCTCCCTCAAGACCCGATCCCGGTGCAACATTGAATCGAACAGGGGAGATTCCCGCGAAGATTCGCCGCGCTCAGGGGAAAAGTTTGCCGAATAACAGCGCGATTTTCCGCTGTTATCGCGTAACAGGGAAAGCATATGTCAGGCCGTTGAAATCGCGCGGAAATAACCGGGCGAAAATCCAACATAACAGCGGAAGAAAAAACGAAAGCGGGAAAATCGGGACGGAGGATGGGTGGCGCCGCGGCAAAGCCGCGTCGTCGAACGACTCGGTCGAGGACAAGCTCGACCGGTCGCCGGCCGGCGACGACACCGTGCGCGTCCAGTTCGGCGATTGCTTGCGCAATCCCCTCCCCGGCCTCGGGCGCTCAGGCGTCGTCGCCCATCCTCAGCGCGGCAATGAACGCTTCCTGCGGAATACTCACCGAACCGTACTCGCGCATCCGCTTCTTGCCCTCTTTCTGCTTGTCGAGCAGCTTGCGCTTGCGGCTGGCGTCGCCGCCATAGCATTTCGCGGTCACGTCCTTGCGCATCGCCGCGATCGTCTCGCGCGCAATCACCTTGCCGCCGATCGCGGCCTGGATCGGGATCTTGAACAAATGGCGGGGGATCAGGTCCTTCAGCCGCTCGCACATGCCGCGACCGCGCGCCTCGGCGGTGCCGCGATGGACGATCATGCTCAGCGCGTCGACCGGCTCGTTGTTCACCAGGATGCCCATCTTGACGAGGTCGCCCTCGCGATAGCCGATCTGGTGATAGTCGAAGCTGGCATAGCCGCGGCTGATGCTCTTCAGCCGGTCGTAGAAATCGAACACCACTTCGTTGAGCGGCAGTTCATAGGTCGCCTGCGCTCGACCGCCGACATAGGTCAGGTTCTTCTGGATGCCGCGCCGGTCCTGGCACAGCTTCAGGATCGATCCGAGATATTCGTCGGGCACATAGATCACCGCCTCGATCCACGGCTCGGCGATGCTCTCGATCTTGTTGGGATCGGGCATGTCCGCGGGGTTGTGCAGCTCGATATGCCCGCCGCCATGAGTCAGCTCGATTTGATAGACCACCGATGGCGCGGTCGTGATCAGGTCGAGATCATATTCGCGGGTCAGCCGCTCCTGGATGATCTCCAGATGCAGCAGCCCGAGGAACCCGCAGCGGAAACCGAAGCCGAGCGCGGCGCTGGTCTCCATCTCGAAACTGAAGCTGGCGTCGTTCAGCCGCAGCTTGGAAATGCTCTCGCGCAGTTTCTCGAAATCGTTGGCGTCGACCGGGAACAGCCCGCAGAACACCACCGGCTGCACTTCCTTGAATCCGGGCAGCGGCTCGGCGGCGGGGCGCTTGGCATCGGTGATGGTGTCGCCGACCCGGGTCTGCGCCACTTCCTTGATCTGAGCCGTGATGAAGCCGATCTCGCCCACGCCAAGCTCGGTCAGCTGCTCGATCTTGGGGCGGAAGCAGCCGACCCGGTCGACCAGATGCAGCGTGCCCGTCTGCATGAACTTGATCTGCTGGCCCTTCTTCAGCACGCCGGCCATCACGCGGATCAGGATAACGACGCCAAGATAGGGGTCGTACCAGCTGTCGATCAGCATCGCCTTCAGCGGCGCGTCGGCATCGCCCTTCGGCGGCGGGATTCGGGTGACCACCGCCTCGAGCACGTCCTGGATGCCGATGCCCGACTTGGCCGAGGTAAGCACCGCATTGGACGCGTCGAGGCCGATCACCTCCTCGATCTCGGCCTTCACCTTGTCGGGGTCGGCGGCGGGCAGGTCGATCTTGTTGATGACCGGCACGATCTCATGGTCATGCTCGATCGACTGATAGACGTTCGCCAGCGTCTGTGCCTCGACGCCCTGCGCCGCGTCGACGATCAGGAGCGCGCCCTCGCACGCGGCAAGGCTGCGGCTCACCTCATAGGCGAAGTCGACATGCCCCGGCGTGTCCATCAGGTTGAGCTCATACTCGATCCCGTCCTTCGCCTTGTAGGCGAGGCGTACCGTCTGGGCCTTGATCGTGATGCCGCGCTCGCGCTCGATATCCATGTTGTCGAGTACCTGCTCGGACATCTCGCGGTCGCTGAGGCCGCCCGTCGCCTGGATCAGGCGATCGGCAAGCGTCGACTTGCCATGATCGATATGGGCGATGATCGAAAAATTGCGGATTCGGGAAAGGTCGGTTGACATGATCGGACGCGCGTTAGCAGCCGCGACGCCGGATGCGAAGGGGGTCTCGCTTCATGCGTCGCCCGAACGCCCTGCCGCGATTTCGTCGCTGCGATCGACTCAGCGTCGACTTTCCGTCGCACATGTCTTCGCCATGTCGCAAAATCGCCTACCGCATCGGAGAGGGCTTTGGTAGAAGCCGCGCACAAACGATGCCGGCGGGGGTCCTGGCCAGGCATTTTCATGGAGGATCGCCGTCGTCCGGGCCTATCCGGGGCGGGGTTGAATTCACGCCTTTTGAAGGCATGAAGAATGGTGTTTGGGGAGAAAGTTCAATGCGTATTCTGATGATCGGTGTCGCGACTGTTGCGCTGGTGGCAACGGGAGCGCCAGCATTCGCCGGTGGCGGTCAGGCGCGGGCGTCGAAGACGCAGCGTACCCAGGAACAGATGATGACTGACGTGCCGCGCTGCACGCGCAAGCTCGGGACCGTCTCGGTGATGGACGGTGACGATCCCTCGGGCTGGACTCAGTTCCAGCTGGCCGCTCCGCAGAAACTGCTGAAGGTGCTGGTGCAGCGCTCGGGCTGCTTCAACCTGGTCGATCGCGGGTCCGGCCTGAGCGCCGCCCAGCGCGAGCGTGACATTGGCGGCGGCCTCGGCCTGCAGCGCCAGTCGAACGTCGGCCAGGGCCAGATCAAGGCGGCGGATTACGTGCTGGTCGCGGAGGTCCAGGCCGCCAACAGGAATTCGAGCGGCAGCGGGATCGGCGCCGGAATCGGCGGTCTGCTGGGCGGCGGCCTGGGCGGCATCGTCGGCGGCATCAGCTCGCGCAAGATGGAGGCGAACACCGTTCTCTCGCTCACCAACGTCCGCACGACCGAAACGATCTCGACGACTGACGGCTATGCAGCCAAGAACAGCCTGTCCTTCGGCGGCGGTGGCGGCGGTTTCGGCGGTGGCATCGGCGGCGGTGTCGTCGGCGGCGGCTATGACAACACCGATATCGGACGGATCGTGACGCTCGCGTTCATCCAGGCCTATGCGAAGATGGTCACCGAGCTTGGCCTGGTGACCCCGGGCGGCGCGGGCACCGCCCAGGCAGCGCCGGCCAAGACCTATACCGCGCAGGCGCCCGTTGCCCTGCGCAGCACGGCCGCCGCGAACGGCAAGGTGCTCCGCACCCTGCCGGCCGGCGCGGTGATCTATCCCACCGGCAACAAGAACGGCTTGTGGTGGGAAGTCGCCGACGAGAACGACAATGTCGGGTGGGTGCTGAACACCAAGCTCGCCCCCACCGGCCAGCCTTGCGGCCAGAGCGTCACCTACAAGTGCGAATAACGGGCAAGCGTGAATAACCGGCTGGCCCCTTCGCGCCCGACGCGGCGCGAAGGGGCCTGTCCAGCATCGCGCGCTGCCGCTACGATGGCGGCAATTCGCTTCTGGAGACGCCCGATGAAATCCGTCGCTTTCGCCCTTGCCGCTACGATACTCGCCACGGCGCCCGCCACTGCGGCGCTTCCGGTCGGCGCGAAGGCTCCCGACTTCACCACCCGCGCCGCGCTTGGCGGCAAGCAGTTCAACTTCGCGCTCAAAGCGGCCCTGCGCAAAGGCCCCGTGGTCCTCTATTTCTTCCCAGCCGCCTTCACCAAGGGCTGCACCATCGAGGCGCACGAGTTCGCGCTGGCAGCATCCGAGTTCGAGAAGAACGGCGCGACCCTGATCGGCCTCTCCGCCGATCCGATCGACAAGCTCGCGGATTTCTCCAAGGTCGAATGCCGCGACGCCTTCCCGGTCGGCGTCGCCCAGCCGGCGACCGTCGCCGGCTATGACGTGCACATCGCCAAGGGCAAGACGATGACCAACCGCACCTCCTATGTCATCGCGCCCGACGGCAAGATCATCTTCGTCCATTCGGAGATGAGCCCCGCCGGCCACGTCACCGGCACCATGGACGCGGTCAAGGCCTGGCGCGCCAAGCGCCGCGGGTAAGCCGCCTGCCCTGCTTCGATTCAACTGCGCCCGCTCGTCCCGCATTGGGATGACGGGAACCGCCTGAACGCCCGGCCGGTTTTTCCCGATCGTCCTGGCCGGGACATCGCGTGGCGGCTTGCCCCGCCGCGCACGTCCGCTAGCATCGGGCGAAAGACAGGAGAGCGGGTCTTGCGTCATATCGCGATCATCGGTTCCGGACCGGCGGGCTATTACACCGCCGAGGCATGCCAGAAGACCTTCGGCGAGGAGGTCCGCGTCGACATCATCGATCGCCTCCCCGTCCCCTATGGCCTGATCCGCACCGGCGTCGCGCCCGACCATCAGTCGATCAAGGGCGTCTCGCGCCGCTATGAAGCGGTGGCGCTGACCGACAATGTCCGCTTTGTCGGCAATGTCAGCGTCGGTCGCGACGTGACGATCGCAGAACTGGGTTCGCTGTACGATGCGGTGGTGCTGGCGACCGGCGCCCCGGCCGACAAGCCGCTTGGCGTGCCGGGAGACGATCTGCCCGGCGTGGTCGGATCGGCGGCGTTCGTCGGCTGGTATAACGGCCATCCCGACTTCGCCGGCCTCAACCCGCCGCTCCACGGGCCCGGCGCCGTGGTGGTGGGTGCCGGCAATGTCGCGCTCGACGTCGCGCGGATTCTCGCCAAGGCGGAGAGCGAGTTCGCCGGATCGGACATTGTCGGCCATGCGCTCGACCATCTCGGCACCGCCACCCACGACCGGATCACCATCCTGGCACGACGCGGGCCGCATCAGATCGCGATGACGCCGAAGGAACTGGGCGAGCTTGGCCATCTCGACCGCGCCGTGCCGCATGTCGACCCGGCCGATCTGCCCCCGGTCGAGGAGGATGCGGCGCTGGATCCGGGCCAGCGCAAGTCGGTCGCCCACCTGCGCGACTTCGCGACTCGGACTGACCGGAAGCAGATCGATGTTGATTTCGATTTCTATGCGATGCCGGTCCGGGTCGAGGGCGACGGCAAGGCCGAACGGATGATCGTCGAACGCACCGCGATCGACGCCGAAGGCCGCGCATCCGCCACGGGCGAGACCTATTCGGTGCCTGCCAGCCTCGTCATCAGTTGCATCGGCTATCGCACGCCGCCGATCGATGGCGTGCCCTATGACCAGAAGCTCGGCCGTTTCGCCAATCAGGACGGGCGCATCTCGCCCGGGCTCTATGCAGTCGGCTGGGCGCGACGCGGGCCGACCGGGACGATCGGCACCAACCGGCCCGACGGCTTCCTGATCGCCGAGCATATCGCCGCCGACCAGGCTGGCGACAGCGGTAAGGCCGGGCGGCCCGGCCTCGATTCGCTGCTCGCGAGCCGGAACGTCGATGTCGTCACCTTCCGCGACTGGCAGAAGATCGAGGCAGCCGAGATCGCCCGTGCTCGCAACGGCGCCCCGCGGGAGAAGTTCACCAGCATCGAGGAGATGCTCGGCGCACGTGGCTGAGGCCGGCTTCTTTTGCCGCGCGACGAATGTGGGGTTGATGCCCGCGAAACGCTCGGCTAAGGGCCGTCGCCTTGCCGCGCGAGACAGCGCGGCTCGATCCCTGGTCGGGGAATAGCTCAGCCTGGTAGAGCACTGCCTTCGGGAGGCAGGGGCCGGAGGTTCGAATCCTCTTTCCCCGACCAATGGGACACGCGGATTTCCGCCATGTCATGTTCTTCGACGGGGCAGCGCCCGCAAGCTCGATATGAACCTCATCGGCTGAATTGTTGGTCAGAAAACTACTTGCGATCAACGCGCGCCGCTTGAGGCCATGCAAAGCCGAACCTGCTTCGGAATAGTTCGCGCTGCCCACGGCAAGATCGTCAGCAGCGCCCACCATTCCATCGAAGGCTCGACTTCTGGATTTATTGTTCCGCAAACGTAACGGCTACGATGTCCATAGAACAAGGATACCCAGGCGCGCTTTCCACGGCCTTGTGGAAAGGTCGGACATGACCGGAGAACATCGGCTTACAGGCACGGGGATGGTAACCATGAACAGCTGATCTACGCCGGATCGCGATTGCCCACATTGTTGCCTGTCAGCAACAGTAGCAAGCGATAATACTGCTGAAACCGATACAATCCCAAAACGGCCCTATCGGTACTTGACCTCCGCACATGCAGAGATAGCCTCGGTTCATCTAGATAAAACGCTTATATTTCTTATACAAATGGGGGTTTACAGGATGGATTCTTGCGTCTCGCGCGCGCGAAAGCGCGCATTCTTGCTCGCCACCGCCGCGACAATGTCGATCGTCATCGGCAACAGCGCACGGGCGCAGGAACACCCTACCGACATGATCCTGGAAGCGCAGGACAACAGGGTTTCAGCGTCCATCATCGACCCTAACATCGTCATCGCCCCGCCGGGCACCTCGGTCACCGATCGCGACCCGGTGAACGTCACCGGCGTCGGCCAGATGGTCATCGACCAGAAGAACGGCTTTATCGGCCTGTGCACGGGCACGCTGATCAATCCGCGTACCGTCATCTTCGCGGCGCACTGCGTGAACGAGAGCCCGGCCGGCGCAGCGCAGGACCCCTGGGGATACGGCACCGGCACCGGCCAGTTGCCGATCGGTTTCGGATTCCAGACCAACAACAATGTCGCGGGCAATTCGGCCTTCGGCCACTGGCTCAACGGCACCGCCGGCGGCGCGAAGTATCTGACGTCGATTTCCGAATACATGTATAACGTCAACCAGGTGCAGTATAACCCGCACTCGCTCGACCTCGGGCTCGCCAACAATTTCATCCAGGGCGACGTCGCGGTGGCGTCGCTCGATACGCCCGCTGCGAACGTGCCGACCTGGGCGCTGCTTTTCTCTGCACTTCCCGCGCCGGCCTCCATCAACGATACCACCGGCACCGGCTATCACGTCGTGATCAACGGCTATGGCAATACCGGTACCGCGACGTCGGGCAGCAATGTCGGCGTCGACTATCGCCGCCGTGTGGCCGAGAATTATCTGGGCCTGCTCGGTTCGCTCGATGACATCGATATCGGCCTGTTCGGCATCACGCCGCGCGGCCGCCCGCAGAATCTGTATCAGATCGATTTCGACAGTGCCGGCCATTCCAACCAGTTCGATTTCAATATCTTCAAGGACAACGCCCTGCCGAAGGAAGGGATTACCGGTCCCGGCGATTCGGGCGGGCCGCTGATCCTCGACCAGGCCTATGCCAAGCAACTGGTGATCGCGGTGCTGTCTGGCGGCACGCGCTACTTCGCCCAGCAGCCTTCGGGCAGCTACGGCACGAGCGCCTTCTATCAACCGCTCTATCTGTTCTGGGACTACATCGCCGCCGCCAACCCCTATCGCTATGTCAGCGCGGTGGCCGGTGATGGCGCCTGGACCGATCCGACTCACTGGGTCACCACGGTCGACCCCGCCTACAATGTCCTCGTCAACGGTAAGCTGGTGAACGGGGTGCCGACAGCCCCCGGCGACGGCATCGCCGGCACCTCCGGCAAGTTCGGCCAGATCTGCGATCAGGAACCCGCCTTCCAGTATGACGTATGTTATGACGTGAAGACCGGCGTTTACTACGACCATAGCGTTCCGCAGGGAGGTAGCGAGTCAACCCCGACCGGCACGCAGACGGCGGATGCGACCAGGGTTGCCGATACGACCAATGACGGCGCGCGGGCCACGAAGTCCTCGATAGAGGAAGCCCAGAATGGCAGTCAGGCAACCGGGGCCGTGCAGGCTGCGGCCGCCCTCCCCGCCGCCACCCTCGCCAATGGCCTGCCCGGCGCGACCAATTTCGTGCCGAACAATATTGATCCGAACGCGGCCAGCCACACCAACGCCCGCTATTTCGACGTGACATTGTCCGCCGCCGGTACGACCACGCTAAGCTCCGCCGTCACGGTGGATCGCTTCACCATGAACGGCCCCGCCGCCAAGCTGACCGTCGCATCCGGCGGCTCGCTGACCAGCCTGATCAACATCAATCATTTCGACGGCTTGGTCACCAACAACGGCACGATCACCACGATCGGCGATTACCTGCTGCTCAGTGGCGGTATCACCGGCTCGGGCCGTTTCAACACGCCGTTCTTCACCAGCGTGTCGGGCACGATCGCGCCGGGGACGATCGGCACCACCGGCACCATCACCATCGGCGGCAACCTGATCCTCGCGTCCGGCAACCATTATCTGGTCGATCTCGGCCCGAACGGCGTGTCGGACAAGATCGTGGTGGTCCCGAACGGTTCCAGCACGGGCACCGCCAGCCTCGGCGGGTTCATCGGGTTCGCGCCGGCTACCGGCTACACCATCCGCGCCGGCGATACCTATACGGTCCTGACGACCACGGCACCGATCGACGGCACCACCAAATTCATCGATCCGGCACCGCTCAGCGCGATCCTGACACCGCGCCTCACCTATCAGGCAACCTCGGTGTCGGTCACCATCGATGCCGGTCTCTACGCCAATGTGGTGGGCAACACGCCGGTGCAGCAGGCCTATGCAAGGCTGCTCGACCAGGATCGTATCGTCTATAACCGGCTCACCGATCTCTACGGCATCCTGGACATGCAGAATGCCGCGACGATCCGCTCGACCCTCGAGGGCCTTGCCCCGCGCGCCGAGACGACTCGTCGGGCGCTGGGCACTGCCTCGGTCGACAATATGGGCCGCTTCTACCGCGACCGTCTCGCGTCGCTCGATCCCGGCAGCCTCGGTGGCACCGTCGCCATGATCGGGAAACCGTTCCAGATCGCTGCGCTTGCCTCGTCCGGCATGCCCGGTACGCCTGAGGTTCGCAGCGACGCCGGGGAAGGCATGGTCGCACAGGAAGGCAGACTGCCCGAAACGATGAGCGCGTTCGTGGCCGGTGGCTATATCGACGGCAACAGCAGCTCGATGCCAACGGCGGTCCCGGTGACAGGCCGTGACCAGTTCCACGGCTTCTTCGTGGCGACGGGTCTCGAAACCGAAGTCGGTTCCCGCGGTCTGCTGGGCTTCTCCCTTGCCTATACCGACCTTGACGGCGCGCCGTCGCTGGCCAGCCACCAAGCGAGCAGCACGCTGTACCAGGGCACGCTGTACGGCAAGATCAAGACGGCGAGCGGCGCCTTCATCGACGCCACGTTCAGCGCCGGCGCGTTCAACTCCCGCACCGTGCGCAACGTCAATCTGGCCGGAACCAGCTATCGGCTGGTCGGCAAGGATCGATCGCTCCTGGTCTCGGGTGAAATCGGCGCCGGCACCACCGTCGCGCTCGGCAGTTCGATCGCCCTCGATCCACGCGTCTCGCTGCGCGGCACCCGGATCATGTTCGACACGATCGACGAGACGGGCGGCGGCCCTGCCATGGCCTACAAGCCAGGCAATCTGGACAGCCTCCAGGCTCGCGCCGGCTTCAACGCCCACGGCAACAGCGCGACGGTCAAGCCATACGTCTCGGCCTATTGGGTCCATGATTTCGCCAAGCAGCCGGGCTTTATCGGCGCGAACTTTGTCGGCGGCGTCGGGCCAAACGCGCTCTTCGCGGTGGCGGGGGCCGACAATGACTGGGCCGAGGTCAGCGGCGGCGTAACCTTTTCGGCCAGCAAGAGGATCGAACTGTCGGTGGGCGCGAACACCACGGTCGGCCGCAAGGACGTGACCAACCAGAGCTATCACGGGACGATCAGGATCAACTTCTGATCGGGTCGTACTTGGGGCCGCTTCCATTCGGAAGCGGCCCCTTTTCTTTGTGCCGGATCTACGGAAAGACCCAGTCGGTAAATTGGAGGAGTAGGTAGATGACGGCTGACGAGATCGAAATCGGCAAGGTGCTCGAAGAGCTTTATGGCACCGTTTCCGGACCGGCGGGTCCGCGCGACTGGTCGCGACAAGCGACAACGTTCCACGAGGACAGTCGGCAGATGCGCACCTGGATCGACACCGACGGCAAGCCGGCGATCAGGATCATGACCCGCGACGGATATGCCGCCGATACGGCACCCTTCTTCGCCGAGAACGATTTCTACGAGATCGAAACCGCGCGGAAGATCAACATCTTCGGCAACATCGCCCATGTGTGGAGCATCTACGAGGCACGACGCGCGCCTGACGCGGACGAGCTGGATCGGCGCGGTATAAACTCAATCCAGCTCTACAAGGATGAAAATGGCTGGCGAGTCATCAGCATGATCTGGGACAATGAACGTCCGGGTGTGGTCGCCAGCCTGTAGGCGGCGAGAACCGCTCGCTCGTTCGATATCTGGGGAATGGCCAGCCTGTGGCCTCCTCAAATCGCGCGAGGAGCGTGCACGAAGCAGCAGTCTTAGCCGCTCGCCTTCTGCCGATCGTCTCCCCGCGACCAGGCGATGAACGCCTCTTCGTCCATCGGCGCGGCGATCGCATAGCCCTGGATTACGTCGCAGCCGATCACGCGCATCACGTCCGCCTGCGCCTGGGTCTCGATCCCCTCCGCCACGGCTTCGCAACCGACACCATGGATCAGGCCGACCACGGCGTGCGCGATCGTGCGCGCCTCCGCATTGTCGGCGATATGCTCGATCAGGCTGCGGTCCAGCTTGACCCGATCGACCGGCAGGTCGCGCAGTCGCGCGAGGTTCGAATAGCCGGTCCCGAAATCGTCGATCGCGATCGTGGCCCCGTCGGCGCGCAGCAGCGCGATCGCCTCGATCACCTCCTCGCTGCAATGCATCGCCAGCGTCTCGGTGATCTCGAGCTCAAGCAGGCGTGCCGGCGCATTGGCCTCGCGCATCGCTTCGCGCAGCCTGCGGAAGAAGCCGGCATGATCAAGCTGGCGCGGGCTGATATTGATCGCGAGTCGCTGCTCGATGCCGATCCGGCCCCAGCGGGCAATCGTCTCCGCCACGGTGTCGATCACCCATTCGCCGATCTCGACGATCATGCCAGTCTCTTCGGCACGCTGGATGAAGCTGCCCGGCAGCCTGACGCCGTCGCGCGGATGCCGCCAGCGGATCAGCGCCTCGGCCGCGACGATCTCGCCGCTCAACACCGCTACCTGTGGCTGGAAGACAAGGGTGAACTGGTCCTGCTCGATCGCCTCGCGCAGGTCACGCTCAAGCTGGGCGCGATCGGCGATCTGGCCGGCAAGCTCATCGGTGAAATGCTCGGCCCGGCCGCGTCCGTTCGCCTTCGCATGATACATGGCGGCATCGGCCGCGCGCATCAGGTCGGTCAGGTTCTCGCCATGTTGCGGGCGGAGTGCGATCCCGATCGACGCGCCGATCTCGACGTCGTTGCCGACCAGGTCGAACGGCTCGCTGAGCGCGAACAGCACACCGCGCCCGATCCTCGCCGCCTCGGCCGGATCGGCGACGCCGGAGAAGAACATGGTGAACTCATCGCCAGCGAGGCGACCGATCAGCGGTTGCGGCACACCCGTCTCGACCGTCACCCGATCGGCCACGGCGCGGATCCGATTGGCGACCATGCCGAGCAGCATGTCCCCCATCGCATGGCCCATCGTATCGTTGACGCCCTTGAAGCGATCGAGATCGATGAAGAACAACGCCGCGCTCATCCCCGGCGCCATGTCTGTCAGCGCCCGCTCGCAGGTGCGGCGGAAATTGGTCCGGTTGGGCAGCGAGGTGACTGGATCGAACATGGCCAGCCGGTGGACGCTCTCCAGGTTCGCGCCGAGTTGCTGGAACAACCCGTTCATCGCACGCGCCAGTTCCGGCACATTCTCCTCGATCTCGGCGGGAATCTCCCCGTCGAGATCGCCGTGCGCGGCACGGGTGAGACGCGCGATCGCTGCGTCGATGGCAGCCGCGGTCGAGGCGATCGAGCGTTCGGCGGAGGCCCAGCACATCACCGCGCACACCACCGCCGGGATGAGCGCGCGCGAGATATTGTCGATGCCGATCTGGCCGTTGGACGTCGCCACCAGCGCCAGGATGAAAGCGACCGCCCCCGCGCACATCGCGAACACGATTGCACGACTCTTGAGCGACACTCCTTCCATCGCGATCCTAGAGACTCCCCCGGGGGTGGCGGACAAGAATCGTCCGGTCGAACGGCGATCATCGCCGCCAGAGGTTAAGATTTCGATGGGCGCGGTCTGCGCAGGATGATGTAAAGCGCCCCTGCCCCGCCATGACGCGGGTGCGCGCCGCGCACTGCGGCGATCGACGTCGCATGACGAGATCCGGCCAGCCAGTCGCCCACCGCGGCCCGGATCGCACCACGCGCGTGCGGCCGCTCGCTCTCGGCCCGCGGCGGTTTGCCAGTCACGAGCAGGACCAGGCGGTCGCCGCTCCGGATCGCCTGGTCGAGCGCGCTGTCGAGCAGCGCATAGGCCGAATTCAGCGTATGGCCGTGCAGGTCGATCGCGCAATCAGGCGACACCAGCCCGCGCGACAGCTGGCGATCCCAGCTTCCGTCAAGCGTATTGCCGGGCGCGCGATCCTGTTTCGACGGCGCTGGCGGCTTCTGCACCGGCGGCCTGGTCGCCGCCACGCGCTGTGCCTTTGCTGATGGGGCCTTTGCCGGCGCGGGAGCGGGAGCCGCCACAGGCGGCACCTTGACCGCCACGCGCGGCCGGATCGGCCGCACGCTCGCCATCACCCGCGCCCACAGCGCGGCTTCATCCGGGGTCAGCGGGCGGTCGGCCACTAGGGAAGCTGGGCGCCCCCGCCCCCCGTCAGCCGCGCCAGCGTGCCGACCGGCAAAAGCAGGAAGGCGGTGCCCCGCGCCGACATGCCCCCGGCAATCGCGCGGGCATCATCGCCCGCGCCCCAGAAGGTGTCGAACCGATTGCTGCCCCGGATCGCACCGCCAGTATCCTGCGCGATCCACAGCCCTGTCGCATCGGTACGGTCCATCGACAGGAAGACAGGGGCACCGAGCGGCACGAACTTCGGATCGGCCGCCGCGCTCACGCCACCCGAGACCGGCAGGCCGAGCGCACCGAGCGGAGCGCCCTGCTGCTCGCGAAAGAACACATAGCTCTTGTTCTCGCGCATGATCGCGCGGCCTTCCTCGGGATGGGCATGGAGCCAGGCGACGATGCCCTGCATCGAGGTCTGTCCCGGGGCGAGCAGCCCGCGCTCGCGCATCAACGCGCCGATCCCGGTATAATCGCGGCCGTTCTGGCTGTCATAGCCGATCCGCATCACTGATCCGTCGGGCAGGCGGAGCCGCCCCGAGCCCTGGATCTGGAGGAAGAACAGCTCGACCGGATCGGCCGCCCAAGCAATGATCGGCGCGCGCTGCGCCAGCATGCCCTGTTCGATCGCGGTGCGGTCGAAATAGGGCACGAAATTGCTGCCATCCACGCGCCCGCGAATCTTCTTGCCTTTCAGGTCGGCGCTGAACTGGCCGAGATCGACATCGACCAGGTCGGACGGGCGGCCATAGATGGGCACGTCATAGCCGCGACGCCGATCACGCGAGCCGACGATCTCGGGCTCGTAATAGCCGGTTGCGAAGGCCTTGCCGTCGCCGACCTGAACGGTTTCGAACCATTGGGCGAAGAAGGCGCGCGCATCGCCCGATCCTGCCGTGCTGGCGGCAGCGCAGGCAGGCTGCCAGTCAGTCCCGCGCGTCAGGCCCGAGGCATCGGTGCGGCGCTGCAACGTCGCGCAGGAGATGCGGAACGCGGCGAGCGCCCTTCCCGCCTGGGCTTCGTTGATCGGCAGCGAATAAAGCGGCGGACCCGCGACGAGCCCAGCCTTGGCGGCAGTCGCCGAGCCGGGCACGGCAACCGCCGGAGCGGGTGCGATCGGCGTCGCGGCCACCGGCCGTCGAACCGGCGGTCCGGCATGGGAGGAAGGAACACCCGGAGAGGAGGGAACACCCGGCCGCGGCACGACCCCGCCACCACAGGCGCTCAGCATCAGGGCGAGCGCGACAATCCCCCCGCGGTGCACGGCCGTCACGCTTCGTCGGTGTCGGCGAGCTTCCAGTTCGGATCGCTGCTCTTCAGCGTGCGCGCGAAGGTCCAGACGTCATGTGTCTCGACCGCGTCGCTCATCGATCCGGCGACGAGATTGCCATCGGCATCGCGCGTCACCGCGGCGATATCGGCGTCGAAGCGCACGGTGATGCGCGCCAGCTTGCCATCGACCGAGGCGTCGGAAATCATCGCGCGCTCGATCGAGACGAGGCGATTGTCGAGCACATGGCCGGCCACTGCGCGCTCGGCGATCGCCTCGGCAAAGGCGCCGCGCACGTCATCGTTCACCAGCCAGGCGAGCGATTCCTCATCGCCCTTCCAATAAGCCTCGAGGATCATGCGATAGGCTGATTGCGCGCCTTCGATGAACTGGCCGACATCGAAGGTCGATTCGGCCGAGACGATCGAACGGAGGCCAGCCTCGGCACGCGGATCGATATTGCGATTCGCGATCTCGCGCGGCTCCTGCGACACCTCGATCGGTCGTGGCAGCGACGTGACCGGCGCCCGCTCCTCAGCGGGCTTGGGCAGGACCTGCTCATGCCCCGTCCGCTTGCCGAGCACCATGTACAGACGCAACGCCAGAAATCCGGCGACCATCGCGAGAAGAACTACAAAGAGCACCTTGCCTCCACTATCGGCTAACCACCTACATAGGCGTAACGCGCCAACGTTTCAAATGGCTCAAGACATCACACCGCCGGCAGCCGTTGAACTGCCCGTCGCCCCCTGCTAGGCGCGCGGTCGCAGGTACGCCACAGGGGGCGGCCGATATTTCGATCTTCAAGGAATGGACTTTCGATGAGCGAGCAGGACGATGGCATCATCACGGGCACCGAGCCCCTTCCCAATGGCGCCGACACCACGCCTGCGGCAGGGCTGATCTCGCAATATGTGAAGGACCTGTCGTTCGAGAATCCCAACGCGCCGGGCATCTTCCAGGTCCAGGTCGCGCCGCAGATCGACGTCCAGTTCAACATCGGCACCGCCCAGGTCGGCGAGGAGGTCCACGAGGTGGTGCTCCGCGTCGAGGTACGCGCCGAGACCGAAGGCCAGGTCGCCTTCATCGTCGAGCTGACCTATGCCGGGCTGTTCGGCCTGCGCAACATCCCCGCCGAGCATGTCCAGCCCTTCCTCCTCGCCGAGGCCCCGCGCCTGCTCTTCCCGTTCGCGCGCCGCGTGCTCGCCGATGCGGTCCGTGACGGCGGCTTCCAGCCCCTGCTGCTCGAGCCGATCGACTTCGCCGCGATCTACATGCAGCAGACCGAGGCCCAGCAGGCCACGACCGGGGAAATCGGCACGGCCTGATCCTCGGGCCTTCGGGACCCAAGACAATGAACCTCACGCGCGCGCTGGGATCGGTGGGTGGCCTCACCCTGGCCAGCCGCGTGCTGGGGCTCGTGCGCGATTCGCTGTTCGTCCGCTTCGTCGGCGCCAGCTTCGCGTCGGACGCCTTCCTCGTCGCCTTCCGCCTGCCCAACCTGTTCCGCGCGCTGTTCGCCGAAGGGGCGTTCTCGGCGGCGTTCATCCCGATGTTCAACCGCAAGATCACCGACAAGGACGGCCCCGGGCTCCCCGCGGGCGTGGCCTTTGCGGAGGACGCGCTGTCGGTGCTGCTGCCAGTCCTGATCGTGATGACGATCCTCGTCGAGATCTTCGCCTGGCCGGTGACGCTGGCGCTGTCCGGCAAGTTCAACGGGGTCACCAACGACCAATTTGCCTTCGCGGTCGGGCTGTCGCGCTTCACCTTCCCCTATCTGCTGTTCATCAGCCTGGTGTCGCTGCTCGGCGGCATCCTCAATTCGCTGCACAAATTCTGGGTCAATGCTGCGGCGCCGATCCTGCTGAACGTGACGCTGATCGCCGCCCTGCTGTTCTTCCACGATCACGATCCGTACCTGACCGCGCGCAACCAGGCGATCGCCGTCAGCGTGGCGGGCCTGTTGCAACTGCTCTGGCTGATCCACGCCTGCTGGACGAGCGGCGTGCGGCTGCGGCTCAAGCTCCCCCGCTTCAGCCCCGATGTGAAGAAGCTGATGGCGCTGATCTGGCCCGCCGCCGCGGGCGCCGGCGCGGTGCAGATCAATCTCGTCGTCTCGACCGCGCTGGCCGCGTCGCTGCTCCCCGCCGGATCGGTCACCTATATCTACACCGCTGACCGGGTGAACCAGTTGCCGCTCGGCCTGATCGGCATCGGGCTCGGCACCGTCCTCCTCCCGCTCATCTCCCGCCAGCTTGGCGCCGGCGAGGAAAAGGCGGCGATGGAATCGCAGAACCGGGGCATGGAACTCGCGCTGCTGCTGACCCTGCCCGCCACCATGGCGCTGGTCCTGTGCGGCGGCCCGATCGTCGCCGCCCTGTTCGAACATGGCAAGTTCACCGCGCTGAACACCTATTATACGGCGCAGGCGCTCTCGGCCTTCTCGATCGGCCTGCCGAGCTATATCCTCGTGAAGGTCCTCACGCCGGGCTATTATGCCCGCGCCGACACGAAGACGCCGGTCCGCTACGCAACGATCAGCATGGGCGTGAACCTCCTGCTCAACCTCGCGCTGATCGTCCCGCTGCAGCATATGGGGCCGCCGCTGGCGACCGCCCTCGCCTCGACCGTCAACGTCATCCTGCTCTACCGCACGCTGCGGCTCCGCGGGCATTTCGAACCGGATGCCCGGCTGCGCCGCCGGGCCTGGCGGCTTGCCGCGGCCGCCCTGGTGATGGGGGTTATCCTGTGGCTGATGCAGGGGCTGCTCACGCCCTATCTCCATGGTAGCTGGATGGTCCGGACGGGCGCGATGCTGGCGCTGGTCGGCGCGGGCAGCTTCGTCTATGCGGTCGCCACGTTCGCCCTGGGTGCCTTCACCCGCGACGATCTGGCATTCCTGAGGCGCAAGCGCGCCCGCTGAACACGAGACCATCAATGCGCGTCGTTTCCGGCATCCAGCCCACCGGCAATCTCCACCTCGGCAACTATCTCGGCGCGATCAAACAATGGGTCGCGATGCAGGACACCATGGGCCCGGGCGAGGATTGCCTGTTCTTCCTCGCCGACCTCCACGCCTTGTCCCAGCCGGTCGTCGCGGCCGAGCTGACCGCGAACTCGATCGAGATGGCGGCGACCCTGCTTGCCTGCGGCATCGATCCCGACCGAGCGATCCTGTTCAACCAGGCGCGCGTGCCGGCGCATAGCGAGCTTGCCTGGATATTGGGGGGCACCGCGCGGATGGGCTGGCTCAACCGCATGACCCAGTGGAAAGACAAGGCCGGCAAGAGCGGCGAGAGCCAGAGCGTCGACCTGTTCACCTACCCGGTGCTCCAGGCAGCCGACGTACTGCTCTATCAGGCGACTCACGTGCCGGTCGGCGAGGACCAGAAGCAGCATCTCGAACTCGCGCGCGACATCGCGACCAAGTTCAACAATGATTTCGGGGTCGAGCTCTTCACCCTGCCCGAGCCGTTCATTTCGAAGGCGGCACCGCGCATCATGTCGCTGCGCGACGGCAGCGCGAAGATGTCCAAGTCGGATCCGTCGGACGCATCGCGTATCAACCTGGTCGATAGCGACGATCTGATCGTGCAGAAGCTGAAAAAGGCGAAGACCGATCCGGAGCCGCTGCCCGCGACCTTCGCCGAACTGGCCGATCGCCCCGAGGCCAGGAACCTCGTCACCATCTATTCGGCCCTCGCCGGAACATCGACCGACGCGGTGATGGCCGAATTCGGCGGCAAGGGTTTCGGCACATTCAAGCCCGCCCTGGCCGATCTGGCGGTGGCCGGTCTCGGGCCGATCCGCGACCGGCTGACCGCGCTGCTCGACGATCGCGCAGCGGTCAGCGCTGTGCTGGCGAGGGGCGCAGCCAGGGCGAGCGCGCTCGCCGCGCCGACACTCGCGGCGGCGCAGCGAGCCGTGGGCTTGCACGTCTGATTTCCGCTCCCATCTTGGCTGGAGACGGATTTTTTCGGGGGATTTGCATCACCTCGTTCAAGCGCTATTCATAACGCCTGCAGGACAATTGCAACCGACTGAACTTGCCTCGCTTTTCTTCGATACTCATCCGAATCCCCTCGTCACCAAGGTCGCAAGCCCATGAAGATGTTCCCCATCGCCGCCGTCGCCCTGCTCGCGCTGGGTGGCTGCGCCACGCCGTTCAACGCCAAGGTCTCCCGCTTTCAGCAACTGCCGCAGGCGCAAGGCCAGACCTTCGTGGTCAGGGCGATGGACCCGCGTCTCGATGGCGGGATCGAGTTTGGCCAATATGCGCAACTCGTCTCGGCCAAGCTCGGGAATCACGGCTATCAGCCCGCCAATGATCCGGCGCGCGCCGATCTGGTGGTGAAGATCGGCTACGGGGTCGACAAGGGCCGTGAGAAGGTCGTGACCACTCCGGGCTTCGGCGGCTATGGTGGCTTCGGTTATGGCGGCTTCGGCCCCTATCGGGGCTTTGGCGGCCCCTATGGCTATTATGGTCGCAGCCGCTTCGCGTTCGGCTTCTACGATCCCTTCCTGTTCGACAACGACGTGTCGAGCTTCACTGTCTACACCAGCGAGCTGGACCTGCGCATCGACCGCGCCGACAACGGCAAGAGCGTGTTCGAAGGCACCGCCAAGGCCCAGTCGCGCAACGACGACCTGCCCTATCTGGTCCCGCGCCTGGTCGAGGCGATGTTCACCGGCTTCCCCGGCAATTCGGGCGAAACGGTGAAGATCACGATCGCACCCGAGAAGAAGTAGCATCAAGCCCCTCCCCTTTAGGGGAGGGGTCGGGGTGGGCGCGCGCGTCTGCGCGCTCAAAAGACTCTGCAACGCCGGTGACAAAAGAAAAAGGCGGGCACCCAGCCCGCCTTTTTCTTTTGTCACCGGCGGGGTCGGCCCCTTCAGGACTCCTATCCAGTTGGCGGGCCGGATCAACAGGGACCATGCCAGAAGACACCCTGCCCTAGCTCCGAATAGCATGTCGAGGCCATCGGGAGATCCTGCTTGCTTCGGGCGATCCCATACCCCCAGCCGCCATCGAAATAGGGTTTGATCAGGATATCGACGCCCCAACCGTAGACGGTCACAGAATGGGGCTGGAGGCTTGCGATAACAGGCGGCCACTGGCTTTTCGGTACTTCAGCCCAGCCCTTGGACGCATCGATCGGATGCGTTGCCTTCAGGAGTTGAGATTCGGTCCGGATCGTCCTGAGTGTCGACTGATTATGAGTGGGACACGTGCAACCGCCAATCAATGCCAGCACGGCCAACACAGCGAATGCCCAGACACGTAAGTTCACTCCCCCCTCCCCGGAGCGGGAAGGAAGGAACAAATCAGCCTTCAAGCTCGCGCAGCAAGGTTCGCACCGCGCCGTCGATCTCGCGATCCTTGTCGCGCAGTTCCTCGATACGGCGCACCGCATGGATCACCGTCGAATGGTCGCGACCGCCGAACTTGCGGCCGATCTCCGGCAGCGAGCGCGTGGTCAGGCGCTTGGCGAGATACATCGCGATCTGGCGCGGACGGGCCACCACCACGGCGCGCCGGGCCGAAACGAGGTCGATCGGCTTCAGCTCGAAATGCGCCGAAACCGCGCGCTGAATCTCGTCGATCGTCACCCGGCGCTCGGCGCCGCGCAGCACGTCGCCCAGCGTCGCCACCGCGAAATCCATGTCGATCGACTCGCCGGTGAGCTGCGCATAGGCGACCAGCCGGTTGAGCGAGCCTTCCAGGTCGCGGATGTTTGCGGTGATGCGAGTCGCCAGCAGGTCGAGCACCTCGGCCGGTACCCTGGCATCGGGCATATCGACGAGCTTCCGCTCAAGCACCGCGCGGCGGAGCGCCAGATCGGGTGCCTTGATATCCGCGACCAGCCCGACCGAGAGCCGCGACGTGATCCTTGCCTCGACCCCGTCGAGCCCCTGCGGGCAGCGATCGGCGCTGATCACCAGCCGCTTGCCGGTCGCCATCACCTCGTTGACGGTGTGGAAGAATTCTTCCTGCGTGGCGTCCTTGCCGGCGATGAACTGGAGATCGTCGATCATCAGCAGATCGGCGGCGCGCAATCGCGCCTTGAAGCTGTGGGTGTCCCGGGCGCGGAGCGCATGCACGAAATCGAACATGAAGCGCTCGGCCGACATCAGGATCACGTTCGCGCCAGGGCATGCCTCGAGATAGGCAGCGCCGATCGCGTGCATCAGATGGGTCTTGCCCTGCCCCGTGCCGCTGTGGAGGAACAACGGGCTGAACCGCGGCTTGCCAGCCTCGGCAAGCGCGCTGGCCGCGTTGAAGGCGACCCGATTGGACTGGTCGACCACGAACCGGTCGAAGGTGAAGCGCGGGTCGAGCGCCGGGCGCACCGGAACCGCTGCCCCGGGAGTCGGAACGGCGGGAGCCGCCGCGACCGCAGGCGCCTCCACGGTCAATACCGCGGGCGCGGCCTTGCTGGCGGACCGCGTCTCGATCGAGACGCTGCGCACCTCGGGCAGGATCGCGCGAAATTCCTGGAACAGCCGGTCGGCATAATGGTTGCGGACCCAGTTCGTCATGAAGGCCGACGGCA
Source organism: Candidatus Sphingomonas phytovorans (assembly GCA_029202385.1). Taxonomy (NCBI): domain Bacteria; kingdom Pseudomonadati; phylum Pseudomonadota; class Alphaproteobacteria; order Sphingomonadales; family Sphingomonadaceae; genus Sphingomonas; species Candidatus Sphingomonas phytovorans. The sequence goes on from CP119314.1 coordinate 2,250,823, forward strand.
ACGCCAGACGAATCGTCTCGGAATCCGTACCGTCGATCAACTCGATCGGCTTCAGCCACTGGTCGAACAGACGCACGCCGGCCGACTCGCGCAGGTGCCCGCGCACCGTGCTCCAGGCCTTTGCTGCATCGCTCAACCGAGCCGCCTCTCCGGTAACAGTCCCCGCCAACACCCAATCCCTTTTCCCGGAGCCGGGACACGAGGTCCCGGGCGGCTTGATTCGCTACAGACAAACCTCCCCCCAGCCGGAATCATGTCCGCCTGACTTCGAAGGTCTCTAATAAGGTCGCGAGACGGAACGTCTGCGCGGCAAAGGTCGATTATGAAGATCGAACCGAGTCGGGCAATAGCTCTGCGCGTAACAAATCCGAAATAAACGGGATTGACTCGGAATACCTCAAGGATTCCCGTCGAAAATCTTACAAGCTACTGAAAAACCATCATTAGCTCAGCACGGCAGTGTTGTTGCGGCTGCGAATCGTGGTGAATCCTGACTTTTCACGATTCGGGTACGGGACCCACCCGAAACGGTGATAAAAAGTCTAACGGATCGTGCACGGCCAACCGCACACGACAAAAAACCCGCCGGGATATTCCCGACGGGCTGTTGTTCCGACCGATCCGAACGGATCAGGCGAGCGCGGTGAGACGCTTGGTCAGGCGCGAGAACTTGCGCGAGGCGGTGTTCTTGTGGAGCACACCCTTCGCAACGCCCTTGGCCAGCTCCGGCTGCATCGCTGCAACCGCGGCGCTCGCGGCATCCTTGTCGCCCGACGCCAGCGCGGCCTCGGCCTTCTTCACGAAGGTCCGGATACGACCAACGCGGTTGCCATTGACTTCCGCACGACGTGCGTTGCGCCGAATTCGCTTTTTCGCCTGTGGCGTGTTCGCCATGAAGCCCTCTGATCTGAAATAAAGAAAGGGCGCGGACGGCAAAGCCCGCAGCCCCGGAAAGCGCGCCTCTTACCCATCAAGAGTGAGTCGGTCAACCAGCGGAATGACGCCTGTGTGACGATTCCGGATTCACCCGAATGAGCCAACTCCCTCGTTACCCTGAGCTCGTTTGGCGACCATCCCCTCGGGGCATGCACTTTCTCCCCCCGCGAAAGACCGAGGAAGCTTACATGTCCGAAGGATGTGGTTGTCGAGACCCCAGCTTCTCCGTCAGCGCTGGCATTTCGGGCACCAGAAGGTGGAACGCCCGCCTTCGGTATAGCGCTCGACCTTGCCGCCACACTCGCACGGCTCGCCCTCGCGGCCATAGACGCGCCATTGCTTGGAAAAATAGCCGAGCTCGCCGTCGGGGCGCGCATAGTCGCGCAGCGACGAACCGCCCGCCTCGATCGCGGCTTCCAGGACCGTATGGATAGCGCCGACCAATCGCTCGAGGCGGGCAAGCGATATCTGGCCTGCCGCGCGCATCGGCGCGATGCGCGCGAGATGCAGCGCCTCGCACACATAGATATTGCCCAGCCCGGCGACGATTCGCTGGTCGAGCAGCATCAGCTTGATCGACGCGATCCGGCCGTCGAGCGCCTTGAGCAGATGGCGCGGAGTGAAATCCGGCCCGAGCGGCTCCGGCCCCATGGCCAGAAAGGGCGGATAGCTTGCGAGCGACTCGGTCGGGACGAGGTCAAGCGAGCCGAAACGCCTCGGATCGTTGAGCGCGAGACGATGCGCCGCGGTTTCCACGATCAGATGATCGTGCGGCAGCACCTCGCTCGGATCGACTCGCCAGCGGCCCGACATGCCGAGATGGAAGATCACCGTGTCGCCGCGATCGGTGTCGATCAGCCCGTATTTGGCGCGCCGCCCAAGCCCCGTCACCACGGCGCCGGTGAGTCGCTGGCCGAGATCGGCGGGGAAAGGCCGGCGCAGGTCCGGCCGGCGCGCCTGGACGAGCGTGATCCGCTGGTCCTGCAGCACCGGGCGAAGGCCGTTGACGGTGGTTTCGACTTCGGGAAGCTCTGGCATGACAGACATAGCGCTAGGTTGCGTTTGCCCCGCCCACAAGCGTTAGCTAGAGCCACGCCATGAACGACACCGTATCCTTCGGCTATGAAGACGTGGCCCCCGAGGAGAAGACGCGCCGGGTCGGCGGCGTCTTCTCGAGCGTGGCGTCGCGCTACGACATCATGAACGACGCGATGTCCGGCGGCATGCATCGGCTGTGGAAGGATCGTTTCGTCCGCCGGGTGAAGCCGCGCGACGGCGAACAGGTCCTCGACATGGCGGGCGGCACCGGCGACATCGCCTTCCGGCTGGCGAAATCGGGGGCGTCGGTGACGGTCGCCGACATCAACCCCCAGATGCTCGAAGTCGGCATGGAACGCGCCCAGAAGCGCGGCATCGACGGACTGGTCTGGACTGAGGCCAATGCCGAGACGCTCGCCTTTCCCGACCGTTTCTTCGATGCCTATACCATTGCCTTCGGCATCCGGAACGTGACCGACATCCCCAAAGCCCTGCGCGAGGCGCACCGCGTGCTCAGGCGCGGCGGGCGCTTCTTCTGCCTGGAATTCTCGACCACGCTCTGGCCGGGCTTCGCCGACATCTACGACAGCTATTCGCACAAGATCGTCCCCAGGGTCGGCCAGTTGCTCGCGCAGGATGGCGAGAGCTATCGCTACCTCATCGAATCGATCCGCCGCTTTCCCGACATGCCGACCTTCGAGCGGATGATCGGCGAGGCCGGGTTCGTCCGGACCAATGTCGAGCCGATGCTCGGCGGCCTGGTCGCGATCCATAGCGGCTGGAAGATTTGATGCCCTCCCTCTTCCCCGGCAAAGGCCGGGGCCCGGTACTGCAGCGAACCTTGCCTGAGTGCCGCGCGTCGTTACCCCGGCCATCCCAACCGGCCTCCGGCCCTCGCCGGGAAAGCAGGAAATGACCGCCCCCGCCGTGCATCTCTGGCGGCTCCTGAAATGGGGTCGAATCCTCGCGCGCCACGGCGCGCTGCGCGGGATCGAGCGCGATCCGAACACGCCCACCCGGATCCGCCGCCTCGTCCGCGTCGCCCGCATCGGCGCGCGCGTGCCCGAGACGCCGGCCTATGCCGACGCATTGCAGGCGATCGGCCCCGCCGCGATCAAGCTCGGCCAGACGCTGGCGACCCGCCCCGACATCGTCGGCGAAGCAGCGGCAAAGGATTTGCTGCGCCTGCAGGATTCGCTGCCCCCCCTGCCCTACGAAACAATCCACGCCGCGATGACCCGCGCGTTCGGACGGCCTCCCGAGGAGCTGTTCTCCTCGATCGACCCTGTGCCGATCGGCGCCGCGTCGATCGCGCAGGTGCACAGCGCCATCACCACCGACGGCCGGCACGTCGCGGTCAAGGTGCTTCGCCCCGGCGTCGAGGAGGAGTTCGCCCGGGCGATCGATACCTATCAATGGGCCGCAGCGCAGATCGAGGGATTGGGCGGCGAGCTGTCGCGCCTGCGCCCGCGCCTGGTGATCGAAACCTTCAAGCGCTGGACCGCGCGCGAGCTCGACCTGCGCCGTGAGGCCGCATCCGCGTCCGAGCTTGCCGAGGCGATGGAAGCGCAGCCCGATTTCGTCGTGCCGGCAATCGACTGGCAGCGAACGACCACCAAGGCGCTGACCATCGCCTGGGTCGACGGCATCAAGATTTCGAACCGCGCGGCACTGGTCGAGGCGGGATATGATCTGCCCCGACTGGCCGACACGCTGGTCCATGCCTTCCTGCGCCAGGCGATCGCGGAAGGGTTCTTCCACGCCGACATGCATCAGGGCAATCTGTTCGCACTGCCCGACGGCCGGATCGCCGCGATCGATTTCGGCATCATGGGCCGGATCGATCGCCGTGCCCGGGTGTGGCTGGCGGAAATTCTCTACGGCCTGATCACCGGCAACTACAAACGCGTCGCCGAAATCCATTTCGAGGCCGGCTATGTCCCGCCGCACCACAATGTCGCCGAGTTCGCGACCGCGCTGCGCGCGGTGGGCGAGCCGATGCGCGGGCTGGCGGTCAAGGACATGTCGATCGGCATGATGCTCGACGGGCTGTTCAACATCACCCGCGATTTCGACATGCAGACTCAGCCGCACCTGCTGCTGCTCCAGAAGACGATGGTGATGGTCGAGGGCGTGGCGACAAGCCTCGATCCCGATATCAACCTGTGGGATTCGGCGGCTCCCTTCGTGCGCGAATGGATCAGGACCGAACTCGGCCCCGAAGCGGCGGTGGCCGACCGCATCATCACCGATCTGCGGACGCTCGCGCGCCTGCCCGACCTGATCCGCAACATCGAACTGAGCTATCCGTCCCCGGGCGGTGCTCCTCCCGCGCCGCCACTCAAGGAGATCGAGGTCGTCCGCATCGGCGGCGGCTGGCGCTATGTCGCGGTCGCGGTGGCAAGCGCCCTTGCGGCCGTCGCGGCAACGCTGCTGGTGCGCTAGGGTGAGCCTGTCCGCCACGCTGCCGATGCCCGTGATTCAACGACGGGCGATATTGTCGCAGCGTGGCGCCAGCGGGATGCCCCGCCGGTTCCGAGTTTCCCTTTCCCTTCGCCGTGGATGTTGGACGATGCCCCGCCTCTGCTCCCCTCGATATCGTGAAAATAATGCCGGTTTTTCCGCTGTTTTTCCGCTGTTCCGCATAACAGCGGTAACGCCCGGCAAGGCATTGATCTGGCTTCGAAAAAACGAGACCAGAATCCAACATAACAGCGGAAGAAAAAAAACACCGTCGCCAACAACGGATAACAGCGGAAAATCGGCTGCGGCGTCCGGATCGAATCGGCCCTGGCCCTCCCAATACGCCGCGGCTCAGGCATAGACCTTGGCGCGCCCGCAACCACCGCTCTGGCTCACTGCCCCGACTCGTTTCGCGGCGCTGAAACGCCCCACCGCGCGGATCGTGCTTGCGCTCTTCGCCATTCTTCTCGTCGCGAGCCTGTCGGCGCTGGTGAGCCCCGGGCCGCCCCCCGTCAGCCACGATCCTGCGCAGCGTGCCGACGACGAAGCTGATGTCGTGCTGTACGAAACCATCGTCGCCGGTGTGCGCGGCGGCGGCGACTATTATGCGGTGACGGCGCAGGCATTGCGCACCGGCAATTATCCGCTGAGGCCGTTCGTGACCTTCCGGCTGCCGACGCTGGCGACCGTCCAGGCGGCGATGCCGCCGGGCGCCACGATCCTGCTGCTTTATGTGCTGGCCGCCGCCGTGATGCTCGCATGGTTCATCCGGCTGCGCCCGGCCTTTGCGCGCGCCCCGCCACTGGCGATCGCGATGGTGCTGCTTGCCGGAGGGATGATGGCGTTTGTCCAGCCAGCGCTGGCGAGTTTCCATGAGGTATGGGCTGGATTGCTGATCGCCCTGTCGCTCGCCCTGCGCCGCCGCGAGCGCTGGGTCGAGGCGGTGGCATTCGGCCTGATTGCCATGCTGGTCCGCGAGACAGCCGCGCTCTTTGTCGGAATCATGGCCGTCCTCGCCCTTGTCGAGGGTCGCCGTCGCGAGGCGATCGGCTGGGGTCTCGCGATCCTGGCCCTGGCGGTGGTCGTCCTTTTCCACGCTCATGCCGTCAGCCTCGTCGTCCGCTCGATCGACCCCGCTTCGCCTGGCTGGGCGGGCATGCTTGGCTTCGGCTTCTTCGTGAAGACGATGTCGCTGTCGACCGCGCTGAACCTCGCCCCCATGTGGCTGGCGGCCCTGCTGGTCGCCCTGGCGCTGTTCGGCTGGGCCGGGTGGAATGACGAACTCGCGCTCAGGGCGCTGGCGACCTTCGCCACCTATGCCGTGCTGCTGAGCCTGTTCGGGCGCCCCGACACCTTCTATTGGGGATTGATGATCGCGCCCACGATCCTGGTCGGCCTCGCCTTTGTTCCAGATGCCCTGCGCGACCTGGCCACTGCGGCGATCGACCGGCGGCGGATCATCGTGACTCGAATGGTCAGATAGGAAATGGCGCGATGAAGATCCTCCTGATCGTCGGCGGCGGCATTGCCGCCTACAAGGCCTGCGAACTGACCCGGCTGTGCCGCAAGGCCGGTATCGAGGTGAAGTGCGTGCTCACCGCCGGAGGCCAGCATTTCGTCACGCCCATGACCCTCGCCGCCCTGTCGGAGAACCAGGTCTATACGACGCTCTGGGACCTCAAGGACGAAGCCGAGATGGGTCATATCCAGCTCAGCCGCGAGGCCGATCTCGTCGTGATCGCACCCGCCACCGCCGATCTCATGGCCAAGATGGCGGCCGGCATCGCTGACGATCTGGCGACGACCCTGCTGCTCGCGACCGACAAGCCAGTGCTCGCCGCACCGGCGATGAACGTGCGGATGTGGGGGCATGCCGCTACCCGCCGCAACGTCGCCACGCTGCGGGGAGACGGCATCACCGTGCTTGAGCCCGACGAGGGCCCGATGGCGTGCGGCGAGTACGGCCCCGGCCGGCTGCCCGAGCCCGAGGCGATCCTCGCCGCGATCCAGCGCGCTCTGCCGGTCTGACCCATGACGCTGTCGGGCACGCATATCCTGGTCACCGCCGGGCCAACTCATGAGCCGATCGATCCGGTGCGCTATCTCGCCAATCGTTCGTCGGGGCGGCAGGGCTTCGCGATCGCCGGCGCCCTGGCGGCGCTCGGCGCGCGGGTGACGCTCGTGGCCGGGCCGGTAACGCTCGCCACGCCGCCGGGCGTCGACCGCGTCGACGTGGAGACCGCGATGGACATGGCCAATGCGGTCGCGCGGGCGCTGCCGGCCGATGCCGCGGTGATGGTCGCCGCCGTTGCCGACTGGCGGGTCGACACTGCCGGACAGAAGATCAAGAAAGGCGCGGCTCCGCCCGTCCTGCATCTCGTCGATAATCCCGACATCCTCGCTCTCCTCGCGAAGAGCCCGCACCGCCCGGGGCTGCTGATCGGCTTCGCCGCCGAAACCGAGAAGGTGATCGAACACGCCACCGCCAAGCGCGAGCGCAAAGGCGTCGACTGGATCGTCGCGAACGACGTGTCGGGCGATGTGATGGGCGGGGCCGCCAATGCCGTGCATATCGTGACGGCCTATGGCGTGGAAAGCTGGGAACGGCTGCCGAAGGAAGAGGTCGCTGGACGATTGGCGGCAAGGATCGCCGACGCGCTTGCCACCCGTTCAGGCTGAGTTCGTGAAGGCGCTGCTCTTTTCCGCGGCCGCCGAGACAAGAGGCCCTTAGACAAGTTCGGGGCGAACGCTATTGAGGGATTATGACCGACCCGATCTCCATCGCCCTGAAGCGCCTCCCGCACGGCGAAGGTCTCCCGCCGCCCGCCTATGCGTCGGCGGGGGCTGCCGGCATGGACGTCGTGTCGGCTGAGGAGGCCACGCTCGCCCCCGGGGCCCGCGCCGCGATCGCGACCGGCTTCGCGATGGCGATTCCGGCCGGCTATGAGGTGCAGGTCCGGCCACGGTCTGGCCTCGCGCTCAAGCACGGCGTCACCTGCCTCAACACGCCGGGCACGATCGACAGCGACTATCGCGGCGAAGTGAAGGTGATCCTCGCCAATCTGGGCAGCGAGGATTTCGTCATCGCGCGCGGTGACCGGATTGCTCAACTCGTTCCGGCCCCGGTCCAACGCGCCGTGCTGGACGAAGTCGACACGTTGGACGATACCGTGAGGGGAGCCGGCGGATTCGGCTCGACTGGGCGCTGATGCTGCTTTTCCTGCTCCTGCAAGCCGCCGCGCCGGCGGTACCGACCGACTGGTCGACCCTGGCGCCACTGCCCTATGTCGCGTCGCCCCAGATGACGGCGCCGCTCACCCGTTTCGTGGCTGACGAGATCACGGCCGGACGCTGCACGCCGCCCAAGCCGGCCGACGGCCATTATGTCGTCAAGGTCGATGTGGCCGCCCTGGTCGGTGCCGACGGGGCGATCCGGCGAACCGTGCCGCGCGCAATCGATTGCCCTACGGTCGAGCAGTACAGCGCCGGGCTGGTCGTCAGCTTCGCCCGCGGGAACCTGCAGCCACATGCTGGCGCGGCCGACCTCTGGTACCGCGTGACGATCGTCTACGACTGGCACGAATGAGCCTGACCGACGCCGAGCTGGAGCGCTATGCGCGCCACATCGTCCTGAAGGAGGTCGGCGGCACCGGCCAGCACAGGCTTCGCGCTGCAACGGTTGCGATCATCGGCGCCGGCGGCATCGGATCGCCCGCCATCCAGTATCTCGCCGCGGCGGGGATCGGGCGGCTGATCGTGATCGACGACGACGACGTCGAGCTCTCCAACCTCCAGCGCCAGACCTTGTTCGGCGGCGACGATATCGGCACGGCCAAGGTCGATGCGGCGCGTCAGGCGGTCGCCCGGCTCAATCCCGGCGTGGCGATCGAGGCGCGGCGGGCGCGAATCGATGCCGGCAATGCCCGCAACCTGATCACCGGTGCTGACGTCGTCCTCGACGGAACCGACAATTTCGCCACCCGGCTCGCAGTCGCCGATGCGGCGCTTGCCTTATGCATCCCGCTCGTCTCCGCCGCCGTCGGCCAGTTCGAGGGCCAGCTCGGCGTGTTTCGCGGCTGGGAGACCGACAAGCCCTGTTATCGCTGCTTCGTCGGCGCCGATCCCGACCGGCCCGAGGTCAGTTGCGCCGAGGCGGGCGTGATGGGCGCGATGACCGGGGTGCTGGGTAGCCTGGCCGCGCTCGAGGCGATGCGGTGCGTGGTCGGCTTCGGCGAGGACAGTGCCGGCAGGCTTCTGCTGGTCGACGCGCTGGCCTTCCGCTTTCGCACGATCGCCCTGCCCAAGGACCCCGGCTGTGCCGCTTGCGGTTAGCCTGGTCTTAAGCCAATCCGGCTACGGCGAGCGCATGTCCGCTCCCTCCCCCAAGGTCCTCGTCGTCTTCGGCACCCGTCCCGAAGCGATCAAGCTGTTCCCGGTCGTCGCCGCACTGAAGCAGGTGCCGGGTCTGACCGTCCGCACCTGCGTCACCGCCCAGCATCGCGGTCTGCTCGATCAGGTGTTGAGCATCGCCGGGCTTTCCCCCGATATCGATCTCGACCTGATGGAACCGGGCCAGTCGCTCGACCGCCTCACCGCGCGCCTGCTCACCGGCCTTGGCGAGGTGATGGACGCCGAGAAGCCCGACCGGGTCATCGTGCAGGGCGACACCGCCACCGCGATGGTCGGCGCGCTCACCGCTTACTATCGCAAGACCCCGGTCTCGCATGTCGAGGCGGGCCTGCGCTCGGGCGATATCTGGCAGCCCTGGCCCGAGGAGGTGAACCGCCGGATCGTCGCGCCGATCGCCGACCAGCATTTCGCCCCCACCGAAACCGCCGCCGAGGCCCTGAGGCGCGAGAACATCGACCCGGCGACGATCCATGTGACAGGCAACACCGTGATCGACGCACTCCACGCGACGCGCGCGCGCCTGGAGGAGGATCCGTCGCTCGCCGCTGGCCTTGACGACGTCGCCGGACGCTTCGCGGGCAAGCGCATCGTGCTCGTCACCACTCATCGCCGCGAGAATTTCGGCGGCGGCATGGCCAATATCGCGCGGGCCCTCAGCCGCATCGCCGATCGGCCGGATACCGCGATCCTCTTCCCCGTCCATCCCAATCCCAATGTCGTGTCGGTGATGGACGAGATGCTGGGCGACCGACCCAACATCGCCCGCATCGATCCGCTCGACTATCCACACTTCGTCCGTGCGCTCGGCATGTGCGAGATCGCGCTGACCGATTCGGGCGGCGTGCAGGAGGAAGCCCCGGCGCTGGGCAAGCCAGTACTCGTCATGCGCGAGACGACCGAGCGGCCCGAAGGTGTCGTTGCCGGCACCGCGAAGCTGATCGGCACCGATGCTGATCGAATCGTCGCCGAAGTATCGACGCTGCTTGACGAACCGTCCGCCTATTCGGCGATGGCGCGCGCGCACAACCCGTTCGGTGACGGCCACAGCAGCGCCCGGATGGCCGACATCGTCGGGAAGAGCCTGGGTTTGGTCAGCCAAGGGTAGTCGCGGCGGGGAATGGAAACCCCTGTAACTTCGTGGACGGGAGATCGTTTTTCCTTCAAGACGATGCGGTTCGATGCGGGGTAGAACCCGGTCGAATCAGGTCTTGTTGATAGCGGGAGGAACAGGGTCGCATGTGGGTATTCGGCTTATGGTGCCTAGTGTTCGGTCATCGAACGGCATCCGGGTCCAAGCGCGTCTTCGAAGGCAACGTCTTCGCTCGATGCAAGACCTGCTCGCGCGAATTGTTCCGGGACCCCAAGAATGGCGTATGGCGCCCATCCAGACCGGAAGATCACCGCCCCCGCAAATTGACACTCTTCGGCGAGGACGGCGCGCCGGAGCGACGGGTACGCAATTCACAGCGATAGCTTTTTCAAGCTCGTCTTTGCCGCCATTTCCGAAATCTTCATCTGCCTCGGCGACAAGGAACACCAGTCAGCGATGCTTCACCCGCAAGCGGTGGATTCTCGCAAAGGGTTGGCAGGGACGTAGCGTCGATGGTTTCGGACAATGAACTCAAGGTCGTCGTGCTTGGCCTCGGCTATATCGGCCTGCCGACGGCAGCGGTGATCGCCCGGACCGGCGCGAAAGTGCTTGGCGTCGACGTGACTCAATCGGTCGTCGACACGGTCAACTCGGGCAAGGTGCATATCGAGGAAGTCGATCTCGACGGCCTCGTCTCCGGCGTCGTCGCCCGCGGCAATCTGCGCGCGTCCACCACGATCGAGCCGGCCGATATCTTCGTCATCGCCGTGCCGACGCCTTTTGCCGAGGACCATGCACCCAATATCGGCTATGTCCTCAAGGCCGCGACGACCGTGGCTTCAGTGCTGAAGCCCGGTGACGCGGTCATCCTCGAATCCACCTCCCCCGTCGGCACGACCGAAAAGGTCCGCGACCTTCTCGCCCAGCTTCGCCCCGACCTCAAAGTACCGGGCAAGACTGGCGAGAGCGCTGACATCGCTATCGCCTATTGCCCGGAACGCGTGCTGCCCGGCCGGATCCTGGTCGAGTTGATCGACAATGACCGTGTCATCGGCGGTATCACGCCGCGGTGCGCGCGCAAGGCACTGGCCTTTTATCGCCGCTTCGTCCGCGGCGCCTGCGTCACCACCACATCGCGCGCGGCGGAAATGACCAAGCTCACCGAGAATGCCTTCCGCGACGTCAACATCGCCTTCGCCAACGAACTGAGCCGAGTCGCCGATACGATGGACGTCGATGTCTGGGAGGTGATCCGCCTCGCCAACCGCCATCCGCGCGTCAATATCCTGTCGCCCGGACCTGGCGTCGGCGGGCATTGCATTGCGGTCGACCCCTGGTTTCTGGTGCATGCCGATCGCGCCAACACGCCGCTGATCCGCACCGCGCGCGAAGTGAACGATGCCAAGGTCGACTATGTGATCGCGCGCGCGGAGGCGATGGTCGCCGAACATCCCGGCCTGCCGGTCGCGTGCCTCGGCCTCGCCTTCAAGGCGAATATCGACGATTTCCGCGAGAGCCCTGCGCTGAAGGTGGCTGCCGCCCTTGCTGCTCGCTTCGGCGACCGGCTGCATGTCGTGGAACCCTATGCAGCGACCTTGCCAGCCGCCTTCGACGACACCGGTGCACACCTGACAGACCTCGATACCGCAATCGAAATCTGCCCGATCATGATCGTGCTGGTCGATCACGACATGTTCAAATCCGTCCCACTCGACGAGCGCGCAGACAAGATCGTCTACGATACGCGCGGCATCTGGCCCGACCAGCCCCGCGGCCAGTTCCGCCCCGAGCCATTGCGCCTCGCCGGCTGAGACTGGACTCGCTTATCGTGATCCCTTAGCCGAGACGCCGCCGCGCCAGGATTCTGGCGGTACGGCGTGGGGGGATTTGATGAGTGAACCGACCACTCCGGCTATCGGAGCGAGCGCTGCCGTGAAGCCGCAACGCCCCCGCAATCGCATCGAATCGATCCACAATCTTCGTGGCATTGCCTCGCTTACCGTGCTGTTCGATCACCTCGTGGCAACGCCCTATGTCGGCGCGCCAGCCACCGTTGCCGCGTTCGGGATCCTCGGCAATTACGGCGTCACGATCTTCTTCTTCATCTCTGGCTTCGTGCTGCCCTATTCGCTGCAGAAATCGAAATACCGGATCCAGGACTTCCCGGTGTTCATCGCCCGGCGTTTCGTGCGGGTGGATCCACCATTCTTCGTCGTGGTCGGCCTGACGCTGGCGCTCAACGTCCTGCTCGGTCTCCTTAAAAATACTCCATATCACATTGATATAATACAAGTCCTTGGGCACTTCGCCTATATCGCGCCGTTGCTGCACAAAGAATGGCTGTTGAGCGTGTTCTGGACGCTGTGCACCGAATTCCAGTTCTACATCACGATTGGCCTGATATTTCCGGTCCTGCAGAAATATCCGCTACCCATCGCCCTTGCCTGTGCGCTGTGCATGTGGCTCTACATCCCGGGCTATTTCCCGGCCGAGCGGCTGCCGCTTGGCCAGCGCGAGATCATCTTCGCCTATCTGCCGTCGTTCATGGTCGGCATGGCGACGTTCCTTTACTGGGAAAAACTGGTTAAATTACCGACATTTGCCGCCGTGATCGCAATTTCGGTCGTCGCCCTCTTCTTCAAGGCGCCCCTGGACATCTCGATCGTTGCGCTGATCACGATCCTGATCGTGATGTATGCGAACTTCTACAATCCCGTGCTCGATTTCTTCGGCAAGATTTCCTACTCGCTCTACCTCGTCCATTTGTTGGTGATCGTCACGGTTCTGCCAGTGCTCCACCAATTGGACCCGCCCTGGATCGTGATGTTCGTGATCGGTGCCGCCGTCTCCACCGCAGCGGCAACCTTCATCTACCGCTTTGTCGAAGGGCCCGCTCTGGCCTGGTCGAAGCGCGTGAGGTTCAGGAAGCCGCTATCATCCGGGGTCGGGTCGGAAAAAGGGACTCATCGAACACTAGAACTGGACCCGATCCCCCAAGTTGGTAAGGCGGACTGAAGTCGCGCGATTGCATTCGCACCAACCCTGGAGCTTTATCACATGACCAAGACCGCCCTGATCACCGGCGTCACCGGACAAGACGGCGCGTATCTGGCCGAGCTGCTGCTGTCCAAGGGCTATGACGTGCACGGCGTCAAGCGTCGCTCCTCCTCGTTCAACACCGGGCGTATCGACCATATCTATAAGGATCCGCACGAAAAGGGCGCGCGTCTCCACCTGCATTATGGTGATATGACGGATTCGACGAACCTGATCCGGATCGTGCAGGAAGTGAAGCCGGACGAAATCTACAATCTCGCGGCCCAGAGCCATGTCCAAGTCAGCTTCGACACCGCTGAGTACACTGCTAATGCCGATGCGATCGGCACGCTCCGCCTGCTCGAGGCGCTCCGCCTGCTCGGCCTGCACGAGACCACGCGCTTCTATCAGGCATCGACCTCCGAACTGTACGGCCTCGTCCAGGAAGTGCCGCAGTCCGAGACGACGCCCTTCTATCCGCGCTCTCCCTATGCCGCAGCGAAGCTCTACGCCTATTGGATCACGGTGAACTATCGCGAGGCCTATGGCATGCACGCCTCGAATGGCATCCTGTTCAACCACGAGAGCCCGTTGCGCGGAGAGACCTTCGTCACCCGGAAGATCACTCGCGCCGTCGCCGCCATCCATCTCGGGCTGCAGGACATGCTGTGGCTGGGCAATATCGATGCCAAGCGCGACTGGGGTCATGCACGCGACTATGTCGAAGGCATGTGGCGCATCGTCCAGCAGGACAAGGGCGACGATTTCGTGCTGGCGACCGGTCAGACGCAAACCGTCCGCTCCTTCGTGGAACTGAGCTTCGCCGAAGTCGGGATCAGCGTCGACTGGAGCGGCACGGGTATCGATGAAGTCGGCCGTTGCACTAGGACAGGCAAGACGCTGGTCAAGGTGGATCCTCGTTATTTCCGTCCGACCGAGGTCGACCTGCTGATCGGGGATCCCGCCAAGGCCAAGAGGGTGCTCGGCTGGGAAGCCACGACCACGCTCGCCGAGCTTGTCTCCGAAATGGTGCGCGAGGATCTGAAGTCCGTTGCGCGCGAGGCCGAAAGCCGGCGCCCCGACGAAGAGCGGCCAAGCTCGCTCTACGCGATCAAGGGCTGATCGTTTCGTTTGTCGGTACAGCCCATCATGATGTGCAACGCGCGGCGAATGGAATAAACATGTCAACGCCACTGCAGAATTATGCATATGAGGACAGCGAATCCGCCCATACGCATTCCTACCTGTTCCCGACGCTATTGAAGATTCTCGCGGAACGGCCCGTCGGACCGATTTTCGAGCTGGGATGCGGCAACGGTACGACAGCGGCGATGCTGGCGAAGCGCGGTTACAAGGTTGCGGGTGTCGATCCCTCGATCAGCGGGATGGAGATCGCCCAGCGCCAATATCCTGAGTGCCGGCTGGAACTCGGCTCATCCGAAGAAGATCTGCGCGCGCGATTTGGCACCTTCGATACACTGTTGAGCCTCGAAGTCGCCGAACATGTCTATTCGCCGCGGCGCTATGCCAAGGTCATTGGCCAGTTGCTTGAACCGGGCGGGATCGCGATCATCAGCACCCCCTATCATAGCTATCTGAAGAACCTCGCGCTCGCGGCGAGCGGCAAGATGGAATCCCATTTCACCGCTTTGTGGGAGGGGGGACATATCAAGTTCTGGAGCCGCGGCACGATCGCCACACTGTTCGACACCGCCGGGTTCGACGAGATCGGTTTCTATCGGGTCGGGCGTGTACCTGTCCTCGCGAAATCGATGATATCGGTCTTTCGCAAACGGGACGCTGCTCCGGCCAATGGCTGACAGTACCGACAGCGCAAGGCAACCGGAACGCGTCGTTTTCTATGTTGGCGGCTTCGAGGCCGTTGGCGGGATCGAAGCGTTCCTGTTCGACCTGCTGACCAATCTGCCCGCCGGTCGCGACGAACGATCGATGCTGGTTTGGGCGCTTGATCTCCCTGAGTTCCGCGACATCGAACGGACCGGAACCAAGGTATTAAGGGCCAGTCTGCGTGCTGGGTGCCGCTTCGGCCTCCCCGACATCTTGCTGTACGCGCAACACGGCCGGCACCTGGCGAAGGCGGACCGGATCGTCTTTGCGAAGATCCCGCCCGAACCACTTTTCAGACGCATCGTCGACAGAGCTCGGGCCAGGCGCCCAAACCCGACCGAAACGATCTACGTCACCCCCTACCGCCCGCGTGAGATGTGGCCGGAGGGTATGCCAGCCTGGATATGTCGGGGACTAGACAGGATTCTCGTCCAGAGCCAGGAATTCGCGGACGATCTGCGCGAGATGAACTTTACCGGGCCGATCCACCTCGTCCCTTATATTCCGCCGCCAGCCGCCGTCGAACCGGCCGAACCATCACGCGAGCGCCCGTTTCGCCTCGGCTTCCTGGGCCGGTTCGTCGCGCAGAAGAACCTGTTCTATCTGCTCGATATTGTAGAGAAATTGCAGGCAAGCGCTGTCGAACTCCATATGTTCGGCGGAGGCAGCGACGAAGCCGGGCTGCGGAGCATGGCGAATAACAGGAACCTTGCCGTCACCTTCCACGGCGTAGCCCCGCGCGAAGGGGTTGCCGCCGCGATCGACAGTTGCGACGCCTTCATCAACCCCTCGATATCGGAGGGCCAGTGCCTCGTCGCCCTGGAGGTGTTGAGCCGCGGACGGCCCTTCATCGCAACCGGTGTCGGCGCGATCCCCGAAATTCTCGGCAAGGGCCGGCTGGGCAGGATCATCCCGCTCGACGACGCGTCGACTGCCGCGGAGATCGTCCGGGACTTTCTCGCTGAATGGCGCGCCGGCGACTGGCGCGCTCGCGAGATTGCGAGCGCCTATGCGGGCGGCTATCCGCGCGCGCAAATTATCGGCGAATACGAGAAATTACTGTAAGGCGCGCATCGCCTTCAACGCGAACAGGAATCGACGGCACCACGATGAGCGAATTGTTTTCCCTGGCCGGCCGACGCATCTGGGTGGCGGGCGAGCGCGGCATGGTCGGTCGCGCGATCGTCCGCCGACTGACATCCGAACAGTGCGAGATCGTGACCGCGGCGGCACGGGTCGACCTGCGCGATCAGGCGGCAACCTTCGCATGGATGGCGGCGAACCCGGCCGACCTGATCTTCCTCGCCGCCGCCAAGGTAGGTGGAATATCGGCGAACGACAGGCTGCCGGCGGAGTTCCTCTACGACAACATGATGATCGAGGCGAACGTGATCGAGGGCGCGCGTCGTACCGGCGCCGCGAAGCTCCTGTTTCTCGGATCGTCGTGCATCTATCCCAAGCACGCTGAGCAGCCGATGCGCGAAGGCGCGTTGCTGACGGGGGTGCTGGAACCGACCAACCAATGGTATGCGATCGCCAAGATCGCGGGAATCATGCTCGCTCAATCCTATCGCCGGCAATATGGCTGCGACTATATCTCTGCCCAGCCGACCAACCTCTACGGTCCGTTCGACAATTTCGACCTGCAGGGAAGTCATGTGCTGCCTGCGCTGATCCGCAAGGCGCACGAGGCCAGGCTTGCGAATGCGACGACACTCCCGGTCTGGGGCAGCGGTGCGCCGCTTCGTGAATTCCTGCATGTCGACGATCTCGCTGACGCTCTGGTCTTTCTCGCCAAGCACTATTCGGGTGAGGAGATCGTGAATGTTGGGTCGGGTGAAGAGATCAGCATCGGCGATCTTGCCCGGATGGTCGGAGACATCGTCGGCTTCCGCGGCGATACGGTGTTCGACACATCCAAACCGGACGGCACGATGCGCAAGCTGGTCGATACTGGCAAGCTGAACAGCCTGGGCTGGAACGCGCATCGTCCCTTGCGGGAGGGAATTGCCGACACCTATCGCTGGTTTTTGGATAATAGCGACACGTTGCGGACGGGCCCGGCTACAGCCTGATTTCAGTCATGCAGGAACCCCTCCGAACAAGACCTTTCCGCAGCCACATTGCCCCGCAGCAGGGTTGACGCACGAGACCGCGCGGTTAAAGGTCCCGGAGCCTGTAACCACATAGACCGGCGGCGATTATTCGTCGCGATTCGCCACGCGTAGGATATTCGAAATGACAATCTTGCATCGTCTGCGCACGATGGTCGTGGCTCTGCTCGTCCCCGTTATCCTCGCAGGTTGCTCGACGGGACGTGGCGGCTCCATTCCCTATGAGGTCAAGAACTTCGGCCGGCCGGACGCGCCCGTGGCGGCGGCACCGGATGTGGAATACAGGATTGGCGCGCTCGATCAGCTATCGATCATCGTTTACCGTGTCCCCGATCTCTCAGGTGAGCTGCCAGTGGATGCGACCGGGAAAATCACGATGCCGCTGATCGGTGAGATCAGTGCGGTTGGAAAGACTTCCGCAGAGCTCGCCGCTGAGATCAAGCGGAAGCTTGGCGAGAAATATATCAACAACCCCGAGGTCCAGGTCGTCGTCAAATCAGCCTCCAGCGCGAGGATCACTGTCGACGGTTCGGTCGGGGCGCCGGGCATCTATCCGATCGCCGGCCCGACGACTCTGCTGCAGGCCGTCGCGATGGCGAAGGGCACGACCGACGATGCCAATCCCCGCCGCGTGGTCATCTTCCGCCAGATCAACGGGCAGCGCCAGGCCGCGGCGTTCGACCTGAAGTCGATCCGCCGTGGCGAGATGGCTGATGCCCCCGTCTTCGGTGACGACATTGTCGTGGTCGACGGGTCTGCCTCGAAGAGCGCGTTCAAGAACGTTATGCAGACAATTCCATTGCTCGCCTTGTTCCGGCCTTTCTGAGACGGCGAGCTGAAACCGACAAGATGGATTGCTTCCCCTCATGACCGATACGATCCAAGCCTTTCGTGGAAGTGGTCCGACCTCGCTTCCATCCACGCAGACCGGCGGAGCGCTTTCGACGTCGGTGGCCCTCCCTCCCCCCACCGATACGCCCGAGTTCGAACTGAACCTTCGGTCGGTCATGCGTATCCTGCTGAAGTGGCGCTGGCTGTTCGTCGCCTTCGTCGTGGCGGGCCTGGCCGGTGCGACGGCGCTGACTCTCCTTGCGACGCCGCTGTACCGGGCGACGGCAACGATCGAGATCAAGCGGCAGGAAACGCAGATCATGAAGGAGTCGTCGATCGAGCCGGTCGTTCTCAACGATCCGGCCTCGATGGCAACTCAGTTCGGACTGATGCAGAGCCGCGACCTTGCGGTGCGTGTGGCGCAGCGCCTGAACCTCGCGTCCAATCCAGCCTATGCGCCGCAGTCGCTGCCGCGTGAGGCGCGGGAGAATATTGCCGTCTCGCGGCTGCGTGGTGGCCTGAGCGTGGCGCCGGTCGGCACCAGCCGGCTGATGAGCGTTAATTTCGTCAGTCCCGATCGCAACGAGGCTGCCCGCATCTCGAATGCGTTCGCCGACAGCTTCATCTCGAGCGGCCTGGAGCGGCGCTACGACGCGACCGCCTATGCCCGCAATTTCCTCCAGCAGCGTATCACCGCCGTGAAGCTGGCGCTCGATCAGTCCGAACGCCAGCTCGTGGCGTATGCACGCCAGCAGGGCATCGTGAATATCGAAGGCGCGCCTGGACCGGACGGCCGCGCGAGCGCTGGAACGTCGCTTGATGCATCCTCACTCACTGCGCTGAACGGATCACTGTCAGCCGCGCAGGATGCGCGGATGGCGGCAGAGGGTCGATACAAGGAATCCCGCTCGAACGGCACCACGACCGAGACGGTCCAGAACCCGACGATCACAGCTCTGCAGGGCGAGAAGACTCGCCTGTCGGCAGAATATCAGGAAAAGCTGGGTATCTATAAACCCGACTTTCCCCAGATGAAGGACATGCAGGCACGGATCGCTGTGCTCGACAGCCAGCTCGCCCGCGAACGGGGCGCGGTCTCGACCGCCTTGCGCTCGGAATATGAGGCTGCGCTTTCCCGCGAGAACGCGCTCAAGAGCCGGGTGAACGAACTGAAGGGCTCCGTGCTGGACCTGCGCGACCGCAGCATCCAGTACAATATCCTGCAGCGCGAGGTCGACACCAACCGCTCGCTCTATGACGCGTTGCTCCAACGGTACAAGCAGATCGGCGTCGCCGGCGGCATTGGCGAGAGCCAGGCTTCGGTGGTCGATCACGCGATTCCGCCGGGCGGGCCGTTCAGCCCAAGGCTTGCTGCCAATCTCATAGTGGGGCTGTTGATTGGCACCCTGCTCGGCATCGCCGTTATCCTTGCGATCGAATATGTCGACGATACCATCAAGGTGCCGGAGGATGTGGAGTCGAAGCTGAAGGTCAGCGTGCTGGGCGTGATCCCCAAGCTGACACGCGACACGACCCTTATCGAAGAACTGTCGATCTCACGGTCGAAGATATCCGAGGCCTACTTCACCGCCCGGACATCACTACAGTTCTCGTCGCCGGAAGGTACGCCCCGCGTCCTGCTGGTGACCAGCACCAAGCCGTCGGAAGGAAAGTCGAGCTCCGCGCTTGGCCTAGCGCAGAGCTTCGCCAAGGTCGGACTGAAGGTACTCCTGATCGACGCCGACATGCGCAAGCCCTCCTTCACCGCCAAGGAAGGCGATACGACCGGGTTGTCCGCGCTTCTCGCAGGCGGGAATTTGTCCGAGCCCAAGATCCTGTCGACCAACGTCACGAACCTCCACCTGCTCCCAAGCGGCCCGATCCCCCCAAATCCGGCGGAATTGCTGGCCAGCGCCAACCTGCCCCGCCTGCTCGCAATCGTGCGCGAGCGCTTCGACCTGATCGTGGTCGACGGACCGCCGATCCTCGGCCTAGCGGACGCACCGCTGCTCGGCGCCGCATGTGACGGGACTGTCGTGATCATCGAATCCGGGGCGATCCGTCGGCCGGCGGCGATGAACTCGATCAAGCATCTGCGCGCTGCCGGTGCGCGGGTGATGGGTGTGGTGCTGACCAAGTTCAACCCGAAATTCGAGGGTTATGGCTATGGTTATGGCTACGGCTATGGCTACAGCTACGGCTACGGCGCCGACAAGGGCGAGAACGAGAAGGATCGGCAGCGGCGCATCGAGCTGATGTCGTAAACGCGATGGCGGCAAGAGGGGGAAGCACAGCCAGATCGATTACGTTCGCGCTTCTTGGCGCGGCAGGCGTAGTGGCCGGTCTAACGGTGGTCGTGCCCAATATCGTCAGCCTCTCGGTGAGCGACGCACGCCCTAACGGCATTGCCGGGCTCGCCAAGGGAAGCACGACGGCGTTACGCCGCGATCTGACGGCGGAGCTGGCGCCAGCGAACGGGACGAATATCGCCATCAAGGATACCGGCCGAGCCGAGCGGCTGCTCGCGGCAGCGCCGCTCGATCCGGTGGCATTGACCTATCTCGGGCTTGCCGCTGACAAGAAGGGAGACACTGTCCGCGCACGTGCCTTGATGACGTTGGCGATCCGCAGTGACGGACGCGCACTGCGGGCGAGGCTCTGGATCATGGACCAGGATCTACGCAACCGTAATTTCGGCAGCGCGATCGAGCATTTCGATCGACTGGTGAGAATTGGTCCGCCTGGCACCAGCGGCTTGATCAACGCCATGGCAGGCATCGTGCGTGATCCGGCGAGCCACGTCCCCCTAGCCCGCAAGCTTGCATCCAACCCGCCCTGGCGTGCCGCCTTTCTCTATGCGCTCAATCAGCAGGGCGTATCGCCTGACGTCATCTATCAGCTGACCCCTCAGGATTCCGCTAAGTCACAAGTGTTGTTCGAGCAGTCGGCGTTGTTGCAGTCCCTATTGAAGAGCAAGGAATATGAGCGCGCCTATCTGGCGTGGATCAATTTCCTGCCGGAATCGTCGCTCAAGCAATTGGGTCCCGTGTACGATCCGCGCTTCGAGAAGATGCCGGGGCCGTTGCCCTTCAACTGGCAATTGACCGATGGCACCGAGGGATCGAGCGAGATCCGCGCGCCGCGTGGGCTGAACGTCTCCTATCTTGGCGGCAACGCAGCAATCCTCGCTGAACAAACGCTGTTACTGTCCCCCGGCCAGTATCGCTTGTCGACGATCGCATCAGGCTCGGACGACAACAACCAGCTTGCCTGGACGGTGACCTGTCCGAGTAGCAACGAACCGTTGCAGAGCCTGAAGATCACCGGCCTGAAGGGCGACAGGCAGCGCTACGCGATGCAGTTCCAGATTCCTGCTGCCAATTGCGGCGCCCAGCGGCTGGCACTTACCGGTTCGCCCACCGAATTCCCGCGCACCGCCAGCGCTCTGTTCGATTCGGTTGCGATCGAACTGGTGAAATGACGACATGAAACCAAGATCCTCCCCTCGCCGCTCGACCCGTTCGACGCCGAAGACACCGGCCACGATAACCGGGCAATTGCTGATTCCCGGTTTCATGGCACTCTGCATGCTGCTGGGCGGCTCAAGCAGCGGGGGTTCGCTTGCCAACGCGGCGTTGCAACTCGTGGCTACCCTCGTGCTCGGATATAGCGTGTCCCGCCTGGCGAACACACCACTGTCGCGCTCGGCCAAAGTCCTCATCACGATAATGCTCTGCTGGATAGGCTGGGCTGCCCTGCAGTTATTGCCCTTGCCCCCATCGATCTGGACATTGGCGCCGGGTCGCGATCTCCTTCAGCAAAGGCTGAGCGCGGGAGGCAGCGCGTTTCCCTGGCTGCCATTGTCGCTGAATCCGGCAGGCACGATCGCGCATCTCGCGTCGCTGCTACCGCCATTGGCCATCGGGACCGCAATTTTGTCGCGGCCGGCTGCCGACTCCAATGGTTTGCGGTGGCTCATTCCGCTTGTGGCCTTGGCATCGTTGCTGCTCGGCGTGGCACAGTTGATCAGCAGCAACAACTCCTC
Source organism: Candidatus Sphingomonas phytovorans (assembly GCA_029202385.1). Lineage (NCBI taxonomy): Bacteria > Pseudomonadati > Pseudomonadota > Alphaproteobacteria > Sphingomonadales > Sphingomonadaceae > Sphingomonas > Candidatus Sphingomonas phytovorans. The sequence goes on from CP119314.1 coordinate 2,272,634, forward strand.
GCTCTATTTCTATGCCACCAGCAATCAGGACCTGCCGATCGGCCTTATGGCGAATGCGAACCATCAGGCGACTCTGATGCTGTGTGCCATTCCGTTCGTGGCTTCGTTGGCCAGTTCAGAGAAGTCGGCCGGATCGAAGGGGCAAGGCCGGGAATTGCTCTTCGCGGCGATGGCGGCGATGTTCCTGATGGGCATCGCCATCTGCCAATCCTACGCCGCCTATGTCCTGGCATTGCCCGTCACCGTGGCGAGCTGGGCGATCGCCCGTCCCCGCTCGCTGGGGCCGGCGCGCTATATCGGTACCGCAATCCTGGTGGTGTCGCTCGCGGCGCTTGCAACCGTCGTCATCTTCGGCCCCACGACAGTCGTAGATCCGATGTTCGCGCAGAATCAATTGTCCAGACCAGCGATGTACAAGGTCGCGGCGAACGCAGCACTCCACTTCTTTCCTCTGGGAAGCGGCCCGGGAAGTTTCGTGCCCGCCTTCAAACTGTTCGAAGAACCCGGACAGGTCACCAACGTCTTCGTCAACCATTCCCATTCGGACTATATCGAACTCGTCCTTGAAGGTGGCTTGGTCGGGCTGCTGCTGATTGCCAGCATGCTGTTGTGGTGGCTCAGTCGCGCCACAACGATCTGGTTCGCGCGCGCGCCCAACAGGCTGGATCGCGCTGCGGTCGTCGCGACGGCCGCCATTCTCGGGCATAGCCTCGTGGATTATCCGGCACGTACCAGCACGATCGCCGCCATCCTCGCCGCAGGATTCGCACTGATGGCGTCGAGACCCGAGATTAAGATCGAGGAGGCATCGTCCGGCGGACGCCATCTGAAAGCCGAATGACCCGCGTATATTCAGCAATACGCTTGGCCATCCAGCCTCCCGGGGCCCGTGCCGCCAAGTCTCGATTCGAGGCCTGGTCATGATCGCCCAGTTCGATGTCAATACGATCTGGCGCCGGAAATTCGGCCAGGCGCTCCGTCGGCGCCACCCGGACACACTATTGTTCGCGCCCCGCCCCTTCGGTACGCGCGGCGCGCTGGCTGACGAGGAAGGACTGATTCCCGTGGCGCTGCCACCAGGCTGGGCCACTCGAGCGTCAATGCTTGCAATGCCCATGCTCGGTCGCCGGGCGAAGGAACTGGCCAAGTCGCGTGGGAGCTCGATCGACACGGCGATCTTTACCTCGTTCCACTATCTGCCGCTCGCCAGACGGCTGCGTAGCCGCGCCCGGATTCTCTACTATTGTTCCGACGATTATCGCGGCTATGCGGGCTGGGGTGGCGCAGCCGCGATCGCGCAGGAGGCGGACCTCTGCCGAATCGCCACGCTTTCGATATTCGTAAGCGCTGCGCTGCGTGATCGGGCGATCGAAGAATATGGTCTTGATCCAGCCGCCTGCATCGTTGCGCCCAACGCTTCCGAACCGCGATTTGCCGACGGCTCCCCCAAACCATCTGAGCTTGCCGCATTGCCCGGGCCGGTTTTCGGCACCGTCGGCGTCTTCAACGACCGGATCGACTTCCATTTCCTGGATCGCCTCGCCGGTTCCGAAGAGGTCGGATCGCTGGCACTGGTCGGCCCCCTGCAGGATTGTCCTGACCCGGACGGATATATCCGGCGGTTGCGCGCCAATCCGAAGGTGCACTGGTTTGGCGCCCGGCCACACGACGAAATCCACGCGTGGATGGCGGGGATCGACATTGCGGTGATCCCTTATGCTCCGACGCGATTCAACCATTTCTGCTCGCCGATGCGGCTATGGGACCATCTCGCGATCGGCCAACCGATCATCGCGACCGACGCCTGCGACCAGATCGCACGACAGGCCGGCGTTTTTGTCGTGGCGCCGGGTGATGCGCTTGATCGATCGATCCGCTCTGCTAAGACGGCCGCCGAGGGGGGAAGAGACCCGCACCTCGAAAGCTGGGACGACCGCGTTGCGTCGATAGCGCCTTGGATCGGTTAGGAAATACTGCGTGATCGCCAAACAGATCCGCCAGCTGATGTCCTGGCATGCGGCAACCCGGGCACCGCTGAGCCGTCCACTCTACACCTTCTGCCGACGCTATGTGATGGCGTGGAGCAACGCCGAGACCGATATCGATATTAACGGCGAGCGTTGGCTGGTCGAGACGCTCGCGAAACGCGCGCCGAAGAAGGACTCGGTGTTCCTTGATGTTGGCGCGAATGTCGGCGACTGGAGCCGGCTCGTTCTAGACCACGCGCCCGGCGCAAGGCTGGTCGCCTTCGAACCCGTACCGCCGGTCCGCGAACAACTGACCGCCAATATAGCGGGCAAGGGTGCGGAGATCCTCCCCTATGCCCTCTCCAACGAGGCTGGAACGGTCGAGATCAACTATACCCCAGGCAATTCGCATTTCTCGTCGATCGAAACGATCGGCAAGGATCTGGAGATGGCGGGTCAGGTGGTCGAGGTGCAACGCCGCACTGGCGCTGATATCTGCACGGAACTCGGCATTCCCCATATCCGATTCCTCAAGGTCGACACCGAAGGCCATGACCTGAAGGTGATCGAAGGCTTTCAGAGCCTGCTCGCGTCCGGCGGCATCGACGTGATTCAATTCGAATATAATTATATGTCGATCTACTCGCGAACCTTCCTTCGGGATTTCTTCATCGCGTTGACGCCGCAGATGCGGATCGGCCGTCTGCTACGTGACAGAATCGAGTATTTTGCGTATGCCCCGGCTCTGGACAATTTCATTCAGGCGAACTTCATTGCGGTCCGAGCCGATCTTGCCGAAGGCGAACTCGCCTTCCTCTCAAGGCGATAGACCCGTGGCAACGGTGTCGAGGGCCCTGTGAGCATCTCCCTCATCATCCTGTCGGGGCTCATCTTCGCCCTCGGTGTCGTGCCCTTTATCCGGCCACGCAGCGTTTTCGAATATCCCTATGTGGTGGGCATGTTCCTCGCCGTATGGTTCCTCCCCCAGGCCTGGGCGGTTGAACGCCTCGGGTTGGCCGGCGGATTCGATCCAACGCTGACCTGGAACTACGTGATCCTGTGCATCATCTTCCTTGTCGGTGGCTATATCGCGGGAAGGGGCATGGGTGTCCAAGCCATCAAGTCGAAGACCGCCGAAATCGCGACCATGTACAGCGAGAAGCGGATGGCGCAGGCCTGCATCGTCCTGATCGCAGTCGGTGCCGTCGCCTATGTCATGATGTCACGGATGGCTGAAACGACCACCTATGAAGCAGGTTGGACCGGCATCATCATCGTTTACGCCACGCTGGCACAATGTCTCGTCTTCGGCGCCGCGCTGACATTCCTGATCTATCTGCGCACGAAGAACAGGTTCGCCCTCATCCTGTTCTGTATCGCCACCGCCGTTTTCGCTCCTGTTCTCTTCATCGCGGTGAAGCGCGAGTTCATCTTCGAGTTCATGATCATCATCTTTGGGAGCCTGTTCCTGGTACGCAAGATCGTCCCGCCTCGCATCCTCCTGCTCGCTGGCTGTTTGATAGGCGCGTTCATCGTGAACAACGCAGGCGAGATTCGCGGCTATGTAAAAAACAACGATTCATCGTTGGTCGGCGCCCTCACTTCATCCGAACTGATCGCACAGTCTACAGGCGAGAACAGCAAGAACACTGAAAAGGCACCCGAGGTAAATGGCGCGGTCACCGACATCGCGATTGCAACCGAGCTCGGAGAATATTACCCCTTCGCCGCGATCTCCAACGGCATGGTAGGACGTTACTTCCCCGCCTTCATTTTCGGACGCGACTCTAAAAATTCGCTGATGATGATGACCGCCGACGACAATCCAATGCGCAACCGGTATTTTGCCAACGGTGCCACGCGCACGGGTTTTTCGGATACATTCCTCGCCTTCTGGTATTTCGGTGTCTTTTGCTTCATCATACTCGGGTTCTTTTACGGGTGGACACTGAATTTGGCATTGGCCGGCGGTCTGCGCGGTCAGTATCTATATGTTTCGATGCTCAGCACCGGTTTGCATGCCATCACCCATTCCTTCGCTGAATTCGTAGCTGCGCTCCCCTTCCTGTTCCTCGTGGTCTGGCTGCCGTTCCGCTATGCCCGGATCACGCCGGAGGAAAACAGGCGCCTGCAACTCGCCCTGCAGCTTCAGAGCAGTTCGTGAAGTCCGGCGACCTCGCCCGGGACGGAACCAGCAGCGGCCGCGCCGGGAACTGACTTACAGTGCGAACGCTACTGATACAGCCAGGTGCCCGGCACGGCTATGCTCTTGCGCGTTTTCTCCACAAGGCCGACGCGCTGCAGCGACTCTATACCGACTTCGCGATACCTGACGGCTCGTTCGAACACCGGCTTCTCGCCGCAGCGGCAGGCCTGAATCCGAAAGCACGCTCTCTCCTGCGCCGTGTCGTTCCCGATCTGCCCGGATCGATGCTGCAACGACTCAGCCTCGCCGCGCTGATCGCCAAGAGGCAGGCGCCGAATCAACGCGAGCGCTGGAATTTCCGTGCACGCGATCTGCGTGAGGCTGACGTCGTCTATTCCCAGTATTTTGCGGGTGGCGACCAGATCGAGGAGCTCGTGGCTCATGGCGCGCGGTTCGTCTCCGACGTATTCATCATGCCATCGGCACATCGTGTGGTGAACCGGGAATCGGCAAAGTTTCCCGAATGGCACGAAACGCCCTATTCACCCGATGCAGCCGCGATCCTCGATTCAGTCAGCAAAGTGATGATCGAACGGTCGGATGGCCTTTTCTGCCCGTCTCAAAGCGTGATCGACGATGTGGCCGCCTATGATCCGGCGGCCCGCGCCAAGTGCCGGCTCGTCCGCTATGGCTCCAGCCTCACTTTCTCCCAGGCCAACGAGCCGATTCCGAAACGTGTGCTTTTCGCAGGCTCGATTCAGCTTCGTAAGGGACCACAGTATCTCGCACTTGCGGCAGCCCGGATCGCGCGCCTGGATCCATCGGTCCGTTTCGTCTTCGCCGGTGGTGTGACTGCGGCGGCGGCGTCACAGCTTCAGGCACCGAATATCGAAGTGCTTGGCCATGTCTCGCGCGATCGGATGCGGGAAGAGTTCCTGCGCGCCGATATCCTCGCCTTTCCCTCGCTGGCGGAGGGATCGGCGGGTGTAGTGCTGGAGGCGATGTCGGCCGGCCTCCCGATCGTGGCCACGCACGAAGCCGGGGTCGATTTCAGGGACGGTGAAAGCGGCATCATCGTGCCGCCGACCGATGTCGACGCGCTTGCCGACGCGATCCTGGAAATCGTTGGCGATCGGCCTCGACGGGAGGCGATGGCCCGGTCGGCGCGCGCCGAGTTCAACGCATATGATGAGGAGAGATGGGGAAAGACCTTCGTCGCCGCCTTGCGTGAATTTTCACGCGATGGTTGAAAACAATGTCGTATCGGTGGCCCTGATCCCGACGGTCGCCGTCGTGGAAATTGAGACGGGACAGATCGTACTCCGGTCAATATAGGCGCGGTCACAGGAGGATCTTACAATGGACCATGCCCACAACATCCGGTCCGAAGGTTTCGCCTGAAATGGCAGGCCTCGGCTCCAAAATGGCCCGCAACGCGGCCAGCCTCGCTCGCGATCCCTCTATGGTCGCCGAATACCTGGCATGGATCGCCAGTTCGGTCCGCACCGGTGGAAATCCTTCCCGGCGCCTGCTCGATGGTATCGAGGTAGGCAATTTCGCAAATTTTTCCGAATATCATTCCATTCCGGAATTCATCAATCTGGCGGAACGGCGTTTTTTTGAACAGAGCCCGTTCGGCGCTGGACCAATCATCGACGTGGGCGCCAACATTGGATTGGTCAGCTTGTTGCTCGCTCGCCGATTCCCGGACCGGGCAATCCATGCGTTCGAACCCAATCCCACCACATTCGAGACGCTTGAAGCCAATATCGCCCGCAATACCGCGAACAAGGTCTCCTGCCATCGTTATGCCGTGTCCGATGCGGACGGGACGGTGATGTTCGACAATGATCCGGTCGCGCGCGGCACGGCCAGCATCAGCAAGGATACCGGCGGCAATACAGCGGAGGTACCGGCGACCACCTTGGACAGCTTCGTCGCGAAACAGGGGATCACCGCAGTCGGCCTGCTCAAGATCGATGTCGAGGGCTATGAGACGCTGGTCCTACGCGGCGCCCATCATGTCCTGAACGGAATTCGCCCGGCAGCGATCTATTTCGAGGTTTGCCCGGCCCTGACTGAGCGCGCGGGATTCAGCGCCGCCGACCCGGCACGCATGCTGATCGAGGCAGGCTATGATCTTCGTCGCCTGACCGACAGCGGCTCCCTGACGCCAGCGACGCTCGATGAGATAGCAGGCATCAGGCTGGAGAATTGGCTAGCCACGCCGCGATGAAGCTGCTCGCCTATGTGCATTTACGCCGGATCCATAATGCGACCGGCGCCGGCCGGGTGGTGCGCAATATCATCGAGCAACTCCACCTGCTGGGCCGGGACGACATTCGCCTCCTCGTCGACAGAGCGGATCGTCAGGATGTGATTCCAAAGGTCGGAAAACCATGGAGCGACTATCGCTACCTGGATTTCCGGCTCGATACGTCCTGGCAGCAGGCGATGTGGATCGCGACGGATCGCCCCCGCGCTGAACATTGGTGGCCGGAAGCCGACATCGTCTATTGCACAAGCGAATCCTATGTGCCGACGCGGCGCGCGAAAAGCATCATCACCCTTCACGACGCGTCCTATTTCGAGCCAAGCGCCCTGCCCCGAAACGCCGGCTTCGCTCGCCAGAAAGCAAAATGGCAGGTTCTGTACCGCAAGCTGGAACGCAATGCGGACATGTTCCACACCGTCTCGCATTTCTCCGCGCAGCGTATCGCACACTTCTATCCGGCGATGCGTGATCGCCTGCGTGTGGTTCACAACGGTGTAACCGAAAGGTTCTTCCAGCCTCCCAACGCGGCGGGTCAAGCCAGACTGGCGCGCCTCGGTGTAAACGACAAACCCTTCATCCTGTTGTCGGGCGGCCTGTCCTACCGCAAAAACGCCGAGGTCGCGCTGGCGGCGTGGCCTCGCCTGCGGTCGATGCATCCCGACCTGACGCTGGTGGTGCCGGGACATTGCGAGCCGGAATATATCGAGCAGGCAAGGGCAATCGGGGCCTCCATCATCCTCGCGGGCTATGTCGACGACGATACGCTTTGCTCACTCTATCATGCCGCCCGGCTCGTCTGGTTTCCTTCGCTGTACGAGGGTTTCGGCATTCCGGTAATCGAAGCGATGATTTGCGGTACCGCTGTGGTTGCCAGTGCCGCCTCCTCGATACCGGAAGTCGCGGGCGACGCGGCATTGCTGGTCGATCCGGTACGGGCGGAACAGCATGTCGAAGCCCTGGACGAACTATTGACCAATGATTCGACGCGGATTGAACTGGTTACGCGAGGGTTGGCGCGGGGGCAGCGTTTCACCTGGGCCGCCGCCGCTGCCACGCTCCGCGGTCACCTGACGGAACTGGCCTGATCACGATCAATGCCCAGTGAAGTTTCCCTCGCGGTTGCAACAAAACCGCGATACCAGCCCCATATGCGCAAGGGAGCGGTACTATTCGCGTAGCGATAGCCTTCGACAATTTCGGCCCCTACCACATCGCCCGTCTCAACGCGGCCGCGCGTGAGGTCGAGGTGCTGGCCATCGAACGCGCCTCGACCAGCGCGCTCTACGCGTGGGATTCTCCCGAGGTGCCCGCCGGTCTCGCACGGGTCGTCCTGAGCACCGACAAGAATGCCGCCCGGCCGGCCGACATATTTGCCGCGATCGAGGCAAAGGTGGCGCCTTTCCGGCCCGACGCGGTCGCGGTTCCCGGATGGTCTTCGAATATGGCGCTCGCGCTTGCAAGCTGGTCAGTCGCGCGCGGCATTCCCGTCATCGCCATGTCGGAAACCAATCCATGGGATTTCGAGCGTAAATGGGGCACCGAATATTTGAAGCGTTGCATCTTTGAATATTTCGCCGCCGGCCTCTGCACCAATGACGGCCAGGCTGAATATCTTCGCACGCTGGGTCTACCGCGCGACGCGATTTTCCGTGGATACAATGTCGTCGACAATGAGTATTTCAGCACGAAAGCGGCTCTTGCCAAGACTGCGTCGATGCCGGCCGGCGATGATGGCGTTCCACTTCCCGAAAGTGCGCGCGGCCGATATTTTCTCGCGTCGAATCGCTTCATTCCAAAGAAGAACCTCGCCTTGATGCTCGAAGCCTATGCCCGGTTCCGCAACGGGCGCGGTGATGATCCTGCCGACTGGCCATTGATCTTGTTGGGCGACGGCGAACTGCGTGAGTCACTCGAACGACAACGGCAGGCGCTGGGGCTGAAACAGCATGTGCATATGCCCGGCTTCCGGCAGTATGATGAGCTACCAGCCTATTATGGAACGGCAGGTTGTTTCGTACATGCCAGCACGGTCGAGCAATGGGGCCTCGTAGTGAACGAAGCGATGGCGGCGGCGTTGCCGGTGATCGTATCCGATCGGTGCGGGTGCGCGCACGTTCTCGTGCGGAATGGCGTGAATGGTTTCACCTTTCCGCCGCACGACGTGGAAGCCCTGGCCAGCGCCATGAAGGACATCGCGGCCGTGGAAGACGATAGCGCGATGCGGGAGGCAAGTGTTCGACTGGTGGCCGAATGCGCGCCGGAACGATTCGGCCAGGGCATGGCCGGCGCCGCGCGTTTTGCGGTCGCGGCACCCCGCGCAAAACCATCGCTTCTCGCTCGCGCCGTGGCCGACTTCGCCATGCGCAGGATGCCAGCGTAATGACCAGTATCGCACCGTTGAATCTCGGTATCCTTACCACGTCACTCAGTTCGGAAGCTGGCGGCCTTTTTGAATCGGTCAGGTTCCCGGCCAACCTCATGCGGGAACGCGGCCATAGCGTCTCTGTCTACGGCGTCACCGACCCGGCCCTGACCATGGCGCGCGACGCTTGGGAGGTCAGTCATTTCCGAGCCTTTCCGTCGATCGGGCCGAAGCGTTTCGGGTTCGCTCCAGGCCTGAGCCGGGAACTCAACACCAACCCGTATGATGCCCTTCACCTGCACGGCCTGTGGAATCACACGTCCATCGCAGCACGCAGTTGGAACCGCAAGAATAGTGGGGCGCTCGTCATCTCCCCGCACGGCATGCTAGATCCCTGGGCCCAGCGGAACAGCCAGATCAAGAAACGCGTCGCGAAATGGGCGTTCGAAAACGCCAATCTCCGGTCCGCCGGAGTTCTCCGCGCGTTGTGCTGGGCGGAAGCCGACGCGATCGAGGCCCTCGGCCTGGGCGTGCCGATCGCGGTCATCCCCAACGGTATCTCGCTGCCGGCAGCAGACTATGTCCCGACCGAGCCTGTCGACGTGACACGCAAACGCCTTCTGTTCCTCGGCCGCATCCATCCCAAGAAGGGGATCGCCGAACTGATCGAGGCATGGGCGATCGCCGCTGCCAAATCACCGACCATCCGCAACGACTGGGTCCTGCAGATTGCTGGATGGGATGATGGCGACCATCTGCAGCATCTGGTCCGTCTGGCCCGGGAACGCGAACTCGACAATGTCGAATTCAGCGGCCCCCTGTTCGGATCGGCAAAGCAGGATGCGTATGCCAATTGCGATGCCTTCATCCTCCCCTCCTATAGCGAAGGGATGCCGATGACCGTGCTGGAAGCATGGGCGCACCGCAAGCCAGTCCTGATGACGCATGCATGCAACATCCCGGAGGGCTTCGTCGCGGGCGGCGCATACCGGATCGAAACGTCGCCGCAAACGCTCGCCCTCGCCCTTGCCTATCATCTCGATCAGCCCTCCGCTCTCGCCGAAACCGGCGAGAGGGGGCGCCGGCTGGTCGAGGAGCGCTTCACCTGGGAGCGGATCGTCGACCAGCATATCGGCCTGTTCACCTGGCTTTCGGGCCGCGGCCCCCGCCCCCACCATGTCGCCGATTGACGATGCCCGACGAGATCGACTCTGCCGGGCCGGCATCCGACACATCTCCCGGCCTCGATATCGAGGCCAATCGCCGTATCTCCAATTATTCGCGGAGCGAGCGACGCGCCCGGATCGCCTGGGCCCTGGGCAAGTTGGTCTTCCGCGCGATTCCTCGCCCCTTTTTCGGCGCGCGAGCCCGATGGCTGCGGTTGTTCGGCGCGCGGATCGGCAGTAATTGCCACATCTACCCCACGGTTCGGATCTTCATGCCGTCCCAGCTTACCATTGGCGACTGGTCGTCGGTCGGCGATGGTGCCATCCTCTACAATCTCGCCGGCATGAGCATCGGCAAGCGTGTGACGATCTCGCAAGGCGCGCATCTGTGTGCAGGCACGCATGATTTTCGCGACGCGAGGATGCCGCTCGTGCGATCGACGATCACTGTCGGCGATGAAGCCTGGCTCTGCGCCGACTGCTTCATCGGGCCGGACGTGACGGTCGGCGCCCGCGCAGTGGTGGCGGCACGTGCCGTCGCGATGCGCGACGTGCCCGCGGGGGCGATCATCGCAGGGAATCCCGCCCGGCAGATCGGCGAACGATGATCCCGCTGCCGATTACCGTGGTGGTGCCGACGCGCAACGAGGAGAAGAATCTCGACGCCTGCCTCTCGCGCCTGGGTGCCTTTGCCGAAACCTGGGTGGTTGATTCGCGCAGCACCGATGGCACACGCGTGATCGCGGAACGCCACGGGGCTCGCTGGCTCGATTTCGACTGGTCGGGCGATTTCCCGAAGAAGCGCAACTGGGTGCTCGCGAATCATTCGCCCTCCACACCCTGGGTATTATTCCTGGACGCCGATGAGCGAGTCACCGAGCAATTCATCGCCGAGCTACGTCGAGTTCTGGCGGACACGGCGGAAACACCGGCGGTCGGCTTCTGGCTGAACTACAGCAATCATTTCATGGGCCGAATCCTCCGGCACGGCGTACCGCAGCGCAAGCTCGCCCTGTTTCGCGTAGGTGCCGGCCATTATGAGCGGATCGATGACCGGCGCTGGAGCAACCTCGACATGGAGGTGCACGAGCATCCGGTGCTCGAAGGCCAGATCGGCGAAATATCGGCGCCGATCGACCATCTCGATTTTCGCGGGATCGATCACTATATCGCCCGCCACAATGCCTATGCCAGCTGGGAGGCCAAGCGGCATTCGGACCTGATGATGCGTGGCGACGCGGCCTGGGCTGCTCTCACCCCGCGCCAGCGCACCAAATATCGCAATCTATCGCGCTGGTGGTTCGCGCCAGCCTATTTCGCCGGGACATACTTCCTGAGGCTCGGTTTCCTCGACGGCGCGGCGGGGTTCCACCACGCGTTCTTGAAGATGCTCTATTTCTACGAGATTCGGCTGAAGATCCTGGGCGCGCGCGGCGATGCCTGAAGGTCAACGCGCTTCGTCGCGGAACCACGCGGCATAGCTGGAGAGCCCGTTGGCAAGCGATCGTTCCGGGCGCCAGCCCCACCCGAGCGCACCGGCGATGTCCGCTTCGTAGCCGATCGGGTCGCCGCTCCGGCGCTGACCCGAAAAGACCGGTAACGTGTCGACGCCCAGCTCGCGCGCCAGCCCTTCAACGATAGTGCGGACATTCGCCGCCTGCCCGGTACCGCCATTGACGACGGGGCAATCGGCGCTCGCCCGCTCCGACGCCCGCAGCAACAGCGCCGCCGCATCTTCGACGTCGAGCCAGTCGCGAAGCTCCTCGCCCGTCCCCGCAAAGCGCGCCTCGCCCTGAGTCAGCTTGGTGCAGCTGTCCCATAGCAACTGCTTGCGCAGCCCGACGCCGTAGACGGAAAAGAGCCTGACGATCGCCGCCCGAACGCCGAAGGTGCGCGCATAGGAGCGACACAGGTCCTCGGCGATGGTCTTGTGCACGCCATAAGGCGATTCCGGCCGCAACGGATCGTCCACCGCGATCGGCATGCGGTCCACCGTGCCATAGACCGCAGCGCTGGATGGCAGGACGAAACGGCATTCAGGCGCTTGCAGCCGCACGAAATCCAGCGCGGCCAGTGTGGAATCGACACTGCGGCGGAAATCCTGTGCCGGATGAGTCATCGAAAAGGCGACCGAGCCGCTCCCGGCGCACTGCACCAGGATCTCGGGATCGCCGGCATAGGTCATCAGTGCTTCCATGCCGATATCGGCGACATGCCATTCGCGCAGGCCCCATTCGCGCCATTCGTCGCGAAGCCAGCTGCCATGGCCGATGCCGACGACGTCATAGCCGGCCCCGGCCAGCGCCCGGGCGGTGTGGCGGCCGACAAATCCCGCCGCTCCAAGAACTGCCGCCTGCTTCACTACCGATCATCCCTTGGCTGCACGAACCCGCTGCGTTTCCGCCAACGATCCCCGGATTGCGAGCAAATAATCTCCGGCGCCGCTATTTGGCCTTCACCAGATACTGGAAATAGCTTTCCCATTTGCCGACCAGCACATCGAACGAAAAATTGTCGCGATAATGCCGTTGCAACCGCGACCCGTCGATATCGCCCGCCGCCATCGCACCGGCAATGTCCGCCACCTTGGCAACGAAACCGGAAATGTCCTTGCTCACGCGGCAATCGCGGTTGTCGAAATCGGGCACGCCGCCCATCCCGTTCGCGACGAACGGCGTGCCGCACGCCATCGCCTCCAGCAATACCAGAGGTCCACCCTCCTGCCCGACCGTCGGCAGCAACAACAGGTCGTATTGCTGCAGCAGGTCGACATAGGACTGGCCGTCCGGATAGCGGCCATGGAAGCGGATCGAATCGGAAAGACCCAGTTCCGCGACGCGCGGCTCGAGCACGGCACGTTCCTCGCCTGTGCCATAGACGTCGATCGACTGGAGATAGGGTGCGAGCGCAGCCCATTGCTCGACCAGGAAGCCAACGCCCTTATGCGGCACGATCCGGCCGAAATAGACTGCGCGGATCTTACCTATAGCGGGCGCGACCACGCCGCGATCCGCTATCGTCGCTCGTTGCTCCAGCGGCTCGGGTAGTGCCTGGATGATGGTGCGCTTGCCGCGCCAGTGGAATTCGCTGCAAACCTTTTCCTCGACCGCAGTCGCCAGGCTGACGATCGCGTCGAAGCCGGCATGGACCAGGCGCCGGGGGTCGATCTTGCCCATCGCGTCGCCGCTCATCACCTCGAAGAAGATGCGTCGCTTGATCCGTCGATTGGCGAGGACGCCGCCCATCGCCTTCCAGCCAGTGCCGGCCACTACCGCGACGTCGAACCGGTCCTTGCCCAGCGCCTTGAAGCCGCGCAGTGCATCCTTGGCATCGCCATAATGATCCACGGCATACCCGCGATCGGGCCAGGGGCTCTCGGGCAGATCGCGCGGTGGCACGGGCGACAGCACCCGGACCTTGTGGCCGCGCTGGGTCAGCCCATGGGCAAGCCAGTGCGTGTGAGTGGTCACCCCGCCCTCACCATGCGCATAGCCGACCAGCAATACGGAAAGGGAATCAGACATCTGTGCCGCCTCCCGCGGCGGGTATCGGCCGTTCGATACCGATACGGCGGGCGAAGTCATGGACCATCCGATCGAACTCGGGCGGCCGTCGTTTCAGGGTGAGCGCGATCGATGCGCCGGTGATGATCACGCCGACCGCAAGCGGCGACTGAGCCGGCAGCGCCAGGACACACGCTGCAAGCGCGACGATCAGCAGAACGAAATCCGTCCCGACAGTTTCCATCAGCATGCGCCAGGCCCGGGTTGCGGTACCCCGCCCACCGACGAACATCATGTTGCGGCCGAGATAGCCGGCGGCACCGCCGGCCACGCCCCAGATCCCGGCGAGATAGTAGATCAGTGCGCAATAGGGCAGCAGGATGATCGCAACGACCATCGCACTTGTCCGGGGCCGCCCCTGGGCGAGCAGGCGGTAAAACAGGATCGCGGAAATCCCCTCCAGCCAGAAGGCTGGGAGCAGTATCTGCATCGGCAGGGTCGCCACCTTCGCAAACGGCGCCCCCATCCAAAGGCGCAGGAAGGGCTCGGCCAGGAAGATGCCGGCGACGAAGCACGGCGTCATCATCGCGACCATCCGTACGATCTTGCGCGCGAGGATCGCCTCTTCCTCGGGCGATCGGGCGGCGAGTTGGGGCAGCGCGGCGCTGCCGATGCTGGTCGGGAAGATCATCACCCGGGCGATCACGCTCGATGGCACGGAATAATAGCCGACCGCGGCGGGACCGGCGACCGCCCCCATGATGAAGCGGTCCGCCGAGGAGATGGTCAGCTCGATCACCCCGTTCAACGACGACCAGGCACCATATCCGACCAGCGCGCGCGCAGCGCTCGCCGAAACCTTCGGGCGGCGTCCGCCCAGCACCACGAACTGCCCGAAAAGGATGGCGGAGGCGACAACGATGATCCGGCTGGTCAGCATCGCCAGGATTAATATGTCGAGCGCTGGCGCGATGAATACTGCGGCAAGTACCGGCAGCAGGATCGACAGCGCAAGCGCCATCGCCGTCAGCACCGCATTGGTCACGAAATATTCGCGCCCCCGCAGCAACCCGCCGGCGGTCGACAGCAGGATGGTGCAGGCGCCGATGCCGAGCAGCGCCGGCGCCGAATGGATCAGCTCCGCCTGCACCGCCTCGGACAGATGGAACAGGCTGCCCAACCCGCCACCGACCAGCCCGAACAGGATCGATCCCATCGCCAGCCCGACCGGCAGGCTGATCGACATCGCCGTCCAGAAATATTCCGCCTGGCGCGGCACGTCGTCCCGCACCTCGCTTGCCACCTTGAACGTCAGGGCGGAACCCATGCCGAAATCGAAGGCGGCGAAGAAGGACAGGAACGCCCAGATGATCGCCAGGATGCCGTAGCGTTCGCTGCCGATGACGTGGAAATAGAGCGGCGTCAGCGCCGCGAACAGCACCAGGCCGACCAGGCTACCGGTCAGGTTGACAAAACTGTTGCGGCGGATTGCCATGCTGGCGGCGGCTGAGCCCTCAGCCCTTCTGCAACTGGGAGAAATAGTCGATCGTCTTGACCAGCCCCTGGCGCAGCGGAATCGAAGGCTCCCAGCCCAGGGTTTCACGGGCCCGCGCGATGTCCGGCTTGCGCTGCATCGGGTCGTCCTGTGGCAGGGGACGGAACACCAGCTCCGACTTCGAGCCGGTCATCTCGACCACCAGCTCCGCGAGTTCTCGGATGGTGAATTCCACGGGATTGCCGAGGTTGATCGGTCCCGACACCTCGGGCGCCGTATCCATGAACGCCATGAACCCAGCCACCAGATCGTCGACATAGCAGAAGGAACGCGTCTGCTGGCCGTCGCCGTATAGAGTGATCGGCTCACCGTTCAGTGCCTGCATGACGAAATTGGAAACCACACGCCCGTCCGCCGGGTGCATGCGCGGCCCATAGGTATTGAAGATGCGGGCGACCTTGATCTCCAGCCCGTGCTGCCGGTGATAATCGAAGAACAGGGTCTCGGCGCAACGCTTGCCCTCGTCGTAGCAGGAACGGATGCCGATCGGGTTCACATTGCCCCAATAGGCCTCGGTCTGCGGATGGACGCTGGGGTCGCCATAAACCTCGCTCGTCGATGCCTGGAAGATCTTGCAGCGCAGCCGTTTGGCCAGGCCCAGCATGTTGATGGCACCGTGCACCGATGTCTTGGTCGTCTGGACCGGATCGTGCTGGTAGTGAACCGGCGACGCCGGACAGGCGAGATTGTAGATCTCGTCGACCTCGACGTAGAGCGGGAAGCACACGTCATGGCGCATGAATTCGAAGCGCGGATGCCCGGCGAGATGATCGATGTTGCGCTTTGTGCCAGTGAACAGATTGTCCACGCACAGCACCTCGTCGCCCCGTTCGAGCAGTCGATCGATCAGGTGGGAGCCGACGAAACCCGCGCCCCCGGTGACCATGATACGCCTACGGCTGTTATACAGTCTTGCCACGTCAGTGATGCCCCCGCCTTGTGAAACAGGCCTATATTCCGACGACACCGCGAAGCGTCGCTTACCCTGATCCGGGCCCAATTATCCCGCTGCTACAGGCTGACACCGCGTCGCACCAGACCGCAGAGGTACAAAAATGCTGCGCCCGCACAGCACTCACTAACCTGGATCATGGATCGCACTCCTCGATCCTGATCATGCGCCGCCTCGCCCCCTCGATCCGCACCGCAGTCAGGACGCCCGTCTGGTAGGCCCCAGTATCGATCCCGATTCGGTTTTCCCTCTCCTCGGGCTCAACCGAGATGGTGTGGCCGTGGACCACCATGCATCCGTGATCGCTCTCGTCATTAAGGAACTCGTCGCGGATCCAGCGAAGATCGTGCGTATCCTGATCGTCGAGGCGTTTGCCGGGACGGAGCCCGGCATGGACGAACAGATAGTCGCCGAAGGTGAAGCTGTCGGCAAATCCTTCGATGAAGGCGAAATGAGACGGCGGAATGGCCGCGCGAATCATGTCGGCAGCGTCGGCCGGCGCCAGAACCGCGAGCCTGCCGACCTCCACGCCATAGCTCTGCGCGAATTCATAACCGCCATAGGTCAGCCACTGGCTCAACGATTCCGGCTCGTCGCCAAGGACACGGAGCATCATTTCCTCATGATTGCCCATCAGGAACACCGGCCGGAGCCCGTCCGACGGCAACCGCATCAGGAAGTCGATGACACCACGCGAATCCGGGCCACGATCGATCAGGTCGCCCAGGAGAATCAGATAGTCGCGAGCGCGGGGGCTTTCCCGCCGGTCTCGTTCAATCGTTGCGACCATTCGCTCGAGCAGATCGAGCCGGCCATGAACGTCGCCGATGGCATAAGCGCGCGCGCCCGAGAGTCCCCGCCATTCCCTGGGGCCGGTGCGCCTGGCGCGCGATTGCCTGAAACGCGAGAACATCGTTCGAACCTTTTGCACCCTATAGCCGCAGCTAGTCCCGCTCGGCGAGAGTCTCAAGCGCAAGCGCCCATTGATCCAGTGCAGTACGGCGCCGGTATCGCCGCTGCAGCATGGCGCGCGCACGGTCGCCCATCGCGCGGCACGCCACCCTGTCATCCGCGAGCGCAACGATCGCTGCAGCGAGTCCGGCGACGTTGCCGGGCGCCACCGACACCCCTGCCCTCGTCTCCGCGATCATCGCCGGCACCTCGCCAGCGGGATCGCACACCGCGACGATCGGCCGCGCCGCGGCGGCGATCCCGAACACCTTGCTGGGAACGATCAGCCCCTCGAATTCGGGCCTGAGCGACAGCCAATGGGCATCCCCCACCGCCAGGCTTTCGGACAGGCGAGCCCGAGGCTGATAGGGCTGAAAAACGAAACGCTCATGCCCCGCAGCCACCGCGTTGCGGCGCAATTCGGTCTGTGCGTGCCCGCCGCCGACGAACAGGAACCAGATATCGGATCGACGCGCAAGCAGGCCTGCCGCGCCCAATAAGGTCTCCGCCTCGTGCGCCCGGCCAAGATTGCCGGAATAGGCCAGGACGAAAGCATCCGCCGGCAGGCCCCAATCCTCGCGCAGCGCCGGGCTGTTCGTCGCGGACGGCGATATCGCCTCATCATCGCTCCAGTTCGCGATGGTGACGATCCGGTCAGCAGACACGCCGTGGCGAGCGATCCGGTCCGCCATGCGCTGCCCGATCGCAACCGTGAGCGCAGACCGTCGCAGGGCAACGTCGCGCAAGGCACTCAACGCTCCACCGACCGGCCCGCGCAAGGCGCTCATCCCCATCTCGATGGCGATCTCAGGATAGAGGTCCTGTACCCAGTTGACGAGCTTCGCGCCTCGCAATCGGCACACCACCAGGGCGACAAGGGCAATCAGGGGTGGATCAGTCTTGGCGACCACGATCGTGCCGGGACGCAGGCACCGCGCCAGCGCCCAGCCTGCACTGAAGTAGAATGTCAGATAGGCGAGCAACCGCCCGACCAGCCCCAGGGTCGCGCCGTTCACCGTCGCAACGCGGGTAACGGTGACGTCGTTGATCCGCTCTCGAGGCGGCAGGCTGGTGCCTGCGGTACCGTAGATCAACCGGCTGGTGACGATCTCCACATCCCAGCCCCGCCCGGCGAGATATTCGGCAAGGTCGGTCAGTATCTGCGCGGTCGCCGAATGGTCGGGCGCATAGAAGCGGTTCACGAAAACGATCCGACGAGCCGCCATTACACGTGCCGAACCACCCTTCGGAAAATCTGAAACCCCGACAGAAGCTGAAACCATGGCCAGGCTATTTCGAGCCAAAACCATTGAGCATCACCACCACGGTTCGCATCGTAATCAATATGTCCAGCCATGCAGAGAAGTTCTTCACGTAGAAGAAGTCATATTGCAGCTTCATGTTGATTTCGGCGAGATCGGCAACGTGGCCCTGATTCACTTGCGCCCAGCCGGTGATGCCGGGCCGGACGATATGACGGTACGAGTAGAACGGGATTTCCGCCTCATACCAGGTAGACAGGTCGATTGCCTCCGGGCGGGGGCCGATCCAGCTCATGTCGCCCGCCAGGATATTCAGAATCTGCGGCAATTCGTCGAGCCGGGTGCGCCGCAGGAAACGGCCGATACGGGTGATGCGATCGTCGTCAGCTCTCGTGATCGCACTTTTCCGTCGCGCATCCTGATCGCCGTCGTCGTCGCGAGGTCTCATGGTACGGAACTTGATCATCGTGAACGAACGGCCGCGATATCCCATGCGTCGCTGACGGAAAAAGACGGAGCCGGGGGAATCAAAGCGGATTGCGACAGCGATCAACACCATCGCGATCGCCAGGGCCGGCAACACGACAAGACATGCCGCGAGATCAATCAGGCGCTTGAGCTTGCGATAGGCCAGGTTCGGCAAGAGCGAGCCGAAGCTGTTTTCCGACAGATGGTCGATCTGCACGCGCCCCGTAAGCAGTTCCCGAACCTGCTTCACATGGTAGACCGGAACGCCGTTGATCGCCGCCTGGGCGAGCATCCGCTCCCAGGGAGAATCCAGATCGTGATGGAGATCGGCGACGATCATGATATCGCGGCCGGCCGGAACGACGGGCCTTGCGAGCGGCAGCCATTCCGCTCCCTCGATATCCTCCAGAAAACCCGTCCTGCCGCCCGGCACGACATGGAAACGGCGAACAGCCCGGCGCGCGCTGAGATAGGCAAGGGCATAGGCCGCGGCGATGCTCAAGGTGAAGCTGGCGATCAGGACAGTACGATTATAGTCGAGGCGCAGTACGACCGCAGCCAGTATCGCAAGACCAAAAGACATGGAGAACGTCGGCAACACGTAAATGAACGTACGCGTCCCCGGAAAGCCGCCTATTCGTCGCGAGAGCAGCGTGGCGCTGACCACGCTGAAGATCGAAAGGACGAAGCTCGCCGGCGCCGATGGGTGGTGGTCATAATTCGAATGAAGTCCATATCGCGCAGCGAGCGGCAGAAGCACGCCCAGCAATATCTCGACGCACAATTGCACCCGCAACGATGAAATCCATCGCATGTTGCCGACCAGACTGGAAAGGTTGCGTTGCATCAGCATGATTCAGGTTCGATCCCGTCGCCCCGAAACAGATGCCATCGTGAAGCTCCAGCCGTGAATGTCAACGAACGCAACGCACTCGTCATACGCTCCGCTATCGCGTCCGTCCTTGATCCAAAACTACGGTCAAATCCAGCCATCTCCCGCAAGTGCGAAGATATTGCCTGTAAAAAGGACCCGGACAGGCGGGAGCGGCCAGCGTCATCCCACGCCGGTATATCGCACAGGTACCAAGGCAGCGGACCGGGAGACCGATCCTACCGATTCGAGCCTGTAACGGTTTCAGCCTGGCAGGGTCCACCGGAGCAAAGCTGCCGCGGGAAGCCGCGATTCGCCGTGAAACGGCATTCTTTGAAACGAGTGGACGATGACGGGAGCGGCGCCCTTATCACCGTGTTCCAGCCTACTTAACCTTTTGTTTCGGATAGAATCGTCATAGGTGGCCGCGCGCTATTGCGAGAAACCTTTTGCGCGGTGTGGTGTTACCGCATCAGTTCGAGATACTTGTGCAAATGCGAACGTTTTGGGTGGACAAAATCCGGGCTTAACGCTAATCCCAAGTCGTGAGCCTACTTCCAAGCGGTTCAGGAGGAGACTGATAATGAGATTTTCGCGGGTAACCGCCGCCATCCTAATGGCGAGCCTTTCTTCACCGCTGTTTGCCGGTGCCGAGCAGTCGGTCGGCAAGCTGACGGCCGCCAGCGAAGGCACGTTCGTTTCGCGCGAGGGCAAGCTGATCCCGGCCTCCGCCGGCCAGTCGCTCTATGCCGGCGATCGCGTCGTCACGCGGGGCCAGGCCAAGGCCAAGGTTGCTTTCCCGGGTTGCAGCTACACGATGGCGCCGACCTCGGTGCTTTCGGTCAGCTCGTCGAGCTGCGCGACCGCTCCGAAGTCATTCGCACAGGACAGCGGCACCGATGATGCCGGCGCGGGCGGCCATGGCGGCGGCGGCGTGGTTCTCGGCCTGGGCATTGTGGCCGCGGGCCTCGGCGCTTACTTCGCGTTCAAGAACGACAGCTCGAAGCCTGCCAGCCCGTAAGCGCTGCAGCTACGATCAGATGATCAAGGGTCGGACGAATAGTCCGGCCCTTTTTCGTATGCGCCACCTTGGGCCGATTCTTGTCGGGCCAGTTCTTATCGGCTGCCCTGATCCTCCACCGTTCGTTTCGGATAAAGTTGGAAAATCTGGGCCACGGGCACAGACCATCCGTCTTCACTTCAACCCGAACAACTCGATTACGAACGGAAGAAGGTATCTCCATCCGACTGAAGCGACTCGAGTGAGAACTCTAAGCTCGCTGCGACGTAGCAACATCTCGCAAGGCAGGTGAAACCGCGGCGCGTAGGTACCAATCGACCGTCGCAGCCAGACCCGAGGCGAAGCCGATGTTCGCCCGCCAGCCGAGATCTCGTTCGAGCTTCGACGGATCAATCGCATAACGGCGATCATGACCCGGCCGGTCCGTGACAAATCGGATCAAGGCGCGGCGCGACCGAACCCCGGCCAGGGGGTACCGCTCGTCGAGCATGTCGCAAATCGTGGTTACGACCGCGACATTGCTATGCTCCTCGCGCGCGCCCACTGCGTAGCTCGAGCCAGCGGCACCGTTCCGCATGATCGCTTCCAGCGCTCGAGCGTGATCATCGACATGAAGCCAGTCCCGAACATTCAGTCCCGTCCCATAAACTGGCAGCGTCTGCCCCTGCATCGCTCGCGTTATCGTCAACGGAATGAGTTTTTCGGGATTCTGATATGGTCCGTAGTTGTTACTGCAGTTCGAGAGCACAACCGGCAGCCCATAAGTATGATGCCATGCCCGGACGAGATGGTCCGCCGCGGCCTTCGAGGCGGAATATGGGGAGGAGGGTCGATAGGAAGATTCTTCATTAAAACGACTGTCATCAAAAGGCAGATCCCCGAAAACCTCGTCGGTGGAAACATGGTGGAAGCGGAAATGCGCCCTTGCTTCACCCTCAAGCGACCGCCAATGATCGAGCGCGGCTTCGAGCAGGTGGAAGGTTCCTGTGATATTAGTCTCGATGAAGATCGCAGGGCCGTCGATAGAACGATCGACATGGCTTTCGGCAGCGAGGTGCATCACCGCATCGACGGATTCACTTTTTAAAAGCCCCGCCACAAGGGCGCGATCGGCGATATCGCCCTGCACAAATCGATATCGGGGCGATTGCTCTACGTCGGTCAGCGCAGTGAGCGAGCCGGCATAGGTGAGCTTGTCCAAGTTGATGACACGGGTGCGGCCACCACGGACCAGATGCCGGCACAGGGCCGAGCCGATGAAGCCCGCGCCACCCGTAATCAGAACCGTACGCTCGCATTCGATGTCGGCGATCTCCACGTTGCTCCCGTTCATGCGGCTTGGGCTCGCTGACGAAGGTATCGGGCATATTCCGTCTTACCCAACAGATCCGCCCGAGCCATGAGCGCGTTTCCGTCAAGATAGCCGAGATCGTGCGCGATCTCTTCCAGGCAAGCAACCTTAATGCCCTGACGCCGCTCAATCGTCCGAACGAACGAGGAAGCATCGTGCAAGCTGTCATGCGTGCCAGTGTCCAGCCACGCATAACCGCGGCCCAGCCGTCCGATATCCAGCGTACCTTGGGCAAGATACGCATTGAGCACGTCGACGATTTCGAGCTCTCCCCGCGGTGATGGCGCGAGGCCCCGTGCCACATCGACCACACCCGACTCGCAGAAATACAAGCCAGTCAACGCCCAATTCGATGTCGGCGCAGCGGGTTTCTCCTCGATCGCCACCGCCGAACCGCAAGTCGGATCGAAGGTGACGACACCATAACGTTCGGGATCCATGACCTGATAGGCGAATACGGTCGAGCGCCCCGCCTCAGCCGCCGCACTGGCTGCGCGGCACTTTGCGCCGAGCCCGTCGCCGTGAAAGATATTGTCACCAAGAATCAACGCACAAGGCGCGCCGCCCAGAAACTCTGCAGCGATCAGAAAAGCTTGAGGCAATCCCTGTGGCTCGGGTTGTTCAGCATAGGATATCGTGATCCCGAAGAAGGATCCGTCGCCGAGGAGGAGACGGAACATTGGCAGATCGCGCGGTGTAGAGATGATCAGGACGTCGCGAATCCCAGCGAGCATCAGGACCGACAGGGGATAATAGATCATCGGCTTGTCAAACACAGGCAGGAGCTGTTTCGACAATGCCAGTGTCGCCGGGTACAATCTGGTACCGGAGCCCCCCGCCAGGACGATCCCTTTCATATTACTTCCTCAGGTCATTCGATCACGGGATGGGGATAGCCACAAATGGTTAAGGCCATCCATCGATCGACAGCGGCTTGCCAATCGGGCCGCCTCTTCCTAGGCCCGGTGCCGGGGAGCAAACGACCTGATGCGTATTCTTGTGAGCGGCGTGGCTGGCTTCATCGGCTATCATGTGGCCAGGCGCCTGATCGCGGGCGGCGACACCGTCATCGGTATCGACAACCTCAACGACTATTACAGCGTTGCGCTGAAGGAAGCACGCCTTGCTGACCTGGCTGACCGGGGTCGCGACCGTTTCCAGTTCGTCCGGGTAGATTTCTCCGACCAGAAGAGCCTGGAAAACGCCTTGTCCGATGCCCGATTCGATCGAATCGTCCATCTCGGTGCGCAGGCTGGCGTGCGCTATTCCATCGAGAATCCTCGCGCCTACGCCTCCTCGAATATCGCCGGGCATCTCAACATCCTGGAACTCGCCCGGGACCGTCGGACCGAGCATCTCGTCTATGCATCGTCTTCATCGGTCTATGGTGCCAATACGACTCTCCCCTTTCGGGTCGAAGACCGCGTCGACCATCCACTCTCCTTCTACGCCGCCACGAAGAAGGCGGACGAACTGATGAGCGAAACCTACGCACATCTCTATCGACTGCCGCTGACGGGACTTCGCTTCTTCACCGTCTA
The DNA here is from genome assembly GCA_029202385.1 of Candidatus Sphingomonas phytovorans. Lineage (NCBI taxonomy): Bacteria > Pseudomonadati > Pseudomonadota > Alphaproteobacteria > Sphingomonadales > Sphingomonadaceae > Sphingomonas > Candidatus Sphingomonas phytovorans. The sequence continues at coordinate 2,296,025 of CP119314.1, forward strand.
CGGCCCGTGGGGCCGGCCTGACATGGCGATGTGGCTGTTCACCAAGGCGATCCTCGCCGGGGAGCCGATTCGTGTGTTCAACGGTGGCGATATGCGGCGCGACTTCACCTTTATCGACGACGTCGTGGCGGGCGTGGTGGCCTGCGTGCGCAAACCACCTGTCGATGATGGCTCGAGCAAGGCCGGCGGCAGCGTGGCGCCGCACGCGATCTACAATATCGGCAACCACCGCGCCGAGGAGCTCGGTCGCTTGATCTCCCTGATCGAGGCGGCGTGCGGTCGCGAAGCGATCAAGATCATGGAACCGATGCAGCCCGGCGACGTCCATGCCACCTATGCCGATATCAGCGCGATCCAGCGCGATATCGGCTTCGAGCCATCAACGGCGCTCGACGTCGGCGTGCCGTTGTTCGTGGAGTGGTATCGCGACTATCACGGCGTTTGACGGCCGCTGACCGCCGGTCTCAGCGCAACAGGTCGATCGCGAAGGCGCGTACCGACGGCCCGATATCCTCACGGCCGATGGCAAGCGCCAGGTTGGCCTGGATATAGCCCGCCTTGTCACCGCAATCGTAGCGGCGACCATCGAAGGTCAGGCCATGAAATGCCTGATCGCCGATCATCCGCGCCATCGCGTCGGTGAGCTGGATCTCGCCCCCTGCACCCTTCTCCTGGGTTTCGAGCACGCGCATCACTTCTGGCTGGAGGATATAGCGGCCGATCACTGACAGGTTGGACGGCGCGGTACCTGGCTTGGGTTTCTCGACCAGCCCCCTGACCTGGGTGAGCGCCCCGTCCCGCGCACCCGGCGTGATCACGCCGTACATATGGGTCTGGTCTTCCGGCACTTCCTGAGCGCAGATCATGTTGCCGCCGACCTGCATATAGGCATCGACCATCTGCTTCAGGCAGCCGGGCTTTCCGACCATGAAATCATCGGCGAGCAGCACCGCGAACGGCTCATCACCGACGATGTCGCGCGCGCACCATACGGCGTGGCCAAGGCCCATCGGTTCCTGCTGGCGCACATAGGCGACAGCGCCCGGCTTCAGGCGGGTCTGGTGCAGCAGCTCCATCGACTTGCCGCGATGCGCCATCGTCGTTTCGAGTTCATAGGCGATGTCGAAATGGTCCTCGATCGCCGACTTGCCGCGACCGGTGACGAAGATCATCTGTTCGATGCCCGCCTCAAGCGCCTCGTCGACCGCATATTGGATCAGAGGACGATCGACGACCGGCAGCATCTCCTTGGGCAGCGCCTTGGTCGCGGGCAGGAAACGCGTACCCAGGCCACCCACGGGGAATACGGCCTTGCGTAGCGGCTTGATCGGCATCCTGTCTCTCTTCTGAAGCTGGAAACAACGGCGTCGCACTGAAGGATTCAGTGCCCGTCCGCCCCTAGTCGGCGCCCATGCCAAAGGGAAGTGTCGACATTCTCATCAAAGCGCCGACTCACCTGCCGCCGGTGATGAATCGAAGGAAGCCAGGTACCGTCTTCAACAGCAGCCAATAAGCCGAAAGAGCCATTCCGATCACCAGGATGGGCAGCAGCGCATACACGGTCAGCACGGACTGAGCGGTCAAGGGCAGCGTCCGGAACGCCAGCTTCTTGCCGACCGTGACCAGCGGCTCGTGAACGGCGAACACGAAGAACGACGTTGCGCCGAGCCGGACAAGCACATCGCGCCGACGTTCGGACTCGGCCATCCACCGGCTTGCCTTCAACGCCAGCACCACGCCGATCGCGACGGCAGGCCGGAGCAGGTAATTCGTCCACTCCCCACCATGCCTCGTCGCGAAAGCGCCGAGCAAGAGCAGGAACAATGGTGTAATCCACCAGCTCACCCGATCCACGGCAAACAGAGAGCCACCACGAATCGCGACCATGGCACCTACATAGAAGAACAGGACAGGCTCGCCCTCAGGCATGAGGAAGGGCCAGACATAACCCAGCCAGAGAACGGCCAGCAAAGCCAGCGTCGGCCATGCCAGATAACGTACGGCTGCCCAGATCAGCGGCGATACCAGGACGAGCAGCATCAGATCCCGGATGAACCAGAATTGGTAGGCGATGGGATAACGCGTCAGACCGACCACCGCGTCGACCATCTGAAAGGCAGACATGTCGCGGAAAGCCAGATTCTGGCTGTTGAAGAAGGGTGCCAGAGCAGGAGCCGATTGAGCTACCGCAACCAGTGCGAACAGCGCGAGGTTCCAGAAAAGAAAGGGAATCAGCAGGCTGCGTATCCGCGCCCGCAGCTTGGTGCGGTAGGCGGCGAGGGAGAATCGAACGCCCCGGAAGAACAGGAAGCCCGACATCAGGAAGAAAAGCGGTACGGCTATCCGCGCGATCGACCCGGTGATGGTCTGGACGTTCGCCACGATTCGGACATCGGTCAGGGCACGAGCACCGTCAGCGAAATTGGCGGTAAAACCGGAGGCGTGAAGATAGACGATCAGGACGATCAGCGGGAAGCGCAGGACATCCAGCCTGGCGAGATGCCCGTCCCCAACAGTGCCGCTTGATCGTTCCCCCATAACCAAGCCCTAGCATGCCGTCGGTAAGGGAGGAAGACGCGCCTCAGCCCTTGAGCCACCATCTCAGCAGTATCGCCACGATGCCGAGCGCAACGACGCTGGCGGCCCAGATCCCTGCCATCCACGCGAGCCGTTTCCACAGAGGGGCGGTGTCTGCCTGCATCAATGATAGCCGTGCGCACCAACTTTGCCGCGGAACACCCAATAGGCCCAGCCGGTATAACCGAGGATCAGCGGCAGCATCACACCCGCCCCGATCAGCATGAAGACCTGCGACGATTCGGGTGCCGCCGCGTCCCAGATCGTTAGCTGAGCAGGCACGATATAGGGATACATGCTGATGCCCAGCCCGACGAAGCACAGCGCGAACAGCGCAAGCACCAGAAGGAACGGCGCTGACTGAGCTCCACGGCCCAGCGCGCGCCAGAACATCAAGCCGAGGAGCGCAACCAGAACCGGCACCGGCGCCGTCAACAGGATACCCGGCATGGTCAGCCAGCGCGTGTAATAGTCATGGGCCAGGAATGGCGTCGCGGCGCTCACCGCGGCGATGGCGATCAGCGTGATCACCCCGTAGCGCCGCGCGAGTCGATAGGCCTGCTTCTGCGCCTGCCCTTCGGTCTTAGCGATGAGCCAGCAGCTTCCCAACAGAGCATAGGCCGCGAGCACGCTCGCGCCGGTCAACAGGCTGAACGGCGTCAGCCAGTCGAGCCAGGCACCACCATAGCCGCGCCCTGTTATCTTCACGCCCTGCAGCAGCGCGCCGAGAATGATGCCCTGCGCCAGCGCCGCGACGATCGACCCTGTAGTGAAGCCGAAATCCCAGAACGCCCGATGCCGCGGATCACGCCAGCGGAATTCGAATGCGACACCACGGAACACCAGCCCGAGCAGCATGGCGATGATCGGCGGATAGAAAGCCGGCATCAGCACCGCGAAGGCAAGTGGAAAGGCAGCCATCAACCCTCCCCCGCCAAGCACCAGCCAGGTCTCATTGCCGTCCCACACCGGCGCGATCGCGTTCATCGCCACGTCGCGTTCCTCCCCGACGCTGAACGCCGGGAAGATGATGCCGATGCCGAGGTCGAAGCCGTCGAGGACGACATAGGCGAACACGGCGAAAGCAATCAGGAAGGCCCAGATCATCGCGAGATCGTAATTATAGGTCATGACGCCCTCCCCGTCACATCTTGCGCCGGCGCCGGGGCAATGCCGGCGGTGCGGATCGGGGCATTGCCAAGTTCGGGCTCGCCCGGTTCCACGCCCTTGTCGATCAGCTTCAGGATGTACCAGGCACCGATCCCGAACACCGCGAAATAGACCAGCACAAAGGCAATCAGCGACGCGCCCACTGCCGGCGCCGCCAGTGGCGAGGCACTATGCGCCGTGCGGAGCAGGCCATAGACGGTCCAGGGCTGCCGTCCGACCTCGGTGGTGACCCAGCCGGCGATCACGGCGACGAAGCCGGCCGGCCCCATGAGAACCCCGGCACGGTGCAGCCAGCGCCAGTCATAGAGCTTGCCCCGCCAGCGCGCGACGAGGCTCCACAGTCCGAGCCCGAAGATCGCGAAGCCCAGGCCCACCATGATCCGGAACGACCAGAACACGATACCGACTGGCGGCTGCCGGTCCTCGGGGATGGTATCGAGCCCGGCCAGCGGCGCGTTCAGATCGTGCTTCAGGATCAGCGACGACGCCTTTGGAATCTCAACCGCATAGTCGACCCGTTTCTCCTTCGAATTCGGGATGCCGAACAGGATCAGCGGCGCGCCGTTCGGATGACTGTCATAATGTCCTTCCATCGCCATAACCTTGGCCGGCTGGTGCTCAAGCGTGTTCAGACCATGCGCGTCCCCCGCCGCGATTTGAAGCGGGGCGACGAGCGCGGCCATCCACATCGCCATCGAGAAGATCTTCCGCGCATGCGGATCGCTGCTGTCCTTCAGCAGGTGCCAGGCCCCGGTGGCACCAACGACGAGCGATGTCGTCAGATAGGCGGCGATCACGGTGTGGACGAGACGATAGGGGAAACTGGGATTGAAGATCACCGCCGCCCAGGAGCCAGCCATGACGAACTGGCCCTGGGCGTTCGTCGCATAGCCGGCGGGCGTCTGCATCCAGCTGTTCGCCGAAAGAATCCAAAAGGCCGAGATGGCGGTGCCGACCGCGACGAGGCAGGTGGCGGCGAAGTGCAGCTTGCGGCCGACCTTTTCCATGCCGAACAGCATTACCCCGAGAAAGCCCGCCTCGAGGAAGAAGGCCGTCAGTACCTCATAGGCCATCAGCGGCCCGATCACCGGTCCGGTCTTGTCGGAGAACACCGCCCAGTTCGTGCCGAACTGATAGGACATGACGATGCCCGAGACGACGCCCATCGCGAAGGTGACGGCGAAGATCTTCAGCCAGAAGCGGAAGATGTCGAGATAGAGTTGCTTGCCGGTCCGCAGCCACAGCCCCTCGAGCACCGCGAGATAGCTCGCCAGCCCGATCGTGAAGGCCGGGAAGATGAAATGGAAACTGACGGTGAAGGCGAACTGAGCGCGGGCCAGGACGATCGGATCGACAGCGTCGAACATGGGTGCTTCCCCCTCGTTCGCGCAGCTTGCGCCTGCCCGCGCCGGGGCGCAAGTGTAACCGATGCAGCTAGCCGGTCACGCCGGACACGCCGCCGCACCCCTTGCGGGGTGCGCCACCGTCACTTCTTCGGTGCAGCCTCTGCCGGCTTCTGTGCAGTTCCCGCCGGCGGGGCGCCAGCGCCCGGAGGCATCGCGCCCTGCATCTGCTGCCGCATCTGCATCTGGCGGATCACCGCCTCGGGCAGGAAATCGAGCAGCTCAACGTCGAACACCAGCACCGAATTGGCCGGGATGGGACCGGTCGCCTTGTCGCCATAGCCAAGGCTCGGCTTGATCCAGAAGCGGTACTTCGAGCCCTTGGGCATCTGCTTCAGCGCCTCGGAGAAGCCTGGAACGACCTCGTTCACCTTCATCGGCGTCGGCTGCTGCGACTTGTCGAAGGTGGTGCCGTCGGTCAGCTTGCCCTCGTAGTTGACCAGGGCGACGTCAGCGTCAGTCGGCTTCGGACCGCCCTTGCCGGGCGTGACGATCTTGTACTGCAGGCCCGAAGGCGTCTCGACCACGGCCTTGTCGCTGCGGTTCTTCTTGAGGAAGACCACCACCGGATCATTCTGCACCTTCCACCAGGCCATCCCCTGGATCGCACCGAGGGTAGCCAACACGCCCAGGACGATGCCGAGCACGACATAAAGGATCGGCTTCGTGTCGAAAGGCTTCTTGGCGGTCGGCGGAATGGTGGCCATCGGAAATGTTCCTAAGCGCCGCGGCGCGGCAGGCCGCGCGGCAGCTGGAAAGGGGATCGGCGGATCAGCGCGACGGCGGCGGACCGCCCTGGGGCATTTGCTGCTGCATCATCTGCTGCTGCATCATCTGCTGGCGATAGACCGCTTCGGGAATGAAGCCGAGCATGTCGACGTCGAAGACCAGGATCGAGCCGTTCGGGATCTTGGCGGGATCGGGCGAATGCTCGCCATAGGCCAGCTCCGGCTTGAGCCAGAACCGGTATTTCCCATCCTTCGGCATCAGCTTCAGTGCTTCGAGGAAACCTGGAACCGCGCCACCCGAGAGCGGGAAGGGAACGGGCTGCTGCGAGGCATCGAACACCGTGCCGTCGCGCAGCCGGCCGACATACATGACACCGGCGATATCGCTCTTGTTCGGCAGCGCGCCCTCGCCGGCCTTCAACACCTTGTATTGCAGACCCGACGCGGTTTCGACCACGCCGGGGCGACCCTTGTTCCAGGCGAGGAACTGGGCGTTGGATCCCTTGAGCGCGACGACCTCCGCCGTGCCGCGAGTCGCCAGCCAGCCGGCGGCAAGCACCACCGCAAGGATGCCGATCCACAGATACACCAGAATGCTCCGCTTCGTGGGCTGCAGCGGCACTGCGGTGATCGTGGACATCGTCGGGCACCCTTAACCGGCGCCTGAAAGGGCAGCCGGGATTGAGAAGACAGGAAGCGCGGAGGTCAGCCCCCCGCGCCGGCGGTGTTACCGCGCCCCGTCACGCTCCAGCCGCTTGCGCTCCAGCTTGCGGGCGCGGCGGACGGCAGCAGCACGCTCACGGGCGCGCTTCTCGCTGGGCTTCTCGTAATGACGGCGCAGCTTCATCTCGCGATAGACGCCCTCGCGCTGCAGCTTCTTCTTCAGGGCGCGCAGCGCCTGGTCGACGTTGTTGTCGCGAACGATGATTTGCATAAACCCGCAGGTCTCCGGTCAATAGAAATTGGTCGTCGCAAACATGGGTTTGCGCCGTGTGGGAAGGGCCCCTATCAGCCGCCATCCGCATTTTCAAGCGAATTGGCACCTGCCCCGCCGGGTTTGCGGGCGCTCGCCCTCGCGGCTATGGCCACCGCATGACCGGCACGCCCCTCACCCTGTACAACAGCCTGACCCGCTCGCTCGAGCCGTTCAGGCCGATCGACCCCACCAATGTGCGAGTCTATTCGTGCGGGCCGACCGTCTATAATTATGTCCATGTCGGCAATCTGCGCGCCTATGTCTTCACCGACACGCTGAGCCGGGTACTGACCTGGAAGGGCTACCCCCTCACCCATGTCATCAACATCACCGATGTCGGCCACCTGACGTCCGACGCGGATGCCGGCGACGACAAGATGGAGGCGGCGGCAAAAGCCAGCGCGCAGAGCATCTGGGATATCGCCGCGCATTATACCGCCGCATTCAAGGAGAACATCGCGGACCTCAACATCCGCACGCCGACTCACTTCCCGCTCGCGACCGACCACATCCAGGGCATGATTGCCTTTGCCGGGAAGATCGCGCCCGAGCATTGCTACGAGCTTGAGAGCGGACTGTATTTCGACGTGTCGACCGTGCCCGATTACGGACGCCTCGCCCGCGTCGCCGATGACGAGCGCGAGGGTCGGATCGACCCGGTCGCCGGCAAGCGCAACCCGCAGGATTTCGCGATCTGGCGCAAATCCCCGCCGGGCGAGAACCGGCAGATGGAGTGGGAGTCGCCCTGGGGCCGCGGCGCGCCGGGCTGGCATCTCGAATGCTCCGTGATGAGCCAGCATTTCCTTGGGCCAAGCTTCGACATTCATACCGGGGGCATCGACCACCGCGAGATCCATCACCCCAATGAGATCGCGCAGAACCAGGCGCATTGCGACTGCGCCGACACCGGCGCCACGATCTGGATGCACAACAACTTCCTGGTCGAGCGCGAAAAGGGCAAGATGAGCAAGTCGTCGGGCGACTTCACCCGGCTGCAGACACTGATCGACGCCGGCATCCACCCGCTCGCCTACCGCCTGATGTGCCTTAGCGCGCATTACCGGAGCGAGCTCGAGTTCAGCCCGGACAACCTCGCCGCCGCCGCGACCCGGCTGAAGCGGCTGGTGATGGCGGCCCAGGCACTCCGCGCGCGCGATGACGGCGCGGAGACCGGCGACGCCTCGCGCTACCTCGACGCGCTCGACGCGGCGGTATCGGACGACCTCAACACACCCCGCGCCCTGCCAGTGCTCGACGAAATGCTCGCCGACAAGAAGCTGTCGCCCGCGACGCGGCTGAAGACGCTGGCGGTTTTCGACGACGTGCTGGGCCTGAAGCTCGCCGCGCTGACTCGGGAAACGCTGCGGGTGAAGCCGGCGGGCACGGCGATCTCACCCGAGGCGATCGACGCCAGGCTGGCCGAGCGCAAGGAAGCGCGGGTAGCAAAGGATTTTGCACGGTCCGACGCGATCCGGGACGAGCTTACCACAGCCGGCGTCGAGGTGATGGACGGCGATCCGCTTGGCTGGGACTGGAAGCCGACGCTATAGGTTCGACGCCTTCCAACACGACTCGGCAACAGCGGATGATTTTTTCTTCCGCTGTTATGTTGGATTTTCAGGGAAATTTCCACTTGTCGCTCAACGACTTACAATGCGCTTTCCCTGTTACTGCGAAACAGCGGTAAAATCGCCGCGAAACCGGGAAATATTCCCCTGCCGTGCAGGAAAACCGTACGACAAATCGTCCAATATTCACCGTTCATGTCAAAGAGCGCGGACGCCATCGGGCAGGACTCCGCCCGGCCCTATCCTGCGCCACCCCATCGGGGCATTGAATCGATCGGCCAGCGTCGGGCGGCGGGCTTGTCGCAGCGGGGGCCGCGCGGCATGAACCGGTGGCGCCCCCGGAACCATCCGGGGCGACGAGAGGTGCCCGATCGATGAAAGCCGTCCTCCCTGCGCTAGCCCGCCCGCTGATCGAACCGCGCTTGCCCGCCGGGCTTGACGTCGCCTGGTTCGCCAGCCGCGAGGACGCGATGGAGATGATCCTCGACGCAGATATCGCCTGGGTCGACATGCAGCGCGTGGGGGCGATCGGCGAGGCGGTGCTTCGCGCGAAGCACCTCAAATGGCTGTTCACGATCCTGGCGGGGATCGATTTCCTCGACCTGCCGATGCTACGCCGACAAGGCACGATCGTGACCAACGGCACCGGCATCAACGCGCTGGCCGTCGCCGAATATGCGGTGATGGGCGTGCTCGCCGCAGCCAAGCGGTTCGACGAGGTAGTCCGCATCGCCGACCGCCACGAATGGACGCTGAATGCGCCGGGGCAGATCGAACTGTTCGAGACCAAAGCGCTGATCGTGGGATATGGCACGATCGGCGCGATGATCGGCGAGCGCCTGAAAGCGTTCGGCGTCGACGTGACCGGCGTGACGCGGTCAGGTCGCGACGGCACGCTGACGCCCGATGGCTGGCGGGCGACGCTCGGCGACCATGACTGGGTGATCCTGGCGGCGCCCTCCACCGACCAGACCCAGGCGCTGATCGGCGCGGAAGAGCTGGCGGCGATGAAGCCGAGCGCCTGGCTGATCAACATCGCGCGCGGCGACATGGTCGATCAGGACGCGCTGATCGAGGCCCTGACCAGAAGGCGGATCGCAGGCGCCTTTCTCGACACGGTGAACCCAGAGCCGCTGCCACCGGAACATCCCTTGTGGGATGCGCCGAACACGATCCACACGATGCACCTGTCGGGACGGAGCCAGACCAAGATGTTCCAGCGCGCGGCGACGCTGTTCCTGGATAATCTGGAGGCGTTTCTCGCCAAGCGGGAGATGCGGAACGTGGTAAACCTCGAATCGGGGTATTGATACTTTCTTGCCCAATACTTGAATGAACTCAGTTTTTCCTGCAACGCATCGCCGTGACCAGCCTCGCCACCAGCAGCCCAGCAGCACTTGCTCGAATAGAAGAGTTTCTTTTCGATATAGTCGGCCCGCATTTTCGAAAAACTGGTGAGATATCACCGGAGGATTTCTGGATAATCCTTATCTGGAAGGCCAACCGGGCGAAAGGCATGGCACGCTGGCGTATCGAAAACGATACTGGTCTCAGTTGGAACAATGCGGTCAAGGAGATCGCCGAAGAGATCGCTACCGCGGATAATGACGAGGCACGCCTAAAAGCGCTTATGAGCGAACGATGGAAATTTCGCCTGCCAACCGCCAGCGCCATCTTGACCGTTCTCTATCCCGATCGATTTAGCGTCTACGACGTCCGGGCCTGCGAAACCCTGAAGGCTGACCGCCCGGAGGAGGATCATGCCCGATTGGACTGGCCACATACCGACGAGACCTGGACCCGCTACCTAAAATTTCTCGCCGCAGTCCGTTCCGCCGGTCCCGCCTCTTCTACCTTGCGAGAGAAAGATCACTATCTGTGGGGCAGTTCGCTTCTCAGAAGCGTCAAGACCGAGCTCGCCACCCCTGCAAAACCTCCCAAATCGCGAAAACCACGCAAAACAAAACCCGGTAAATCCGCCGGCTAGCGAACCACATCCGCCGACGAAACAGTCAAACAACCGCCAAGCCAGCAACCAAACAGTCCATCACAAGGCTCGCCCGCAAAGAAGAAGCAGGTGCTGGGCCCCCAAGCCCCGCGCTGCGCCGAGGCGGCTTCACCGAAGCGTGATCCGCTCGACAAAGAACGCTGGCAACACCCCCCTCTATCGACCTACAATTTTCGATCTGTTGTATTTCCGGGGAGCACGCAAACATGGACCGTCGCCAATTTCTCTCGTCCGGAGGCGCCGTGGCGCTTGCCACCGCGCTGGCCCCGGCAAAGCTGCTTGCCGAGACTGATGCCGGTGACGCTGCGCTGAACGCCGAGTTCGAGCGGGTCTTCCAGCAGGTGGTCGGGCGGTCACCCGAGCTCGCAACATCCCTGGGACTGGACAAGGGCGCGATGGCTGCGGCGAAAGGGCGGCTGACGCCGCGCACTGCCGAACGACGCGCCAAGGACGTGCAGGAGACCAAGGCATCGATCGCGCGTCTCGCAGGACATGACCGGAGCGCCTTGTCGCCCGCCGGGAAGCTCAACCTCGAGGTGGTGCTCTATTCGCTGAACACGCAGATCGCCGCCCCCGACAAGTTCGGCATCGACAGCGCGATCCGGCCCTATCGCATCTTCCAGCAGGGCGGCGCCTATTTCTCGGTACCTGACTTCCTGAACACAGCGCACACGATTTCGGTGAAGGCAGATGCCGACGCCTATCTCTCGCGGCTCGACCAGTTCGCGACCGTGCTCGATCAGGAAAGCGGCCTTCAGGAGGCCGAGGCGCGCAAGGGCCTGCTCGCCCCTTCCTGGTCGCTCGATCTCACGCTCGGCCAGATGCGGAAACTACGCGGGCAACCGGCGGCGACATCAAGCATCGTCCAGTCGCTGGCCGGACGGGCCAAAGCCAAGGGCATAGAGGGGGATTGGGACGCGCAGGCAGCGCGCATCGTCGAAAGCAGGATCTATCCGGCGCTCGACCGCCAGATCGCGCTGATCGAGCGCCTTAAGCCAACCACCAGGCCGGGCGACGGCATCTGGCGCGTGCCGGACGGCAAAGCGATCTATGCCATGGCGCTCAATCAGGCGACCACCACGACGATGAGCCCCGACGAGGTGCACCGCATCGGCCTTGCCCAGGTGGCGGAGATCACGGCGGAGCTCGACACGATCCTGAAATCGCAGGGTTACACGAGCGGCACAGTGGGCGAACGGCTGGCCAAGCTCAACGTGGCGCCGGACCAGCTTTATCCCGACACGGCGGCGGGCCGCGCCACACTGATCGCCGGGCTGAACGACGGCGTGAAGGCGATGTACGCCAAGCTGCCGGAAGCCTTCCTGACCGTGCCGACCCAGCCCCTGGAGATTCGCGCCGTGCCGGTCGAGATCCAGGACGGCGCCTCCAACGGCTATTACAACCGCGCCTCGCTCGATGGCACACGGCCAGCGATCTATTTCGTCAACCTCAAGGATGTCGGGGACTGGCCGAAATATACCCTGCCGTCGCTTACCTATCATGAGGGCGTACCCGGCCATCATCTGCAGATCAGCCTCGCGCAGGAATCGAAGGACATCCCGACGCTGCGGAAGATCGGCTTCTTCTCCGCCTATTCGGAAGGCTGGGCTCTCTATGCCGAGCAGCTTGCGGACGAACTGAAGGCCTATCGCACGCCATTGGAGCATGCCGGATATCTCCAGTCCTTCCTGTTCCGCGCGACCCGCCTGGTCGTCGATACGGGTATCCATGCGAAACGCTGGGATCGGGAAAAGGCGACCAGCTATATGGTCGCCACGACCGGCTTCGCGCGCCCGCGCACCCAGCGCGAAGTGGAGCGCTACTGCACCCAGGCCGGGCAGGCCTGCAGCTACAAGGTCGGGCACATGGCATGGACGCGTGCGCGCGCAAAGGCGCAGGCAGCGCTCGGTGCCCAGTTCGACATCAAGCAATTCCACGAGATATTGAAGGAAGGCGCGATGCCGCTCGTGATCCTCGAGCGTCGGGTGGACGAACGGATCGCGATGATGAAGCGTGGCACCGGCGGCGCGTGAACGAGCCGGCGATACCCGATCATCTGGCCAACAGATAATATAAGGGCTGCCGCAGACGATCACTGAAGGGAGCAAATCCCCGAAGTGGCGGGGCACAAAAAAGGGGCGGTGGCCGCATGGCCCCCGCCCCTTTTCCAATCCCGGCCTATGCCGGGACAGATGATCGTCAGAACTTCAGGCGCGCACCGATAGTGAACGACCGCCCGAGCGGATCATAGATCGTCGGGAAGGTATTGCCGCTATTGTAAGACGTGCCGCCAACACCCGACCCGACAAGTGGTGGCTTCTTGTCGAACAGATTGTTGAGGGTCAGGCTGAGTTCCAGCTGCTTGGCCGGCATCACCCGGAAGGCGAGGTCGAAATAATCATAAGCCGGGATGCTGCGGAACGCCTCCAGGATCGTCGTAGGGTTCGGCCCCCCAGGCTGCGCTACATCACCCGGAAGTCGGGTGGCGAGGTAAGGCTCAAGCTTAACGCCGCTGATGTGAGTCCATAGCAGCGAGACGTCGAACAGCTCCTGAGCATAGGTGATGCGACCGTTCGAACGCCACTTGGCGCGCGGGTTGGTGCAGCCGCCCGCGCTGTAATAGCCGGTGCAATCGCGATTGATCGAATTCGGCGTTGCCTGGAAGTGGTAGTAGTTGAGCAGCGTTCCGTTGAAACCGAGCGACACGGTGCCGCTGTTGTTGATCCCGACATCCTGCAGCTTGATGCTCTGAGTCACGCCGAAATCGATACCGGCGGTCTCGATGACACCAAGGTTCGAATAGGTCAGGATCACGCCGGGGGTTTCGCCCGCCCCGTTGAGGCTGCCAGTGAGCGGATTGCGGCCGATCAGCGCGCAGAAGGCGTTGAACGTGAAACCCGGGTTGAGCGACGACGAATAGCAGCCATTGAGGATGTCAGCCTGCGCTGGCTGGGTGATCGCGTTACGGATCCGGATATTGAAATAATCCACCGTCAACGCAAAGCCGGGCAGGAAGGTCGGCGCGACCACACCGCCCAGGGTATAGGTCTTCGCACGCTCGACGTTGAGATTGCGATTGCCCGAAGTGGTGTTGTTGATCTGCCCCGACGTCGGTGCCGAGATCGAGCCGATGCTGCTGGCCGGCGCGCCAGTCGCGACGCACAGCGCAGCGAGTCCGCCGGTCACCGCGCCCGAGCAGGGATCGACCGTCAGATTGCCCAGTGCCTGGACGGGCGACTGGTACAGTTCCTGAATGTTCGGCGAACGCACGGCAACCTGGTAAGTGCCACGGAGCTTGAAACCGCGATACGGCTCCCACGTGCCGCCTGCCTTCCAGGTCGTGCTGCCGCCGGTCGTGGTATAGTCGGAATAACGTATGCCGCCTTCAGCCGTCAGACGATAGAAGAACGGCTTGTCCTCGATCAGCGGGATGTTGATTTCGCCGAACACTTCCTTGACGCTATACCGGCCGACATCAGGCGGCGTGCGCGCACCGGTGCCAAGCACCTCGCCCTGGATCTGCGAGGGGCCGTCGGGCTGGCTCGCCGCCGAGATCTTGCGATACTCACCACCGACCGCGAACGCGATCTTGCTCTCGGCGAGAGGCGACGAGAACAGGTCTCCCGACACGCTGCCGGTGATAACGGTCTGTCGCACCTTGCGGTTGATGATCGCGTCGAGATTGATGAATCCCACCTGCTCCGCGGTGATGGAGCCATTGGGCCCGAAAAGATTGAGCGGAACGCAATTGTTGCTCGTATCGACGCAGCGGATTTGCCCGCCTGGCGTACGATAAGCCCGGAGCGCCTGCTGCACCTTGCTGAACGAACCCCAGTTTTTACGAGTCTGGTTCTGCGTCGTCTCGCCATATTGCGCCGAGACATCGTATTTCAGACCCGTGGTGATGTTACCGCGGAACCCGCCCTGGACCTGGAACATCTGCGCTTCGAAGACGTTGCCGCGTGCCCCCATCTCAGTGATGCGCCGCTGCGCGACCACCGGAATCTCGATATAGCCGGGGGTACCCGGCCCGCCCTGGACCGCCGCCGCCGTCGCGCAGTTCGTCGCGGTAATCGTAAGCGCGGTGCAGAGCTGGTTCAGGATCCCGGTGGGCAGATACGGGTTGTTCAGGGCAAGTTGATAGGTGTTGCCGAACGTGCCCGACGAGGCGAGCTGAGTCGCCACCCTGTTGCGGGTGAACATCGCGCTTGAGTAGAATTCCACCCCGTCAGTGATCTCGTAATGCCCCGCCGCGTAGACGTTGATACGGTCGAGCGGAGTCTGGAAATAGGTGCCGATGTTCGTGTTGTAGGTGTCGGAAGCGGTTGCAGCCTGAAGCCGGCCGGTGGCGGGATTGACGACCGCGCCGAAGTCGCTGGGGGGCAAGCCAAGCTTGTCGTTTTTCGGCGACCCGAAGATGGTCACCTGCGCCGCGGCCGCGCCGGAGAACAGACCAGTGGTAGAGCTGACCGGGAAAGCGCTGATCGAGCGGGCGGTGTGAAGCAGCGGATCGGCCTTCGTATAGCCAGCGCTGAACACCACGTTGCCGCGACCATCGGCGAGATTCGCGCCGAGCACGATGTCGGCCTTGAACCGCGCCGCATCGCCACGTTCCGTCACGCGATAGGTTGCGGTCGCATCGATCCCAGAGAAATTACGCTTGGTGATGAAATTGACGACGCCCGCGACCGCATCAGCACCATAGGTCGACGACGCGCCACCCGTCAGCACTTCGACGCGCTGCAGCAGGGCAACCGGGATATTGTTGGTGTCGGTCAGGCCGTCGAGGCCATAGGGTACCAGCCGGCGGCCATCGAGAAGTACGAGCGTGCGCTGTTCGCCAATGCCGCGCAGGTTGATCGTCGAGGAACCGTCCGACCCGTTGTTGACGCCCGAACCGAGCGACGGACGGACCGCCGGAAGGTTGCGGAGCAGATCATCGGCGGTGCCGGGCTGGCGAAACTGGATTTCCTGCGCCCCGATCACGCTCACCGGGCTGGCGAATTCCAGGTCGGACCGAACGATGCGCGACCCTGTGACGATAATTTCGTCATCGGCACGGGCCGTATCAGCCTGTGCTTCTTGGGCCGGAGCGGCCACTTGTGCGACGGCCGGCGACGCGACCAGTGTTGCGAACAAGGTCGTGGCAAGCAGATGGTACCGTATTGAGACTTTCATGTGTGCCCCCGTTTATGACGCGCAACCACCCCCGGCGCGCGTATCGAGTGCCGAAAGATTATTCGGCAATGACACTTTTCCTACACGGGCTTCGCCGCGCGGCAACATCGTTAACATTCCAGACACAGGAAATTTCGCGAACGTTACAAAAGGGCAACACCTGGCCGCATCGGTCCTAAACCGTTGCACGCATCGCCCTGGAAATCAGATCGGAAGCGATATGGCGGTCGCCATGCAGGCTGCCGATGCAGCGATGCCTTTCAGGCCGGGGACCGTCCAGCTTTCCGGCAGCGCGGCGCCCGGCTTGGCCGCGCTGGCGCGAAAATCCCCTTAACCCTGGCCGCGTTTGAAAGGAAGCTGCACAGTCGATCGCCTCGCCAAGGCCGGTGGAATTGCCGCAGTTATGGCGATAGATCGCCCCAAGCCGGTTCCCCTCGGGCGACTTTCGCGCGATGCTGCCCGCTGTCAGGCGGAGTTCCTGGTCGTTCCCGAATCGACGCTCCGCCGGTGCGGGAGGCTGTTCAGCGGACTTCTCCGTCCGTCCTCCGGGGGATCGCTGCGTTGCAGGCCGGTGCCTGCCTTCGCCTCCACCGCGAATACCGCAATGAGCGCCGCGCATGGCGCGACAGGAGACGGACCATGACTTCACACCCGCATCGCGACGACCGCCGCCTTCCGATCGCCCTGCTTGCCGTCCCGCTGGCATTGGCCGGCGCGGGGCTCGCCGGTTGTCACGGTACGTCCACGCCCGGGCCGCAGGCGACCGTCGCCAATCCCTGCGGCGCGCTGGCACCGAACAAGACATCGACGCTGCCGATGAACCCGGGCCAGAACCAGACCGAGGTCGACTGCTCCGCCTGGCAGGCATTCATCGCGCTCAACTGGAAGGCCGATCCGAAGAAGAACGGCTTCCCCGATCCGGGCGCGGCGTGGGCCAGCTTCGGCACGCCGGGCGACACCAGCCCGACGGTATGGGAAAGCTATTACGAGGCGGCGGCGGTGTTCGGCAGCAACGCGCCGCTGAAGGGGACGTGGCAGGCGAAGCGTCCGGCGGTCAAGGTGCTGAGCCGCACATCGAAGCTCGGCGATCTCGACCTTTCCGACATCGTCCAGGCGGGCGGCGGCGACCATTGGCTGACCAACCAGCGCGGCGACGTGACCTATTACGAAGTGATGATGAACCAGGACGAGTTCGAGTTCATCACCAGCCAGAGCGGTTTCGACCTGACGACCGCCGCAGGGCAGCTCAAATGCGCGAGCCAGCCGGGCAAGGTGATCTCGGACGGGCCACCGCCACCGCCCAAGGGGCCGCTGCGCGGCGGTCTGAACTTCCCGGCTGGCTTCTCCAATGGCTGGGACGACACCGATTGCATCGGCAACAAGGCCTCCTATGGCCAGCAGGTCGGGGCGATGGAGATCAAGGCGTCGTGGACGCCGCTGCCGGCCGATCATTCGCTCGACTATCGCTACAAGACCGCGATCGCCGAAATCCGCGATCCGGCGAGCGGCAAGATGCGCCAGGTGACGGTCGGGCTGGCCGGACTGCACATCGCGCGCAAACGCTTCCCGCGCCTGCCCTGGGTATGGGCGACCTTCGAGCATATCGACAACACCCCCGACGAGGCAGCGGGCGGCGGCTTCTCGCCCCCTGCCCTGCCGGCCAATCCGAACCAGCGGCCGTCGCCGGGCTTCACCTTCTTCAATGCCAAGTGCACGCCGCAGAAGGACCCGGTCTATCAGTGCCGCCACAATGTCCCGCCGATCCCGTGCGGCAAGGGCGGCGTCTGCATGCCGTACAAGGCGCCGATGCAGATCACCCGGATCAACCCGGTCGGCGAACCCGCGAACAGCGTGACCGCCTATGTCTGGAGCCTGTTGCCGGCGAAATCGGTGTTCAACTATTACCGGCTGGTCAATGTCCAATGGCCCCAGGCGAATATCGGCACGCCGCCGGGACCACGATTGCGGGTGCCGCTGACGATGGGCAATCCGACGCCGAAGGGCGCCGCCGGCGGGCCGGGGCAGATCGTCGCCAACACGACGGCCGAATCCTTCCAGCAAAAGGCAAACAGCTGCATGGACTGCCATGTCTTCGCATCGATCGCGTCGCCGAGCCTGTTGCAGGCGACCGCTCCCGGCGCGCTGCGCAAGGTGACGAAAACGACCGGGCCGGAGGGGCTGGCGCCCTATGCCTCCGACTATTCCTTCATCTTCCTGGCCGAGACCAAGCGATAGGATGCTCGCCCGGGCTGGCCTGTATCGCCAGCCCGGGCAGCCGTCCGAAGAGATGCGGGAGAGGTGGATGCATGAGATATGCCGGGGCAGCTGTCATAGTCGTCATCCTGGTCGCCTTGGCAGTCCTTAGCCGGCTTGCCGTTTCCGACTATCTGACAGCCGACAAATGCCTGGATGCAGGCGGCGCGTGGGATAGCGCGCAGTCGCGTTGCATTGCGCCGACCCACCATAACGAACGCTAGCCGGGCCGATCCGAATGTCGATCCGCTAGAAACGATAAGCCAGGAACGCGCCGCCCAGCCACTGGTCGGGGGAACCGCGCCGGCTGACCACCGGGGCAAGCTTCGCGTCGTTGAGCAGGCGGGTGTAGCCGGCGGTCGCGGCGAGCAGCCAGTGATCGTTCAGGCGATAGGACAGGCCGAGCGAGGCGCCCGCATCCTTGATTCCCTTGCCCGCGTCGAAGACCGGGAGGCCGCTTCGCGCCGACTGGGCCGGCGTGACGCTGAAATAAGTTTGCATGTAGTGGCGATCGACCCAGCTCGTCGTGCCCCGCGCGGACAGGCTCAGCCGGTCGGCGAGGTCGACATCCACACCCGCCTCGCCCTGCACGACGACACCGTCATGCGCGCCGGCGACGTCCTTCGCCACGGAGAGCTGGAGCCAGCCCCGACCGAGCTCGAACCGGGCGGCACCGCCAAGCTCCACCGCTGCACCGACATTGCCGAGCCCCTTCAGCGCGATGTTGCGGTCCTCCGAGCGGTCGCGGCGATAGCGCGCGATCGGGCCGAGCTTGATCCGCATGTCCTCGGTCGGCGCGAGGCGGAGGACGTTCACGCCGATCTCCGGCCCGCGGATATAGACGATGTCCTTGTAGCTGACCGACAGGAACGGAAAGGGCAGTACCTGATAATCGTCCGACCCTTCATAGTCGGGCGTGTAGATCGCGCCCGCGCCGACCGTGATGTTCCAGTCCCGGTCGTCCTGGTCCCGGTCGCCGCGCGGCGGTTCCTGGGCATTCGCGTTCGACGTCAGCAGGATGAGCGCGCCGGTGGCGAGCGCGCTCGATGCGACGATGAAGAAGAACCGCTTCAGGTCGGACTGGCCCGAAGGCCTGGCCTTCCGGGTGGATACGAAATGGTGTTTCATGATGGCTCCCAGCGCTTCCCCGTTGCGGTGCCGGGTCTAGGGTGGGTCTGGGCGTTTTCGATAACCGGGCGGTGTCGGTTTGTTTCAATATGTGTCGGGTGCAGACTCGCCCTGGCGGCGTGGCTACATCCGGATCATGTCAACCGCACGGATCCCGCATATTCTCGTGGTCGATGACGACCGGCAGATCCGCACCATGCTGGCGCGCTACCTTGGCGACCATGGCCTGAGGGTCACGATGGCCGAGGACGGCCGGCACGTGATGGCGCTTCACGACGGCCATCGCTTCGATGTCATCATCCTCGACGTGATGATGCCCGGCGACGACGGCTTCACGCTCTGCCAGCGGCTGCGCGCGCGCAGCACCGTGCCGATCATCCTGCTCACCGCGCGCGACACCGAGACCGACCGGGTGGTCGGCCTCGAGCTTGGCGCCGACGATTATGTCGCCAAGCCATTCAACCCGCGCGAGCTGCTCGCCCGGGTGCGCGCGACCATCCGGCGATCGGCGATGGCGAGCGAGAAGGCAGCGACGTCGCTGCCCAGCCTGTATCGCTTCGCCGGCTGGACGCTCGACGTGACCAAGCGGACGCTCGTCTCGCCCAGGGGCACGCGGCTCGACCTGACGACCGGGGAGTTCGACCTGCTCGCGGCGCTGGTGCAGCACCCCCAGCAGGTGCTGAGCCGGGACCAGCTGCTCGACCTGGTCCATGGGCGCAGCAGCCTCAACATCGACCGGAGCATCGACGTCCAGATCAGCCGGCTGCGCCGCAAGATCGAGGACGACCCGCAGGAGCCCATGCTCATCAGGACGGTGCGCAACGGCGGCTATCTGTTCACCGCCGATGTCGGCCACGGGCATTCCCATGGCGGCTGACCGGCACTGGTCGCTCAACCGGCTCAGGCTAGCCCCGCGGATCGGGCTGGCGATCCTGCTGACCATCTCCGCCGCCTATCTGCTCAACCAGGCGCTGCGCGCGATGATCCCGCCGCCGCCCTTTCTGGTGGTGCAGCGGAGCTGGCTGATCGACGCTGTGGCGGATGCCGCGCGCCGGGCCCCGGCACTGTCCGACGCGACGGGCGGGGACAGGTCGTTGCAACTTCCGGCGTCACGCTATTTGGAGTTCACGATCGGGCGGGAGGCCCCGGGACCCGACACGGACGACGGCGCGCTGATCGGCGATGTCCTGCGCCGGTCCATCGCGGAGGCGCTTCACTATCCAGCCGACCGGGTGAAGGTCGCGATGGAACCCTATGACCAGAATAATCTGGAACGCACGGTCCGGACGGCCGTGGTCATCATCCCGGAACTGCCGGCGCTACTGACCGCCGAGACGCTGGCCAGCAACAAGAGCAGCGTGCTCGGCGATTTCGAGATATCGGTGCGGCTGGACAAGGGTGGCTGGCTGACCGTCACGCCGCGCAACCTCTCCGGTCCCGGGTGGCATTATGCCCGCTATCTGTTCGGCATCGCCGGATACCTGCTGATCATCATCGTCTTCTCGGTGTGGATGGCGCGCAGCATCGTCGCGCCGCTCAGCCGGCTCGCCGCGGCGGCGGAGCAGCTTGGACGCAACCGCGAGCCGACGCTGATCACCGGCATGCGGCTGCCCGAATATGTCGCGATCTCGGAGACGTTCAACACGATGCAGTTGCGCCTGAAGCGCTTCATCGACGAGCGCATGGCGATGCTGGCCGCGATCTCGCACGACCTGCGCACGCCGCTGACCCGGTTGCGGCTGATGGCCGAATATGTCGGCGATTCAGCGCAGCGCGAGCAATTGCTGCTCAACGTGGCCGAGATGGAGACGATGGTGGTCGACGCGCTCGCCTTCATGGGCGCCGAAGCGCGGCGGGAGCCGATCGAGACGGTCGATGTTGCCGCGCTGCTGATCAGCCTGACCGACGATTATGGCGATGCCGGCGAACGGGTGACCTATTGCGGGCCCGACCATGCCGACCTGCCCTGCCGCCCGGTCGCGCTGAAGCGCGCCTTCTCCAACCTGATCGCCAACGGGTGCAAATATGGCGGCGCGGTCGAGGTCTCCCTGCGAGTCACGCCGGACTCGATCAGGGTCGACATCCATGACGACGGCGCCGGCATCCCGCGCGACCAGGCGGCGCGTGCGTTCGAGCCGTTCGAACGGATCGAGACATCCCGAAGCCGCGAGACCGGCGGATCGGGCCTGGGCCTCGCGATCAGCCGCGACATCGTGCGCAGCCATAGCGGCGAGATCGGTTTCGACTGGCCGGACAATGGCTTCACCGTGTGGGTGTCGTTGCCGCGCCCCGATTGAACAGCGGGACCATTTCCCGCCAGCCCGATCCTTACGCCCCCAGATCATATTCCGACGAGCAACGTTTTGTCACAATAGGTACATGAAACCATCCTACCGGCGCTGCAGCGCAAGCGTGTCATAAACATAATACCAACCGTGCACCTGAAAAATCGCTCGTCCCGTCCTTGCGGGAGTGAGGGGTTGTGCCTGCGCGCCATTTTCAATCGGGGGAATCTACTTCATGCGCTCCACATTCACTGGCCGTTCGTTCGTCAAGAACGGCGGATACTTGATGCTGTCTGCCAGCCTTCTGGCTCTTGCATCGGTGGCACAGGCGGAAACGCCGGCCCGCGCCGATGCCGATACCCCCGTTGCGAGCACGGCGGAGGACGCCGAGGCGCCGCAGGACATCACCGTTGTCGCGCGCAAGAAATCCGAAAATGCGCAGCAGGTGCCGATCCCCATCACCGTGATCGGCGCGGCCGAACTGACCCGGCAGAACCTGGTCAACTTCACCAATTTCCAGGTCAAGTTTCCGTCCTTCTCGGTCTATCTGACCAACCCGAAGCAGCTCAACCTCGGCATCCGCGGCATCGGCAACAACGGCTTCAACACCGACGGCATCGACGGATCGGTCGGCATCTTCGTCGACGGCGTGTACACCGGCCGCCAGGGCATGGTGTCGAGCGACTTCAACGATATTGCCGATGTCGAGCTGCTGCGCGGACCGCAGGGCACGCTGTTCGGCAAGAACACCACGGCGGGCGCCGTGATCATCAACACGCTGAAGCCGAGCTTCGACCTCGGCGCCACGGCCGAGGCAAGCGTCGGCAATTTCGGTTTCCATGAATTCAAGGCGAGCGTCACCGGCCCGCTGATCGCCGACAAGCTCGCGATTCGCCTCTCCGGCTTCTACAGCGACCGCGACGGCACCTATCACAACATCTTCAACGGCAAGGACCAGAATGCCCGCCAGGGCTGGGGCATTCGCGGACAGTTGCTCGCGACGCCGACCGACAACCTCACCATCCGCCTGATCGGCACGCATGGACGGCAGAGCTTCCCGACCATCTCCCCGGTGATCCTGTCGGTCTATAACCCCGCCGCGCTGCAGGCGCGCATGGCGGCGGCCGGCTACACACTGCTCACCAGCAACGCCAAGGACCGGCTGATCAACATCGACAGTCCGCTCAACGCGCAGACCAAGCTCGATTCAGCCAGCGGCCAGATCGACCTGGGCCTGGGCAAGCTGGGCGACCTGACCTCGATCACCGCCTATGAGGCATGGTCCTGCTTCACCAACAACGACAACGACTATACCCAGCTCGACGCGCTGGCCGATTACGGATCGTGCAACAAGGAGCATCAGTTCTCGCAGGAACTGCGCTGGGCGAGCCCGAAGGACCAGCCGATCGAGGTAACGGTCGGCGGCTTCCTCAGCCGCCAGCGGCTTCAGGTGGATTCGCGCGTCCGCTTCGGCACGCAATATCACATCTGGGCGGCCAACCCCTCCGCCACGCAGTTCCCGACGATCGGCGGCAAGACCTGGGCGCAGGGTGCCTATGCCTCGAAGCTGACCGGTGCCGGCTTCCGTAGCCAGGCGGTGTTCCATACCGACACCGATGCGCTGTTCGGCAACGTCACCTGGCATCCCGACGCGGCGCGCCGCCTCGCCATCGATATCGGCCTTCGCCAGACCTGGGAGCGCCGCTCGCAGCTGTATGACGGCGTCGTCGCCTCGAACCCCGGCGGCCTGACCACCGCGCAGCTCAACGCCCTGTCGCCGAGCGGCGCGAACGCCCAGCTCGGCCATGTCGACACCAGCCTGAAGGACAGCTCGCTGTCAGGCGAAGTCGGCATCAACTACAAGGTCACGTCCGACTTCTTCGTCTACGGCAAATATGCGCGCGGCAACAAATCCGCGGGCTTCAACCTGCTGCCGTACAACTCGACCAACCCGGATTCGGGCGTCGCCTCGGCCATCGCGCTTGGCGCGGCGCAGACCGTGAAAGGCGAAACCGCGGACAATTTCGAGATCGGTTTCAAGAGCGAGTTCTTCGACCGCAAGGTCCTGCTGAACGTCACGGCCTTCCACACCAAGGTGCGCGACTATCAGGCGAACCAGGCAGTGGGCGTTGGCAATACGGCGCTCAAGTTCCTGGCGAATGTCGGCTCGCTGACGTCGAAGGGAGTCGAGATCGAAGCCCAGACCTGGCTGTTCCCCGGTTTCCATACCAAGGGTTTCATCGCCTATGACAAGGCGACCTATTCGTCCTTCCACAATTCGGTCTGCCCGGGCCAGTCGACCGCGCTGACCTGCGACCTGACCGGCCGCCAGGTGGCATGGGCACCCGAATGGACCGCCGACCTCACGGCGGACTATACCCAGCGCGTCACCGACGACGTGAAGCTCTATGGCCTGGTCGACGTCAACTGGCGCTCGAAGCAGAACACCACGATCACGCTGGATCCGGCGGCCGAGATCAAGGGCTATGCCCTGGCCAGCGTTCGTGTCGGCACATTGCTGATGAACGACCGGCTCGATCTGCAGGTCTGGGTCGAGAACCTGTTCGACAAGGCGTATTACATCAACCTGCTCGGCTACACGAAGTCGACCGGCATCATCCAGGGCTATCCGGGCAACCCCCGCACCTTCGGCCTTACCGCCCGGGTGAAGCTGTAAGCACAGGCATGGAAGGAGCGGCGCAGTATCGCTCGCTCCTTCCAGCCGCCATGGCGACGGCGCAGGACGCCTTCAATCGCCCCGCGACAATCGCGATCACAAGGTAGGGCTGACCGTCCAGGTCGCTGCCTCGATCCCCGGCGACGCCGCCAGTTCAGCACAAACCCTGTCCAGCACGTCGCTGTCGGCCGTGGTCGGGATCAGCGTGGCGGCAAGCTCGACACTGTCTTCATTGTCGGTCAGCACGTCGATCGACTGGATCGGGTAGTGGAGATGCTCGAGCTTGTCGGCGAGGAGATCGCGCGCGTCAGTCACCTTGTCGGCAGCGCATACGACATGCACCCGGTAAAAGGCCTCGGTAGTCGCCGCGTTGATCGGCTGGCGGTTGATGAAGTTGACCAGGGGCCGCAGCATGGTGTTTCCCGCCAGCACGACGATCGTCACGGCCGCGGCTTCAGCGATCAGGCCCGAGCCGCAGAATGCGCCGACCGCAGCCGACGACCACAGGGTCGCCGCCGTGTTGAGCCCCCGTACCTGAGCGCCTTCTTTCATGATCACGCCGGCGCCGAGGAAACCGATCCCGGAAACGACATAGGCGATGATCCGCGTCTCCCCCTCTCCCCCGAACAACCGCCCCCCGAGATGGACGAACGCGGCCGCACCGACGGCGACCAGCACCATCGTGCGCAGACCGGCATTGCGCTGCCTGATCTGCCGTTCGAAGCCGATCAGGCCACCGAACAGGAAAGCGGCGGCAAGTTTGGCGAGGATGATCAGAAAATCATGGCCCGTCGTCGTGAGTTCGCTCATCACCATCTTCCCTCCCAATAGCGCCACGAATTGAATCCGGCGCGCGACAGCCTCCCCGACAGGCGCATCGCCAGGATCATCGGGCGATGCCGTTTGCCGCCGAAGCGGAGCAACAACCGGGCCGCCCCAAGAACGAGGCCGGCGACGAACAGCCAGACACCGGCGGGCAACATCGGCTCCCACCACGCCGCTGCGTGACGACGCGGCCGCAACATCGACCCGACACCTAGACCCCACACCTAGAATTGCCCGTGCACGCGTAGCCCGAGGACATGGATCGGCCCCCGATCCCGGTTATAGCCGGGATTGCCGACGAGCTGATAGTCCAGCGTCACCGTCACCGGCTTGAGCGGTTTCCAGCTATAATAAAGCTCGCCGATCGCTTCGGCGCCTGGGTGCGGCAAGCGGCCGTCCCCGACCAGCACGCCGATGCCGCCGGCATCAAGATAGCGCTGGTGGACAGCCGAGATGCCGTTGACGACCGCCGCGATCCCGATCGTGTCTCCGGTCCGGCCCCAGCCCTTGCCGTCGATCGCGGCACCGGCCGACGCAGTCCGGTCGATATCGGTGAAATCATAGGGTTCCACCCCGCCATCGGCCACGCCGGCGCGCGCGAACAGGCCGATGCTGTCGGTGACTGCCTGTTCGACATTCACGCTGGCGCCCAGGCGCGTGCGCCGGCCGCGCACCAGCGCGGTATCCGGGATCGTACCGGTCGCCGCGGCCAGCGCCAGGGCATCGTCGAACCGGCCGAACTGCCCGCGATTGCGGAAGAGAGTGACCCGCACCGCACCATCGCGACCGGCGATCCGGTGGCGATGCTCCACCTCGGCATCGATCTGATACTGGCCGAACCCGGTCTCAAGCGTTTCGCCATTGGGGATCTTGGAGAGGTTGAAGGCGCCGAGCCGCAACGTCCACGCACCCTGATACCATTCGGCCGCGATGCCGGTTGAATAGCCCCAGGCGTCGGCGGCATAATCGAAGGTGCCGGTATCGACGAGCGACCAGTTGAGGAAATCGCCGCGCGGATCATGCGCGTAGCGGTTGGTGTCGAAGATATCGCCGACGCCGAATTTTCCGGCGGTGATCACCAGCCGGTTGGCCGTCCGCGTTCCGCCGAGCTGGTTCTGCGTTGCCTCGACCGTCTCGACCGAACCGCCGAGATCGACCGTCTGGCGGAAAAAGGCGCGCTGGAGCCGGAAATAGGGTGCCTTGCGGCCGACCTTATAGGCTTCGGCGCTGGGGAACCCCGCGACGCCGAGCGTATCCGACAGGCCGAAGCCCTGGTCGATCTCCGGGTTCACCCAGATCTCAGCCCCCTTCCACGGCCGCACGCCGACGAAGAGTGTGACGTCGATCGTTTCCCGCGCCTGGTTCGGCGTGAGGCTGTTGGTGCCCGAATAGGGCGAGGCGAAACCGGGCGTTCCCTGCAGCGTGAAAGTCGCCTGGCCGTGGATCGCGACATCTTGCGTCGCGTCGCGCGAAGGATCGGTCGCCTGCGCGATCGCGGGTGACGCGGCGAGGCCGGCAAGGAGCGTGATGGCGACCCGCCCGTGCGTCAGGGCTCGAACGCAGCGCGGCACAGCGGCGTCGATCCTGATGCCGACATCCGGCCGAATGAAGAATTTGGTCATGACTGACTCCAGAAGGCTATTCGTTACGTGCCGATGACGGCACCTGATCTGGTGGAGACGAATGTTGCGGAAACGCCTGGCGCGGGACTTCACCTCAGCCAGTGCGCCGTCAGGATCAGCGCCATGATCAACAAAGCGAGACCCAATCCGAACAGGATGTTGAGACGATAGGCCCGGCGGCGCCGGCACCGGCGGCTTGACGGCCGATTATTCCGGACGGCTTGCCGCCGGCCGCGGCGACGCATGTCGAGATCGCGCCTCGATGACATAGCCATAATTTCCCCGCCCCGGTCGCATCACTGATGCCGAGAGAGGGCAAGATGGACGATGCGGAACAGCACGAGGCCGCCAGCGACGACCAGGTAGAGCCGCAACACGCCCATCCACAGCCGCTCGCGCGTACCAAGCCGGGGTGGCGCCAGGAGAGAAAGCGCCGGCATCCGCCAGTCCGCCCGGCCGGTCCGGTCGATCACCTGACGCCGCCCGCGCTTCATCATCGTCAGCGCGAGCCAGATCGCGAGCGACACTGCCGAGCCTCCACCCAGGATGGTGAGGATGACTGACGCCCCCATGGCAGGGAACAGGACCGAGACGGTCAGGATCACCGACAGCATCACCAGCACCGCAATGACAGCCCCGGTGAAGAGGTTGAGCCACGGCCCGTTGCGCCAGGGACCAAGCACCGCCTCGTCATTGCAGAGCAGCAGCAGGAAGACCGTCGCGCTGGGCAGCAGCACGCCCGCCAGCGTCTGGACCGCATTGGTGAGAAGCCCCAGCGGCGTGCCCGGGACCAGCACGAGGACTGCCGCAATCGCGATCAGCCCCGCGAAGACAAGATAGAAACCGATCGCCTGGGCCGGGCTGCGATGCAGCGAATGGTTGATCTCGAAGACATCGCCGATCGCATAGGCGGTGCTGAGCGAGACAGCCGCGGCGCCGATGATCGAGGCATCGATCAGCGCGATGGCAAAGAGCTTGCCCATCAGCGGACCGGCATGCGCTTCAAGGCCGTGGGCGACGGCGGCGGCATCCGTGAAGTTGCCAGCCTGGGCAGTGCCCTGGAAGGCCGCGGCGGAGAAGGCCATCATCGCAACGCCACCAATGATGACGAGGACGATACCGATCCATAGATCGACCTTTTCATAGGTGATGAAACGCGGGCCGATCCGCTTGTCGACGACATAGCTCTGCTGGAAGAACAGCTGCCAAGGCGCGACCGTCGTGCCGACAATGGCGATGATCAGCAACATCACATCCGCGAGATTGCCGCCCTTCGGCATGCCCGGAATGAAGAAATCGCGCGCGATCTGGCCGGCTGGCGGATGCACCTGAAGCGCAATCGGCACGAGCAGCAGACTGCCGAGCACCAGCACCATCATGAAGCGTTCGAACCTGCGGAAACTGCCCGTGCTTGCAGCAGCGATCACCATGACGGCTGCGGCGATCACGCCCCAGACCCTGGGCAGGCCGAGATAGTCGAGCCCAAGCGCCACGCCGATGAATTCGGTGACGATGGTGAGCGCATTGAGGAGGAAGAGATCGATGACGCTGAAGGCGCCCCAGAAGCGCCCGAAACGCTCGAAGATCAGCCGGGCATGGCCGACGCCAGTGACCGCGCCCAGGCGGAGCACCATCTCCTGGTTGACGAACAGCACCGGCACCAGCAGCAGCAATGTCCACAACAGGCCGGTGCCGTAATTCTGGCCGGCCTGCGTATAGGTGCCGAACGCACCGGCATCATTGTCCCCCACCATGACGATGAGCCCGGGGCCGACGATGGCGAGCAGCGTCATCAGACGCCGCCGCCAAGGCGCCCCGGCGACGGCACCGCTGGCCGCGATCGTGCCGAAGGCGCCCAGGATATCGCCGACATGCGCGTCGTCGAGCTGCGCGCGCGGTGACGACGCGATACGTGCTTGGAGATTCATCACACCGACTCCCGCACCAGCATCGACCGGCGCTCGGGCGACGACACGCCGGCGGCGCGGCGGCGATCGTCCCAGAGGCAGCGCAGCGATCCGTCCGCCGCGCGGACCCAGCGCGCGATCGGCCGCTTGCGGGCAATGGGCGCCACCGCCCGACTATCATGATTGTTGAGGCGCACGAGGCGCAGTAGCAGGTGGGTCATGGCGACCTCCTTTCCTTCCGGGTTCATCAAGATCGAGCCCGGAAGAGGTCGCGCCGGATCAGCGGTATCGCTGCTCCCGACGAAGCCATCCGGACCCGCGCAATCCACCGATCGTCGACAAAGCCGCTACGCGACTGTCGCTCTCGCTGGACAAGGGGCTAGATCGGGTCTTCATCATCGTCCTGTCTTAGCTTCTGCAAAGCGGTTGCCATGCAGACCGAGCCGCGCTTGGCGACTCGATGGACACGCCCTATACCTACCGGGGGTATAGTATCAAGAGGAGAATTCTGGCCGTGAGCCATGTCGAAAAGGAAAAGAAGAAGCTGCTCAACCGCCTCAAACGGCTGAAGGGCCAGATCGAGGCGATCGAGCGCGCGATCGAGGAGGATCGCGAGTGCGCGCGCGTGCTTCAACAAGCGACGGCCTGCCGCGGCGCGCTCGACGGATTCATCGGCGAGGTGATCGAGGATCATATCCGGGAGCACATGCTCGACCCCGCCGCACCGCAGGGCGACCCGCGGACACAAGCAGCCGAGGAACTCATAGAGATCGTCCATGCCTATATCACCTGATCCGGCTTTCGCGCCGAGATCAGGCATGGGGCATGAGGCACGATCAACCGCTTGCCTGGGTCCGAGATAGCCGCGTCGTTCGGCGCCCCAGAGGTGAAAATCTGACACTTGGCACTTGAGCAGATATAGCCGCTAGCGGCTCAATGGCGGAGGTTGCCGCCGAAGATTCCTGTCCCTAGAACCGGTCATCTGAGCGACCCGGAGACGGATAATGTATCGACCAAGGATATTCTGGGTAGTGCCGTTCATGGTCGCCGCGCCAGCCATGGCTCAACTCGTATCTGTAGAGATAAGCTATCCGCCTGCTGAACTCAAAGCTGGTATTCAAGGTGTCACAGGCTTCGAAGTCGATCTCGCAAAGAACGGCAAAGTGATCAGATGCAGGATAACGCAAACGAGTGGAAACGCCAATCTCGACAAACAGACTTGCATTCAGCTTCGAGAAACCGGAGTGTTTAAACCGGGTGTGGATGCAACAGGTCAGCCGATCAAATCAACTTACGAGAGCAAATTGCATTGGACCATTCCGCGCCCAACTCCGTAGGACAACCTCACACCCAGCGCGATAGATCTGTAGGCCATTGTTGAACCGGCGTGGCGACTATAGACGAGGTCTCGGCCGAAAGTCGACCATCGCAAATCCACCCATTCATTGCCGTTCCCGACCAGACCCTATTTGGCACCAAGCACGAGGTTTTGGATCACCACCAGAACCGGCCGGCCCGCGGCACGAGAGCAGGATTCGCGCAGAGACGTGGAGGACGCTGAGAAAGTGCGGCCAGCGGCACGGGTGGTTCGCGACGACAAATATGTCCACACGCGGGAGGCTTACCAGCGCAGGATGATCGAGGTGCGAAATGACCTCCGCGTTGCCTGCACCCTCTGCGCGAACCCGCCTCTTCGCCGCAACCGCACCAATAACGTGAAGGTCGACCCGACCTATTTGGGGTGAAGTGTCCGCACGTCGATCACCCGGTCGATCAGCGAATCGTCGACCGGAATCTGGCCGTCGAGCATCAGCATCGACAGCCCATGGACGAGCGCCCAGGCCTGAAGCGCGATGACCTGCGCGTCGCCGCCCTTCCCCTCGGCCACCATCGCCGCATTGGCGCGCAGGAAGGCCATCGCATCGTCCTCGTCCCGTTTCTCGTCTTCGTGCAGCGAATGCGGGGACGACTCGGGATTGGCGAAGATCAGGCGGAACAGCCCGGGATTGGCGAGCGCGAAGCGGACATAGGCGGCACCCGAGGCGTTGAATCCCGCGACGCCGCCGCCTGCCGCGTCGAAGACGGCGTGCTGCGCCTCAGCCAGCCGGGCAAGCCCCTCCCCTGCCAGCGCCGCCATCAGCGCCCCCTTGTCCGGGAAATGACGATAGACCGCTGTCGCGCTCACCCCGACGGCGCGCGCAACCTCGCGCAGCGACAGATCGTCGGCGGTGCGCGCCTCCAATAATCTGAGCCCGGCCTCGACCAGCGCCGAGCGCAGGTCGCCGTGATGATAGGCCTTTTTCGGCAGGTCGGATTTGGATGTTGACACTGTTACCTTCGAGCCATAATGTGAACACCGTAAACTTTGAGGCGTGGAGGCCATAATGGCAAGCATCATCGAAACCGCAATCCGCAGCACGGTGACCAAGGGCATCGGCGTGGTCGCCGAGTTCAACCGCAAGCGGATGGACGTGGCGACCGACCATCCCTTCCTGACCGGCATCCACGAGCCGATGCGCGAGGAACTGACGCTTGAGGACCTGCCCGTCACCGGCACGATCCCCGCCGCGCTCGACGGCCGCTATCTTCGGATCGGCCCGAACCCGATCAATCCGGATCCCGCCGGCCATCACTGGTTCACCGGCGACGGCATGGTCCACGGCATCGCGGTCAAGGACGGCAAGGCGCTGTGGTATCGCAACCGCTGGATCCGGTCGAAAAAGGCCGCCGCCGCCATGGGCGTGCCCGCCGCGCCGGGGCCGCGCCACGGCGTGTCGGACAATGTGAACACCAATGTGCTGGGCATTGCCGGGCGCACCTTCGCGCTGGTCGAGGCGGGCAGCTATCCGGTCGAGCTGTCGGACACGCTCGAGGAGCAGACCTTCAACCCGTTCGACGACACGCTGGCGGGCAGCTTTACCGCGCATCCGCATCTCGACCCGCTGACCGGGGAGCAGCACGCGATCGCCTATGACGCGACCAGTCCGGAAGTCGTGCGCCATGTGGTCATCTCGCCCGAGGGCAAGGTGATCCGCGAGGAGCCGATCGCCGTGAAGCACGGACCGTCGATCCACGACTGCGCGATCACGGCACGCTATGCGCTGGTGCTCGACCTGCCAGTGACCTTTTCGATGAAGGCGCTGATCGGCGGCCACACATTCCCCTATCGGTGGAACCCGGAGCATCAGGCGCGGATCGGGCTGCTGCCGAGGACCGCCAGCGGCGACGAGACGATCTGGGTGGATGTCGACCCCTGCTACATCTTCCATGTCGCCAATGCGTTCGACACCGCGGCCGGCAAGGTGATCCTCGACGCGGTGGTTTATGACACGATGTTCGCGGACAGCGCCGTCGGGCCGGACGCAACGTCGCGCGGGCTTGAACGCTGGACGATCGACCCGGTGACGAAGACCGTCGAGCGCCGCACGATCGATTCGACGCCGCAGGAATTCCCGCGCCCGGACGAGCGGCGCTTCGGCCAGTCCTATCGTTATGCCTGGACGATGGGACTGCCGAACAAGGACCAGGCATTCATCGGCGAGACCTTCATCCTCAAGCACGATCTGGAGACGGGCGCGCGCGAAGTGCATGAGTTCGGCGAAGGCCGCTATCCGGGCGAATTCGTGTTCGTACCCTCCTCCCCCGAAGCGGCCGAAGGCGATGGGTGGCTGATCGGGCTGGTCGTCGACCTGCCGAACGAGACGACGGATCTCGTCATCATCGACGCACAGGCCTTTGCCGACGCACCGGTTGCGAGCATCCGTATCCCGCACCGAGTCCCACCCGGGTTCCATGGAAACTGGGTGGCCGCAGCCTAGCTCCACCTCCCCGGGGAACCGGGGAGGAATGCCCTCAAAGTTTTCCTTGATTGCGGGAAAAGCCATTTTCCCGCATGGGAGCGCTCCAATTCCGCAATCACTGGACGAAGACCATGGCCGCAAAATGGGCCCCCGACAGCTGGACCAAGGCCGAAGCACGTCAGCTTCCGACCTATCCCGACACCGCCGCGCTCGATGCGGCGACCGAGACCCTGGCCAGCTTTCCCCCGCTCGTCTTCGCCGGCGAGGCGCGCAACCTGACCGCCGACCTGGCGCGAGTCGTCGAGGGCAAGGCATTCCTGCTGCAGGGCGGCGACTGCGCCGAATCCTTCGCGGAGCATAGCGCGAACAACATCCGCGACACGTTCCGCGTGATCCTGCAGATGGCGGTCGTCCTGACCTTCGCGTCGAAGCTGCCGGTGGTAAAGCTAGGCCGCATGGCCGGCCAGTTCGCCAAGCCGCGGTCGGCCGATACCGAGGTGCAGGACGGCGTCGAGCTGCCCGCCTATCGCGGCGACATCGTCAACGATATCGCCTTCACCGCCGATGGCCGCGCACCCGACCCGCAGCGCATGATCCGCGCCTATAGCCAGTCGGCGGCGACGCTGAACCTGCTGCGCGCCTTTGC
Organism: Candidatus Sphingomonas phytovorans; assembly: GCA_029202385.1. NCBI lineage: Bacteria > Pseudomonadati > Pseudomonadota > Alphaproteobacteria > Sphingomonadales > Sphingomonadaceae > Sphingomonas > Candidatus Sphingomonas phytovorans. Next base: position 2,328,776 of record CP119314.1, read on the forward strand.
CGGCGGCGGCTATGCCAATCTGGCGCAGGTGCATCGCTGGACCCATGACTTCATGGGCCGCAGCCCCTGGGCGAAGAAATTCTCCGAGACCGCCGACCGGATCGGCGAGGCGCTCGAGTTCATGGCCGCCTGCGGGATCAACCCGGAGACGGTGCCACAGCTTGCCGAGACTCATTTCTACACCAGCCACGAGGCGCTGCTGCTCAAGTACGAGCAGGCGCTGACCCGGCAGGATTCGCTGACCGGCGACTGGTACGACACCAGCGCGCATTTCCTGTGGATCGGCGACCGCACCCGCTTCGAGGGATCGGCGCATGTCGAATATCTGCGCGGGATCGGCAACCCGATCGGCATGAAGTGCGGCCCGAGCCTTGAGCCTGACGCGCTGCTGCGCATGCTCGACACGCTCAACCCGGCACGCATTCCTGGCCGGATGACGCTGATCACGCGCTATGGCCATGACAAGATCGAGGCCGGCCTGCCCAAGCTGGTCCGCGCGGTGCTGCGCGAGGGCCATCCGGTGGTGTGGAGTTGCGACCCGATGCACGGCAACGTGATCAAGGCGGCGAACGGCTACAAGACGCGGCCGTTCGACCGGATCCTGGCCGAAGTGCGCGGCTTCTTCGCGGTACACCGCGCCGAGGGCAGCATCGCGGGCGGCATCCATGCCGAGATGACCGGGCAGAATGTCACCGAATGCACCGGCGGCGCGGTCGATGTGACCGAGCAGTCGCTGGCAGACAGGTATCACACGCATTGCGACCCGCGACTCAACGCCGGCCAGAGCCTGGAACTGGCGTTCCTGCTGGCGGAGATGCTGAACGTCGAGATGGCGGAGCGGCGTCGCGCTGCGGCCTGATCGCCGCATAATAATCATTGGAATCAATTGACTGCATCCGGGTAACACGCCCGGGTGCAGTTTTTTCGTGCGCCCTCGAAAAATAAAGTACACAAATCATAAATCTTGGATGCAATTCTTCCATTGCACCAGGCTCACTCGCATGACATTCTATATCCTATAGGTTCGTAAAAGAACGAGAATCAGGGGAGAGCATGTCATGAAGAGATTGTTCCTGCTTGCCGCCGCCGCTGCGCCGCTCGCGCTGCTGTCGATGCCGGCCCATACCCAACAGGCACCCGGCCAGGCGTTCGCGGTCGATGCGCAGCCGGCGATGCCGGCCAAGACCACGCGCACCGGCAAGCACGTCAACCGCATCATCGACATGTGGATGAAGGGTCAGCCGGTCTATTACACCCAGATCTCCGGCGGCGGATACGAAGAGGGCAAGAAGCAGGCGGCGACCAAGGCCGACTATATCACCTATGAAATGGAGCATGGGCCGCTCGATTTCAAAGAACTGCACGACTTCATGCGCGGCCTGGTCGATGCCGGACCGACCCGCACCGGCCACCGCACCCCAGCCGTGATCGTCACGCTGCCGATCCAGGGCACGCCCGATGCCGTGCGCGCCAACACCTGGATGATCCAGCAGGCGCTCGCCGCCGGCGTGCACGGCATCCTGCTGTGCAATGCTGAATCGCCCGAGGCGGCCAAGATCATGATCGAGGCGGCGCGCTATCCCTTCGCGCCCGTAGTGCAGGGTCTTGCTCAGGGCTTCCGCGGCAATGGCAGCCAGGCATGGGCTTCGGAAGTCTGGGGCGTCTCGCAGAACGAGTATCTGCGCCTGGCCGAGCCCTGGCCGCTCAATCCCGATGGCGAGCTGATCTTCGGCGTGAAGATCGAGAATCCCCGCGCCGATGCCAATGTCGAATCCACTGTGCGCACGCCGGGACTGGCCTTTGCCGAGTGGGGACCCGGCGACCATGGCTTTTTCCTGATGGGCGCGCCCAAGCCGCGTGCGCCGGGCGCCGCGTTCGAGGGATATCCACCGTCGATGCTGGCAGTGCGCGCGCGCGTGCTGGCGGCGACCAAGGCGAACGGCCTGCGCTTCCTGAATTCCTGCGGAGAGCGCGATGTGATCGACCAGATCAAGGATGGCGTGATGATCTGTACCGGCGGCGATTCACCGGCCGCTGACAAGGGCCGGGCCTATACCAAGCGCACTGACCCTTCCTGACCCCGCCGCATTGTCACCATCGGCAGGCCGCGTCGGGAGGCGCGGCCTGTCCTTCCAATGAAAGAGGGACGCCCATGATCAAGACCAGGATCAGCCTTGCCGCCATCGCCATCGCGCTGGCGATGCCCGCCGGACTTTCGGCGCAGATCGCCGTCTCCGCCAATGACGGCAAGCAGCTTCGCCCTGGCGACGCAGGGCGGACCGCCGACAGCGTTTCCGTGATCGACCTGCGCAGCTATCCGCCGAAGACGATCGGCACGGTCGCGGCACCGGCAAGCATGATCGGCGCGCCGGCCGCCGTGGCGGTAGCACGCAACGGCGGCTTCGCGCTGGTTTCCGCGGCGCAACGCCTGAAGACCGACGGCACGCTCGAGCTGAACGACCAAGTCTCGGTGATCGACCTCGCGAACGCAACCGCGCCCGCGGTGTCGCAGACGGTGCAGGCCGGCCCAGGCGCGAGCGGAGTCACGATCAACCGCGCGGGCACGCTGGCGCTGGTCGCGAGCACGGGCGACGACACGGTCTCGATCTTCACGATCAGGGGCAAGCGCCTGACGCCAGCCGGCAAGGTGCAACTGGCCGCCAAGGCAAGGCCGACCGACGTGGTTTTCCTGCCCAACGGCAGGGGCGCGCTCGCTGTCGCTCAGAGCGCCGGGCAGCTGGTGCGGCTTTCGGTATCGGGCGATAGCGTGAGAATCACGGGCGAGCCGATCTCCACGGGCGTGCAACCCTATGGCGTCACGGTGAGCCCCGACAGCCGCTACGTCTATAACACCAACCTGCAGGGCAATGCGCCGCCCGCCGGCACGACGACACCCCGCGGGCCGCGCGTGGGCACCGTCACCGCGACTGACCTGGCGACCGGCCATGTCGACTCAGTCGAAGTAGGCTTCACGCCGGAGCACCTGACCCTGTCGCGCGACGGACGCTATCTGGCGGTCGTCGTCCACAACGGATCGGGTGGAACGCCGGGTTCGCCGGGCTATTGGCCGAACGGCGCGCTGAAGATCTATGGCGTGAAGGGCACGACGCTGACCCCGATCACCGAGGCGAAGACTGGTGCCTGGTGCCAGGGCGCGACCTTCAGCGACGATGCACGGAGGCTGTTGCTGCAATGCGCGCTCCACAAGAACATCGAAGTGTACCGGTTCAACGGCAAGGCCCTCACCCGGGACGAAGCGGCAACACTTCAGTTCGACGCGCGCCCGGGCGCGATCGCGACCGCGAACAGCCGATGACGAATGCCCTGCCCGGCCCCCGCGCAACAATGACATTGCCGGGGTCGGGCGCGGTACCTAGACCTGTCTCGTGACACCGGCCTGCATCGACGATTACCGGCTGCTCGCGAAAGCGCGCCTGCCCCTGTTCCTGTTCGATTATATCGACGGCGGTTCCTATTCGGAATCGACCATGCGCGGCAATGTCGACGACCTGCAGCGGCTGAAGCTGCGCCAGAAGGTCATGACCGACGTGTCGCGGATCGATCTTTCTACCACTTTGCTGGGGCGCGCCTCCTCCCTGCCGGTCGCGCTCGCCCCGGTCGGGCTGGCGGGCATGTATGCGCGTCGCGGCGAGGTGCAGGCGGCGCGGGCGGCCGAGGCGGCGGGCGTGCCGTTCATCCTCTCCGCCTCCGCCTGTTGCGGGATGGAGGAGGTCGCGGCCGGCGTGACCCGGCTCTTCGCCTTCCAGCTCTACATGATCCGCGACCGCGACTTCATGAAGGACATGCTGGCGCGGGCCAAAGCAATCGGCGTCGAGACGCTGGTGCTGACGGTCGACCTGATCGTCCACAGCGCGCGCTACCGCGACGTGCGGTCGAGCCTGACCGGCAAGCAGGGAATCGAGGCGCGGCTGAAACGGCTCTTCCAGATCGCGACGCATCCGCGCTGGGCGTTCGATGTCGGCCTGTTCGGCCGCCCGCATACGCTCGGCAATTTCGCGCCGGTGATGCCGGAGGGCGCGGGACTGGACCAGTTCACCGCCTGGGTCGCGCGTAATTTCGATCCGTCGATCACCTGGAAGGATATCGACTGGATCCGCCAGCACTGGGACGGGCGGATCGTGATCAAGGGTGTGATGGACCCGGCCGATGCGGTCGCCGCGTGCGATGCCGGCGCCGAGGCGATCGTCGTTTCCAACCATGGCGGCCGCCAGCTCGACGGCGCGCCCTCCTCCATCGCGGCCCTGCCGGGCGTGGTCGAAGCTGTCGCGGGACGGGCGGACGTGCTGATGGATGGTGGCATAAGATCAGGCGTCGACGTGCTGCGCGCGCTGGGCCTCGGGGCGAAGGGCGTACTGCTCGGCCGCGCCTGGGCCTATGCACTGGCCGCCCGGGGCGGCGCGGGCGTCGCGCAGATGCTCGAGCTGCTGCGCCACGAGATGGCGGTGGCGATGGCGCTGACCGGCCAGACCGACGTGAAGAACCTCTCGCCGGACATGCTGCTGCCCTGATCTGCATATTCGCGGCGCGCGCCATCTTGACGATGAGGCCTCCTCACCGTAGATGCGCCGCTCCGCAAGTACGGCCCCTTCGTCTAGCGGTTAGGACGTCGCCCTCTCACGGCGAAAACACGAGTTCGATTCTCGTAGGGGTCACCAGCGTTTTCAATGACTTAGTGCTGACGCGGGACACTTTCGTGCAATAAGCGTGTAAAAAGCGCCCAAATATGCCGGTGTCATTTCGAACGCCGAAGCGTTTTAAATTTGCGACGAACGGCGACTTGCTCGAATCCGCCTTGCATTGGCAGGTGCCGCGGATGCCCGTCCCAGCGTGACCCAATCGAGATAGCCAAACGCCAGGCTCTCAACGCGGTGCCGCACGCCTAAAAGGGGCAAAGGTCGTCATCGACAATCAGATGACGACCCGGCGTAATCCGATCGCATTGAAGGCGTGGAGGTTTTGATGCCCGGAGCAAATGGTGCCGCACAATCTGCGACCACGGAGGACCTGGCTTTCGCACAGCAATTGCGTGAGAGGTATCTGTCGGCGACCACAAGCTTGGGGCACCCCGAAAAAGTTGGCGACATTCGCGATTTCAAAGTGGCTGGGCAAAATCCCGATCGCGAAATCCCCGTTCGACTCTACCTGCCCGAAGGGATTGAGCCGAAAGATCTTCCAGTCGTCGTTTTCGCGCATGGCGGCGGTTTCATGGCCGGCAATCTGGACATGTTCGACGTTGCGCTGACAAGCCTGACGAACCGTGCGGGCGCGGCGATTTTATCGGTGGACTACCGGCTGATCCCCGAGCATCCGTATCCGGCAGGGCTCGAGGATGTCTACGCCGCATTGAGTTGGGTGGCGACGAACGGCGCCTCGATCGGTATCGATCCGCAGCGCATCGCCATCAGCGGGGACAGCGCCGGCGGAAACCTGGCGGCAGCAGCAGCGATACTGACCCGAGACCGGCGCGGGCCGAAGCTGTCGGCCCAACTCCTTATGTACCCTGGGCTCGGCAACAAGATGGATACGCCGTCGTTCAAGGAGTTCGGACAAACGCATACTCCGACGGTGGACTTCGCTGCACGGGTGCTCAAAATGTATGTTCCGGCAGGTGTCGATCCGTTTAGCCCCCTGATCTCGCCACTATCGGCAGACCACCGCGACCTACCGCCCGCACTCGTCCTGGTCGGGAGGCTCGATCCGCTCCGCGACGACGGCCAAGAATATTCCAAAGCATTGAACGAGGCGGGCGTCGAGGCCCAGACGATCATTTATCCCAACTCTGGCCATGCCTTTATCCAGTTCTATCAACTTAAGGACCGGAGCCCCGATGGCGATGCCGCGCTGGCAGATGGCGCAAAGTTTCTCGGAGAAAAACTGGCGCTGCGCAAACGCCCCGCAAATTTATAAGGCTGCCCGAGCTATTGATGGAACACGACTAATTATGGACCGGCAGATTGCACCACTAGCTGTCCGGCCGCAGGCGGGCCGCCTCCTGCCTGACCGGTTTCAGTTAAAGGGATTGGGAAAGCGGACATTCGGATGCGCCGACGTCTTAGTCGGCTACGCCGACAAAGCTGCCGTTTGAGCCATCATTTTGCCGCCCTGAAAGCCGACACTCGTTCAGCAGCGCAATTGAGGGGCGGTAATATTCCCCAGTTTGGAGTTAGCATCAACCCGGGTCTGCGCCAGTCGTCGTTTGAGCTTACGTCGTGCACCGAAGGGGCTCATCTAGTCGCATTTGAATCCTTTTGCGCATGCGCCGAACGGTGGCGACGATCACCGTCACCCGAGCAGGGTTTATCTCGAATTGACGCGCCAGTGCCGCATAGGTCGCACCTTCACTATGAAGTCTCTCTATTTCCGCGTTTCGCGCTGCCTTTCGCCCATTCATTCATCACCTCACATCTGTCGACTGTTCGAAATGGGGCAAGAGCCAAATACGCATTTGATGCCATTTCCCAGGCTCAACTGCAACAGGTTTGTTCTCTTTATGTGCGCATATTGTCGCGCTTCAAGCCGGCTTATAGTGATAAGACCGGCCAATCGCGGAGTCTCCCACGCCCTACGCAGTTGCGTTAGGATGGAGCGAATGCGTATCTCATTCCCACTCCTTGTCGGCGATTTCGCCATCGCGCTCGCAGCGGGCGGCCCGGTTGCGCCAGAGACTAGCATGGTGCGCCATGTGACCGACGGCGATACCTTTCGTCTGACGAGCGGCGAACGCGTCCACATATTGGGAATCGACGCCCCTGAAACCCAGCCCGGCCAGACGAAATGCGGGCGCGAGATCGTGCTCGGCAAGCGCGCGGCGGCAAGCCTGATCGCGGCGTGCGCGGCGAAGCCGTGGCCGCGCGGCCGACCCAAGCCCGACTGGCGCCGCTGATGGACTGGCGAGGCCGCTTTGCGGATGATCCGGCGCTCGCTGCGCTGCTGACGCCAGCGCGGCTCTACACCGCCGCCGAGGCCCGCGCGCGCGGTATTGGTGCGCCGCGCCAGCCGGGCATATATGCTTGGTATTTCGATGCGGTCCCACCCGCTGTCGATGCCAGCCAGTGCCACCGGCACAACCACTGGACCCTGCTCTGTTGCGGCATTTCACCCAAGAAGCCGTCGGCCAATGGCCGCCCGCCGAGCCGCTCGCACATCCAGCAAAGGCTACGCACCCATTTCGGCGGCAATGCCGCTGGATCGACGTTGCGGCTGACGCTCGGCTGCCTGCTCGAGACCGAGCTCGGTACGACGCTGCGGCGGGTCGGCACCACCGGCCGTCTGACCTTCACCAATCCGGGCGAGCAATTGCTCGATCGCTGGCTGCATATGCATGCGCGCTTCGCCTGGGCGACGCACCCGACGCCATGGGAGCCCGAGCGCCTCCTGCTCGCTAGCGGTTTGCCACTGCCGCTCAACATCGGCGGCAATCCGTGCGCGGCGTTCACCGCGCCGCTGTCGGCGCTGCGCACCGCGGCAAAACGGCGGGCCGAAAGGCTGCCCTTGATCGCGGACAGCGGCGGACCGCGACGCGCGCGTGATCCACTGGCATGAGCGAGATCATGGAAAATCCGGTCTGTCTCGAATGCATTGGTAATGTGCATTTGCGTGCGCGGCTCGCGGCCGACGCGGTCACGGCCGTCTGCGAGGAATGCGGCGAGACCCGACCATCGATCAAACTGGCCGCGCTGGCAGAGCGGATACACGAAGCATTCGAGCCGCATTTCGAGCTGGCGCCCTATGACCAGAGCCCCAGCGCCGCGGAGATTTTCACGCGCATCGCGGGTATCGAAGACGATCTCGCGCAGCGGATCGAGGAGCATCTGAGCGAGGTCTATGAGAAGTTCGCGTCATTCCACGACAGCCAGAATTTCTACGACTATTCGACCGGCTTCGCGCCGAGGCGGACGCCGATGTTCTGGCAGGACCGGCGCTGGCAGCGTTTCTGCGATTCGCTCAGGAAGAAAGCGCGCCACATCAACGGCGAAGCTCTGGCCTGGCTCGACACAGTGTTCGCCGATCTCGGCGGCCACCTGACTTATGACGCCAAACCAGTGATCAAGACGGTCGAACCGGGCACGCCCGGCGGTCAATTCTACCGTGGACGCATCGCCGCCAACGAGAGCGAACTGCGCCGGATCCTGATGGAGCCGGTGAAGCAGATCGGGCCGCTCCCGCCCGGCCAAGGCAATGGCGGCCGGCTCAATGCGCCGGGCATTTCGGTCTTCTACGGCGCGGTTAATGTTACCACCTGCATCGCCGAAATCCGTCCGCCGGTCGGCGCGCACGTCGTAGTCGCGCGGTTCGATGTGCTTCGGCCATTGCGGCTGCTCGACTGCGAAGCGCTCGACAGATTGGCGGTCCAGGCCAGCCCATTCGATCCGGACTTCGTCGCAAGGCGCGATGCGGCGCATTTCCTGTGCACGTTCAGCGACCAGATCGCCCGGCCAGTGCTGCCTGGCGACGAGGTCCAAGGCTATGTCGCGACCCAGGTCGTCGCCGAATATCTGGCCGAGCGGATCGTGCCCGCGATCGACGGCATTCTCTACAAATCGACCCAGCGCGGAGCCGCACTCGGCAACGTCGTGCTGTTCAACCGCTCGGCGCGGGTCGCGCCCTTCCCGCACCGCAGCCATTATATCGACGCCTATATTCGAGAGATCGACGTCGATTCCGAGGACTTCGACGACAGCATAAGTCTATCGGTCAAGGAGATCGGCACGGTTGCACCCCCCGATCCGCGCGCGGCGCTGGGCGGCACGCCGCCACCCGTGCCCGAGGACGTGCCCGAGACTTTCGCGCAGCCCGATCTCGACGATGACCGGCCCTTGACCCTTCGCCTCGCGCCCGAAACCATCGCAGTGCATTTCATCCGCGCGGTCGATTACGACCGGCCCGAACGCCGGGTCAGCGTCACGGCATGGCCAGATGACGATGACAGAACCTGCGCATGAAGAGAGTGCCCAACGAGGCGGCACTCCGCGATTTTCTCGCCGAGCATCTCGACATGATCGAGCCGGGCCTGACCCTGGTCAAAACTGAATATCATCTCGCCAATCCGAACGGCGCGTCAGGGTTTCTCGATATCTTCGCTCGCGCCGCTGATGGGCAGCTCGTCATCATCGAGATCAAGCGCACCAATTCAGCGGCACGTGAGGCGATCCAGGAACTCTACAAATATGCCGCGCTGCTGCGCGAGAAGTATCTGCTCAAGGAGACCGAATATCGGCTGATACTGCTGTCGGTCGAATGGCACGAACTGCTGGTGCCCTATTCCGAATTCGCGCCCTCGGCGCCGTACGAAATCTGGTCCGGCGAGATCTTGCGCGGTCCCGACGGCCTGCCGGTCGAGATCAAGCGTGTCGAACCGATCGCGCTCGCCGCGCACCGCAAGCTTGCGGTCCGGCACTTCCTCTGGGGCTTTGTCGATGATGCCAGCGCCAGCGCCGCGGTGCCTCGTCTTGCCGCACATATTCAGCGCACAGGCCTCACCGACTTCGTGCTCGTCCAGTCGCGACCGACGAGCCCCAGCCTCGAAGGGCGATCCTTCCTCTATTTCGCGCAGCGCGAGCTGCGGCTCGACGAGTATCTCCCGCTGATCGAGGCTCATCTCGATGAGGAGGCCTATGCCGAATTCCTCGCCGAGAATGCGAGTTATTCCGAGCTCGAGGACCGGGTCGCCGAAGCGGCCGACATGGTCTGGCTGATGCCGCAGGGCGCGCCCGGGCGGCATCAGATCGGGTCGGATACCGCTGAGATCGCCAATCCGGAGAAGGGCGCGCGAGTGTTCGCGGACGGCGCGCAGGACGATATCCGCGTGCACCGCTTCGGCCGTCTCAATGATCCGATGGTCAGCGACGAGACCATTCTCGCCGAGATCAGGGGGGATGGCGGCGAGTCCGATTTCCGGCTGCGCATCACCGCCCGGACCAATTCCGCGCCGCTGATGCGCGCGCTGACCAGCCGGGTCGAGAATATCTTTTTCTACAACGAGGCATGGCAGGGCACGGTGTTGCAGCTGATCCGCTATGCCGAGCGAAAGTCGGGACCAGCGACGATTGAGCTGATCGCCTATAGCCCCGAGGATATCTTACGCACGATCGCCAGCTCGGCGTTCGGCTTTCCCGGCTATGTGCCGACCTTCCGCCTCGAAATCATCCATGACGGCGAGACCGAACGGTTCATCGGCCTTCCCGAATGGGACGGCACCAAGCCCGATTTCCCCAAGGTGATCGCGCAGCATTTCGACGGCGACGACTTCTCCTATTTCCTCGCCTGCCATTTCGGCGAGAACCGGACGATGAATCGCGACATAATGACCGATCTCGGCCTGCGCTATTCGGTGTTCCGCGAGACGAAGGCAGGCCCCGAGCGCATCCGCGTACAGGGCTCGATCATCGTGCCGGTCAAGGGCGAGATTCGTTCAATCAACCATCTTATCGATGCGCATGTCGAGGAGGTCCACCAGATCATCGCGTCCTTCATGCGCATCGATCAGGGGTTTGCACAGACGATCCAGGCGTTCCTCAATAACGACATGCCCCTGGCCGAGAGGCGCTTGGCCGAGCTGATCGCTGATGCGCCCGCGCAGGAGGAGGTGTCCTACTGGATGGGCGATCTCGACACCTGCGATGTCTGTGAGCACCCGTTCGCGCTGCTCCGCTTCATGGTCGATGGCGACATCGGTCCTTGCTGGGCTAATATCTGCGCCCGCTGCTTCAACCAGCACGGCGTCGGCCTCGGCACCGGCTATGGCCAGGTGTATGAAAGCACGCCCAAAGGCTGGCTCTGTGTCGCAGGATGATGCTGCGCGGGTGCGCCGAAGGCCGATGAAGCACATGACAAATGGCGCAGCTTGAGCGGTCTTTACGTTCCGTTCGATGCATTGCCCAACTGGCAGGACGATCTGCCGGCCGCACGTGCGCTCAATGATATGGGCGTTCCAATGGCCCGATCGGGGTTGAGCGCCTTCGCCGCGCTCACTCGTGGCATCTTGCTCATCAGGAGATGTGTTCAAAAAGCATCCTCACTCTTCAAACGCGTAATTTTTCTAGCTAAGCTCCCAGCGACAGGGGGTACAAGCGAACGATGTCTGGTTCTAAGATTCGGGGATTGAGCGACGAATTCGATAGCTTTCAAGAGAGCACGACTAAGTCTGCTAGTCTACGTCTTACTCGGATGCTTCGGCAAAGCGATCTCGTTGGCGATCTCTTGAAGATCGATTATGATTCTTGCGAAATCCTTGTCCATGATTTCAGTCGGCAACAAGTAGGAGGATTGCCCTTGGGCAGTTTCCTCATCGCGACCCGACTCCAGCCCGGGCAAGAATGCGATCCGGTAGATGAAGATTCCGCATTGATCTTGTTGCGCGTGACTGGACAGTCACGCCTGCCAAATGCCGCGGAAACCGATGTAAACCGCTTCCTCGCCGGACAGCGCGTGGCGACACTTGAGGATGTCTGGGACGCAGAGGGCCGAACGGACCAGTTCACGCTACACCAACTCCGCTATTCCGGTGTCCGCTGCCGTGTCCTTGGGACATTCAGGGTAGCCGAAGCCAAGGCAGGACAATGGAGCCTGATTTTCGGAGCCGATATTTCGAACTTCTACTCCGGCCGCGGAATGAAGGTCTACAAACCCGTCGGAGATGCGCTGTCGACAATCGTGAATTTTGCGAAGGCGGGAACGGACGACCAGCATCCGCTCGCGGGCGGGCGGGTGGCGGTTGGACGCGTACGCTACGCCTCGTCCGAACGCCGGATCGACCCGAAAGGTGAAGCTGTCCCAGTCAATCTCGACCCTACAGATCTCGTCGCGCGCCGAACCGCCCTGTTCGGCATGTCCCGCACCGGCAAGTCAAACACCACCAAGGTGATTGCGAGCAGTGTGTTTCGCCTCAGAGAGCGCGAAAGCGGCAAAGGTCGGATCGGCCAACTCATATTCGACGTGAACGGCGAATATGCGAACGAAAATATGCAGGATGGCGATGCCGAGAATCCATCCTGCCTGAAGAATGTGGGCGCGCACACTCAGAATGCCAAATCCGATGACGTCGCGACCTATGGCCTGACTACCCACCCCGCCGACCCCAATCGGATTGTCGCCAAAATCAACTTTTACGGCGGCGAGCCATCGTCGTGGCACAAGTCGGATCAGGTAAGAAATAGCCTGGAGCAACTGCTCGTCGGCAAGAGAATGGCCGACGAGATCCTTGTCGGTGACACGGCCAAATATGTTCAGAATTTCCGCAATACCCCGCTCGAAGTACCCGAAGTTCTCGACGGGAGCGCTGCGACACGTTTTAGGCGTGCCATTGTCGTGTATCGATCCGTGCTGAGTGCCGCCGGCTTTGCCTCGAAGGAAACCGGCCCTTACATCAAGGGCCTTTTTAGCAAAGAAATATTGAAGGCGATGTCAAACTCGACATCGAGTCATGCGACCGACTATGCCGCCGCCGCTAAGACCTTTGGCGAGGAACGGCCGAACTGGGCGAGTTTCGTCGATGCCTGCCAAGCGCTAAGGCGATTTATCACCGACGCGCAAAACTCGGGATTTGCATCATTCACAAATGAATATCGTAAAGGCGACGATGAAAGAAACTGGGACGATGAGACGCTCAACGGCATTTTGAGCATCTATCAATATCCCAATGGCCCCCGCGCGCTGCGAGCGCTGCTCCCGCAGCACGACCCAAAGAGCACCGACGATTATGCGGTAAGCATTGTCGATGATCTCATTGCCGGTAAACTGGTTATTTTCGACCAGTCGACCGGGGATCCCGATATGAATCGGGCCGCTGCGGAACGTGTCATGAGATCGCTGTTCAATCGACAAAAGGCCGCATTCATCGCTCCCGAATCAGATGGGCGCGGGGGCTTCGCTCTGCCTCCAGACGTCATCGTGTACGCCGAGGAGGCCCATAATCTCCTGCCTGCGGGGTCGGCCGCCGACGTGACGAATATCTGGTCCCGCGTAGCTAAGGAGGGTTCGAAATATCGCGTCGGCATCGTCTATGCCACACAGGAGCCTTCTTCGATTCAGTCGAACATCATGAAGAATACGGACAACTGGTTTGTCGCGCATCTCAACAATTCGGACGAGATGCGAGAACTGCGAAAATACTATGATTTCGACGATTTCGCACAGTCTATATTGCAAGTGCCCGATCCGGGCTTTATTCGGATGCGTACGCTCAGCAACCCCTATATCGTCCCGATCCAAGTACAACGCTTCAAGGTCGACATCTGATGCCCTTCGAAAACGAAGTGGCGACAGGTGAAAGCCTGTTGGCGCTTGAAAAAAGTTTGGCCCTGAAGGAGTTTGAAGGTTCGGTCGCGGTGCGGCCGTCTAATGCCGAGCGCGATCCCGCGCCGCTGGTAGAAGTTGCGCGCAGCGACTGGCTTCCCTCCCGCGTCATCGCTATCGATGGATCGAGCATCACCCATAAGGTTCGCAACGGTTTCCCCGGTGCCGAATGCAGTCTCATCATGCTGTCGGTCGTATTTATTGACATTTCAAAACTCGCGGCGATTGGGAATGGGCAAATACCGTCTCCTCGAATTTTCAACGAGATGGACAGTGCGCATACTCTCGATGCGGTTTTACCTGGTTCCAACGTTGTCCGACAGTATGTCGAGGAAACTTCCAGGACCTTCTTCAGGGCCTCCGTCTACGAAGCACTTCACGGGAAACTCGACAAAAGCCACGAAACATTGCTCGAGACGATGCGCGCGATCGTCACGTCGCGCACGTCCAATATCGGATGCCCGATCGAGGGTTGCGAACATCGGTATAGCGAGAACCAAGGGGTTTACACTTGCGCTTGCGACAAGAGAGAAACGCTTTTCGAAACTGATGCGCTCAGGTTTCATGAGCGTTTCAATGAACTTGGTTCAAATGGTGAGGTGCATGGCGAGGTTCGCCACGTCCTCGAAGTGCTTGCGCTGGTCAATGTTCTGCGGTTCTTTGAAGACCCGAAACGAATTCATTTCCTAAAGGATTGCGCCTTCGTGCTCGATGGCCCGCTGGCAGTATTTGGCCAGCCTGCCTGGCTCGCGCCTTGGATACGTGCCGAAATCATCCGGATCAGCGCTGCCGTCCGCAAGGCTACGGGCGGGGACCTTCTCGTGATCGGCCTTGAGAAGACCGGACAGTATGTAACGCACTTCGCGGATCTCGACTGGACAGACAAGGCCGGCCCTCGTTCAAAGTTCGCGGCTGGCTCGGTTCTCATTCCCGATGCGCAATACGTAAATCGCAACATCGTGTTCCGCCCGGAAGACGCAAAGCCGAGCGGGGCAGACACCTATTTTGGCCGCAAGGTCTTCTACAAGACGCGAAACGAAGCTCACGCAGTTCTGAACATGGCGATGGTCAATGTCGAGGGGACGGACTTCTATGACTGCAGCGGTGTCGCATTCCCTCGTCTTGGCGACGCCCTCAATGTCCTCGACCACCTGTCGACCTACCTCTACCAAGATGGTTTCATGCCGCTTGTGCGCGCGCACGCGCATGCGGCGATCCCGCTGAAGCGGGGCACAGACATCATCATGGGCCTTTTCGGGGAGGCTTGAATGGACGCCCATCCCGATTGGATCCCGGTCAAACAACGCGCGAAGGAGGGCCCCACGTCGCGTTGGGCGAGCCTCGGACCTTATTATGCGATGTTCCCCGTCGTGTTCGCGCGAAGTGTGATCGACCAATATACTCATATCGGCGACGGTGTTCTCGATCCTTTCGCAGGCCGGGGCACAAGCTTATTCTGCGCGCGCGAAAAGGGGAGGCGAGCGCTCGGCATTGAAATCAGCCCGCTCGGCTGGATTTATGGAAGAACAAAGCTATTCCCAGCATCGGAGGCTAGTGTTCTGAGAAGGATCGAACAGCTATCGGTTATTGCCCCGGCATTCGAGGAGGCAGCTGAACGGCTGCCAGAGTTTTTCCAATACTGCTTCGCTCCTCGCGTACTAGCGTTTTTGCTCGCTGCCCGCTCGGACCTGCGCTGGAAAACCCACCGCATCGATCGCACGACCATCGCATTTCTGCTGACCTATCTTCACGGCAAGATCGACGGTGGTCGCCCCTGTGCTTTGTCGAACCAGATGCGGCAAACAAAGGCCATGGCTCCGGAATATTCGGTAAACTGGTGGAGGGAGCATGATCTCACCGTCCCCCCGGACATCGACCCCGTCGACTTTCTGAGCTCCCGTGTCGGATGGCGATACAGGCACGGCGCGCCCGACTGGGACGAGCATTGTCTTCGCCTCGGAGATTGCCGACAGATTTTGCAGCGTAGGAAGCCAGCCGACGCGGGGCAATACAGGCTCTTGCTAACGTCTCCACCGTACCGCGGCGTTACATCCTATTATTACGATCAATGGTTGCGATATTGGCTGCTTGGGGAAACCGAGCGGCCCATTCTGGATGGCCAGAAATGGAAATCCAAATATGACGATGCGACAGCTTATACTCGCCTGCTACATCAATGTTTCTCGTCAAGCCGGCGATTGCTCACACCTGATGCCACGATTTATGTGCGGACGGATGCGCGTCCGGCAACGCTCGACGTGACGACGAGGGTTCTAGAGAACCTCTTCCCCGAGAAGGATCATCGCTTGGTTGCCGCTCCCTACAGCCGGGCGACGCAAACGTCACTCTTCGGCGACCGAAGCACCAAGCCCGGCGAAATGGATATCATCCTTACGCCGAGATGAGGACGAGATGATTGGTCATCGCTCCGAGCGATCGAGCCATAGCGTCAACCGGCCAGAAGTCGCCGTTTGAAATTTGCGATAAATGCAGCAGCCATGACCGAATAAGGCGCCTTCGGTGATGCCATTGCCGTCATCTCTGCAATCACACGATCCTGAAGCTGGATCAGATTCCGTGTCGCTTCGAGGACTTCCTCATGCACAGTCAGGTGCGGGCGAGAGAGGGTTTGAACAGCCTCTCCGATGTTTATGACTATATATTCTAGGAAGCGAAGCCGCTGAAGAAGTTGCGCGCGCTCCTGTAAGAGATGGAGCCGATTAAGGCCGTAGACCTGGATAGATACGGCGCCGCGAACGCTCAGCCCTGCGTCAACCGCATGAGCTATGATTTCCCCCACATCGCCGCCGACCACCGGAAGAGCAGGAACCGCATCATCGGCAGCGCGAGGCAAAACAAGCCCGGCGGAAGGACCATCACCTAGCCAGTAATGCAGATGCGCGCTTGGATCGTCACGGGTCGGATCGAGAAGCAGCGGATCTTCGAGGTCCACATCGGCCTCTTCACCCGCTGCCCGGTCACCACTCACCGGAAAGCAATCCTTTTTCCCGGTCAGCATCGTCTTGTGAAGAACGGAAAGATCGCTCGTCAGCTCAGGCGTCTTCTGCTTCCGCCGCCGGTTGCAGTCGATGCAGCTCGGCAGGAGATTCTGCCAATCCATTGCCAACCACCAATATCCTGGATGGTCGG
Source organism: Candidatus Sphingomonas phytovorans (assembly GCA_029202385.1). NCBI lineage: Bacteria > Pseudomonadati > Pseudomonadota > Alphaproteobacteria > Sphingomonadales > Sphingomonadaceae > Sphingomonas > Candidatus Sphingomonas phytovorans. The sequence goes on from CP119314.1 coordinate 2,345,240, forward strand.
GGGCATCTTCCACGGCTCCTTTCGGCCGATAATGTTCGACGTCCACGGGCGCCTGCGCCGCATAATAGGTTTCGCAATATGCGCATTTCCCGTGAAAGAGATCTTCGAGCCGGCGCTTGACCTCTCCCGATTTATAGGCACGAAATCCGAATGCACTCCGCGTTTCGCCGGCGGGGAGTGGCGCCCGCATATGGTTGCGAACCCGCTCCAGCTCCGTGAGCTTGTCTTGGCCCCGCTTACTCAGCCCCGAAGGTGGCGCCTTGTTACCGCGCAATACGGCACGCATCAGATGCTCTCCAGCGCGCTGACAATCCGCTGCCTCGCTGCCGCCTCCAGGCTCTTCATCCGCGCCGCGGTCGTTCCGCGTCTCAAGCGTAGAAACTCCTCGACTGCCGACAAAACGAGGCGCTGAGCCTGCGAGGTACCAAGCGGTAAGGCCTCGCCGATCTGCTGCTCGAGATCCTCAAGCGCCGCCAATTCGTCCGCGCGTAACCGGACGCCACTTTCCCGGCGCGCGAGAAGGACGGAAATATCTGCAATATTGCGTTCGATTTGCGGAGAGTCGGTCGAAAACATCTCGAAGAGATCCGATGTCAGGAGCTGCTCGACGGTTAGGTTTTCAACGTCGGGCAGGTCCGTGCGAACCTCTACGGCCATCAACCCGTCCGGCCCGCCACCATTGGCGCCTCGCCTGAATACGGCGACTTCGCCGTCGTGCATCCCGCGGATGCACAAGGGATCGTGACTTGTCGCGACAATGACCGCTCGCGGGAGCACCTGCCGGAGGGCCGTCATGATCTGCATCTTCCACCGAGGATGGAGGTGGGCCTCGATCTCGTCGATGAGAATCACCGGTCTTGCCTCGTCGAGCGGCTGGAGATTGGCGTCGCTCGTGCCCATCAGGCCTTCCAGAATGTCGCAAACCATCGCTAGGATCGAGCGATATCCAGAGGATGCGACCGCGAGCGGGGTCTTGAGGAGCCTCGTCGTATTCCCGTCATCGATACGTGTGACGAGCAGGCAGCGCGCGTTGGCTCGATCCTGCTCGATCACCTCGAATTCGCCTTCGATCGAGAAGATATCGCGAAGCGCTCTCGCTACCATCGCAAAACGGGTCTCGTTGAGGCCAAGTAGCCACTTTTCAGGATTGGGAAGGAGGAACCGCGGCTGAAAAAGCGAACCGACGTGGCCGAAACGCACCGACCGCCGGCTGGTAACGTCATATTGCCTGAAGGCACCATAAGCGAAAACCAGAGGCAAATTCGAAACCACTTGATCGAACGTGTAGTCGGTCCGGATTGTCATAGTGACATGCCCGCCATCGTCGAAGCCAAGAGAAACGATGGTTTGGGACGGCGCCGTGACGTCTGGATCGACGCCGAGCATCGAGGGGTCGAGGATGAAGGCACTGGGCGCCTTGTCAAGATTGGTACGAGTGCGCTCGCTGCAGAGCGCGAGCGCAACGGCTTCAAGCAGCGAGCTCTTGCCCGCCGCATTCTCTCCTAAAATGAGGAGCGCAGCAGCTTCGGCTTTCCGGTCCAGTTGGGGGTTGGCAGCAATGGGCTCCGGAACAACTATCTCGACGCCCGAGATCGCCTTGAAATTTTCGACTTCGATCGTGGTAAGCCTGCTGGCCGGTCCCCGGCGCGCCGTCCGGGAGACGGGTGCCTTGCGCGGCTCGGCTAGCAGAATGCCCTCGGCCGCTTCGCGAAGTGCCTTTTGGCCCAAGTCGGTGCCCCAGATCGCCCGAAATTGTTCCACAAATTTAGCTTTGTTGGGCTGGAATGGCCGTCCAAGCCTGCGTCCTGCTTCCTTTCCTAGACGGCGCAGTAACAGATACCAGCTCCCGCCGAACTCCATCGTATCGAAGTCGAACATCGACAGAGAGACGCCGCGCGCGAGCTCCGAGAAGAAAAGGTCGAGATACTGATCATAGGCTTGTGCGCGGGCTCGGACGAGCGGATCGCGATCCAGACCGAAAACTTCGATTGTCGCGACCGCGGCCTCCGAAATCGGCTGAAGCCGGCCGTCGAGGCTGACGCTGAAATGCTGTGTGTAGTCCCTGACCCGACAAGGATCGATGAGCAAGGGACGATCCCGGTGTGCAGACCGCCACAGGCCATAGCCTTCTTTTACAAACGCCTCCAGCTCCGCCATGCCGGGAAGCGCCCCGCGTTGGCCATTTTTGACCGGAAAATTCCGGTAGGTGCGTGCAGAGCATGGACCGCAAATTGAATAGAAATTGCCCCAGTCTGTCCTTAGCCAGATGTAGTAGAGGTGAGCCAGTTTCCCTGCTTGCGGCGTCGCTTCTTCCTTTGGCCGGAAGAGATGGACGTTGAGCGGAACGCGCGCCTCGCAAAACGCGCATTTCGAATTAAAGAGCTCGTGAAGGGCCGAAAGCACACTGCTATCGGGCTCGAACCTGCTGGCCTGCGTCGAACTTTGTGCTCGGCGCTCCGGGTCCTGCTTCATGAACTCGAGAAGCGCATCGCGCTCCTCCTTTGCGCTTGTTCCCTGAAACGCGGGTGGAGGGGGGACGCGGTGCCGGTCGATATATTGCATGTCGCGCGATATTCCTTCGGATGCGGTAAGCTATGTCTTATCGATCGGGTTGCAGGATTGAGTGCTAGCATCAAGCGGGGAGATGCGCATGAAGAGGCAGGTCGCAATTCTTGAAGCCACGCCGTCGAAGCGGATGTTCTTGTCGATCATTGCTGATTATGACCTCAGCCGGTCGATCTGCGAACTGGTCGACAACGGGTTCGATGTCTGGACGCGATCGGGAAGGGCTTCCCCGATTACGATCGACGTGCTGCTCGACGAAGAGCGAAAGCTCATCGTGGTCGAGGACAAGCCCCCTCCTCCGCGCGACCAGCCGGGTATTTCGAACCGATCTTGATCAAGGTTGTGACGGCTAGAGTGAAGCCTGTTACGGTGCCGGATCATATCATCGGACGGAAACCTAGCCATGGCCGAACCGGTCGATGCGTTGATCGACAAACACGATGTCCTGCTTGCCACGTTGCTCGATCAGACCCATGAATGCATCAAGCTGCTCGACAGCGACGGGCGCATCCTGTTCGTCAATCGCGAAGGCGCCAGCGCGATGGAGCTGACCTCCCCGACCGATCTGATCGGCCAGTCCTGGGTCGAGCGCTGGCCGGCCGATGTGCGGCCGCAAGTCGAGGCCGCGCTGGCCGCCGCAAGCGCGGGCGAGGTCGCCCGGGTGAAAGCGGCGCGTCCGGGGCCCGATCGATCGCTTCGCTGGTGGGATGTCACGGTCACACCGATCCGCGGCGACAATGACGAGATTACACGTTTCCTCACCATCGCGCGCGACACGACCGCCGAGGTGACCGAGCGCCAGCGTGTCGCCGCGATCAGCGCGGAGATGCGCCACCGGCTCAAAAACGCCCTGACCGTGGCATCGGGCCTGACGATGATGTCCGCCCGGTCACGACCGGAAGCGCGTGCCTTCGCTGAAGAAATCACCGCCCGGTTCGCGCAGCTCGCCACGGTGCAGGATCTCATTCTAAACCCGTCCTCGGCCAGGCGCTTCGCCGATATCATCCCGCTCCTGACATCGGCCTATGGCGACGGATCGCTGCTCAAGTTCGGCGCGTTGCCCGACGTCCAGCTCAGCGATGCGGCGATGCAGGCGCTGGCGCTCACGTTCGGCGAACTGGCGACCAACAGCCTCAAATATGGCGCCCTGCAGCAGGGCCGAACGATCTCGGTCGAGGGGACGGTCGATGACGGCATGCTCCATCTCATCTGGCGCGAGCAGACCGAATTAGGGCCGCCCCGCGAGGGCGGTCAGGGCCTCGGCCTGATCGACCGGCTGGTGCACGCATCGGGCGGCACCTTTGCCCGAGAACAGGAGGGCGCTGTGTTCATCGCCCGCCTCTCGCTGCCGATCCTCGGCTGATAGTCACCCCGCTTAGCAGGCCGTTGAAGAAGTAGCTGGCGATTGGGCCGTGATCGTGATTCACTCTCTTTGAGCGGGAGGGATCGATGCGCGGTTCTGACGATAGCAGCGGAAGCTTGTTTTCCTATGTCGATGTGGAGTCCCGGATACGCAAGGATCATCCGCTCCGGCGGATTCGGGAGGTAGCCAACGCGGCACTGGCGGCGCTGGACGAGGATTTCGGGGCACTTTACGCGCACCGTTTTGGTCGGCCCTCGATTCCGCCTGAGTGGTTGCTGCGAGCGATGCTGCTGCAGGTATTTTACGGGATACGCTCGGAACGCCAGTTGATGGAGCGGATCGAGTTCGACCTGTTGTTCTGCTGGTTCGTCGGCTTGGGTGTCGACGAGGCAGTGTGGGATCATTCGAGCTTCAGCACCAACCGGGACCGGCTGCTCAGTGGCGAGATCGCCGCCAAATTCCTGCGCGCGATCCTCGCACAGCCCAGGGTGAAGCGGCTGGTCTCGAGCGATCATTTCTCGGTGGACGGTACGCTGATCGAGGCATGGGCATCGATCAAGAGCTTTCGCCGCAAGGACGGGAGTGACGATGACCGGCCGGGTCCACCGGGCCGCAATGCCGAGCGCGACTTCCACAAGGAGAAGCGCTCCAACGAGACCCACCAGAGCACGACCGATCCCGAGGCGCGGCTCTACAAGAAGGGCGCCGGCCAGCCTGCCAGGCTTTGCTATATCGGTCATGCTCTGATGGAGAACCGCAACGGTCTAGCGGTGGACGGCGGTATCACCCAGGCAAGCGGTACTGCTGAACGGGAAGCCGCGCTTGCGATGCTGGATCGCCGGCCGCGCCGCCGCCGCATCACGCTCGGCGCCGACAAGGCCTATGACGTGCGGCAGTTCGTGGAGGATTTGCGCGAGCGCTCGGTCACCCCGCACATCGCGATCGACGGACATCTTTCGAAGACCGGAAAGCCGCGCGCGACCGCCATGGATCGGCGCACCACCCGGCATCCCGGCTATGCCATCAGCCAATGCTGCCGCAAGCGCATCGAAGAGGTGTTCGGCTGGGCCAAGAGCGCCGCTGGCCTCGCCAAGGTCAAGCTACGAGGACAGGCCAAGGTCGATGCGGTTTTCACCCTCACCTTGGCCGCCTACAATCTGGTCCGCCTGCCCAAGCTCCTCGGTGCGCCGGCATGAGCCTCAAGGGCAAATGGCGCATCGTCGAGATGCCCGACTTCGAGGCCGACTATCCCGACATGGTCGAGCCGGCCTATATCCTGTTCGAAGGCAATGGCGGGGGAGAGTTTGCCTTCGGATGCTGCACCGGACATATATGGGCAGCGAGCGGCACCGAGGCGACAAGCATCGACTTCTCCTGGAATGGAAGCGACGAAATGACCGAGGTCTGCGGGGACGGCTCCGCCGAACTCCAGCCCGATGGCTCCCTCCACGGCGAAATCTGCTACCACAACGGCGACGAATGGTCCTTCATCGCTCAAAAATGGACTTCTTCAACAGCCTGTTAGGGGTGTTTCAGGATCACAAACAGCGGCGACGTTGCCGCAGGCATCCTTCCACCGGCTTCGCTGAAAGCCGGTGCAGGTGTCGGCGGGATCGCGAACTGGCCGGTATTTCCACCGACCGCCGGGCCGAGGCGTACCGCCATCACGGGATCGAGATAGCCGCGCGTCTCGCCAGGAAGCGGGCCGCCCGTCCGTACATGCCACTGATAACGCCCGGGTGCGGCGCTATAGGCCGCGCACAATCCGGGTAGTCCGCCAAGGTTCACATCCTTCGCGACGCCTCAGGCATTGAGACGATCATTCACGGCCTATGCCAGACGGAAGGTCAACTTGTTCGAGGCGGGGACGGCTAGCCGTTCCCCGGTCGCCGGGTTCCGGCCGGCGCGCGCCGGTCGTTGCTTGACCTTGAACCTGCCGAACCCGGCAAGGGCGATTTCATGACCGTCAGCGGCGGCGCTGGCGGTGGCGTGTGGATGCCGCAACGATCATGACCATCGCGGCGATGGTGGCATGTTTCGATAGCGCAGGCTGATGGTGGTGAAGGCCGACATCGGCTCGGGGCGTGGCTTCAGCTTGATCTGGACTCCAAGACGAAGCGGCAGGAGCATTCCCTTGGGCGGCGGTGCTGGAAGTTCGATCCCGACCAGTAGTGTCTGCAGATCGTCGTTGGGCTGGGTTTGCGCGAACAGGGCATGATCGATGCGGGTGATCCGGCCCTTGCCATCGATCCAGAAGGCGATGCGCAGCGCCGCGCCCTCGGCGTCGGCCCCGCCGGGCAACTGGTTCATATAGTCGCGCAGGCGCACGGCGGCGGGGTCGTCGCCGGTCAGCCGCGTATGGACGGCATCCGAGACCGTCTGCGCATAAGCGAGCCACGCTTGAGGCGCGGCTCCCGGCGCGATCGTCCGCGGCTGGCCGGCGTGCGCGGCGCCGGACAGGAGGCAAAGCGCGGCGGTGAGGCCGGAGGCAAGGCGGCGGAACGAACGCGGGGAGTCATGGTCGGTCATGATGCGCGGGTAGCTCCTTGGCCATGCGTGGACGGGGTAGGACGGATGGGACAGGTCGGTCGGTTCGCTGTGATGATCATGCGGCTTTTCGCCCGCTCCGGACCGGGACGGGCTGTTTTACGGGGTGATTGTACAGCCACACCCCGACATGCTGGTCGATGATCTCGGTGGTATAGGCACGCAGCAGACCGAAGACGTAGAGGGCGACCATGGCGGTGAGCAGCACACCGCTCACGAAGCCAATCCCCAGGAGCGCGATCACGGGCAGCATGTCGGTTTCCTCCTCCGGCAACTAGGGTTTCGGGGCCGGTTGGGCGGGCAGCGCCTCGCGGTTGAAGGTGATGGTGGTGACCTTGGCGTCGAGCCCCTTGACCACGTCGGGGGTGATGTCGTTCGTCATGTTTCCTCCCAGCACTGTATTGCGATCGACCAGCAGGCCGCATTTGTGCTGGGTGTAGACCTGCGCGATCACCGGCTGCGCATCGCTGGCGATCGTCGCCATGGCCTTTTCGCGCGTCGCCTCGATCTCGCGGCTGCGTTGCTGGGTCTTGGCCTGCACCGCCTGGAGGCGCGGCTGGAGCGCCTGTTCGCGCTGGGTGCGCTGCGCCGGCGTCAGCTTGGCCGCCTCGGCCTGGAACGCCTGGATCTCGGTGTCGAGCGGCTTGCGCTCTGCATCGACCTCGGCCTGCGCGTCCTGGGCGAGCTGCTGGAGCCGCGTGGTCGCGACCTTGCCAACTGCCGCATTGGCGAAGATCGCCTCACGCGAAAGCAGACACAGGCCGGGGATCGTGGCGCCGCCAAGCGGCTGCGCGGCGGGCGCAGACGGTGCCGCCTGCTGCGCAAAGGTTGGGGTGCCGACGAGGCTGCTGGCGATGGCGAGGGAAAGAACAACCGACTTCATGACACTTCCTTCAAATGGATCAGGCAACTGGATCGACCATGGCGGCATCTGACGCGGCTGGCTCGATGTGCGCCGGCGCGGCGACTCCTTCCAGCGCCAGCAGGTCGGCAAAGCGGTCGAGCGACGACAGGTGGAACAGGACCAGAGCGAGCCAGCCCTTGCGATGCCAATCAAGGATAACATCATCGGGAAGCGCGCCGAACTTCTCGCGATCGACGATGTGGAAGCCGGCGAGCCGACGGGGTTCGCCGGACGCGAGCTTCGCATCGGCTTGCTGCTCGATCAGCAGATCGCGCTCGGCGAGCGCCGCGACGAACGCCTGGGTCTGGAGGTGCGCCTGGTGGAACTCCCGGCAGAAGGCGAGCGCGCTTTCGGTCAGCGGTGAGGGCTTTCCGTCGATGAACATCGGTGTTCCCGCCTCGCCGCTACGCACAACCCGTTCGGACGCCATGTCGAGCGCGAGCGCGAAGCCCTGCTCGCCGGCATCCTGGAACACGAACGGATAGCGCCGCGCATAGGCCGGGACATAATGGCGCTCGGCCCAGCGGCCTTCGGTCACGAAGCGGTTGCCCGCACTCAGGCCCAGCACCGCCACCGGGAAGTTGCCGCCCTCAGCGAAGGCGATCGGGTAAAAGCGCATCGCCTGCGCGAACTCGACGATCGTCACAGGCAGCGCGTTCGCATCGGCCGCGAAGGTGAAATCACCATTCTTCAACCGCACCTCATCATGGATCACTTGGATCAGCGGCTGGGGTTTTTGGTAGAATAGAGGAAGCGGGCGATCGGAAAGAGATGTCACGAAAATACTCCTGAAAATCGGTTTGGTGCTCAATTCAGGCACGTTCAGCCGAACCCGTTGATCGTCACGATGACAACTGACGGCTGGTCGTTCTGCCGGGCTTTCTGCATCGCGGTCGCGGCTTCCTGCGCGGCGTTGGCCGCCGTGCTCGATGCCGCGAGGTTGGCCGACACGTTGGCCTGGTTGGTCGGTACACCGATCGTCGTGCCTTTGACCTGCACGTTGTCGGCGTTGGCCACCGCCTGCGCCGCTACGATCAGGTTGCCGGCGCGGACACCGGCGTCGCCGAAGTCTACCGTGCCGCGCGGTGCCACAAGCGTAACCAGCGGGAGGTCATTCTCGCCCGCCGAGAAGGCAGCGATGCCTGCCCCCGAGACTGCGGCACCGGAATCGATACGGCAGAAATAATCGGGCGTGCAGACATATCGAAGCGGCGGCTGTTCGGTCGATGTCTTGGCGCCCTTTCCGGCGTTGATGTCACCGTTGGACGACCAGATCGTCATGTCGCCGCCCCGCTCCGTGAAGATGCGGCTCTGCGCGAGCAGCAGTGACTGATCGGAGAAGATGTTCACATTGCCCGTTTCCCAGGCGAGGATGCCCATCGCTTGCGGGCCGACCAGCACTGCGCCAGTCTGGCCGTCGACCAGATAGGGCGGGGAGCCGGTCGAACCGACCAGGATGCGCCCGCCCGGCCCCAGGATGTTGATGTTGCCGCCCTGCTCGGTCTGGATGGTGGAGCCGCGCATATCGAGATTGCCGGTCGTAACCTGGGTGGCGGCACCGTTGGCGCCCCCTTCGAGGTTGTTCTTTGTGTAACCCAGCTTAGCGGGGAACAGGGCTTCGATGGCCTGATAGCCGCGCGCATATTTGCCGTAATAGCGGCTGGCGGGATCGTTATAGTCGGCGCCCGTCGTCTGCAGCACGCGGAAGAACGCCTTCTCGATCAGTGCCTGACGCTGAGCATCGGGAAGGGTCTTGAAGATTGCCCACGCTTGATCGGCCGTCAGAGTTGGTTTTGCCCCTGTTCCGCCGGCCCGCTTGTCTTGATCGGCCTGATATTGCGCGACGGTGCCGATCAGGTCGTTGTCAAAGCCGGGGATACCGTCCAGCTTTGCTCCCGGGGCCAGATAGGCGCTCGCGAAATCGTCCCACGCGACGCCCGGCGCGGTCCCAAACAGCACCGAAATGTCCGCGCTACCGCGCCCGATGCGCGCGTTATAAAGATCGCCCACCGCGCGAAGCCCGGTCACGGGCTTGTTACCGGCCAGCGGCCCCAGATCGCGACCCGCAGTGATATCCAGGCTGCCCGGCCCGGCGATCTCGATCGCGCTGACGGGCACATTGAGCTGCAAGAAGCTGGTAGGCAACGGCGTGTCGTAGATGTCGCGCCCGGCAACGATATTGGTCACGTCGCTGGCGTAAAGGTTCGTTCCGAGGAAGTAGAGGTTGGCAACATCTCCGCCGGCATAGATCTGCGTGACTTTGGGCGCGACGATCCGCATGCCGTTGGTCACGAACCCGGCATAGAAACTGCCGTCGGCCGCCACGGCACCATCCACGATGTCCCCGGTCAGGCTGTAGATGCGTACCGGCTGGGTGTCGGCCGCGTGCAGTCCCGCCTGATGCGCCAGGAAACGATCGCCGCCATTAAACAGCGTATTCCAGAACGAGAGATTGCCGATCGGGTTGAGCGGTGACGGCAAATAGGAGGTTGGCGCATCCGACATGCCGAATTCAGCGGCGCTGTTCAATTGACCGACGATATCGTTGGTGAACTGGATCGATCCGCTGGCCAGCAATTGCAGGTTGCCCGTGGTCGAAGGATACAACTCGCCCGCGCCGCCGACATACAGGCTACCGTCGAACGCCATCACGGCGAGCGACGCCGGCAACATGCGCCCGTAGCTGTTGCTCGTATCCTCCGTATTTTCGTAGATTTTATTGCCATAGCCGAACAGACTGCGCGGCAGGCGCAAGGTATCCAGGCGCACGTCGCCCGAGGTGGAGGACAGGTTGATCGCGGACCGCGGCGAATAGGATTGGCCGTCAGAGAACATCCGGCTGCCGTCCGCGCCGTCCGGTATCTTCAGCCAGGACGGATTGTAGATGCCGCCGATATCCGCCGTACCGCGCGCCGACACGGTGAGCACCGCATCCTGCAGCGCCAGCAGCGTCGATACGGGGCTTGAATAGCCCTGCGCCGTCAGCGTGAACGCCGAGCCGATCGAACCATTGGTATCGATCCGTCCCTGTCCCTTCGAGACGAAATAGCTGCCGCCAAGGATGTCACCGCCAGCCTGGACGGAGAGATTGCCGCCACCGACATAAGTCACCGACGCAGCGCCGCTCGCATCGGTCGCCTGGTACCAGGTCGTCGGCAGCGAGACGGAGAACTCGCGGATATCACCGGCCGCCGACACCGATACGTTGCCACCGATGCTCATCGCGCCTTGGCCGAAGGCGCCGAAGTTGATCGAGGACGCCTTGACTTCGGACGCACCGGTGCTGTCGTTGGCCCCCATGGCATTGCCGGTCGCCATCCACGGCCACCAGAACTGAGCGGCATAACGCCCGGTGTCCGCATAGATCTGTTCGTTACCGCTGATGCTGCCGCCAGCGCGTATCGTTACGTCGCCGCCCGCCTCGGGGTGCACTTCGCCCGTGATCAGCGTGGGCACGCCGATGGCGTTGGTGCCGAGTACTGATTGATGGAGCGTGTCCTGGATCGTGCCCGCAGCCGGTCGGCCGGCTGCGTAGATCGTGCCGGGCGCCGTCTTGTCGAGCAAGGCGATGTCGCCGGCCGAGATGATGTCGATACCGCCCGTGCCGGTGCGGATCATCGTGCCGACGTTGATCGTGCCGCCATCGGTCGCCCAACTGATGTGTCCGTCGATCGTGAGGGCGGCCGCCGAAATGGCCTGTACCGTGATCGGATCGCTGCTCGCAAAGTCCGCGCCCGCGATCAACCGATAAGAGCTGCTCACGCCTCCCGCGAGCACCGCGCTCGACAATGGCAAAGGATTGTCCTTGATGTTGATCGGCGCGGGGCCGTTGGCCACCGGCGGCTTGGCGATCACGATGTCCAGCGTCGTAGGGGGTGGCAGCAGCGGCTGGAAATCGGACGGCGTCGATTCGCCGTTGACCAGACCCATGATCACCTTGTTGAAGTATGGCGTGTAAGCCTTGAGGTAATTTGTATAATCGTTCGCCGTTGCAGGCGGCGTCGGAGGAGGATTGGTCGGATCGATCGAGCCACCGGCGAAGAACATCGTATATTCAAGATCAATGCCGTTGTTGATCGACGAGAAGGCGCCAGGCAGGTTGAGGAAATCCAGATACTTCTGGTAAAGTCCATAATACTGGCCAATTGCGGTCGAGTCTCCGACCAAATTATCGGCTGGCGCATATAACAGGCTGGTGTCGCTAATCCCATTGAACACCGAATCCTTAAGGGTCTGCCACGCCGGATCGATCGTCGCGAAATCCGACTCGATGATCTTCCCGCCCGCGCCGGTTGCCGTGGCATATTGCCAGAAACCGTCCGTAAGGCTGGCACGCGCATCGATATTGCCTTGGGCGCGCAGCGACAGGATGGGTGCCTGATCGTTGTAGCGGAACGCGAGTGCGTTGGGACTGGTGCCGGCGCCAAGGTTCCACGCGGTGAGGATGGAGATGGCGCCGCCATTGATCGTGGGATCGGGGTTGCGCAGTTCGACACCCGGACGGGCATGGAAGTTGGCGATGCTTGCGAACCGGTTCTCGAAGGTGAAGCCGGGATTGCGGATGAACCCCATCAGCGTGCCAGCGACGGCTGCATCTTCGTCGCCGTTCAGATAGCCGTAGAAAGTCTGGTGATCGGCGTTGGGCGTCGTTGGCGTGAACAGATTGGTCGCCAGATACGCCTTCAGCTCGGCATCGTCAGTCGGATCCGGCAGTGCGTTGCCCGCCATGTCGGTCCAGGTACCCGCGACCAGCTTGCCGTCCGCGCCATACCAGCCGGCCGGGTCGATGATCCCGTCAAAATATTTGCTCTTGTCGGTCTGCTGGGTGTCGGCGGTGCTCCACACCGCATAGGCTTCGAGACCGACATCGCGCGCGCCCTTGATCGTCGCGCCGGGATCGATCGTGACGTTGACGTCGCCATTGGCGAGCAGCGGCGCGCGGATCGCCACCGTGCCACCCGACAGGCCGCCGGCGGTACCGCCGGAGACGTCGATCACCGCGCCCGCACCAACCCGGATCGTGCCGGAGCCGGCCGCATCGATCAGCTCATACCCATAGGTCGGATCGAGGGAACCGTTGGCGACACCGCCGGTCATCAGCCGCACGCTGCCGCCACGCTGGGCCGGATCGGAGCCGGTGGCGATCAAGCTGCCGGTCATGGTCACCCCGCTGCGTCCGGCCAGCGTGATGCTGCCGCCCGCCGGTCCCGCCGCGTTGATCGTCCCGGCGATCAGGACATTGCCGTCCGCTCCGCCGGGCATCCCGGTGGCGCCATCGGCCGTCAGCGTTACGGTGCGAGCGGTGAGCGTTTTGCCGTTCGACAGGATAAGGTTGCCGGCCCGGCTGCGCACCGCCACCGCCTGCGTCACGCCGCTGTCCGCCAGCCGCGTCGCAAGGCTGTCGAGATCGACCGATCCGCCCACATCAAGGCTGAGCGAGCCGCCGACATAGCCGGTCGCGGCATTGCCGCGCAGCGTGCCAAGGAGATTGACATTCTGCGTTGGCGCAGACACCGTCAGGCTGCCGGCGTCACCGCCCTTGGCCGTGCCGGAGAAGTCGAGCGTGGCACCCTGAGCCAACAAGATTTTACCCTTGTCGGCGGTCAGCGCGATCGCGCCGGCCGGGGCATAGGCGGTCACATCGCGGAATGGCTTGGCCACGCCCGCCGTCATGACCTTCGCGCCTTCTCCGATCGTCAGGTCGCCCGAGGTCGCATGCAGCGAGACATTGCCTGCCGGTGCCAGGATCAGCGCCGCGTCGACCAGCGCGCCGCCCGAGAAGGTCCACGCCCCGCCCAGCGTCTCACGCTGGATCGCCGTGCCCGCGCCCGTCGCCAGTGTCAGCGTGCCGGTGGTCACGACCCGGCTGTCCGCACCGGTGTCAGTTGTGAATACAGGCGCGGTCATCGTCACGTCGAGGCTGCCCAGATCGAGGCTGCCATTGCCCTGGCCGACGATGCCCTTGGTGGCGGTCGCCGTCACGGTGCCGAACCCACGTAGCGTCTTGGCACCCACGCCGAGATCGAGTTCACCGGCGCTGAGCTTCAGCGTGCCGGTCCCGCCTGCGAACACCGCCTGGCCGCCAAGGTCGTTGACCAGCGACAGCGTCGGCGCATTGATACTCACAGTGCCCCCGTCGCTACTGAACGCCGCGGCGCCCAGCGACAGGTTCTGCGCGGAGTCGAGATCGACATTGCCGTAGAAGTCCATGGTCGAGCGACTGTGGAAGCCCAGCGTCGTGATATTGGCGAAGCGCGCGATCAGCGCGCTGTCGACCACCAGCCCGGCAGGCGTCGCCTGGGAGCCGCTGCCGACGAAGGCGACGCTGTTGGCGTTGATATCGACCGCCTTGCCCGCGAAGGTCGCGCCAGGGGCGAGCAGGAAGTCCCCCGTCGAATCGAGGATCACCGAATTGCCGCCGTCGATCGAGGCACCGGCACGGATATCGAGCAGGCCTTTCGTGGTCCCGGCGACACCGCCCAGGCCCGGCACGTTCGCCCGGATCACCGGCACGGCCGCACCATTGGAGACGCGCAGCAGTGCACCGTCCCCGCTCGCACCACCCGTCGCGCCGATCAGAAGGGGAATGGTACTTCCCGCTGCAATCGTTCCCTTGGCCGCCAGTACGCTTCCGCTTTCGATCAGAAGGCCGTTGGCCGCATTCGGATCGCTGCCCGATGCATCGGTGGCGGAGACGAAAAGGATTTCCGGACCGGTCAGCGCGGAACCTGTATCGTTCGACAGGATGACGCTGTTGGAGACGGCCTTGACGACCGTCCCGTCCGCCGTATCGGTCCGGGTACCGCCGATCAGCAGGCTTTCCGCGCCAAGACCGGTGAGCGATACGGCATTGACCTGCAGATAGCCTGCGCGCGCCGCACCGCTGCCGCCGATGATCTGGATGTCCTGTGCGGCGATATCCACCGCCGCGCCGCGGCCACCCGTGCCGGGTGTCGAGTTCAGCTTGCCGTCGAGGGTCAGCGCGTTGACCGCGGCCAGGACGAGTTGGCCGGCATCGACCGCCGTGCGCCCCGCATTCTTGCCGGAATGGGCGGCCAGCGCCGGGAAGTACTTGTCGGCGTCGGTGATGGTATATTCGCTGTACTGTTTCCACACATTGGCGGACTGGACGAGGAAGCTCGTGGTGCGCGCATCCTGCTTGCCGGTAATCCCGTCGACGAAGCGGCCCGACACGATGCGGCTGCCGTCATATTGAGTGAAATCATCGCGCGCGATGCTGTCGGTGATCTGGGTCTGCTGGACGACGCGGAACGCGCCTTTCACCGTAGCGTATTGCCCCGGCAACAGCGTGTACACGCCGTCCGGCAGGCCCGGCACGCCCGATAGGTAGACCGATTTGCCGATGTCGGACCCGGTCCCGCCGAAGCTCGGATCATAGGCCGCGACCGGGCCGCTATAGCCGGGGATCACGGCATAGACCGGCCGGCCATCGGCGTAGAGCGGGACCTGCTGCGGCGTCGCGCCGGTCGAATAAACCGTATTGACCGCCTTCAGAAGATCGCGCGAACCGCCGGTCCCGGGCACGAACTCCTGCGCGTAGACGCCGCCGCCGCCCGAGAGATCCACGGTCGCATTCTTCGCCAGCGTGACGTCGTTGCCCGCGATGCCGATGAACTTCTGCGGCGCCTGGGTCAGGTCGGGCGAGGTGAACCCGTCGATCACCAGCCGCCAGTCAGTGCCGTCGGTGGTGGTGCCATAGGGCAGCGACCGGCCGTCGAGCGACACCGAGGTGAGACTGCCCGCGCCAAGGGTCACGCTCTGCGTACGGACGAGCGGTACATTGCCAAACGCTTTCTTCGTGTCCGCATCGGTCGGATCGCCGACACCGAGCTGGATCGTGCCCGACGGTGCGCGCAACACCCCGTTCTGCACGATGTTCGCGGCATCTACCAGCAGCGCCCCGCCCACCGAGAGCGGCAGCGGCGAGGACTTACCGTTGCCGAGAAAGGTGATCGTCGATCCGACCGTTGGCGCGGACAGGACGAACACGTTGCCCGTCGCTGGATAAATCTGTGCTGCCTGGAAGGTCAGATCACCGCCGGTTACCAATGTGCCGGGGATCGTCGTGCTGTTATTCGGTAAATAGCTGTAGGCTGAAGGCGTGAACAGGCGGATATCGCCGTCCGCGACGAAACGGCTGCCGGCCGCGTTCTGGATGTTGAACTGGCCCATCAGGTCGATCGCCCCGGCATGGACATCGAACGTTGCCCCGCCCCCCGCGACGATGGGAGTGAAGGTGGCGAAGAGCGGAGAGTAATTACCCCCCAGCCCGACATAGCCCGCGCTGATCGAAACATGCGTATCAGTTGCCGGCAGCGCCACCCCATTGGACGGCAAGCCGTTTGTCCCGGCGGGCAGCAGGACGAAATTGTTGGCATTGGCGATCACGGCGCGGTCCAGCGCGATGTCGAGATTGCCGACGAAGCCGATGGTCATCGACGGACGGGTAGAGAAACTGTTCTCGCTCATCGTATCGGCGCCGAGGACCAGCGTATCGATCCCACTGCCAGCGAGACGATCGAGCGCGAAATGCATGGTGTGGTCGATGCCCAGCGCGTCGCCCGCCTGCGCATTGGTGCTCAGGAACGTGCCGCTCTGCTGGAGAAGCAGCGCATCGGGTGAATAATTGATATTGCCGAAGACACTGCGCTTGTTGATCTGCGCCAGCGTCAGCGTGCCGCCGCGCGCAGCCGGCGCGCCGCCATGGGCGACAAGCGTGGCGTCGAAATACAAGCCATTGGTACCGCCCAGCGTGACGCTTCCTGCATCGCTCCATACAGCGGTCGGCGCATATTTTCCGTTCTCGCCGCGCAGGTCGAACGACCCGGACGAACCGGAGACATCGATGCGAGCGCCCGCTTCGGCCGCGACATAACCGTTATAGGCCGTGAGTGACACCGAGCCGCCGTCGAGCACGCGCCCGCCATGCACGAACGCTTCGCCGTTCGGGCCGCGCACCGCTTGTCCGATCGGATCAGTCAGTGCGACCCCCGAAGCATCGAGCGTGGCATCAGCGCCAAGCCAGACGCCGTGATCGAGAGCATAGGGGTTAGTCGCCGAAATCCGCGAGAAATCGTTGGTCAGCGCGATCGAGCCGCCGTGTGCGGTGATCGAGCCGAGTGCCGTCAGGTTCGAGAAGGAGGAAAGGCTGATGCTGGCGCCCGGATCGCCGACGATCGATGCGCCAGCGCCGAAGAAGGTTGCACCCGTGACGCCGGCATAATCGGGTACAAGCCGCCCTCCCGCCTGCCCCGACACGGACCACAGCAGATAGCTCCCGGCAGAAAGCGAGAAGTTGGTCGGCTGCCGGTAATAGGCTTCCACCGTACCGATGCTGGCGACCGAAGACACGTCGCCGCCGGTGGCGAGCCGGGACAAGGCGGTCGGATCGGCCACATAGTTGCGCTGGCTGAGTCGTATGGCGGTACCATCGGCGATCTTCGCCCCATAGGCGGCCGAAAGCTTGTACGCGCCGAAGCCGCCCTGCGTGAAAAAATCGGCCGGAAGGTACAGGGTATAATCGGGTAGCCCCGCCTGTGCGCCGCCGATCTGGATATCGAGCGCACCCAGCGTCAAGGTGCCGCCGCCGGCAAAACCATAGCTCAGTAGCGTCGAACCGAGTTCTATGATGCTGTGCACCGGCTTGTTCGTGCCCAACGCCGAAATGTCATAGGTTACACTGTTGCCGGTTCCAGAGGGGACGACATAGGTGTTCATCGAAATGTCGCCGCCCTTGCCGGCCGGGACTGCGCCATCCATCAGCACCCGCCCGAGCGTGTCGACATACCCACCGCTGGATGCGTCGATGACGCTACCGGGCTTCAGCAGGATCGCGCCGGTCTTATCGAGAACATATGACGGGTAGTCCGTCTTGGTCTTCACGCCTTGCAGGTAATTGATCATCACCTTGCTACCGAGCACCGCCATCGTCTGCATCGAGACGCTGCCGCCGTTGGTGAAGTTGCTGCCCTGGCCATCGACCATGCCGGTGTCGTTGATCCACAGGCCCGAGACGTCGAGCCGGGCCTTGTCGCCGAGCACCAGGTCGCCAGCTGCCCGGTCCACCACGGTGCCGATCGGAAGGTTGATGTCGATATTGGAAAATAGCGGGTTCAACTGCCCGGTGTTCGCGCCATCGAGCCTGGTTCCGACGATGAGATTGATCTGCCCTGACCGGGCGGTCAGGGCGCCCTCGATATCGAGCGCGCCGCCCGATAGCGTGATCGTTCCCCTCGGCTGGACGGTGATCGCGGCACCCTGAGCCAGCGTGATCGGCGCACGACTGCCGGTGATCAGCACATTGGTGAAGCCACCCGCGTTGATGAGGTCGGTCGAGATGTTGCTGGTGTAGAGCAGGTTGCCAGTGTCGGACGATGGCTTGGCCAGCATGTCGGATGTCCGGATCGACGTGTCGAACCCGTAGTCCGGGATGAAATCCTCGATCCCGACACCGCTTCTGGTGAGCAGGAAACCGCCGCCGAACGAACCGATCGCCCCGGCTGAAGCCTGACCGGCGAAAGCAAGGCGCAACAGGGCCGAATTACCAAGGTCCAGCGTCGCACCTCGTGGCAGCTTGCCATCCGCGATCTGGTGCCGACCGATCACGGTCTCGCCAAGCAGCGCGCCGCTGAGGAACGTGGTGCCGCCGCTGAACGTCGCCAGCGTACCGCCATTGCCGCCCGCAACATAGTCGCTTTCATAGCCTCCAGTCATCAGCCGGTTGGTGAAGTTGTCGGTAACGCCCCAACGGCTGTGGGCGATGCTGGTCTGGCCAGCGAAGCCCACATATTTGATCATCGGGTCGGCGGTCGCCGCATCATAGATGCGTCCGTCATCGCCGATCAGCCTGCTGGTCTGGATCGACCCGCCCAGATAGTGGAGGAACCCGCCGCTCACGTCGATCGAGGAGTTCTTGGCGACAATCAGGTCACCTGATGCGGCAAGGTTGATCGTGCCGCCATTGACCAGCATCTGCTCGATGCCGCGCGTCTGCCCCTGCACATAGCCGTTTGCGCCGACGGTCGGCGATCCAACCCAGGACAAGCCACCGCTCCGCGTGCCGCTGTCGCGGCTGTCGACGGTGAACGGGCTCTTGTAGAGGATACCGTTGCGCTGCAGCGGCGAATCGGCGAGCTCATTCTGCCCGACGCGCGGCACGGTGACGATGTTGTCCGACATGGGACGCTGCACATCGGCGAGACCTGCCACGCTCAGCGTCGCGCCCTTGTCGATCCAGATGCGGCCGAATGCACCGTCGCCGTGATTGTCAGGGTAGTTGGTGTCGAAGTTCGGCGTCACCGCGGTCACCGTCGCACCGGGCATGTACAGTACCGAATTCTGCTGAAACCAGATCGATCCTGCGTTGAAGTTCGCGGTCCCGGGCTTGAATGCGATGTCCGCCGCGGGGCTCGACGTTGTCGAACCACCGTTGGCGTCGGGCAGGATCGCGGTCAACGCGTTCGACCCGAAGGTGAGCACCGTCTGCCGATCCACCAAGGCGTTGGCATAGGTGCTCGCGGTCCGCTGCGCGGTGATGGTGATGCTGCCCGTCTGCTGAATGCTGGTCGTCGCCGTGACGACGCCGTTCTGGGTCACATCGTTGCCGAGTAGAGTCACCGCGCCGCGGATACCGGCGACGATGCCGGTGTTGATCAGCGTCGGTTTGTCGGCTGGCGTCGTATAGCCACCGGTGGCGGTGACGCTGAGCTGGGTGGTCGAACTTCCCAGCAGCAAGCCTTGTGTCGCCGCGAGGATCGCCTGACCGCCGCCGCCATTGGCGACGACCGATCCTGCGTTGGTGAGCTTGGGCGCGGCGATGATCGAAAAGCCGTTTGCGCCCGTCTCGATCTGGGCGCCAGCTTCGATGGTGATGGCGCCGGCGGACATCGGCGCGTCCTGGTTATTGCTGCCAAGGACGATGCCGGCGCCGTTGGCACCGTGAAACGTGAACAGAACGCCCGACAGCCCCTTGTCGAGAAACGCTTTGTTGCTCAGCGCGACCGAGGCGGGATCACTGGAATCCTCGCCAAAGAACGACAGCGAACTAGCGATGAGCGAATGTGTATTAACCTGGCTGGTTCCGGAGAAGAGAATACCGTTGCGGTTGATGAGATAGACCGAGCCTTCGGCCTTGATCTGGCCCTGGATCTGAGAGGGCGAGAGGGATGGATCGTTGATGCGGTTGAGCGCGATCCATTCGTTGGAGCCGTCGGACTGCTTGCCGGCGGACTGGTTGAAATAGACCGTCGTGTCCTTGCCGACGTTGAAGCTGTCCCAGGTGAGGATCGCCTTGGACG
This sequence comes from Candidatus Sphingomonas phytovorans, assembly GCA_029202385.1. Classification (NCBI taxonomy): domain Bacteria; kingdom Pseudomonadati; phylum Pseudomonadota; class Alphaproteobacteria; order Sphingomonadales; family Sphingomonadaceae; genus Sphingomonas; species Candidatus Sphingomonas phytovorans. Next base: position 2,364,936 of record CP119314.1, read on the forward strand.
CGGTCTGGCCGATCTCGACGGTGATCTTGCCGTCGGCGCCCACGATCTGTGTCGGAGCCTTGGCGTTCTGCCAGAGCGCGGGATTGGAGGTGATCGCGCCGGCGGGGACGAGGCCGCCGATGACAAGGCCGTTGGGGACGGTGGAGGGTTTGGCGAGCGCGGCAGAGCGCGCGGCCGCCTGGGCCTGGTTGGCGAGGTCCATGGCGGTTGCGACGCGCGCCTTCAATGCGTTCTGGCGGGTGAGCGCGGCCTGGGCGGTGGGCGGGAGCGTGGTGACGGTCGCGCCACTATTGCCCGCGCTACCGCTGCCGCCGGAAGCGGCGCCGGTCGCTGCCGTGCCGCGAATGCTGGACGCGGTCTGTGCAAGGGCCGGCTGGGCCACGAGCATCGTAACGAGGCTGGTGCCGGAAAGAAGAGCGTTGCGAAGATTGGACATGACGAATTCAAAGCCCCCGTTTGGCTAATCTTTTGTGACGAATGGAGAGCGCCGCGCTCATCGCGGGCCCGTTCCCCGGACAGGATTGGCGTATTGGGCTGACGGCGGCCGGTAGGGCTGCGCCGAATGCCCGAAATTCTGGCCCATGCGCTGGGCGGTCGCGGCATGGCTGAACGTGCCGACCTTGCTCGGCGTGGTCGCCTGGGCGATGGTGGCGTCGACGGTCGGCGGCGTGGGCTGCGCGGTGGTAGCGGCGGTCTTCAGCGCTCCGTTGAGACAGGCATAGTCGATGGCGGCCCTGGCCGCTGCGGGATCGCAGGCGTCGGGCCGATGGCCGGTGACGAGGATCTCGCGCTTCTCCAGGGCCTGTGCGGCATCCGCTGCATGGTCAGTCGCACGTTGCGCATAGGCTGGCACAGATGTGACTATCAGGGCGCCGCTGGTGAAAAATGTCAGGATGAGGGATCGGCCACTCGTGATTCCGGACATCGGCTGCCCAAATACCGACGTTGCGCGGGCGCAGACCGCCGCGTGGCAATCCTTGGTGCGCGGCCCGAAGGGAGCGATGCGGCGGGACGGAGCAGCGAAAAAGGGTGAACGCTGCACCGCCCCGCCATCAGGCAGGCGGCGCGTAGCGGCGTCATGATCGCCGAAGGGGTTGAAGAGCGTCATGACCGTGCCGCCTTGCCTGATCAGAACCGGGTGTTGAGATCGATCTGCAGGACATCGACCTTGAACGGCGGGCCGGACACCTCCTGGGCGGAGAGCCAGCGCGCACCGATCGAGGTGTTGCGCAGCAGACCGTACTGGCCGCCGATCGTCCAACCCTTGGCGTTGGTGCCGCCGAGGTGGAAATCGCTGTCGGTGAAGGCGTCGAGCAGCGCGTCCGGCGCCATGCGGCGGTAGGACGCGGTGATGTTCCACAGGCCCGGCTGGTCGGCGACGGCCGTGCCCAATGTCGCGCGGACGAGCCAGGCGGTCGATCCCGACTGGTATAGCGACTTGCCGGCCGGACAGATGCCACCGACCGGCGCGACGGTGCAGGTCTCGTTGTTGTTGGCGATCTGCGAGATTCCACGCAGCGCGTTGAAGCCGCGCGCCAGGACATCTGCGCGATTGTAGCCGAGGTTCTTGGCGAAATGGCCGGTCAGGTTAAGATGGACGGTGTTGTCGAATGCCCAGTCGACATCACCCGAGACGTCGAGAATGTGGAAGGCGGACGCCAGACCGTAATATTGCGGGTTGGCGGTATTCGCTGGATTCGTCGTCGTGTTGTCACGGATCGCAAACAGCGTGTTGCCGCGCTGGCCGAAGCCCGGACGCGAATAGTCAGTCAGGCAGAAGTCGGCCTGGTTGTCGCAAGCCGGCGAAAGATCGCCTTCGATATTCTTGTAGTGATAATAGGCCGCATAGAGGCTGGTGTTGAGTTGCTCGCTTGCCTGCCATTGGCCGCCGATCTGTCCGGCGAACAGCCACTTGTCATGCTTGGCGCTGTCCTTGAGGTTGGAGAGCGCGGTGTTGGGGGCTGCATCGCCCACGAAATCGAGCGGGAAGGCGCCGCCGAGCGCGAACAATTTCAAGCTGTTACCGAGTGACCGTTCAAGGCTGACGGCGATGCCGTCGAGGTTGACGTCTTCATCCCAGACCAGTTCGTTCAGGCGGAAGGGATTGCGGATGCGACCCGCGGTCAGGTTCAATCCATCGACCGGGTGATAATCGACATAAGCGCGATCCAGCCAGATCGACTTGTTGTTGAAATAGCCGCCCAGGTTCGCGTTGGTCGACACGGGCGAGTTCTGATCACCCGTTGCGAGGCGGAAACCGAGCGTCAGCTTGGGATCGATGTTCGCTTCGAGCCCGATACGTGCGCGGATGCGGAAATAGTTGCGATCCTTGCGGGTGTTGAGGATCGGGAAATTGACCGGATTGGTGGTGGGATCGGTATTATAGGGCGGCCCGCCGTTGATCGCGTTGATGTTGATGAAGTCGAGCGCGTTGCCCTTGTCGAAGAAATGATTTTCCTCGCGCAACCGCAGGTCGCCGGTGATCTTGATGCCGCGGACCCAGTCGGGCATCGCGTCGGGGGCGACCAGGCCCTGTGTCTTCGCATCGGCCAGGACTTCCCTGGTGACCTCTTCCCTGATCTGATCGCGCACGAACTGCGGTACATAGCGCACGCTAGTACCCGGTTGCGCCGAGGCCGGCGAGGCCGCCGCCACCGCGCTCTGCGCGCTTTGCTGCGCGGTCTGCGCAGCTTCGGCGGTAGCCCGCGCCTGGCTCGCTTCGGCGTCCGCCTGCGCGATCATCGTGTCAGCTTCGGCGCGGGTCAGAATCTTCTTCTCGACCAGCTTGTTGATGAGGTTGACGGTCGCATTCTGCGAGACTGGCGCCGTTTGGGCGAAAGCGGTCGTGCTGGAGACGAGCGCGGTCGCGCCGAGCAACCCTGCAAGGACGGTTCGGCCGAACGCTCGCGAGCGGCCATCGGTGGCATTGGACAACATGGAAATTCCCCCTCTGGCGCGATCGCCGAATTGGTCGTTGGATTGGATCGGCACCGCGCGGAGCCGTTGGTCATGGTGGGAGCGGCTCATCCGCCCCTCCGGAATTCGACACTGAGCGCGACAGGCATGGCGAGGCTTGGATCGGGTGCGCGGACCGAGTGCCCGATCAGCGCGGCGCGGATCGCATCGGCCTTGTCGCTGTCGGCGACCTCGACCCGGGTGATCTTACCGGCTGACGAGATCCACAGTCTCGCCTTGGCGCGGAGCACCGCTGTCCGCAGCGATGGTTCACTGGACATGGCGCGGCGGATCTCGCCTTCGAGATAGGTTGCGTAGGCGGCGCGATTGAACCCACCGATGCCGGTGCCGATGCGTCCGCCGCCGGTCATGCCGCCGCCGGGTCCCGAGCCGATGTTGAACGCATCGCCGCCGGCCTGCGCGGGGCCGTCGATCGAGACCGCCTGGCCCACCGATGGCGCCGCGGCTTGCGGCTGTGGGCTCGGTTGCTGCGGCGTGGGCTGCGGCTGGTTGACCGGCTGCGGCGGCACTTCCTCCGGCTTCTCGGGCTTGACTTGCTCGGGCGGCGGCGGGGGCGGTGGTGGCGGCGGCACGACCGGGATCAGCACGCTATCCTCGGCCGCCTTGCGGGTCACCGTCGCCTGCTGGGTCGACGCCCACCAGATGCCGGCGATGAGCGCCACCACGGCGGCGCCACCGAGCAGGCGGGGAGCGATAGGCCGTCGCGCGCTGAATGGAGGGGGAAGGCTGGCGGCGGCCATCGCGCTACTTCCCCGCCTTGCCGGTGACGAGACCGAACTTGGTGATGTCGAGCCGGCGCAGGAGATCGAGCACCGCGACCACCTTGGCGTACTGGACCGCGCCGTCACCCTTCACCACCACGGGGAAGTCGGGGGTCTGCGCGTTCTGGAGCCGCAGCCGGTCCTCGAGCTCGGTCATCGAGACCGGGAAGGCCTCGTAATAAACCTGGCCGGTGTCATCGATCGTGATCGCCTTGGTGTTGGACTCCAGCGTCGCCGCGCTGGAGGCCTTGGGCAGGTTGACCTTGATGCCCTGCACGCTGGCGGTGCACATGATGATGAAGATGACCAGCAGCACGAAGGTCAGGTCGACCATCGGCGTGATGTTGATGTCATCATAGGGCTTGGCGGTGGTGTTGACCTTCATGGCGCCGGCTCCCTTATTCGGCCGCGCGGAGCTGCTGGCGCAGCGCCCGGCGGTGGAGGTCGGCAAAGCGGGTGATCAGCCTGTCGACGAACACCTGCATCGATGCGGAGACGTCGGCGTTGCGGCTGGAGATGTAGTTGTAGCCGAACAGCGCCGGGATCGCGACGACCAGGCCGACCACGGTGGCGAGCAGTGCCGCCGACACGCCCGGGGCGATCGCATTGACATTGACGTCGCCCGCCAGCGCGATCGCCGCAAAGGTGATCATCACGCCGAGCACGGTGCCGAGCAACCCGATGAACGGTCCGCCCGAGATGGCGATCGTCAGGAGCACCATCCAGCGGTTGAGCTTCTGCGTTTCCTCGACCTGTTGCGCATCGAGGCTGGCCCGGATCGCCTCAACCGTCTCCTCGGCGATGTGATCGCCACCGGCTTCGTCGATCGCCGCGGTGAACTCGGTGACGCCGGCAAGATAGATGCGGGCGAGCGGCGAGTCCGCCAGCAGCGTGCGCTCCTTCGGATCGAGGCTGTCGATCCAGCCGCCCGACAGGACGTCACCGCGACGCTGGGCGAACATGGCCTGGAACACCTTGTCGGCGCGGGCAACGCGGCCGACATAGCCGCCCTTGGCGATCATCACGATCCAGGAGATCAACGACATGATCGCGAGCACGCCGATCACGAACCAGGCGTCGAGCGTGACGCTTTTGAAGATGACCCCGAAATAACCGAACCCTTCGCCGGACGGCTGCTCGTCGGCGCCGAACGAGACCAGCCTGGCGCCGCGCCCCTGCGACACCGCGTCCGCCTTGGCCCAGGCGGCATCGCGCGCTGTGGCCGACAGCCGCAACTCGTCCATAAGGCCCGAGAAGCCCTCACCGATCGTGGCCGCGCCGGTGAGCGCCGATAGCGGCACCGCCAGGGTCGCGGCCTGTGCCCCGTTCACATAGAGCGTCGCGCCCCGGTCATTGGCCGAGACGGTAATCTGCGACCAGTCCGTGATGGCGCTGCCGGCGGCGGCACGCCGGCCACCGATTTCGACAAAGGGCACCCCACCGGCGAGACCGATGATGAGGCCGCTCGACTTGTACAGCGTCGCATCGGCGGCGACCACCGCCGCGCCACCCTTTGCCGCTGCCGCCGCCGTCGCATCCGGCTTGACCCATGCCTCGAAGGTGAAACCTTCGGCCGGGTTGATCGCGGTTGCGGGCGACGCGGCGATGGTGGCCGGCGTGCCGGCGAGTTGCAGTGCCTGGCCGACCGCGCCGGCGGCAAAGCCGCCATGGCCGGCAAACGACGTCGCGTTGGCGGTCGCATCCGACAGGTTGCCGGCAAAATGGAACACCGCGCGGTAGCTCGCGTCGAACGTTTTGGCCGCCGAGGCAACGGCCGGCGCTTCCTTGTTGCCGAAATAGAGGAACAGCCTGGCCTGGCCGCTCGCGGGCAGATCCGGCAGATCGACCCAGATCATGGCGAGGCCGATCTTCGGGTCGAAGCTTTCGATATGGAAAGCGAGCGGCGTCTTGTCGTCGCTGGCGAGGAACCGCAGGTCCGAGCCGTCCGCCTTGGCGTCCTCGAAGCGGAAATTGGAACTGTCGAGCCGCACCAGCAGCGGGAAGCGCTTTTCGGCCCCTGCGATCCCGGCGACACCGGCATCAACGGTCACCGCCTTCCTGTACGACCAGCCCTTGTCGAACCAGGCATAAGCCGGCGAGGTCATCGCGATCGACGCCGTCACCGCGAGGGCCGCGCCCAGAATTGTCTTCTTCATCGTCATTGTCCCAACACCCCCAAAATTTTTCGTGCAGGGCAGCGCTCGTGGGTCGAGCGGAGCCGCGGTGGATCAAAAGTCGCTAGAAACCCGGAACTGGACGCGGACATCGCCGCTCCTGGTCGCGCCGTTGCTCTTGAGCGGCACGCCGACATCGAGGTCGCCCGACAGCCTCTTCAAGAGCTTCGCGCGAAGCCCGCCGCCGACACTGAACAACCCGATGCTGCTATCCTGGTCGGGCAGCGGATCGATCACCCAGACACGGCCCGCATCGGCAAAGGCGACCAGCCGCAGCTCGTCGATCAGGCCGCCGGAAAACTTGCCCAGCGAGGGCGAGCGCAACTCGATCGAGGAGAGCAGGCCCTCATCGCCGATCGCTTCGGACTGGAGATAGCCGCGCACCGTGCCGACGCCGCCCAGCGACATCTCCTCGTTGGAGATCAGCGGCTGGCTGGCCAGTTGCCCTTCGATATTGGTGTAAAGCTGGAAGTCGTGCGGCAGCGTGTAGAGATAATCGACATTGCCGTGGAGATAGGCAAAGCCGCCGCCCGCCCGGTAGCGCTTGTTGTCGAACGCGGTCTCATCCGAGCCCAGCGCCCGCAGCCCGAAGGTGCCGGCCAGCCCGAAGCCGAGCGTCCCCTGCCCAATTACCCATGAACCGGCATAGCTCAGGCTGATCGGCACATAGCGGATCGGCGCCTTGCTGATGCCGACCGCACCCTTGTCATCGGTGAAGGACGTATCCTCCTTGAAGTCCTTGTAAGCGAGCGTCACGCTCAACCGGTGATAAAAACCGGGGCCGCCCTTCAGCGTCTTCGTCAGCGCCGCGCTCACCGACCAGCCGTTACCGAGAACATTGGTGCTTCCCACGGTCGCCACATCGCTGTTCGAACGCAGGCCCGTCACATCCAGCCGCAGGCTGTCGGTGAGTGGCGCGCCATAGGAGCCGACGAACACTTCCGCGTCGCTGCGCCGCTGCGGCGCCACCGAATAGAAGCCCGAGATGGAGTGACCCAGTCCCCACAGATCGTCATAGCGCAGGTTCGCCTGCAGCCTGAGTGGGGTCGTATCGCGGCTGTAGCGGTTCGAAAGCTCGACTCCACCGTGTAGCGGGAGCTTGTCGTCGACCTTCAGTGCAACGTCGATCGTACCCGGCACCGTGCCGGGCTTGAGTTCAGGCGTGATCTGGCGGTCAGCCGAGCGGCTATTGAGCGCGGTGATCTGGTCGGTCAGTGCATTGAGGTCGGGCACCTTGCCCGACTGCACCTCCGGCAACGCCGCCAGCACCCGCCGCTCGGACGTGTGCTTCTCGCCCGTCACCGCAACCTGGCCGATCTTCGCCTCGGTCACCACCAGCCGCACACGCCCGCCCACCACATTCTGCTGCGGGATCTCGACGAACGCGGTTTTCAGGCCCTTGTCGGCATAGGCCTTTTGCAGCGCGACCCGCGCCTTCTCGACATCGTCCAGCGTCTTGTCCGGACCGAGATACGGATACACCGCCTCCTCGATCTCCGGATCGCCGAGGGCCGTGTTGCCCTCGACGAAATACTCGTTGATGTCGACGTGGCGCGCCGACGCGGCGCTGGCTGACGACCGGCTGACGGCGCTCGTGTCGCCGGCCTGCCCGCCTCCGGGCGTGGCCGCCGCTGGTGCCGCGGTATCCTGCGCATGGGCCGTCGTCGTCACCATCCCGAGCGCCGTGCCGAACAGAAGAGCGCCGCGCCGCATACGCAGCGAGGTCGCATAAGAAAAAGCCATCCGAAATAGACCCCGATCAAGACAATAGACATTGTTCCGAATACAGAACGTATTCAGCGCAATATAATTTGATTTTTTGAAGATTCGACAAGTCCCGCTTGAGCGAGTCGTTATCGAGTCTTTGTGACACTATTGTTTAAGCGGGGAAATTAAGAGGCTCCTTTTTATAAAATACTTTCTCGACTCGATTTTTATGATCATAAAATTACCAGAGCTCGCATTCGGAGCGGCCCTACGATTCTATTGTCGCACGCCGCCGCGTCTCGCTCACGGACTCACCAAATCTTCGTCCATAGCTGTGGCTCAACATAACAGGCGTCCGACAGCCAAGCGCGGTGGCGATCTGCGTGACGCTGCGTGGCTTCCGATTGATCGAAAGCCAGGCACGATCCAAATCCAACCGGATGCTCAAAACGAACGGTGTGAACTGCTGCCAGGTCTTCGCCATGATCGCCCGGCGTACGCTGCTGGCGCTGACGCCCGTCGCGGCGATGATCTCCGCAGACTCAAGCGGTCGCCTGACATGCGCAACGGCACACCGCGCTTCCTGCCTAACGAAAGGTGAAACCTTCGTTCGCGCAGCTTCGCTCAGCACCGCACGAGCACCCAGCCCAGGGACAATGGTTGCGGACCTTTTCAGGACTGAAACGGACTGAGCATCAGGCATGGATCGTAGCTCCTCAAAGCTGTGATCCGTCCCGACGAAAACCCCGAATCGAATATACGGCGACAGGGTACGATATCGAGAATTAACATACTGAATTTACAGTAGTAAAAATATTCTCGGCGATTGAAGAATCGGGACAGCATCAGCTCAAAAGAACGATTCCCCCCGGCAGGCTGGTGACCTCCGCACCAGCTACGATCTTCATCTGCTCAGGCGCCACCTCAAGTCGGTCGAGCCGAAAAATCGCGTTGACCGTATGCGAGGCAAGCCTCGAATTAGTGAGGATCAGCCTGCCGGCGCGATACCGGTTGACCTCTCGCACAACCTCGGAAAGCGGACGGTCGTTGAATATCAGCACTCCACGGCGCCAGCCACTGGCCACATCGGCATCGACCGCGACGACCCTGGAGTTCACTTCCGTACCGATGTTCGTCTGTTGTCCATTGCCCAGGGTTGCAAAGAAACCGTGCCGGCCCCGCACCGCGACATCGCCCGCAAAGCAGGTGACGCACACGCTATTATCGTCAAGGCGCGCGCTGAATTGCCCGTTGCTGATTGTCGCATCGCCAAAGGCAGTCTGGATAACGGCGGGACGAGCCAATCGACCGGCATCCACCGCAACCTCACCTGAGATCAGATGAAACCGATAAGCGCGATCATCGTGATCCCTGGACAAGGCGGTTCGCGTATTCAATTCGAGGGCGAGATCGCTCGCAACCTTGACGGTACGGCGCTCGCCAGTGCCGGTGCGGTAGTCGGCGCTGAGCTCGCTCAGCGAAGGCCACAATCCCAGCGGTGGACGCACTACCATGACGCCAGCGGCGGAAGCGGCGACAGCGCCGGTCAAAAACGCCCGACGGCCAATCCAGGGCGCGGAGCGAGGTTGCTCGACGGGAGCCCGTGCCTCCGCAAGCATCGCCGCAGCCTCCGGGTCGGTCCGCATGCCCTCATAGGCTTTGGTAAGGCGCCCACGTAAATAGACGGCATCGGCCAGAGCGCGTGCATGCTCCGGACTGCGGTTGCTCCATTCGAGCATCGCGGCTTCTTCCTCGGCGCCCGCACCATGCCCGAGCACGCGCTCCACCCATTCGCGAGCGTCGTCGTCGACCGAATATCCGTTCCTGTTTTCGCCGCTATCACTCACGGCACCGAATACCCCATTCTCAAATTCACTCCTTTGATGCATCTGCGCGGGCTTTCGCGAAATCCATCACGTTGATTTCACGGAAGCGGGCGGTGATATCGTCGCGTGCCCTTTTCAGCTCGATCTGGACCATGCGCACGCCAAGCCGATGGCGCTCTGCGATCTCGGCCAGCGGAACATCGTCGATCATCGCGAGAATGAAAATATTACGGCGACGCGTCGGGAGACTGCGGAGCATGTCGCGCAAGGCGGCGATATCCGAGCGGCCATCGATCTGCCGTTCGGCCCCCGGCGTTTCATCGGCTATCTCCAGATCAAGTGTTTCGACGACGTCGATGAAACGGCTGCGAACGCGGTTCGAACGCATGATCTTGCGCGCGGCGTTAAACACCATCTGCCGCAAATAGCCCCGCGGACTGGCGACCTGGTCGATGTCGCCTCCCTGGGCGAGCCGCAAGTAGGTCTCCTGCATGGCATCGTCGGCGAGATCCGCGGAGCCGGTCAGTATCTCGATCTGTTTGGCGAAGCGCGCATAGTCCGACAGGAACACGCGCCGTAACAAGGCCCAGGTTGCCTCCGACATCATGGCCGGAAGCTCGCTTTCCTGTCATCCCCCTGCCCGAAGGCGATGGGCAAGGTCACGGAGAGCCGGTCGGGGAAAGCCGGTGGAATCATCGGCATGGGATCGGCGCTCTGGACAGCTTCGATCGCGACGCGGTCGAGCACGGCGTTTCCCGAACTGACCGCGATCGCCACCGACTGTACCTTGCCGTCGCGCGCCAGTGAGAAGGTGACGTAAACCGTGCCCGACGGCGCGCTTACTGGCGGCGTCCTGCGATGAGCCGCGATATGGTCAAACAGGCGCCGCCGGTAGTCGCTGCCGAGCGCCGCCAGATCCGCCGCTGGCGCAGCGTTCAATACGGCCGGCATCGTCGCAACATTTGGTATCGTTGCCGTGGCTGGAGCCAAGCCGGACGTGCCTGACGGCCGCGGTGGCGCGGTTGCCTCGGCGAGCGCCGATGCTGTTGCCGGCAAGGGTGTGGCCAGTTGTCGCGGCGCCGTGGATTGCGGGCGCTGGGCGGTAGGTTCGGGCACGTTCTTCAGCAAATGGATTTGCGCTGCAAACGGTGAGTCTTCTAACGATCGGTGACGGACGAGTGGATCACCCTGTCGAACGATGCCGATCAACAGCACGGCGATCACGACATGAAGCGCGACCGACACAAGCACGCCGCGCAGCCAGAAGCTTGCGCTCGCCGGGCATGTCAACCTCGCCGGATCGCGCTCGTTCAAATTTTCACCGAACACGACCGACCGATACAGAAATGAATTATGGGAGCATCAAGTAGTTCTTTTTGGGATAGCTATGTGACCGCAGCGTGACGATGGCGGGCTTCGCGAAGGCTAGATGCCGATCACCGTGACATGGATCGGCTGTCGCATACCTGCGGGCGGAGATTGGCCGATGGCGACGCCTCCGATGACCCTGCGCAGCACGGCATCCAGCGCGGTCGTGCCGGAGGACTGGGTTACGCGTGTCTCGTTCACGGCGCCCTTGGAATCGACCCAGATATCGAGATCCATTCTATAGACCCGCCTGGCCGTTCGGGAATCCTCGGTCAGCGTCTTGCGGATTTTGGCGCGCACAAGTTGACCATAGCTGTTGAAATCCGGATGTTCCTCGCTGCCGGGCGGCACACTCACGTACAGCGTGTCGAGTACGAGCGTCATCTCGCCATTGCTGGAAGCTTTTCCCGGCATGCGACCGGCAAGAAGCGCGGTGACCGGCACCAAGGCGACATCCTTTCCGGTCGGAACCACCGTGAGATCGGTGCCGGCGATCAGCATGCGCAATGCGCTGTCGGCGGAGAAGAGGCCAATCACGGCACGAGACCGCAGATTCCTTGCGAGGCCGGCATCGTACATGATCTGCAGCCCAGCGACGGCCGCAAAGGCGATCAGAGCTGACTGCAAGGGTTGTGCGGGAATGTTGAAGAGATAGACCTTCGGTGCGCCGGCGCCTTGCCCTTCCGACGCGCCTGCCAGAGTCGCGCGCACCATTACGGTGCTGACGAAAAGGGCGAGAAAGGCGCGACGGGCAAGCACGGCTTGGTGCCCATACCGGTTCGGAACCGAGGATGCCCCTCCAAAAGAACCTCGTTGAGCCATTTCCTCTTTCGAACATCGCCAAACACGGCTCATTGCCGCCGCTCATATCTCATCGGGCGCGGTACAGGCCCTTTACGTATCGCGCGAGTATCATCCGCTTTTGTCAGCTGCGATACGGGCGCCTTCCGGCATTGCCGTTCATCGACCGCTGGTGCGCATGTCGGGCGGGACCTTTGCCCGGGAACAGGATGGCGGTGTGTTCATCGCCCGCCTCTCGCTGCCGATCCTCGGCTGACAGGCACCCCGCTCAGGGCCGTTTCAGGATCACAAACAGCGGCGACGTTGCCGCAGGCATCCTTCCACCGGCTTCGGTGAGAGCCGGTACAGGCATCGGCGGGATCACGAACAGGCCGGTATTTCCGCCTTCCGCCGGGCCGAAGCGTACCGCCGTCACGGTGGCGAGATAGGCGCGCGTTTCCCCGGGAAGTGGGCGCCCGGTCGCAAGGTAATCGCCATAACGGCCGGGTCCGGCGTTGTAGGCGGCGAACAAGCCAGGATAGCCGAACCGGTCGTACATCAGCCGAAGATAGAAGGCGCCGGCCAGGATATTGTCGCGCGGATTATAAGGGTCGGCGCCGAGGCCGAGTTGCGCCCGCATCGCCGTCCAGGTCGCCGGCATGAGCTGCATCAAACCCATCGCCCCTGCCCGGCTGGTGATCGGGCGCCCATGAAACATCGTCTGTCCGGCGCTTTCGGCGCTCATGACGCGTTCGATCCAGACGGCGGGCACCCCGAACCGGACCGATGCCTCGGCGACATAGGACCGCCAGCGCGCCAGCGGATCGGCATGGGCCGGCCCGCTCGCGATGAGCGCGACCGCGGCGATGGCCCGCGTCAAGGGAGCCATAATGGATAGGCCTTGCCGATGATGTCACGGCGCGCGGTCGGCCCGAAATAGCGCCCGTCGAACGACCCCGGATCGTCCATGAGCAGCAGCATCGCGCCGTCGCGCAGCAGCCGACAACCCTGCCATTGCGGCATCGGCCGGCCGGCGCTGTCGTGCCGCAGGCGCGACGCCACAGGCGCGCCGTTGACGGTGACGACAAGGCCGATCGCGCAGACTCGGTCGCCCGGTTCGGCCGCGATGCGCTTGATCAGCGGCACATTGGCCGGGAGGTAGCGCCGCCGCGCGGCGAGGCTCCGCCACGGTTCAACAAGACGGGCGACCACCATATCGCCGCGCTCGACGGGCACGTTGGGGGCGACGCGCCACAGGCCGATCGGCGCGCTGGCGCTCGCGTTCCACAAGAGGCGCGGCGACGGCGACAAGCCGATGGTGACGCCGAGCGCCGCGGCCAGGATCATTGTAGCGCCGGCAAGGCGAAGCCGTTTGCGGCGGCGGGTGCGATCGGCGCGCAACGCATCGCCGACGCCCCGGAGGGCAATATCATTCATGGTCGCCCGCCTCTCCCTGCCGCTGCGACCAGGCGTCCAGATCGTCGATATGGTAGCGAACATGCCGGCTGTGGCGGCGATAACGTGGTCCGGTCCCGGCGCTGCGATACTCTTGCAGCGTGCGGACTGACATGCCGAGATAAAAGGCGGCCTGTTCAGGGCTGACGAAGGGCGTGCCGTTGCGCGCGCGGGCGGCGCGGGCGATGGCGGCCTCGTCGGTCGGATCGGTCATGAGCGGCACCTTGCTGTGCGGCGCCTCCATGCGCCGCGTGGTGCGCGATCGATGGCCCCGAGCGGCCACGTCGGGCAGGGTCGGATTTGCCGTATGGCGAAATCGACCCCCGCCCGCTTGCATCAATGTTCTCTTTATGTTCTAATTTCCATCGTTCGCCGGCCATGACGGCGATTCGACATCGATGGAGACGAACATTGCAGCACGATGTGCGGCTGCGCGCCGCCGCGCGCGCGATCTATGATAGCTGCTATCCGGACGAGGATTGGGCGCCGGTCAACTTTGACGAAGCCGAGCGCCACGGCACGATCCATTACCGGCAGGCAGTCAGCGCCGCGCTCGAAGCGCGAGCAGCATTCGCGGCGCCGCTTCAGCCAGAACTGTTTGCGGTGATGCGTTAGCGGGGGGCACCCCACACCTCATGGCAAGTCAGGCACGTGATTTCCAATGTCGCGATGATGGATCATGTTTCTATTTGGTCGCGGCAGGGTTGGCGACCATCCATCAATGTCGCCACCTTGGCATGCTCCACAGCTCAGCCTGAGCTTTTGGTGCGATTTCCCATCTATTTGTTGAACGAAGATTTTTTGGGAAAAATCAGACGTTCATACTGTTGCCACCACACCTAAGAATGAGCAAGTTTTGTCGCAAGAGGTCTTACAGCCAACAAGAGCGAAAATCTGGATATCTTACACCTGAGTGCGAGCTGATAAATTATGATAGCATTCCCCTTCAGAATTCGCATTATTCCGTAGATGGTTTTCATTATTTGTAATTTAATCCACTAAGAAACATTATTTTTCAATGGAATTGAAGGCATCAAATGCTCTTGGAACAATGGGATCCACTCAGACGCAAATGGATTATGTACCGCACGCGGGAAGAACATAGCGCCGACTGCGCGAAGTATCCGATCGAAGCGGTGCCGCAGCGGATCTTCCTCGACACAAATGTTGTGAACCTGATGGTCAAGCAGCGCGCCAGTGTTTTCGAGCAGGAGCCGATCCCCGACACTCTGGAGCGGGAGGCTGCGATCGACACCGAGGCGCTTATGCATATCACGAGCATGGCGTTCCGTGGAGGCTGGGCCATGGTGGTGTCTGCTAAAACCATTGAGGAGATTTCACAGACGGTTGATGACGTCGTTCGTGAGGATCTCCTCGATTATGCCTTTGAAGTCGTGCACAGCGACCCAGAAGATACGGCCTATGCGGCCGATCTGGGTCGCCGCGTCGCCGATAGCCCCCTGATCGCGGCGCTGCCCGATAGGAACGATCGAGAATTGCTGGGCAATGCGATCGCATTTGGTTGCGATGTCTTTTGCACCCGCGACCATCGCACAATCGTGCGGAAGCGTGACTTACTTCCAAAGTTGCCCCTTCGGATACTCACACCGCGGGAATGGTGGTTTCATGTAAAGCCATGGGGAGGCTTGTTGGTTTGATTCGACAGCGATTGCGAATGAGCCGGTGTAAAATTGTCCCGCGCTTCCCAAAATCCGAATGCGTCTTCTAACGGGTGGTTACTGTTTAGACTATGCGTCTGCATCTGTGCGCAAGCACTAAAGCGACGAGCCGCCAAGGAAGGCTTTCGATTACGGCGAAGGGTGAGCGGGGAGAATCATCATGGCTTGGAAGGAAATATTGGGTCTAGCCGCCCTTGGATCGGTCGTTACAACCGCGGGCAGTTTGCTGGCGATGTATATCAAGGAGTTCGTAGCCACGCGATGGCTGGAGCGCTGGAAAGCCGAGCAAACCTTGCTAGGCATCTATCGTCGTTACCAATTGCCGATCTTCTTGGCTGCCGAAGAGCTCTCCGGTCGCCTCTACGGCCTGTCACGTGAGGGCAATGATCGCGACGAGCGCGATGTCGGGCTCGCAGTGTTGCAGGGGCCCGTCCGCCGGGAGCCGAATGCCACGGCAAGCGATCACTATATTCGCTATCGGTTCGTCAGCAACGTCTACCGGCTGTGCAGCTTTCTGGGCTGGGTCGAGCTTTACCGGCGCGACATCGGTACGCTT
Source organism: Candidatus Sphingomonas phytovorans (assembly GCA_029202385.1). Classification (NCBI taxonomy): domain Bacteria; kingdom Pseudomonadati; phylum Pseudomonadota; class Alphaproteobacteria; order Sphingomonadales; family Sphingomonadaceae; genus Sphingomonas; species Candidatus Sphingomonas phytovorans. The sequence continues at coordinate 2,380,218 of CP119314.1, forward strand.
AATGTCGAGGCCCTCGACCGCAATCGCGCGCTCGATGCCTGCCTGCACAACATCCAGAGCGTGCTCGCCGATGGCTGGATCAACCAGCACCAGGATTGGCGCGACTGGCGCGACTGCCTGGTCTTTCGCGAGGAACAACGCGCCATCGGCCATGCGATGGCAGTGCCCGGGGATGGCCTGTGCGTCCTCGACTTCGGCACATTCACCTCGGCACTGGAAGGCAACCCTGATGGCAAGGCTACGACGCGCTGGTTCGTCCAGGCCGCGCAATTCTACGAATGCCTGAAGCGGGAGAAGGACTTCCGGCTGATACGGATGCGGATGCTCGTCGTGTACCTCACCGACCTGATGGAGCTTTTGCAACCGCTGCGGATAGATCGCGAGCATGTCGCCACCGCCGCGCGCTATCGACTGACATTCGACACCATAACCGGCGGGCCGAAATGGGTGCAGACACCGCTCCCCGGCGGCGCACTGCCGGTCCATATCTGAGCCAAGAGCAGGATAAGAAGCCCAATGTTCGAACAGCCCATTGAGACAATCGACGAAGCCGCGCTGATGCGCCTGATCGAGAACCAAGTCTCCGAAGGCCGCGATCTCGATTTCAAACGGGACCTGCCAGGCGGGAAGGACGAGGAGACCCGCGAGTTCCTGGCGGATGTGACCGCCTTCGCCAACGCACAGGGCGGCCACATCCTATTCGGCATGGGCGAGGTGAATGGCGTAGCGGCCAACCTGCCTGGCGTGGCGGTCGATGACCCGGATACCGCCATTTTGCGGCTGGAAACCAAGCTGCAGACAGGCGTCGAGCCGCGCGTGATCGGAGTACGCACTCGCTGGGTGCCGCTCGGCAATGGCCGAGGCGCGCTGATCTTGCGCATTCCTGGCAGCCTGAGTGCACCGCATCGTGTGACCTACAGAGGTGGAGCGCGCTTCTGGGGCCGCAACAGTCGCGGGAAATATGAGCTCGACGTCCATGATTTACGCCACGCATTCACTCAGTCGGCCCAGCTTCCACAGCAGTTTCGCCATCTGCACGCGGAGGCGGTCGCCGCGGCACAAGGCGCTGACATGCCGTTTGCGATCGAGGCGGTGCCGACGGCGGTAGTGTCGGTGGCTCCGCTCGGTCTGTTTCGCGAAGATCGTCGGATCCCGGTCTCGCGCGACAATGCGGTCGTACCGGTGCGAGTTGGCGCCTTTTCCGCGCTCGACACGATCGAGGGCGTACTGGTTCACCCGCCGATCAGCGATACGGGACGCGTTGGGTCCTATGCGCTGACCCACCGTACCGGTCGCACCGACTCTGCTTTCGTCATCGGGGGCGTGCGGCGGTATGAGGGGGCAGAGCATCGCACGGTCTGGCCAGCTATCTTCGAGCAAGGCCTGCAGGCGATGGCGGGGGCGACCCAGATGCAGCTTCGCCAACACGGCATCGAAGGACCTTGGGTGATCCTGACCAGCGTCTATGGTGTGAAAGGCTTCCGCATGATCCTAGGCGACGGCTATCCGACCAATGTAGCGTTTCGCGACACGATACTGCTCGGCCAACATATAGTCGAACGGATCGACGATGCCGTATTGATGCCGATCGCCGAAGCCTTCTGGCTACTGTTCGGCGTTCATCGCTTGAACGGCCGAGCGCTGGGCGCCGAGCGATAGCCCAAAGGACATAGGCACGACGATGACCAAGCAAAAGAACGCACTCGACGCCTTTGCTGCCCTTCGCCGATCACTGCAGGCCCGCGAGATGCTTGTCGCGCTGGAGCGGCACGGTGTTGGAAATGACGAGATTTTCTATCACTGGCTCGGCAGGATTGGCCTCGGTCCTTCGCATCGCGATCTGTCCGACCTGCTCGACCAGTTAGAAGCGGAAGGGTTTATCGAGACCGAACAGGTCGACCAGCACCGTGTAATCAAAGCTACACGAACGGGCATCGAGATCGCGCAGGCGCGAACCCAAGTCGAATGGATCGCCCGCAGCGACCCGCGGTAGCTCCGGTTCAGAACGTTGCGTGCGCCACGGGGGCCGGCTGTGTTGTTCCAAACCACCGGCTAGAACAGGACCATTTGCCCGTGCCCCTGCTCGACGCTTAGTCCGCCGTCAGCCTAGCCTCGGCAATCGCCTTGACCTCGGCCTGGAGCAGATCGACCCGCTCGACCAGCCATTCGAGTTCGGGGCCGGTGATCTTGTAGTGCGGCGAGTAGCGCGCCTTGACATAGGCTTGGCGCAATAGCTCCCAACAGCGATTGCCGAACCTGGTGCTGCGCGGCCAGATCGGAATGAGGTCGCGGGCGACGTTTTCGGCCTGTTCGCGCAGGAATTTGAGGTTGTGCGACTTGGGCGAGTAGAGCGTCAGCACCAGCAGCGTGGTGTGATAGAAATGCTCGGCGGCCTGATGCAGGAGAAAAGCCGCCCAGTTATTTGTGCCTTGTGCTATCGCACCCTTCGCAAGGGTGAGAGCTTCGGTCGCGCTCTTGAACCACTGATCGAAATGCGTCCGCGCTTCCTCGCGCGCAACCTCAGGTGACAGCGGCTGCGGCTTGTCGAACGCACGGTCGTCCATCTCGTAGAGCGCGATGCCGTCGCGGACGATGTCGATAAAGAACGGCCGGCCGCGCGAGAGCTGGAAGTTCACGTCCTGCATGGTGTGGACGATCACGCTGGTCTCGGCGGAGAGGCGTTTGAGGATCGCATAGTCGCGCATCAGGCGATCATCGACATGGCTCCAGATTTCGCCCGGCTCGAGCAGCCGCTCGTCATTGACCACGACGAGAATGTCGAAATCGGAATAATAACCGCTGGCGTTGTCAGCCACCCAGTCGCCGCGCGCATGCGATCCGTAGAGGATGACCTTGAGGATGCGGCCCTGCTTTTTCCATTTCTGGGTGGACAGCTTGGTCGCCTCCTCGAACTCGGCGAAGATGATTTCGACGATGCGCTTGAGGTCGCGTTGCTTCAGCGACGGAAGATGGTCGAGGTCGGTTTTCATCTGACGGGAATCCTAGCCGATTGGTGCGCGGTGACAATGAAAAGCGTGATCCCGCACCCGCCGGAGCGGGTACGGGACCGGCGGCTCAGTCGGCCGGGTTCCAGATGATGGCGAAGGCATCGTCATCGTCCTGGCCGGCGGCGCGGCCGAGATTGGCGTAGAGTCGGCGCGGGCCGAACTCCGGGGCGGCGAGGCTGAGCGACACATAGTCGTTGCCGGACATCTCGCTGCGGCGGAGCCACCCTGCCCCGATCTCCGCGCCGCTCGCCAGCACCCGATAGTCGGGATGGGCGTCGCTGGCCTTGCGGCTGTTGGGCACGATCTCGACGTCGGTGCGGATCGAGAGGGTGCGGATCTGGCCCTTGAAGCCTTCGCCGTTGCGGGTGACATAACCGATTGCGGGCATTGTTCGTCTCCTTGAAACGCGCCCGAACCGTTCGGGCGACAGGCGTGACCAAAAGGCCGGCAGAAGCCGGGCGCGCGAACCCGTCAGGGCCTTGAGCGAAGCGGAGGACCGGAGCGGCGAGGCTATTTGCAGCGCAGCGGCCGCGAGGAGCCTGCGTGGTACACGGGCGGGGAAATAGCTTTGCCGCGATGGTTTCGCGCGACCGGATGCCGGTCCAGGTCAAGCGCCGATGAGCCGCAACGCTCCGGGCAGATGCATAGATGATGCACTAGGCGCTCGGATTTCCATCCCGCAGACGTCATCACCAAGGCTGGCTGCGCCCCCTGCCCGCACCGCCGGGATACATCCGACAGCGTGCATGGGACAGCAGCTCTCCTTGGTCAGGGAGGAGTCCGGCGCGGTGACAGGCGGGGTTGGCAATTGTCCCAGCGGCCGTCGGGCAGGATGGCCACCCAGCTCGGCCAGGCGCGCTCGTTCGGCGACACGGAGAAGCAACCTCCGCCTCCCGCAAAACGGCACCGACTTAGGTTTGACGCTGCGCCAGCTTATAACGGAACAGCTGCGGCAACACGAAGCATAGCTATCGTATCGGGAATATCCGATGGGAATTGACTCGCCTTAAAACATCGGTATTTTCCGATGAATGGATACTGACTCGGCCCTCGCCGCGCTGGCGGCACTCGCGCATCCGACGAGGCTTGAAGCCTTCCGGCAGCTGATCCGCCATGAGCCTGACGGGTTGTCGACGGGCGCGCTCGTCGAGGCGAGCGGACTCAGCCAGAGCACTTTCTCGACCCATCTCGCGGTCATGGCGAAGGCGGGGCTCGTCATGACCGAGAAGCGGGGTCGTCAGCAGATCCAGCGCGCCAGCGTTTCCGCGCTGGTCGCGCTGATGACCTTCCTGGCCAAGGACTGTTGCGAGGGCCGCGCCGACCTGTGCGAGCCGCTGCTCGCCGAACTCACTTGCTGCTGAAGGGGCATCCGTGACCGACATCATCATCTACCATAATCCTGCCTGCGGGACGTCCCGCAACACCCTGGCGATGATCCGCAACGCCGGCATCGAGCCGCACGTCATCGACTATCTCAAGACGCCGCCATCGCGCGCCATGCTGCTCCTGCTGATCGCGCGAGCAGGCATGACGCCGCGCCAGCTCCTGCGCGAGAAGGGCACGCCCCATGCCGCCATGGGTCTCGGCGACGAGCGGCTGGATGACGACGCACTTGTCGATGCAATGATGGAACAGCCGATCCTGATCAATCGCCCGTTGGTGGTGACGCCGCTCGGCGTGCGGCTGTGCCGCCCGTCCGAGGCGGTGCTGGACATCCTGCCCGAGGCTCAGCTGGGCGCCTTTACCAAGGAGGATGGCGAGCAGGTTGTCGACGGCGCCGGACAGCGGGTGCGCTGATGGGGAGGTTCGAGCGCTACCTCACGCTCTGGGTGGCGCTGTGCATCGTCACCGGGATCGCGCTTGGGCAGGCCCTACCCGGCCTCTTCGCCGCGATCGCATCCGCCGAGGTCGCGCGGGTGAACCTGGTGGTTGCCGCTCTTATCTGGCTGATGATCGTGCCCATGCTGCTGAAGATCGATTTCGGCGCGCTCGGGTCAGTCCGCCAGCATTGGAAGGGCGTCGGCGTCACGCTGTTCGTGAACTGGGCGGTGAAGCCATTCTCGATGGCCGCGCTTGGAGCCATCCTCCTCGGCTGGCTGTTCGCGCCACTGCTGCCAGCCCGGGAAATCCCGTCGTACATTGCCGGTTTGATCCTGCTCGCGGCGGCACCGTGCACCGCCATGGTGTTCGTCTGGTCTAATCTGTGTGACGGCGAGCCGACCTTCACGCTCAGCCAGGTCGCGCTGAACGACCTGCTGATGGTTTTCCTGTTCGCGCCGCTGGTCGCGCTGCTCCTCGGCGTCGCCTCGGTGACCGTTCCCTGGGACACGTTGCTGTTGGCGGTGGGTCTCTACATCGTCGTCCCGGTGATATCGGCGCAGGTCATCCGTCGATCACTGCTCAGGTCGGGCGACCCGACGGCACTGAACCGGCTGCTCGCCGCGCTGGGTCCGGTCTCGCTCGCGGCGCTGCTGGCGACATTGGTGCTGCTGTTCGGCTTCCAGGGCGGGCAGATCGTCGCGCAGCCGCTGGTCATCGCCCTGATCGCGGTGCCGATCCTCGTTCAGGTCTATCTCAACGCCGGCATCGCCTATTGGCTGTCACGGCGTCTCGGTATCGCCTGGTGCGTCGCGGGGCCGGCCGCGCTGATCGGCGCCTCCAACTTCTTCGAGCTCGCCGTCGCCGCGGCGATCTCGCTCTTCGGCCTCAAATCCGGGGCTGCGCTCGCCACCGTCATCGGCGTCCTGGTCGAGGTGCCGGTGATGCTTTCCGTCGTCGCGATCGTGAAGCGCAGTCGTGACTGGTACCAAAGGAAACCTGCTTCGTGACCCGTGTTCGCCCCCTCCCCGACCCCGACCATCTGCCCGCGCTCGATCGCACCTTCGCGATCGCCCGACCCGCACTCGACATCGGCGATGATCAGCCGCCGCCACGCATCTTGCTGCTCTATGGCTCGCTGCGCGAACGCTCCTTTTCACGGCTCGCCGTCGAGGAGGCTGCGCGCCTGCTCCAGTTCTTCGGCGCCGAGACGCGCATTTTCGATCCCTCGGACCTGCCGCTTCCGGACCAGCTGGCGGGTGACGACCATCCCGCCGTCCACCAGCTGCGCGATCTGTCCATATGGTCGGAGGGTCAGGTCTGGTGCAGCCCCGAGCGGCACGGCCAGATCAGCAGCGTCATGAAGGCCCAGATCGACCACCTGCCACTGGAAATGAAAGGCATGCGCCCGACCCAGGGCCGTACGCTCGCCGTCATGCAGGTCTCGGGAGGCTCGCAGTCGTTCAACGCCGTCAACGCGCTCCGCCTCCTCGGACGCTGGATGCGGATGTTCACGATCCCCAACCAGTCCAGCGTCGCCACGGCGTACAAGGAGTTCGACGCGGCGGGCCGGATGAAGCCATCAAGCTATTACGACCGCATCGTCGACGTGATGGAAGAGCTGCTACGCATCACGGTACTGATGCGCCCGCACGCCACACAATTGGTCGATCGATATTCGGAGCGCAAAGCCGCTGGCGTGCGTATGATCGCGGAGGACCACTCCGCCGTGGCGATCGGTCGTAGTTGATCGCTCGTGCATGGGCGACCGTCAGGAGAATGCGAATGGTCCCCGCGCTTTCCCAACTCAGCTCGCGGCGGCAATCGGATCACGTCACCGAACCAGGCGAGGCGCGTGGAAAGAGATGATCCGTTCGCCCGCCATTCTGACAAGCCGATCACTCGGCCGAGGAGGGAGCACGCCCAAACCGGTTCCGACACTCCATTTATCGCAACATCCTGTAACCTTGGTTGGTCCGGTGACGAATTGACTCACATGATCCCGCAACGCATCAAGAGATAGTGTTGAAGCTGCTGCGCCATTTGCTGTGCCTCGGGCTGCTTTTCGGCCTTGCCGGGAACGGCGTGGCCGTGGCGGCGCCGTGCATCCTGATGGCGCAAGGGCAGCCGACGGCAGCGATGCCGGACATGCCTGATTGCCAGATGACGCAGCCCTGCGCGGACTGCGGGGCGAAAGGCGATGCCAGTCACAAGTCCGGCGCGGGCAAGGCGCCTGGCTGCATGGCAATGACGGCTTGCGCTGCGATGCTGGCGATGAAGGAGCCGGCTTCGACGGCTGCGGTCGGGCACCAGGCAACCGCGCTTGCCTTCTGGCCGGCGGCGTCGACGCTGGCCGGGCGCAACGTCGCGCCTGAACCGGAACCACCCACACTCCTTGGCTGAACCTTCGCGCTCGCGCGGCTGATCGGCTGTGCCCGTCTTCGGACGGCCGCCGCGATCGGTTCCCGCGTGCATCGACGGCGATTTACCCAAGGATAATCTCAATGACCAAGACGATCATGGCTGCCGTGCTGGCAGCGACGATGCTGGCCGCACCGGCCGCCCATGCCCAGTCCGCCATTCTCTCAGGCAAGGGCATCCCGACGATCTCGGCGCGGGAGCGTCAGGCGCAGCAGGCCTGGTGGGCGGCACGCACCCAGCGGCACGCCAAGCGGCACACGGTGGCGTGCATGGCGATGCCCGGATGCAGCGACGGGCGGATGATGCCCGCCGCTCCCTCCAACAAGGGCTGACGGTCTTCCGCCCGCAGCCCGCGTCTCGGCGCTGGCTGCGGGCGGTCGATCCGAATCCGTCCGCGAGGAGGCCAGCATGAGACTCTCCCTGTATTCGGCCCTGCTCGGGAGCGCGGTGATCGCGCTGCCGTCAATGGCGTTGGCCGCCCCCCTGACCTATGCCGATGCGCTGGCGCGTTCGGCCGCCGAGGCACCCAGCCTCAAGGCGCGCGCCGCATCGACCGACGCCGCGCGATCGTCGGCGATCGCGGCGGACCGGCTGCCCGATCCGACGCTCGATCTCGGCGTCTCGGGTTTTCCGGTGACCGGCCCCAACGCCGGCAGCTTTACGCGCGATGATTTCACCACCGCGACGATCGGGTTCAGCCAGCAATTTCCCAATCTCGCCAAGCGCCACGCGCGCGCCGAACGGGCGCGCGCCGAGATCGGGATCGCCGAGGGCGGCGAGCTGGTCGAGGGACGCATCGTGCGGCTCGAGACCGCGCTCGCCTGGGTCGACCTCTATTATGGTGAGCGGCGGCTCAAACAACTCGATCTGCTGACCGCAAGCCTTGAAGATCTCCAGAAGACGGTTACGGCGCGGCTCGCCTCGGGAAGCGCGCGGCCGAGCCAGGCGCTCGAACCCGAACAGCTTCGCGCCGCGGTCGCTGATCGCCGCGCCGAGATGATCGCGGTGATCGCCCAGGCACGCGCCCGGCTGGCGCGCTACACCGGCGACCCGAACCCCGAGATTGCGGGCGATCCACCGATGCTCGACCTCGACCCGATCCGGCTCCGCGCCGGGATCGACGCGCTCCCGGCGTTGCGCACGCAGGATGCGCGGATTGCCGCCGCCGATGCCGATGTACGGCTCGCCCATGCCGACAAACGGCCGGACTGGCGGGTCGGCGCATCCTATGGCCGGCGCGATCCACGGTTCGGTGACATGGCGTCGATTGGCGTGTCGATCGATCTGCCGCTGTTTGCCGGCAAGCGCCAGAATCCGAAGATCGATGCGAGCGCGAGCATGGCGCGCAGGAGCCGGCTCGACCGCGAGGCGCTGCGGCGCGAGCTGGTAGCGGCACTCGACGCCGATCTCGCCGACCATGTCATGCATCACGAACGGTGGCGCAACGCCAGCGACACGTTGGTACCGCTGGCGAAGCGCCGCGCCGAGCTCGACCGCGACAGCTATGCGGCAGGCAAGCTGGATCTCGGCACCGCGTTGCTGTCGACCTTGGCGCTCGCCGAAGCCGAGGTCGAAAAACTCAACCGCGAGGCCGACGTCGCGCGCGACGCCGTGCGTATCACCATCACTTATGGGGAGGAGCGGCCATGACGCTCGACAGGAATCAGGCATTCCGCCGGGGTGGATCACTGCTCGCGATGGCCCTCGTCGCCGGCGGTGCCGGTTATTGGCTGGGGCATCGAAACGACGGACCCGCACCAACCGCTGCCACCAGCGCGACCGATGGCAAACAGCCGCTCTATTATTACGACCCGATGTTCCCGAACCAGAAGTTCGACAAGCCGGGCAAATCGCCCTTCATGGATATGCAGCTTGTCCCCAAATATGCGGACGGCGGCGGCGCGGGCGGCGCGGCGGGCGTGACGGTCGATCCGGCGACACGACAGAGCCTCGGAATCCGCGTGGTCACGGCGAAGACGGGCTCGCTGGCCGCGACGCTCGACGTTACCGGTGCGATCGACTTCAACCAGCGTGACGTCGCGATCATCCAGGCGCGCTCCGGCGGATTCGTCAGCCGGGTCTATGCCCGTGCACCTGGCGATATTGTCCGCGCGGGCGCGCCGATCGCCGATCTGCAACTGCCGGACTGGGGCGGCGCGCAGACCGAATATCTGAGCGTCAGGAGGCTCGGCAAGCCTGATCTCATCGCGGCGGCACGTCAGCGGCTCCGGCTGCTGGGCATGTCCGACGGACTGATCACCAGCGTCGAGCGAACCGGTCGGCCCAACGGGATCGTCACCATCAGCACACCGATCGCGGGTGTGATCCAGACGCTCGGCGCGCGCGCCGGGATGACACTCGCCATGGGCCAGACGCTGGCGCAGGTGAATGGTCTCGGCACGATCTGGCTGAACGCCGCTGTGCCCGAAGCGCGCGCTGGCGACGTCCGCATCGGCCAGGATGCCTTCGCGACGCTGACCAGCTTCCCCGGCGAAACCTTTGGCGGCCGCGTGATCGCGATCCTGCCGACCGCACAGGCCGACAGCCGCACGCTGACCGTCCGCATCGAGCTGTCGAACCGCGGCGGGCGTTTACGACCCGGCATGTTCGCGACCGTGGCTGTCGGCGGCGACGCCAAACCGGCGCTGCTGGTACCAAGCGAAGCCGTGATCAGGACCGGCGCACGCGCGCTGGTGATGCTGGCGACCGGCGATGGCCGCTATCATCCGGCCGAAGTCCGGATCGGCCGCGACGCGGGCGGACAGACTGAGATCATCGCCGGGCTTGCCGAGGGCGAGAAGGTGGTCGCCTCGGGCCAGTTCCTGCTCGATTCCGAGGCGAGTTTGACCGGCATCGCGGTGCGGCCGATCGGAGGCAGGCCATGATCGAACGGATCATCCGCGCCTCGGTCAAGGCGCGCGGCTTCGTTGTGCTGGCCGCGCTGGTGCTGGTCGTGATCGGCATCTTTGCGGTCCGGACCACCCCTGTTGATGCGTTGCCCGATCTTTCGGACGTGCAGGTCATTATCCGCACGTCCTATCCGGGCCAGGCGCCGCAGATCGTCGAGAATCAGGTCACATATCCGCTCGCGACGACAATGCTCTCGGTGCCTGGCGCGCGCGTGGTCCGCGGTTATTCGTTCGTTGGCGACAGCTTCGTCTATGTGCTGTTCGACGACGGGACCGACCTCTATTGGGCACGCAGCCGCGTGCTCGAATATCTGAGCCAGGTACAGGGCCGCCTGCCGCCGGGCGCGACCGCGGCGCTCGGCCCCGACGCAACCGGGGTGGGCTGGATCTACGAATATGCGCTGGTCGACAGGACCGGTCGCCTCGATCTCCAACAATTGCGAAGCTTGCAGGACTGGTTCCTGCGCTACGAACTCAAGGCGGTCCCCGGCGTCGCCGAGGTCGCCAGCATCGGCGGCATGGTCAAACAATATCAGGTGCTGGTCGATCCGCAGAAACTGATTTCCTATGGCGTCACTCAGGCGGAGCTAACCGCGGCACTCAAACGCGCCAACTCGGAAACCGGCGGCTCGGTCGTCGAAATGGCCGAGGCCGAATATGTCGTGCGCGCGACCGGCTATCTCGCCTCGCTGGACGATTTCCGGAGCGTGCCGATCCGCACGACCACAGGCGGGGTGCCGGTGACGCTCGGCGATGTCGCGACGGTGCAAGTCGGCCCCGAAATGCGGCGCGGTATCGCCGAGCTGAACGGCGAAGGCGAAGTCGCCGGCGGTGTCATCGTCATGCGCCAGGGCAAGAATGCGCGCGAGGTAATCGACGGGGTCAAGGCCAAGCTCGTCGAGTTGCGCGCGAGCCTGCCGCCCGGCGTCGAATTGGTCACCACCTATGATCGCTCGGGGCTGATCGATCGTGCCGTCGACAACCTCACCGGCAAGCTGCTCGAGGAGTTCCTTGTCGTCGCCCTGGTCTGTGCGCTGTTCCTGTGGCACGTCCGCTCGGCGCTGGTCGCGATCCTGACCCTACCGCTCGGCATTCTCGCCGCGTTCGTCGTAATGCGCGTCCAGGGTGTCAACGCGAACATCATGTCGCTGAGCGGAATCGCGATCGCGATCGGCGCGATGGTCGATGCCGCCGTCGTGATGATCGAGAATGCCCATAAGCATCTCGAACGCTGGTCGCATGATCATCCGGGTGAAGAAATACGGGGTGACGAACGCTGGCGGGTGATCACCGGGGCCGCTGCCGAGGTCGGGCCGGCACTGTTCCTGAGCCTCCTCATCATCACCTTCTCGTTCATTCCGATCTTTTCGCTGCAGGGGCAGGAGGGCCGGCTGTTCGCCCCACTCGCATTTACCAAGACCTATGCGATGGCAGCGGCCGCGATCCTGTCGGTGACCCTGGTGCCGGTGCTGATGGGATGGCTGATCCGAGGGCGGATTCCAGGTGAGGAAACCAACCCGATCAATCGCTGGCTGGGGCGGGCCTATCGTCCGGCGCTTGACTGGATACTCCGCCGGCCGAAAGCGACACTGTTGATTGCGGGCTTGGTGTTCGCGTCGAGCGTCATCCCGATCAGCCAGACTGGCGGCGAGTTCATGCCGGCGATGAACGAAGGCGATCTGCTCTACATGCCCTCGGCGCTACCCGGCATTTCAACCGCCAAGGCGGCGCAATTGCTCCAGCAGACCGACCGGCTGATCAAGACCGTGCCCGAAGTGGATAGCGTGTTCGGCAAGGCGGGCCGCGCCGAGACCGCGACCGATCCGGCGCCGCTGGAGATGTTCGAGACGACGATCCGGTTCAAGCCGAAGGAACAGTGGCGGCCGGGCATGACCCAGGCAAAACTGATCGACGAGCTCGATGCACGCGTGAAGGTGCCCGGCCTCGCCAATTTCTGGATCCCGCCGATCCGCAACCGGATCGACATGCTGGCTACGGGCATCAAGAGCCCGATCGGGATCAAGGTGTCGGGCGGCGATCTCGACCAGATCGATCGGGTCGCACAAAGAATACAGGCGGTCGCCAGGACTGTGCCGGGTGTGAGTTCCGCGCTGGCTGAACGACCGAGCGGCGGCCGCTATATCGACGTGCGGATCAATCGCGCTGCCGCAGCACGCTACGGCATGAACGTCGCCGACGTGCAGGATGTGGTGTCGGGCGCAATCGGCGGTGCCACGATCGGCGAGGCCGTCGAGGGGTTGGCACGCTATCCGATCAGCGTCCGCTACCCGCGTGAGGTGCGCGACAGCCCCGAAAAACTCGTCAACCTCCCGATCCTGACGCCATCAAGGCAGCAGATCACCCTGGGCACGCTCGCGGACGTTCGGGTTGCCAGCGGTCCACCGATGCTGCGCAGCGAGAATGGCCGGCCGGCGACCTGGATCTATGTCGACGCACGCGGGCGAGCACTGACCGATATTGTTGGCGACCTGCAGCGCAGCATCACGGCGAAGGTGCCGCTGCCGCCCGGCATCAGCGTCACCTATACCGGCCAGTTCGAGTTCCTTGAGCGCGCGATGGAGCGGTTGAAGATCGTGGTGCCAGCCACGCTCGCGATCATCTTCCTGTTGCTCTACCTGACCTTCCGTCGGCTCGACGAGGCCGCACTGATCATGGCAACGCTGCCCTTCGCGCTTACCGGCGGCGTCTGGCTGCTCTGGCTGATGGGTTACAACCAGTCGGTCGCAACCGGCGTCGGGTTCATCGCGCTGGCAGGCGTTGCCGCCGAGTTCGGCGTGGTGATGCTGATCTATCTGAAGCACGCGCTCGCCGAGGGCGGTGATGCGCCCGATACCGTGCAGGTCGAGAGCGCGGTGCGCGAGGGTGCGCTGCTACGTGTCCGTCCCAAGGCAATGACGGTGGCGGTGATCCTTGTCGGCCTGCTGCCGATCCTGCTCGGCTCTGGCACGGGTTCCGAAGTGATGAGTCGAATCGCCGCCCCGATGGTCGGCGGCATGCTGACCGCGCCACTGCTCTCGATGTTCGTCATCCCTGCCGCTTACCTGCTCATGCGGCGGCGGCCCGCACCCGTTCCCAGCCCGGAAGGAAAAGTCCCATGAAACCCGTCTATTTGATTGCCGTGATTGCCACCGCCATGCTGCTGCCTGCTTGTGGCCCGACAACCGAGACAACGACCACCGGACAATCGACGGCGACCAATGACACCGCCGCGATGCGCGATATGGCGATGCCCGCCGACGCGAAGATGGCCAGGAGCACCGGTACGGTCACAGCGATCGACACGGCAGCAGGCAAGATCACGCTTGCCCATGCGGCAATCCCGGAGGTGAACTGGCCGCCGATGACGATGACGTTCGGCACCAAGCTCGAAATCCTCAACGGCGTTGCGGTTGGCGACAAGATCGCGTTCGACGTCACGATCAAGGACAATGTCGGCGAAGTGACGGCCGTTCATAAACAATAGCGCAGGATCATATCGTCAGGGTGCAAGCGCGATAGAGGCGTGCGCCCTGCCCGGCGCATTATTCCACGACGCTCGTCAGGTAGGGATGGACTCAATCCGCCCCTTCGACAATTGCCAGATCACGTCCTGCGGGACCGGCAAACCAAGAGCATCGTCCCTGGTCATGCCGAGGTACGTGCCTCGAATGAGGCGCCCTATCAGTCCATGGGATACGGCAAGGGTCACACCCTGCAAATCATTCAGCCATTGAGTGACGCGGGCGTTGGCGGCATCGTAGCTTTCTCCGTCCGGCGATCGAAAGAACCAGTCGAACGGCGTGGTGTCGTCCAATAAGCCCGGCCATTGAGCGTCGATGTCAACATGCGTCAGGCCATCCCACGATCCTATTGAAACCTCCGCGATGCGATCATCGCACTGCACTTCCGGAGAAATGCCGAAGCTCTTTATGATTGCGGCGGTTTCACGCGCCCGTCCCAGCGGGCTGGCGAACAGGGTCTCAAATTCAGTGCCCATCGCCGAGAGCCGCCTGCCGCACGCCCCTGCCTGCGCTACACCCTTGTCGGTCAGCCGAGAGTCGAGCTTGCCCTGGAAGCGGCCAGCAGCGTTCCATTCAGTTTCGCCGTGACGGACAAGATAGATTTCGGTTTGCCGTGAAACTGCCAAGTAACATCTCCGATGTCGGTTCTAACATTCTACGACAGACAACGGACGACCGTTGCGGGGCCACCCTACAAGCTGGTTCAATGACCACAAATGGGGCGGACGCGGTCACCCCCACCGACCGATCCGCGATCTGACAAAAAAATCCCGCGCGCCCGAGCACCTGCAAGGCGCGAGGGCGCGCGGCCGGATGTCAGCCCCCTCCCCCTAAAAAGGCCCGGGCGGGCGGCAGGAACCGCCCGCCCGGCGAGAATCACGCCGCAAGCGGCAGCGGCTCGACCGCCGCCGGGGCCGGCGTGTCGGGCGGCTCGGGCTGGTTGTCGTTACGTGCGTCCTCGGCCTCCGCGTGCGCCGCGACCGACGCGACCCCGCCACGCGGCGTGTAGTGAGCGGGCGGAAAGGCCAGCCAGCGCGGCACCCAATTCTCGACCCTGGCGCGGCCCTCGCTGCCGTCGAGATGCGCGCGGATGATGCGCGTCATCGTCTTGCCCTTCTCATTGGCATTGGCCCCGGCGATGGTGGCGCCCGCCACCTCGGCCATCATCGCGCGCAGCACCTCCTTGTCGCGGACCAGCTCAAAAAACACGTCGTCCGCCTGCCACACCGGCGCCATGTCGACCTTGAGTTCGGTGCCGAGCGCGTCGACCAGCGGGCTGCGCGCGTCGAGGGTCTCGCCGACGACAATGGCGAGGGCATCCATCACCGCGATGTCCGGCAACTCCAGAAGCCGCAGGAATACCCCGGTCGCGCCGTACATCCCGACATCGCCGTGCGTGACGGTCGGGGTGTCGGGATCGAAGCCAAGCAGGGCCAGCACGGCACGGCGCTGCTCGTCGAACCGGGTTTCGGCGGGGACATTCTCGATGCTTTCGCGCACCGCGTCGTTGCGCGACGCTTGCGGTTCGACCCTGACCGTCCAGAGTGGCGACCCGGCGACAGCCTGAGCGACCATGACGCGCAGCGCGATCCCATTATGCCCGATCAGCGCCGCGCGGACGGCAGCGTGACGGTGGAGCGCGATATAGTCCTGCATCGCGGCGGTCACCTCGGGCCTGACGGCCTTGGCGGTCGCGGTCTCCTTCTCGCCGCCTTCGGCGAGGCGCCGCGCTTCCTTGCGCGAGACATAGCCTTCATGGATGACGACCTCGCCCGAACCGCGCACGTCGAAATAGACCCGCCCGCCCTTGCGCTTGGCCGCTTTCTCATAGTCCCATGCCGCGAATTGCCCGGTCACCGGCACGATCACCGCATCGGCCCAGCCCGCCGCGCGCACCGCCTCGGCGCGCTCCTCGACCGCCGCGTTCTGCGCTGCCCAGAAGGCGTCGCCATCGGCGAAATAGGCATCGTCGCCGAACAGGTCGGTGACGGTCGCAAGGCCGCTCGCCGCCACGTCGAACAAGGCGTGCCTGACGGCGATCGACTGACCGCCGAACAGCCATGCCTTCAGCTGGCGTCCGACCGGGCAATAGGCTTTCGGGTCACCGGCCAGCGCCAGCCAGGATTTCTGCTGGCTTTTGCTGGCGAGGGTCAGGTGCCGGACAGTCGTCGTGTCGATCTCCTCCCGGCGATAAAGATCGCGGATGCGCGGCAGGAGGTTGCCGAGCGCCAGCACGCGCTTCACGGCGAGGTCGGGCAGGCCGAAGGTCGCGGCGATCTCGTCGGTGCTGCGGCCCTCTTTCACCAGCCGGGTGAAGCTTTCCCACTGAGTCACCTCATCGGGATCGAGCCGGGCGATATTCTCGATCAGCGACGCCTCGATGGCGTCGGCGTCGTCGCCCGCGTCGAGGATCGCGCAGGGCATCGGCTCGACGTCGCTCCCCGCCGCGCGGCGTTCGTCTGCGACGATCAGCGCGGCATGATAGCGTCGCGCGCCAGCGACGATTTCGAACGTGTCGGGACGCTCCCCCTCGACCGGGTCCGCGACGGGATGGGCGCAGACCAGCACCGGCACGACGACGCCGCGCTTGCGCACGGTCGGCAGGATGTCGGTCACGTCGGGTGCCTTTCTGGCATAGCGCATATTGGCCTTGCTGACCGACAGCTTGCCAAGATCGATGAAGTCGAGTTTCATGATATTGCTCCTTCGCGAGTGCCGGTCCCGTCGAACAGGGGTTGCGAGACGGGATCGGCTTGAAGCGGGCGAGACGCGCCCGCGCGTCAGCCGTCCTCGGGGTCCGGGGGCGGAAGCGGGTCGGGAAGCGACGCGGGCGCGTCGTCCAGCATCGGGGGTGCCGAGGCCTGTGCGCGGTGGTGCGCCTCGACCGGGCCGAGCAACTGCGCCGCCGACAGGATCGAGCCCGCGTGGCGCGCGGTGTCGGCCCAGACGGAGAGCGGCACGGCACTGGCAAAACCGCGATCACGCTCGATCCCGAGGCCGAACGGCAGGCGTACCGCCGCGATCTCGGACAGGCTGAAAGAGCCGAGTTCGGGACAGCCGAACCCCAGATCGGCGAGGCCGAACAAGGTGTCGCCATCGGCATCGAGTTCGGTCGCGAGCCATGTCGCCGCGCTCAGGGGCGAGAAGAATTTGACGACCGGCACGGGGTCCGGTTCGCGGCGGTCGGTGCGTTGCGCCTCAAGCTGCGCGTCCGCATTGGCGCGGAGCGCGGCGCGCAGTTCCGGGGTGAGCAGTTCCATGGTCAGCACTCCCCAGCGAGCAGGGGGGCCGCGCCTTCGCGGTGGCGCGCGAGCAGCCAGTCGGCGGCCTTGCTCGCGGCGGACGCGGCGCGGAAGATCGCGCGGCTGTCCTCGCGCAGCACGGCGAGCCAGCTGCCGAGATAATCGGCATGGCGCACGGTCGGCACGATGCCGAGCGCGGCGCACAGAAAGGCCGAGCCCATTTCGGCGACCAGTTCCTCGCGGGCATAGTCCTTGCTGCCGAAGCTGGCGGTCAGCTCGCGGTTCAGCCGCGAGGGATGGCCGGTCGCATGGGTCAGTTCATGCAACGCGGTCCGATAATAGTTGATCTGGTCGAAGAAAGCGGGCTGTGGCGGGACGACAATCGCGTCCAGCGCGGGGGCGTAGAAAGCCCGGTCGCCGCGAATGAAGAAATCGACGCCCGATGCCGCGATAACTTGCTCCGCGACGGGCACGATCTCGCGTTCGGGCAACGGTGCCGGGTCGGCGGCGAGGCCGGGGCGCAACCCTTCGCACTGCGCGATGTTGAACACCGTGAAGCGTTTGAGGAAGGGCACGCTCCGCGCGTCCTCGCCGCTCTCCCGCGCCCGTTCCTTCTCGGCCTCGGGGGTGAAGCGGTCGGCATAGACCACGGTCACGCCATGCTCGCCCTTGCGGACGCATCCGCCAGCCTCAAGGGTCTGTCGGAAGGTCAGCCAGCTTTGCGAGGGCCAGCCCTGTTCGATGACCGCGCCCCACAGGATCAGGACATTCACCCCTGAATAATTGCGGGCGGTGAGCGCGTTGCGCGGCAGGTCGGGACCGCTGCCCCCGGCGCGGCCCCAAGGCTGGACCCAAGGAAAGCGGCACACCTCCAGTTCGGCGATGATCCGCTGCGTCACCTCGTCATAGATATTGGCATGGCTGGTCGCGGGAGCGGGTGCCGTCTGGCTCCCCCGCTTGCCGCGCGCGCCGCGCTTGTTGCCGTGTGCCATCGCAAGCCTCCAACGCCGCCCGCAAAAACCCCATGGCCTTCCCCGGAAGACCCCATGGGAGGGGTCCAGACCGGGCCACACACGACACCACATCGCGCGTTCCTGGCCCCGGTCGGGGGTGGGCGGCAGGTGCTACCGAAAAGGCCCGCTGCGCGCGGCGGGCCGCACCCGAAGGGCCGAAACGGAGTGGAGGACATGAGCGAAGCGAATGTTGCGGCACGCCGAAGCGGGCCTAGCAGGAAGCACCGCCCACCCCCGACCAAAGGCCAGGACTCAAACAACGCCATCGCGGCACGCGATGACCGCAGATGCTTGACCATGATGATATCGAGCCGACGTCCGTCTCGGACATCGGCGACTATATTCGAGGCCGACATGGACATGATCGATGCAGTGAGCGACGCGCCAATTCAGACGACGATCTCAGCGACCTTCTTCTCGATGCGATCAGATCGAAAGCGGAGGCGAAAACTGGACGGGTGTTCCCGTTCGTGTCGACCCAGGAGGCCGGGCTCGACGGGGTCTGGATTCAACCGTGCAACGAGCTATTGACCCTGTAGTAGCTACAGCCTTTATGGACCTGCCTCAACGCGGCCGTGGCATTGCGGCGTCGCGAGATGCAGGGGCTGTCACCATATATGGTTCGCGTTCGTAGATCAGCATCAGTCGCTGCTTTCATCATCGCCGCTTCGTTCGGTGCCCCGCTGCTGGCCCAGGATCAAAAGCCGGCCATCACTGAAAGCGACGGTGAGGATATCGTCGTTCAAGCGACGCGCTCCGGGCGCAGCGCGGACAAGGAGCCGATCCGCGTCGAGGTGCTCGATCGCGACGAGATCGACGAGAAACTGATGATGACGCCTGGCAACATTGCCATGCTCGTCAGTGAAACGCCCGGCATCAGGACACAGATCACCTCACCCTCCCTTGGCGCAGCCAACATCCGCATCCAGGGGCTGAAGGGTCGCTACACCCAGCTCCTCTCGGACGGCCTGCCGCTCTACGGCGGACAGCTTCCCGCCATCGGCTTGCTGCAAATCCCGCCGACCGACCTGGGACAGGTCGAGATCATCAAGGGGGCGGCCTCCGCATTCTATGGCCCTTCGGCCTTGGGCGGCGTCATCAATCTCGTCTCGCGCCGTCCCGCGCCCGAGCCCGAGGCCGACATCCTGCTCAACACGACCAGCCTCGGCGGGCAGGATGCGACCGCTTATGCATCAACGCCCCTGGCGGGCGGCTGGAGCGCCTCCGTCACCGGCGGCTATGATCGCCAGAGCGTTCAGGACCTGAACCGCGATGGCTGGGCGGACGTACCGGGCTATAATCGCTGGACGCTCCGACCGCGTCTTTTCTGGAGGGGATCGAGCGGCGCCAAGCTGTTGATCACCGTTGGCGGCATGACCGAGCAACGCGACGGCGGCACATTGCCGGGCCAGGTCGCGCCCGACGGTTTGCCTTTTCGCCAGACCCTCGACAGCAAGCGCCTCGACGCCGGCATCGTCGCCGACCTTCCGCTAGCGCCGGGCGAGCTTCACCTCCGCGCCTCCGGCATGACGCAGAGGGATGACCACCGCTATGGCGACACCATTGAGGATGATCGCCGCCGCAGCTTCTTCGGCGAGGCATCCTTCACCGCCAAATCTGGTGGCACCTCCTGGCTGGTGGGCACTGCCTTCCAGGCCGACCTGTTCCGTTCTCTCCAACTT
The DNA here is from genome assembly GCA_029202385.1 of Candidatus Sphingomonas phytovorans. Taxonomy (NCBI): domain Bacteria; kingdom Pseudomonadati; phylum Pseudomonadota; class Alphaproteobacteria; order Sphingomonadales; family Sphingomonadaceae; genus Sphingomonas; species Candidatus Sphingomonas phytovorans. The sequence goes on from CP119314.1 coordinate 2,399,832, forward strand.
CGCGATCTGGAATATACCTACACCGTCCCGGCATTATTCGGGCAGGTGGAACAAGTAGTGGCGGACCGGGTCACACTCGCCGGCAGTGCCCGATGGGATGCCCACAGCGAATATGGTTCGAGGATCAGCCCGCGCCTATCGCTGCTCTACCGTCCCGGCCGATGGACGATACGCGCGTCGGTTGGGCGCGGCTTCTACGCGCCGACGCCGTTCGTCGAGGAACTGGAGGAGCCGGGCCTGTCGCGGCTTGAGCCGTTGGGCCGACTGAAGGCAGAGACGGCTGATACGGCATCGGTGGACATCGGCTATCGGGCCGGACCTTTGCAGGCCGGCCTGACCTTGTTCGGCTCGAATATCAGCCACGCGGTTCAACTCGCCGATGACGGCCCCGATCATGTCAGGCTGATCAACGCCGATGGCCTTACCCGCACGCGCGGTGCCGAGTTGCTGCTGCGCTACCGGCTGGGCGACTTCAATGTCACCGGCAGCTACGTCTATGTCGACGCGAGCGAACCGAACCCTGGTGGTCTGGGCAGGCGGGCCGTCCCGCTTACACCGCGCCACTCGGGCGGGCTGGTCGGGAGCTGGGAGAAGGAAGGCAAGGGCAAAATCGGGCTGGAAGCCTATTATACCGGCCGACAGGAGCTGGAGGACAACCCCTATCGGAGCAAAGGCAAACCCTATTTCCAGCTCGGTGCGATGGCCGAGATCATCCTCGGCAAGGTCAGCCTGTTCATCAACGCCGAAGACCTGCTCGACATCCGACAGACCAGATATGATCCGCTGCTCCTGCCACAGCGATTGCCAAGCGGCGCGTGGACGGCGGATGCCTGGGCGCCGCTTGAAGGACGTGTTGTGAACGGAGGCGTCCGCCTCCATTTCGGCGGATCGAGATGAGATCGAGAATGTCATGGCGCTGACGATTGGCGAACTGGGCAAGGCGACCGCCACCAAGGTCGAGACGATCCGCTACTATGAGCGGATCGGCCTCTTACCCAAGCCGTCGCGCACCGCTGGCAACTATCGCGCTTATGGTCACGCCGAACTGAGCCGGCTCTCGTTTGTTCGTCGCTCGCGAGATCTGGGCTTTTCGCTCGATCAGATTCGAGCGCTGCTTGCCCTCTCGGATGATCGTAGCCAGCATTGTGCGGATGTGGATCGGATCGCGACCGAACATCTGCGCGAGGTTGATCGGAAGCTGGCCGACCTGTCCGCGTTGCGACGCGAGTTGAAGTCCCTGCTCGACGCCTGCGAGGGCGGCACGATTGGCGAATGCCGGATTATCGATGCGCTTGGTCCAGTCGCGCCGCATTGAATGCTATTCGCCATGCCGGCCTGAGATTGAGGGGGCCGGCGAACCGGCAAGACAGCCCCACGCTGTTCCGGAGACATCTCGCGATGGCGACATAATGGGCCTTGACCCACACCTCTCCCATGTGAGGCGGGGGTGGGCGGCAGCAGCGACCGGAAAGGCCCGGCTGAAGCGGACACGGCACCCAAGTCCGGGGTCCCCGCCGCCAGGGCGGCGGGGTGGCGCAGGGCCGGAACGGGAGTGGAGGAGCCGCAGCGCAGCAAGGCTTGCCGGGGACGCGGACGGGCCTAGCAGGGAGCGCCGCCCGCTCCCGCGCCTCCGGGAAAGGCCACAAACACGCCGCCGCGCACGCGGCGACGATCCGAACCGTCGGCGGGCACCGCCGGCCCTTACGAGGAACGGGCTCCCGCGTGGAGCGGCCGGATCAGCGGCGTCGAACCGGGCTTCGCGCCAGCCGGCGGGGCCTGTCGCCGGCCAGCGAAACCGGGCGCGCCGCCCGGCCGTGTAACGCGAGCGCCCGCGGGGCCGCGATCAGGCGCCGCACCCTGCCGAAGCCTGCGCCGGCAGTGTGCGTCCGAGCCCCGCTCCATCAAAGGCCAGCCCCGGCTGGCCAGAGCACCAGCGATCGTTCGTTAACAGCGGTCTTGGTCAAGCCCAATCTGACACGCGGTCTAAATTTCGTGGCAAGCCGTCGTTTACCCGTCTTAGGTTACCCTCAATGTATGAGCGGATTCACAATGTATGCGATCGCTAAGCGCCCGATGGCGCTGCTCGGTGCTGCCTCCCTGCTTGCCGGTTGTCAAAGCACTGGCGAGCGCCTGATAGCGCAGGCTGCGCGCAACGATACATGCGGCGCAAAGCAGTTGCGCTATTTCGTTGGCCGCAAAGCCGACCAAGCTACACGTGATACCATAGAACAGCATGTGACGAACGCGCGGCAGCTTCGATGGATTGTGCCTGGAGAGGATATATTAGCAGACCTCAACACCGGAAGAATCAACGTATTGTTGGACGAAAGCGGCACGATCAAAGGTGTAGGCTGCTACTAAGCTCAGGCTAACGTCCAGCTCATGGGCGCAAGGATCAGCCGGGGTCCGGGTTCAAATCAGGGGTGGGCGACGTGCAGAGGTCGGCCCATTGCGCATCGACCAGCCCGGCGAGACGGTCGGGGCTCAACCGCACCGACGCGGTGCGCGAGCCTGCGGCGGGATAGACCTGCTCGAAATGCCGGAGCGACAGGTCACAATAGATCGGGAGCGGCGCCGCCAGACCGAACGGGCAAACCCCGCCGACCGGATGCCCGGTCAGTTGCTCGACCTCGTCCGCCGCGAGCATGCGCGGCCGGGCGCCGAGCGCGGCCTTGACCTTGCGATTGTCGAGCCGCGCATCGCCCGCGGCCACGACCAGCACCACGCGATCGCCGACCCGCAGCGATAGTGTCTTGGCGATCTGGCCGGGTGCCACGCCGAGCGCAGCCGCCGCTTCGAGCACTGTCGCGGTGCTCGATGCCTGGTCGATCACGGCGATGTCGGGCGCCCGGGCCTTCAAAAAGGCCCGGACCGCATCGATCCCCATCAGCCGTTCAGCTTGTCCTTGAGCGCCTTGGCGGGCGTGAAGGTCAGCTTCCTGGCCGCCGCGATCGTGATGGCCGCGCCCGTCGCCGGGTTGCGCCCCTGGCGCCCCGGCGTGTCCTTGACCTTGAACTTGCCGAACCCGTTCAGCGCCACCTCATCGCCCTTCGCGGCTGCGTCGGAAATCGCCGCGATCACGCCGTCGACGATCTTGCGCGCGTCGGCTTTCGAAACGCCGTGCGCGTCCGCGATGTGGTCAGCCAGGCCGGTCGTGTTCATCCGCATACTCCTTGTAGAGAGGCGGCGCTTTATGAGCGGCGATGGACCGCGTCCAGCGGGTCGATGCCGGCATTTTGCCGCAGGCAATGGCTTTGTCGGAAGCGGCAGCTCTGCTGCACCCGAAGATGATATTGAATGATGCCGTCGCGATATCAGGTGGCAGCGATTGTGAGCGCCGCCTTGTCTTGTGGTGCGATCCTGGCACAGATCCTCAAGTGTAAGGACCATGTAATCGGTTGCAGGCAATACTTTCGTACGCCACTTGCCACAGGCGCATTTCACAGCAGGAATGCTGCAACATCCTCCCCAGCATTGAACAACGATCAGGACACCGACATGACGGACGACACAACACTCAATCCCGTAGAACTTGCGACCGAACTCACCATCGCCTGGCTCGGCAACCAGAACAACCGGATTGCCGCCGACGACGTGCCGGCCTTCCTGCGCACGATGCACGCAACACTAACCGAGCTTTCAACCGTCGCGCCGGAAGTACCCGCCAGTGTCGAGGAGGCGCCAGAAGACTTTGTGCCGGCGGTGACCGTGCGCAAGTCGCTGGCGTCGAAGAATCACATCATCTCGCTGATCGACGGCAAGCCCTACAAGACATTGAAGCGCCATCTGTCAGGCCACGGCCTGACGCCGGAACAGTATCGCGAGCGCTATAATCTCAAGGCCGATTATCCGATGGTGTCGGAGGCCTATTCCGAGACGCGACGCGCGATGGCGCACAAGATTGGTCTCGGCCAGAAGGGCCGTGCCGCCCGCGCGGTGGTGCCCGCCGCTGCGCGCGCGCCGGCCAAGCGGGCACCGCGCAAAGCGAAAAGCGCCTGACAAAGAGAGCAGCTTGCGCCGCGACGACGTAGCGTGGCGCAAGCGCGTTGCCACGGAGCGCTACGCCCCCTCCCCGTCGCGGCGCAGCAGCCACCGATATCCACCGCCCGCCATTCGCCGGGCTTCCGCAACGAGACGCCTGACACGGGATCGCAGCGAGTCCGACGCCGTCCGCCAGTCGGCGGGGATTCGCTCGGTCCCAAACAGCACCATCGCGATGTCGCGCTGCGAGGCGCCGGCGCTCAAGGCATCATGGACACGAAGCGCGGCGAGCGCGCGTTCGACCCGGCGATCCGGCGGGAACAATGCGGGCAGGAAGCGGCCGGTCCGATAGAGCCCGACCAGGCGGCGCAGCGGGGCCAGCCGCGCCTCGGCGCCCGCCCCGACTACGCCCTGGAGCGCGTAGCGAAGAAGGACGGGACGGCCCGCCGCCAGGCTCCCCTCCTCGATATCGATCCGGATGTGATGATAGCCGTCGGACAGCACGGCATGCTCGCGGCCAGCCGGATCGGTGACGATGGCGAACCAGCAGCGGAAACGCGCGGGATCGAAACGATCGGCATGGTCGCTATCGACCGGCGACGCGACCATCTGTAACGTGCCCGGATCGAGCGCGGCCTGCCAGATCAGGCAGGCGTCGGGCGCGGCGCGCTGTGGATCCTCGGCGAAAATGAAGCCCCCAGGAGAGCGGGTCATGGTCGTCGGCACCCCCGCGGGTCGAGCGGCTCGCCGAGATATACCAGGCGATATAGTCGGGGTCGCGGCGCAGCCATTCCCACATCAGGCCGGCGCGATCGATGCCCTTCAGGCCGACATAGGGCGCCGGATCGCGCCAGTCGTGAAAAGGGGGCGGCCCTGCCAATTATGCCGCACCGGGACGTGCGGGACGATGAACGCGACGTTGACCCATCGCCGATTTGTCCAATGCCGCCAATCTGCTATGGAGCGCATCCCTTTTGCTATCCGGCTGCGACGGACACGAGGATCCGACACGGGGCCTGGATGAACAGGAAAGGACGATCGAGGGGGATCGGGCGGCTTGAGGCGCCACCTTCGATCGGTACGACGCATGTTGCGTACGCGTATCGCTATCGAGGACTTCACCCGGTCCGTCGCTGCCGCCAACGACCACCAGGACCTTTCCGGCCTGCTCCAGGAGATGACACGGCGGATGGGCTTTACCCGGTTCGCCCTGACGCATCATAATCAGGCGCCGGCGATCCGCCTGTCCACCTATCCCGACGACTGGATCGCCTATTTCGACCGCCATCGGTTCGGCCTGTCGGACCCGATCCACCGGGCGAGCTATCGCACCGGCGCGGGCTTTCGCTGGAACCGGATTTCCGAGTTCATCGACCTGACGGCCGCGGACGAGCAGGTCTTCGCGCTCGCCCGGCGCCACGATCTGGCCGACGGCTTCACCGTTCCCTTCACCATTATCGGCGAGGCGCATGGCTCGTGCAGCTTCGCCGTCGGCCGCGGCCGGACGATCGCCCATGACGTGCTGCCGCTCGCCCAACTCGTCGGTATCGTCGCGTTCGAAGGCGCCCGCCGCATCCAGGCTAGGCGGACAGGCCGGCTGGAGCATCCTCCGCAGCTTACCGTTCGCCAGCGCGATTGCCTGCTCTGGACGGGCCGCGGCAAGACGGCCTGGGAAACCTCGCGGATCCTCGGCATCAGCCAGGAGACAGTGGTCCAGCATCTCAAACAGGCCCTGGGCCGCTACGGGGTGCGCAAACGGACAATCCTGCTGATCCTCGCCCTGCTCGATGGGACGCTCAGCTTCGCGGACATTGTCGAGCGCTGATATCCCCATTTCTGGGAATGGCGCGGCAGCCCTGTTCCGGACGACCATTCTGCCCGCACGCACGATAGGAGTAGGGCGAAATGCTGCACATGGTCGAACCGTTCGATCCGGCCGGGGAACGCGAGGTGCTGCGGCGCATGTTCGTCGCGCGCAAGGAGGTCTTTGTCGACCTGCTCGGCTGGGACGTCCCGGTGCTCGACGGACGGTATGAAGTCGACCAGTTCGACGACGAACATGCCGTCTATCTGGTCGTCGCGGGGCGGGACGGTCGCCATCTGGCATCGGCCCGCCTGTTGCCGACCACGCGTCCGCATATCCTCGCCGACCTGTATCGCACCCTGTGCGACGAAGACCCGCCGCGCGGGCCCGATATCTATGAGGTGACCCGCTTCTGCCTCGATCGCCGCATCGACGCCGCCGCGCGCCGCGATGCGCGCGACCGGTTGATCGCCGCGCTCGCCGGGTTCGGCGCCGCGCAGGGGATCACCGGTTATACCGGGGTCGCCGACCTCGCCTGGTTCCGGCAGATCCTCGGCTTTGGCTGGCGATGCCGGCCGCTCGGCCCGCCCCGGATGAGTGACGGCCGGATGCTCGTCGCGCTCGCGATCGAGATCGATGGGGAGACCCCGCGCCTGCTCGCCGCGGCCGGCATCCCCGCCGCGCCGCCACATATCGGAGAGACGCGCGATGCCGCATGATGCCGATTGCCTCTCGGTCGATGAGAACCTGGTGCGCGACTGGACCGGACAGCTGCTGCGCGACGGCTATTGCATCATCCGCGACATCGTCCCGGCATCGATGGCACGGCGGCTCGACGACGATCTCCGGGCCGATTTCGCGGCGACGCCCTTTTGCCGGGGCGGCTTCTACGGCGCGCGCACCAAGCGCTTCGGCAGGCTGCTGATCCGGTCGCCGCAGACAGCGTCGTTCGTCCGCCATCCGCTGGTGCTCGCGATCGTCGGGCAGGTGCTGGCCCCGTGGTGCGAGAGCATCCAGCTGAACCTCACCCAGGCGCTCGCGCTCCACCCCGGCGCGCTTGCCCAGGTGCCGCACCGCGATCAGGACATGTGGCGCGGGGCGATCGGCGAGACGGAGTATCTCGTCAATGTCATGTGGCCCCTTACCGACTATCGTGCCGACAATGGCGCGACATTGGTCTGGCCGCGAAGCCATGGCGCCGCGGCGCTCGAGCCGGTTCCCGCAACCGAACCGCTGGTCGCCGACCTGCGGCCGGGCGCTGCCTTGCTGTTCCTCGGGTCCACCCTGCACGGCGCGGGCGGCAACGACAGCACAGATGTCCGTCGCGGCATGATCGTCAGCTACTGCCTCGGCTGGCTTAAACCCTATGAGAATCAGTGGCTGGCCTATCCGCCGGCGATCGCGCGGACCTTCCCGCCCGAGCTCGCAGCGCTGGTCGGCTACCGCCAGCACCGTCCCAATCTCGGCAATTTCGAAGGGCGCTGTCCGTCGATCCTGCTCGACGAAGCCGTGCCGGAACGGATCGGGGCGGTCGACGCGCTGCGCCCCGATCAGGCAGCGCTGGTCGATGCCTATGTCGCCGACCAGCGACAGCGCCGATGAATGCCGGTCATACCTCCGAGCGCGTCTATGATGCGCTGAAGGAGCGCCTGCTCTCGGGCAGCGTGCCGCCCGGCGAACGCCTCGAGCCGGCGGCCTATGCCGATGCGCTGGGCAGCAGCGCGACGCCGGTACGCGACGCGCTGCACCGGCTGGCAGGCGAGCATCTGGTCGAGATGCGGCTCGCCGAGGGGTTCTTCCTGCCGCGGGTGACCGAATCGGGGCTGCGCAGCCTCTATCTGTGGAATCTGGAGATAGTGCGTATCGCCCTGCGCCAGGGACGCCGCGGCACGAGCACGCATCCGCCGGCGCGCCCGGACCAGGACCATGCCGCGACCGCCCGCGCGTTGTTCAGCAGGATCGCGGTCGTGTCGGGCAATAGCGAGATCGTCCGCGCGATCGACGCCGCAAACGACCGGCTGGCGACGGCGAGGATCGCGGAATCGCATATCCTGCCACAGGACCGGCAAGACCTTGGCGCCCTCCAGTCGGCACTCCGTCAAGACGACAGGACATCGGCCGCGCGACAGATCCTCCTGTATCACCGTATCCGCATCGGCGTCGTTCCACAGATAGTCCAGGCCCTGCACGGCCTTTCCTGAATATAGTGAGGATATATTCCAACTATACAACAACTATAGATTTTCTGTATTTTTGGAACGCTCCTACTATCCTTCATGTCGCATTCTCGCGACATGAAGGAGAAGTCACATGGAACGCGATCCTCATACCGAGCTGATCGACCTTGGTGCGGCCAGCACCGAGACCCAGGGGCCGCCCGACAATCAGATCGAGCTCAGCGCCTTCACGCGTGTGGTCGGCATCAGCGACGACGACTGATGCTCCCTGGCGGGCGAGTCAACACGACCCGCCCGCCTTTCACGAAAAGGGTCGTTGCGATGGACACGCTTCGTCTGCGTGCCGGCATCGCGCACCGCAGCTTTCCCGGTTGCGCGATCATCCTCGATGTCGAGCGCGACCGCTATTGGCAGGTCGGCACAGCCGGACCAGCTCGACCGTCTCGAACGCCTCGGTCTCATCGAGGCGGCGGCACGGGACAGGTCATCCGTGCCGGCACCCCGCCTTCCCGCCCCGCAGCGCAGCGCCATCGAAGCGAACCACCCGGGTGAGTCGTTCAACGCGTTCGCCGCGGCCGAAGTCGCCTATCTGGTTGCCGCGGCGCGGCGCCGGGTCGCGCGGCGTGCGCTGGACTGGAACATCGCCGACCTCGAACGGCGCCGGACCGGCGGGCACGTCGCCCCGGCCGGATGCGTTGCCGCGCTCGCCCGGCGCTTCAACCGCTATCGCCGCCTCGTGCCGCTCGCCAGCAAATGCCTGCCCGACACCCTGGCGTTCCTGCGCTTTGCCGCGAGGCGTGGCCATTTTCCCCGGCTGGTGTTCGGGGTCGAGGCGTGGCCGTTCGCGGCGCATTGCTGGGCACAGAGCGAGGCGCTGGTCCTGAACGATGCGCTCGATCATGCCCGGACCTTCTCGCCCATCCTCGTCCTATGACCGGCGCGGCTTTCCTCGCCGTCCTCCATCCGGCCGGACGGCCGGAAGCCGATGTCCCCGCCACGCCGCCGCCGGGTCTCGAGCTGCGGTTCGAAAATCCGTTACTGACGGTCTATGCCGATGCAGCGATGCCGACCACCGCGCTCGGCGCGAACGGGCTCGCGCTCGGATCCGTTTTCCGCAAGGGTGCCGCCGCGCCGGTCGAGAGGCTGGACGGCGCCGCCCCCGCCACCCTCGCCAATAGCCTGATCGATCGGTGCTGGGGCGATTATGTCGCGCTGATCGCCGATCCGACGGGGGCCGCGGTGCATATCGTACGCGCGCCCTCGGGCGGCGTGCATGCCTATCGGGCAAGACGAGGACCGGTCGCCTGGCTGGCCTCCGACATCGCCCTGCTGCGCCACATCGGCGCCGTGCGCGCGGCGATCCACTGGACGTTCGTCGCCCATCATCTCGCTTTCGCGCATCTCCACACCGGCGACACCGGCATCGCCGATGTCGATGAAGTGATGCCCGGCAGCGGCGCGATCGAGCGGGGGACGCGCTGCGACCGGATCAATCTATGGTCGCCCTGGCACTTCGCCCCATCGGGCGACAGGCTCTCGTTCGACGATTCGGCACGCACGGTCCGCACCGCCGTCCTGCAATCGGTCGAAGCGCTGGTCGCACCATCGGACAGCCTCGCGCTCGAACTCTCCGGCGGACTGGATTCGTCGATCGTCGCCGCGGCACTGGCGGCGACCGGACGGCACGCGGTCGCCATCAACCTGTCGACGCCCGGGCCGGAAGGCGATGAACGGCTCTATGCACGCGCGGTCGCCGCGCGCTGCGGGATGACGCTAGTGGAAAAGCTGGTCGATGGCGACATCGATCTCACCGCCAGCGCCGCGCTCGCGCCAAGACCGGGGATGCTCGCGATGCTGCGGCTCGCCGACCGGCAGTTCGCGACGATCGGCGAGGAGCATGAGGTGACCGGGTTCATCAACGGCACTGGCGGCGACTGCGTGTTCTGCTCGCTCGGCACCGTGGCACCCGCGGTCGACAGGCTTCATGCCGAGGGTGTGGGTCTCGGCCTGCTGCACAGCATCGGCGACGTGGCCGAGGTCCATCAGGCGGATCTGTGGAAAGTGGCCGGGCTCACCTTCGGCAAGAGGAGACGGCACCGTCCCAGCCCGATCTGGCGGCGCAACGGCCATTTCCTGAACGGGGATCGCCTCCCCGACGAACCGGTGGACCATCCCTGGCTCGTCGAGCCGGACGACGCGCTCGGCGGCACGCGGGCGCACATCCAGGCGATCCTCGCCTCCTATGCCCATCTCGACGGCTATGGTCGGCAGCAGGTCGCGCGGTCGATCTTCCCGCTCCTGTCGCAGCCGGTGGTCGAGGCCTGTGTCGCGATTCCGAGCTGGCTATGGGTCGCCGGCGGCCGGGATCGTGCGGTGGCGCGCGCCGCGTTCCGCGGCCTGCTCCCCGACCTCACCCTCGACCGGCGCACCAAGGGCGGCATGGAGGCGTTTTGCGCGCGCACGTTCGCGCTCAACCGCGACCGCTTCAAACCCTTCCTGCTCGACGGGCTTCTGGCGGCAGCCGGGTTGCTCGACATCGCCGCGATCGAAGCCTGTCTCGACCGCCCCTTCGCCAATCGCGACACGCTGTTCTATCATCTGCTGCCGATCGCCGACACCGAAGCCTGGGCGCGCGGCGTGGTCGCCGCGGCGTCCGACCCCGTGCCGGCCATGGCGCGCCAGCGCTGATATTGCGCGGCCTTGGCCGGATCCGGGTCGACATGGCCCTGGAGCCAGAACCGGAACCAGTCGAGGTTGCGCTGGTAGATCGCAACCTTGTGCCGCGGCTGGTATTTCAGATGGGTTTCGTCGGGGAACGCCCAGAGCTCGACCGGCTTCGACGCCTGGCCGAGGCGCGCCGCCAGCTCGACATTGTAGCGGAACTCGCGCTCGGGCAGCTGCATCAGCAGGGGCGCATGGATCGCATCGATGGCGCGTTCGGGCGACAGGGCCCGCCACCGTTCCCGGTCGACATCGGGACCATCCAGCCCCCAGACCTGCTTGAGCATCGTCGGAACTTCGCGTCCCGGCATGGCACCCAGCCAATAATAGCTGCGCGACAACAGGGTGTTGCCGACCGACAGCGCGGCGAGATTTCCCGCATGCTGGGCGATCCACATCGCGGCTTCGCCGCCGAAGCTGACCCCGCCCATCCCGACGCGGTGCGGATCGACGACGCCCCGTTCGGCGAGCAGCGCGATCGCCGCGCCGACACCCGCCCCGGCGCGCCGATAGTGCGCGACCTGATCGCCTGGCGCGGCGTCCAGCGCCGCCCGGTTGATGCACAATATCGCGATACCCGAGGCAGCGAGCTGGCGCAGCGGGAATTCATCGCCCGTCCCACCGCGCAGATAGCCGTCGCACAGATAATAGGTGACGAAGAGCGGCGCGGGCCCCGGCGCCCCGGTTGGCCGCATCAATTGCCCGGCGAACCGGTGGCCCGATCGATCGCGCCAGGCGAGCGGTTCGAACCGGAGCCGGTCATCGCCGTCCAGGCCGGCGTTGGGCGCGGCGAGTGTCGTGACAGCACCCGTGCCGATGCCGATCCGAACGAGCCGCGGCGGGCTGTTGGCCGACGCCGCGACGCAATAGACGGCGACGGCATCGACTGCGCAGCCGCGCCTGCCGTCGCGTCCGCCCTCGAGCCGCCCCTCGCCTCCGGCGATGCGCCGCACCACCCCGGTGGCGGGCGTCCAGAGATAGAGGGTCTGGTCGGCCGCGAGGTCGCTCGCGGCGAAGGGGATGTTACCCGAGCCCCCCTGCCAGGCGACGCCCCTGATCAGCTGATGGCACAGCGGCGACCGGCAATAGAGCGGCACCGCCTGCCCGGGCCGCATGATCGCGACGATCGCCGATGGCCCGTCGACCAGCGAGTAGGCGATGCCACGCCCGTCGCCGGACCGCGCCTCGGAAAGGATGGCGCGCCCATCGACCTTGTCCATCGGCTGCGCGGCGGGCTCGACCAGCTTATGCTCCGCCTGGCTGGCGTCGCGCGACTGCCCGCTCGACAGGTCGAGCACGCGATACAGGCTCGGCGTGCCGGCGAGCAGGTCGCCGAAGGTGAACCACCGGCCCGACAGACGATCGCTGGTGTGCCGGCCGTCGATCAGCGCCCCGCGGTACAGCTGGCGGGCCGGATCGACCCGCGCGTCGATCAGCACGCCGCTGTCATATTCGCGCGTCTCGGCGTCCTCGATCGCCGCGCGGGACGCCCCGACGGCATAGATGATCGCCCCACCGCCGGGGGTAAGCGCGAACCCCCGGACATTGGCGGCATCGTCGGTCAGTCGCCGCGCGCCGGTGCCGCCCGTGTCCGCGCGCCAGACCTGCACCGCTCCCCCGACGACCGCGCGGTAGAGGATGGAGCGCGAATCCCCAGTCCAGACCGGCGGCTCGGGGGCGAGCATGCCGTCGCGCCAGTCACCCTCTCCCGCCGCCGCGATGCGCCGCGGTGGTGCCGAGCCGTCGGACGGGACCACATACCAGGCAAGGTCATAGGCATTGCGCGCGACCGAGGCCTTTTCCATCCGAAACGCCACCTGGCGCCCGTCGGGCGATACCGCGATGCTCGACAGATCGGTCAGTTCCACCATCGCGGTGATGGTCGGTGGTTGCGCCGTGCCGGGCAGCCCGGCGAGGAGCGTCGCCGCCGCAAACACCCCGCTCACCACTTCTTGACCAGCTGCAGCGCGACCATGCGACCGACCGGGCTGGCATTTTCCGGGTCGAACCCCGAGGCTGAATAGACCGAGGCATTTTCGACATAGGGCGGCTGGCGGTCGAACAGATTCGAGATGCTCAGCGACAGGCGCGTGCCCCCGATGAGGCGATCGAGGTCACAGCCGATCTGAAGGTCGATGGTCGTCCAGCTCGAGACCGGCTGGGCGGGAAAGACGGCGGTGTTGCGATAGGAATCGACGAAGTTGACGAAACCCGCGGCACTCCACGGCCCTTTCGAGACGATCAGCCGCCCCCTCAAGCGGAGATCGACCGGATTGCCGATCGTCGAGACGATATCGGCCGCCGGCGCGGTTGGCGTGATTCGCTGGCGGGCATGGAAGATCCATGTGCCGCTGACCCCCGTCGAGACAGACGCGCCACCCAGCGTCGCGGCATAACCAAGGTCGATATCGAGCCCGTTCATATGGAGCGCCGACAGGTTGCGGGTGCGCCCGTCGACGATCGCACGGATGGCGGTGGCCGCGATATTGTAGGGATTGCGGAAATTCTGGTCGCCATAATAGCCGCCGAGCAGTGCGGCGGACGGATTGTCGGTGATCAGCGCCTGATAAAGCGGCCGGTTGGCGAGGAACGACATGTAATCGGTGCCGAGATCGCCGATCCGGTCGCGATAGCTGATGTCGAAATAGCCGATATCGAGCTTGAGACCGGGTGCTCGCCCGGGGGCGATGGTCGCGCCAATCATCCAGGTTGTGGCCTTTTCCGGACCGACAGCGGGGTTGGCACCGATCAGCGCGAGGACATTGGAGCGCCCGGTCGGCGAGGCCGGATCGGGGACCGACAGCGGCAGGTACAATGCCGTTCCCCTGCCCGTCCGGACATCCGCGAAACCGGGCGCGCGGAACGACGTCCCCCAGATGCCGCGCAGCGACAGGCCACCGCCCAGCTTCCAGCTTACCCCGACCCGCGGGTTCGTCGTCGTGCCGACATCGCTATAATGTTCGACCCGTCCGGCGAGCGCCACATCGAGCGCCTCGACCAGCGGGATGTGCTGGCCGGCGCCGATGATCGGCAGCGACAGCTCGGCATAGCCGGCGGACACCGTCCGCGAGATCGGGAACCCGGCCGACCCGGCATCGGATGGCGTGGCGGAAAACAGATAGGAGGTCGCGGCGGCATTATAACTCTCCCGGCGCACCTCCCCGCCGATCGCCATGCGGGCGTCGCCGCCGGGTAGGTGGAACAATGGCCCGTCCCCTTTCAGCGCACCGGTGCGGACCCGCGAAAACCCCCGCGAATCATACCAGCCGCGGATGCGATCGATCGTTGCCTTTGGCGTGAACGATCCGTCACCGAAGATATTGAACACCGTCGCGGGATTGGTGTCGGCCAGCGCCCGGGCGAGGTAATAATAATTTGGCGTGTTGGTCTCGAGGCTGTCCTCGCGCTGATCGCCATAGGATCCGCGCAGCTCCGCACGCCATCTGCCGATCATCGCTTCGAGCCCGGCGGTCCCGCTCCATGCCCTGACCGCCTCCTGGAAGGTCTCGGGCCCGAGGTCCTTCTCGAAGCTGTAGTTGACGGTGATCGGCTGCCTGGTGCCGATCGGATCGACATAGAAGGGGTTGGTCACCGGCACGACGACATAGCCGTCATTGTCCGGAAGATAGCGGCGCACCGACCGGCGGTCGGCGAAGAAGCCCTGCGCGGTGAAGCGCAGCCACGGGGTGAGCGACTGGGTGAGCGAGGCGAACACCGAATGCCGGTCCTGGCGCGGCAGGATATCGGTGTTGGCCCGGCCATTGGCGAGATTCGGCTGGCCGGCGAGCAGCTGGCCCGGGGTCAGGCTCCTGCCGTCCTGGCCGGCCGGAATCCCGAAAACCTGTCCGTTGGCGGCGATGATCGTGCCGGGGTTGGCGAAGTTCCGGCGATAGTCCTGCCCGCCGAACGGGCGCAGGTCCTCGGTCGCATAGGGCCGGTCCGACGCCGCGAGATTGCCCCGGCGGTAGAATTCATAACCGAGCGTGATACCGCCGGACGACCAGCCGACGCCGACCAGCTGGCTGGCCTGCGCTTCGGTGAAACCGTCCGCCGCGCCGAACCGGGCGCGCGTCTCGGCGCCGCGAAAGTCGTTCCGCAGCTTGACGTTCACCACGCCGGCGACCGCATCCGACCCGTAGATCGCGGAAGCCCCGTCGGGCAGCACCTCGATGCGCTCGATCGCCGAAGACGGGATCAAGGACAGGTCGACGAACATGGCCGCAACGCCGCCCAGCGCGGTACGGTTGCCGTCGATCAGCGTCAGCGTCGAGCTGGCGCCGAGGCCGCGCAGGTTGACGCTTGCCCCCGAACCGACATTGGCATTGGCGTTGTTGCGGATCGTGAAGCCGAAGGTCGCTTCATTAGGGCCACCGCCGAAATTCTGCGGCAGCGACTGGACGATCTGCTGCGTGGTCGCATAGCCGCTCCGGTCGATGTCTGCGCGATCGAACGCCAGGACATGCTCGCCGGCTGGTGCCGCGCCGCGAATGCGCGTGCCGGTCACGACCACATCTTCGCTATGACCGGCCGGCGCCCGCGCGCGCCGGACCGCCATGCCGCGCCCGGCGGGGACCGCCTCGAGCCCGCTTCCGTCCAGCAGCGCCGCGACTGCTTCCTCGAAGCTATAGCGTCCATCGATCGCCGGGCTGCTGTGCCCGGCAACCAGGTCGGACGGCATGCTGACATTGCGTCCGAACATCGTCGCCACCGCGCGCAGCGACAGGTCGAGTGATTGCGCGGGCAGCCTGACGTGTTCCCGCGCCCGATCCTGACTATAAGCGGGCGCCGCCGTCACGATGGCGGCCGAACATACCAGGCCGGGCCAGAAATCCAGATGTCGCATTGTCCCCTCCTTGGTCGTGTCAGCAGGTTTCTGCTGATCGACCCGGGAGACGGCGGCGCCGCGATTTACCCTGTGACTATTTTTTCCCCTGCCTCCGCCGGGCCGGGCCGCAGCACGATGGCGCCGCTCGCGCCATGATCGACCGCCAGGCTGAAACTGACCGCGATCGTTTCGGCGAAGCCTTCGGGATCGTCGCGTCGGAACGCACCGGAGAGCCGCTCGCCGGCAACCGCCACGGCATCCAGCCTGATCTTGCGCCGGCTCGAACGGTTGAAGGTTTCGATCGCCTGCGACAGCAGCTCGCCATCGAAGCTGATCATCGGATCAGGCCAGGCGAGCGCATGGGAATCCGCCCGGGTCGGCTCGTCCAGCCGGTCGTGCCGGACGACGAGCTGTTCGCCCGGTGCCAGCAAGCGCGGCCGTTCCGCCGGTGATCCGGGGTCACCCCGACGGCGGACCTCGACCGATCCGCGCACCAGGGCGACACGGACATTCTCTCCCTCCAGCGCCACGTCGAAGATCGTGCCATGCGCGATCACGCGCCCCCTGCCCGCATCGACAATGAACGGACGATCGGCATCATGCGCGACATCGAAGCGAACACGGCCCCGCAACACGAGCAGATGCCGCTCCTTCGCCGAGCCAAGATCTCGAACCGCCGCGTCGCGGTCGAGCGTCACCCGCGATCCGTCGGCAAGGCGCACGGTTCGGCGTGCCAAGCGATCAGCGACGATGTCGACGGCACCGGATTGCTGCATCGGCCCCGCCCCGAACCGTTCATGCCGCAAGGCATAGTAACCGCCGGAAATGGCGGCGAGCGCGACGAGGCCGGCCGCGATCAGCGCGAGAGGGCGCCGCGATCGCGCCCGATCGAGATTGCGATCCCGTCCCATCGCGGTGTTGGCGACAAACATGGTCTGGTCCCAAGTCGCGACCACCTCCGCATAGTCCTCGGCATTCCCGGGTGCCGAAAGCCATTGCTCGAAAGCGCTTCGTTGATGACCGGCGTCCGGCCCGCGCATCGCCGTGAACCACTCGAGAGCGGTCCGCGGCGACGGCCCCGGCGTCGCGCCGTCGCTCACTGGCCCATCCGCTGACGATGAAGATAGGTGATGGCGCGGGTCATGTGCATCTCGACCGTCTTGATACTGAGTCCGGTGCGCGTGGCAATTTCCGCATAGCTATAACCATCGATCCGATGCGCGAGAAATATTTCGCGCGTCCTCGGTTTCAGGCGCGCCAACGCCGCTTCGATACGCCGAAGGGCGTCGCGCGCCTCGAGCGCCGCAATCTGGTCATGCCCCTGGAGCGGCACATCATCGTCGCTTACATGCTGGTCGGCCGCATGTCGCGCGCGTGCCCTCGCCGCGTCGCGGACGAGATTCTCGGACGCCTTCAGGAGATAGGCCTCGGGCGTGTCGATCATGTCGAGGTTGCCCTGCCCCAGCCCCGCGACGCGGCAATATGCCTGCTGGACGATATCTTCAGCATCTTCGCCCCTCCCCTTGCGTCGGACAAAGCGAAGCAGTCGGTTGCGATGGGTGCGATACAGCATGCCGAGCAACGATGCCCGGCCTGGCTCGCCTCGGTCCTGCTCGTATCGGTCCTCGGGCGGCAGCGGATCGCCCGCAGCGATCGCGCTGCCGATCAGCGTGTGCGGGCGCATCATGGCGCGCGTCGCGCGATGCCCGCGCCGCGTGTTCTTCCGCCGCACGCGACGCGCGCGACAGTCCTGCCCCATGCCATGGGACCGCCTCCATTGCGGAGAGCGTCCGGCCATGCCGGATACAGGAAGCCAGCTCGGAACCTGCGCCATCGCCTTTAGCTGACATCAGCCTGGACATTCGCGGTGGCCGTCCGGGCGCAGAAGCGTTCCGGTCGATTTTTCCTGAAGCGCAGCTTCCACGCCTCGTGCGCCGCTCGTCACGACGCGTCCGCGAGGGTATCGAACGCCGTCGACATTGCAAGCAGAGACATTCCGTTGCGCCTGAAAGCCGGGCGTCGAGGAGCGCGCTTGAGACACGCGCCGAGGCCTTTAGCCCGGAAGCCTGGACATACGCCTCGGCCACCCGGCCGCTGGAGATGGAGATGGGGAAGAGCGTGCCGGTCACATGCCGGCGGAACCGACGGTGGTGAGCGCCTCTATCGCTGTCGACGATAAGTGTCCGGCAGTTGCGACGACCATGAAGGATCGATGCCGAACCGGGCGAGACGCCGCCTGTGGCGCCAGGTCGCGATCATCAGGATCGCCAGCAACAGATAGGACCATGCGGCGACCATCGTGCCGTACGCCCAGGCCACGATGTCGTGGCGGAATCCCACCAGATGGGACGCCGCGACGCAGCCTTGCAGCGCTGCCATCCAGACCGGCCAGAAGCGTGTCGAGAAAATGGACAGCAGATACAGCGCGGCGAACGCCGCAATATCCACCCCGAACATCGGCCATTCGACGCCGCTGAAACGGTGCGACATCGGCGCCACGACAAACAGGCTCAATTCGAAATCGGCGATCAGGATCGCTGCCCCGATACGTTCGGGTGAACCGCCCCGGACAAGCGCAAACAGGCAAGCCGTGACATAGAAGAGATTGAAGACGAGGAGCCTGATCATCGGGCGTAGCGATCTTCATGAGCGACGGCGCCGTCAACAGGCGATCGCATCGGCGATACGGCCCGCACCATCGTCAAGGCCGCCATGGAACCCGGGGCGGGGTAGCGGAATCTTGTCACCGCCAGCTGATTCAGGAATGCGCAGATCGCGGCGGATTCCGTCGAGATTGCGATGGCCATCGGCCGCCTGTTCCATGGCCCGCGAAATCAGGCTGATCGAGGCGAGGAACTGTTGAATCGCTTCCTGCCCGACCAGATCGGACAAATGTGCTTCGGTGCGGGCCTCGGGCAGGAAACCGATCAGCCGCGAACCACTGGAAAGGGCGCGGCTCAGATCTCGCTCGAAACTCGACAGGTGGGTTACGACCTCTCCTGCCAGGGCACGACGGCGAATCTGCTTCTGGCGCATTTCCACGAACGACATAGGAATTCCTTTCCCAGGCCCGCCGCGGACCTGCGTGGCTGATAAGAGTCAGCGGGAAAGCGCGATGACGAGTTGCGATAGCTCGGATGCTCCGGCGACGATCGCTCCCGCCCCCAGCGCGATCACGCCGAGGAGGAGGAGCGGCCACGCAATCCGCCATTGCAGACGAAGATCGTTCCACGGCCTGCCGTTGCCGGCAAAGGGAAGGAAGAGCGATCCGCGTCCCAAACCCACGCTTTCCGCCAAGGTTTCGGCGGGTCCGGCTTGGCCGGAATCGAAGTCGGGTGGCGATCCCGATTCCGTGGTATCCGAAATTTTGGGGGTGCCTTCGCGGGCCCGAAGGATCTTCGCGGCCGTGAGACTGTCGGTGGTTTCCAGCTTGCGCCGGGCCGACTTCAGATGCTCGTTGACGGTATGGATCGACAGTCCCGTGACGCGGGCGATGTCCTTCGCCTTCATCGGATGAAGGAGCAGCCGAAGGCATTCCTTCTCTCTATCGGTAAGCGCACGGGCATTCATATCGATACGCTCATAGGGCCTGGCGGCCCATTGAGTAAGCGCAGGTGCGCCGCCGCCATGCCGCCGACTGGCCTTGAGTTCGTGCAACGGTCCATCGACAAAGCGCCTGAATGGCCAAGGACGCGTCTTGGATTGTTCCCGCCTTTTTGTCTCCCAATCCGTGGGTCCAACGCTAGGAGCACCTGATGATGCAAGATCGCAGAAACGTCATTGTCGGCGGGGCATTGCTTGCTGGTGCGGCGGCGATACCCGGCACCGTCCGGGCGGCGCTCACGCCAGGCAGCGCAGCCGAGCAGTTCGCCGCGCGGCTTAGCGCCCATGACATCGAGGGCTTCGCCGCCCTGTTTTCCGACGACTATATCAATCATCAACTCAGCGCCGCCGCGACCTCGCCCAAGGGTATCCCGCCCAAACAGGGGACGGTCGCCTATTTCAGGGCACGCCTGGCCGGCATGCCGGACCTCATGGTCCATATCGAGACGCAGGTCGTGGCCGGCGACAAGGTGGCGGCGAGCTTCGTCTATGAAGGCACCCATCAAGGCCCGTATTTCGGCGTCGCTCCGACCGGCCGAAAGCTGCATTTCACCTCCTGCGATATCTTCCGCGTCCAGGACGGAAAGATCGTGGAACATTGGGGCATGGGCGATATCGCCGGCATCCTCGCCCAACTCAGGGGACCAGCGGCGACCTAGCCCATGACGGCGCGTGGCCAACCCTCGGTCGCGTCGGGGGGATCGCCGGGCTGAAGGATGCCATCCCCGTCCGGCCTGGCGATCATCACGCGCCCTGCCCGGAACGTCCCGTCGGGGGCAGCCTATGGAAATGTGCAGGCGATCATGCGGTGGTGAACAGCGGCGTCAGCCGGGCGCGAATCCGATCCAGCACCGTCCCTCCCCCGAGATCCGGCGCGAAAGGAGCGCCGGTGATCGTCTCGAACGCCTCGGCATAGATGGCCGTGGTGCCGAGAATCAGATCTTCGGGGATTGGCGGGACGGGATCCCGATAGGGATCGCAACGCGAGGCCACCCAGGAACGCACGATATCCTTGTCGAAACTGTCAGGCCTCTCGCCGGCCTCGAACCGCGCCTGATAGGTCGCCCCGCGCCAATAGCGGCTGCTGTCGGGGGTATGGATTTCGTCGGCGAGAACGATCTTGCCGTCGCCATCGACCCCGAACTCATATTTGGTGTCCGCCAGGATCAGGCCCCGCTCCTCCGCCAGCGCTTGACCGCGCGCGAACAGCGCCAGCGCCGTCGCGCTGAGCTCTTCCCATTGCCCGGCGGTGAGCAATCCGCGCTCGAGAATCTCGGCTGGTGTCAGCGGCTCGTCATGACCGCCGTCCATCGCCTTGCTGGTCGGCGTCAGGATCGGCGCGGTCAGATGTTCATTGTCGCGCAGGCCTTCCGGCAAGGTCATGCCGTACATCGTCCGCTGCCCGGCCTTGTAGCGGGTGAGAATCGAGGTGTCGGTGGCTCCCGCGAGATAGCCGCGGACCACGATCTCGACCGGAAGAATGTCCAGCCGGCGGCAGATCAGGACGTTGGGATCCGGATAGTCCAGCACATGGTTGGCGCAGATCCCCGCGGTCTCGTCGAACCAGAACCGCGCCGTCCCGGTCAGGATCTGCCCCTTGAAGGGGACCACGCAGAGGATCCGGTCGAACGCGCTCAGGCGGTCGGAGGCGATGATCACGCGGCGGCCATCGGGCAGGTCGTAATTGTCCCGGGCCTTGCCGCGATAGTGATGCGGCAGCTCGGGAATGACGGCGTCGTCGAGCGTCCGCGACGCGAAGGCGGCTAGATCACCAAAGGGCATGCGCACATCCTGAACGGGCAAATCTGTCCGCCTCCTAGCGGTGGCACCTGCCCCTGTCAGGGACGAAATGCGGCCTTCAAACCGTCCGGATCCTCCCGCCCCCTGCCCGGGACGCACGGATGGCGCGCCGCCGGGGGACGGCCGGGATCGAGGAACATGTCTTGAGACATGCGCCGAAGCCTTTAGCCCGAAAGGGCCTGGACATGCGCCTCGGCTACCCGGCTCGACCAGAGGCATGTCCGCTGGCATCGTCACCGGCAAAGACCGAAAACGGCTCTATTATAGAACGCTATCCCATCATCGCCGGAGCGATCGGCTGACTTCCCGGTCCGGCGACGCGGCGCGACACTGATGACCGCCGCCGCACGCCCGGCGGATGGCGCCCGGCATCACTTTCTCGCCCGGGCGGCCGCGTCGTGCAGCATCGCTGCGCCCCGCCCGGCCAGGTCGATCGGCGGCACGGGGAGAATCACCGCCCCGGTTTCGCGCGACGGCAGGATGACGGTCGCCGATCCCGGCGCGGTCACATCGCCATGCTGGTTGGTGCCGGCAAGCTCGAGGTCGACGACGCGGTGCGGTCCCTCTTCGCGTTTGGCGATCACCTTGCCTGAGCAGATGGTCGTATCGCCCATGTAGTTGAACGCCTTGGAGCGGCATTCGAGCTTCCACAGCCAGGCATCGTCGCCCATCCAGTCAGTCACCAGATGGATCAGCCAGCTGGTGCGCATCTGACCATAATCGTACGAGGTCGGCAGGCCGAGCGCCTGCGCCCGCGCATGATCCCAATGGACGCGCTGGACCACGTCGGGCACGCCGTAATCGTCCGCGACGAAGAAGCCGGGCATCTTCTGCCGCTGCCGCCAATTGTAGCGGAGCGGGCCGATGCCGCTCGACGAGAGGCCGAAGCCCATATGGAAGGCGATGACCTCGACCATCGTCATCGGCCCCTTGGCGAGCGGGATGAGCTCATCCCCCACCGCCACATCTTCCCAGAAGCGCGTTTCGGCGCCGCGCCGTTGCTCGGCGGCATAGACCTCGTCGATCCTCGCGATATCGTCGGGCGTATAGGTCTGGCGGGTGATGCCCGCATAGCGGCCCGCCTTCTTGGTGCCTTCGCGCTCGGCGCTGAGATAGGCTTCCTCGCGCTTGCCGACCGGGGAGCCCGCGCGATCGACATAGAGATCGCGATAGATCTCGGTGACCGTCCGCCCGCCGGAAAAACGGGAATTCTCGCGCACGATCACCTCCGAGGTCACGCGCTCGTACAGCAGCCGCTCATCGGGATAGACCGGGCGCCACCAGGTCCATTCGACCCCGGTATAATATTTGCCGACCCCCCGGAAGAGTCCCTTGAACAGCGCCTTGGTCTCGGCATCGGGCTTCGGCGTCAGGTTGGTGCCGGTCGAGTGGAGGAACAGCGGCGGCGCGATCTGGTCGCGCCAGCGTGTGCCGGCACCATAATCGCGGCTGTGGTACAGCGGATTGTCGTCGCCATAAGCGAACGCGAAATGGCTGAGGATGTCGGGACTGGCGACCGCGTTGTACGGTTTGTTGAAGGCGAATTTGGGCACGCCGATCTGGCGCCTGGCCCGCTCGATATCCTCGTCGGTGATCTTGCCGCCTTCGGTCGGCGGCGTATCGGCTTCAGCCATCTTGGTCATCCAGCATCGTCGTTGCGAAAATAGTCGGGCGCGCGCTTTTCACGGAACGCGGTGATCGCTTCCCTGGCCTCGCCGGTCCGCGCGCACCGCGCCATCGCATAGGCTTCGGCGTCGATGACCTGGTCGAGCGAGGCGCAGGCAGCGAGAACGAGATTGCGCTTGATATGACGCTGGGCGACGGGCGGCCCGGCCGCCAGTTCGGCGGCGAGATCTGCGACCTCGGCCGCAAAGCCGCCTGCCTCGGCAAGCAGGGAAACCAGCCCGATCCGCTGCGCTTCGACCGCGTCGATCTTGCGATCGAACAGCATCAGGTCGCGAGCCTTGGTCGGACCGACGAGATGGTGGAGGAAATAGCTGATCCCGAGATCGCCCGAGAGCGCGATATTGCGATACGATGTCCTGAAGGCGGCGTCGGCCGACGCGACCCGGAAATCGCAGGCGAGAGCGAGGGCCATGCCCGCGCCGGCCGCGATGCCGTTCACCGCCGCGATCGTCGGCTTGGGCATGGTGTGCAGCAGCTGCACGCTGCGGCCATGATGGCGCAGGCGGTCGGCGTGCTTTTCCATGCCGCCGCCACGCGGTTTCGGGGCGGCATCGACCGGGGGTTTCCTGCCGCCGCCGACATCGCCGCCGGCGCAGAAGCCGCGGCCGGCGCCGGTCAACACGACGGCGCCGATCGTGTCGTCGCCGGCCGCGGCCTCGAGGGCGTGGAGCAGCTGGTCGTGAAGCTCCGCGGTGAGCGCGTTCAGCCGATCGGGCCGGTTGAGCACGAGCCGCAGCACCCTGCCCTCGCGGTGCTCGAGCAGCGGTGTTTCGTCGGCCATCAGCGCAGCACCCACTGGCCGCTTGCCATCTTGTCGAGCTCGACATTGGTGGCGATGGCTTTGCCGACCTGGACATATTTGAGCGCGTTCGACACCGCCTGCTGCCGGGGCAGGCTTTGCGCTTCCCACAGGGCCTTGACCGACCCCTGGACCGCGACCGGATGACGGGACGCAATCTGCGAGGCGAGCGCGCGGGCCCGGACCTGAAGGTCGTCGCGGCTGGTGACCTCGGTGACCAGGCTGATCCGCAGCGCCGTCCGGGCGCCGATCCGCTCGGCATCGGCCAGCAGCACCATGCGCGAGATCTCCTGGAACGGCATGCGGCCGAGCGCGCCGATCGGCTCCACCGCGGAAATCTTGCCGAATTTCAGATGCGGATCGAAGAAGGTGGCGTCCTCCGAGCAGATCACGATATCGGCTTCGTTGAGCCAGTAGAAAGCGCCTCCGGCGCAGATGCCATGCACCGCGACGATCAGCGGCTTCCACAGTTTGTGGCTCTTGGGGCCCAGCCATTCGCCGGGATCCTCCTGGTCGAACGGCCGCTGGCTGTCGTCGGTCTGCCGCCAGCCCTCGCGCACGTCGACACCGCTGGAGAAAGCCCGGCCCTCGGCCGCCTGCAACACGACCACGCGGATATCCTCGTCCTCGCGCAGGTCGAACCAGAGCGCACGAAAATCCTCGGTCATCTGCCGGTTGAAGCAGTTGAGCTTGTCGGGCCGATTGAGCGTAACGGTGCAGATATGGTCGCTCTTGTCGACCAGGATGGTGGCATAGGCACGGGTCATGGGGCCAAGCCTGTCGCGGGCTGGCGATCGACGCCACGTCGAATTTGGACGGTTTATGGACTGGCCCGCCCTGATCGCCTCCTCAATGCGCGATTTTTGGCATGAGCCTCCCGCATCGCCCGGAGGCAAGGATCGCCCCGGTGGCCGGTCCGACTTGGTGTGCCGGACGGTAGCTGCTGAACCGCACACAGCCTCGTTCGCGCCACGCCCGGTAGGTGACCGCCCCTATCCACCGGGTCCCATCTGAAAGTTCCACCATGCACGCGCTCTCGGCCTCGCTCGATCCCGCCGGCTCCATCGAGATCCTGCTCGGCGGCGCGCGTCTCGCCGGACCGATGCAGCATGGCGCCCGCCGGGTCAGCACGATTGCCGGCGGCCGGTTCAAGGGACGCGATTTCTCCGGCACCGTCCTGCCCGGCGGGTCGGACTGGCAACTCATCCGCGCGGATGGCGTGACCGAGATCGAAGCGCGCTTCTTGGTCGAGCTGGACGGCGGCGGCTTTCTCTCGGTTCTCAACCGGGGTTACCGCCATGGCCCCGAGGCGATCATGCGCAAGCTGGGCGCGGGCGAGAGCGTCGATCCCGCCAACTATTATTTCGGCTCGATCCTGACGATCGAGGTCGGCCCCGGTCCGCTCAGCTGGATGGCGCGCACCCAGCTCGTCGCCAATGGCGCGCGCGAGGGCGACCGGGTACGGCTTGCTGTCTTCGCGGTGACCCGTTGAAATCAACGACGGGAAGCCATCCGTCACGGCCCATTCCCAAACGACGCACGCCGCTCAGCCTGTCGCCCGGCGCTGGAGCAGCGCCAGGACGGCGGTGGACGCGGCAAGGGCAAAGGTGAGAGTCAACGGCGCAATGGCGCCATAGGTGTCCACGGCATAGCCGCCGACAACCGCGCCGATCGTGATGGCGACCTGGAAAGAAACGACCATCAGGCTGCCCGATGCTTCCAGTGCATCGGGCGCGGCGCGGGACAGGTTTGTCGGCAGCACCACCGGCGCCATACCGAACGCGAAGCCCCACAGCGCCACGAAGGCGAAGGCGACCGCGACATGTCCGCCCGCGAGCACCAGGGCGAGCGCCGCCAGCCCCATCAGCACGCTGGTGGACACCAGGGCCATGCGGATATTTGCGTCGGCCATGCGGCCGCCGGCGACATTCCCGGCCACGGCGGCAATGCCGAACCCAAGCAGCGCCAGGGCAATGGGCACCGTCGGCAGAAGGGTCACCTGTTCGAGGAAGGGCCGGACATAGACGGAGCCAGCGAAATGCCCCGTCATCAGGAGAAGGATGGAGAGCATGCCGAGTTGAATGCCACGCCGCCGCGTCAGCCGCAGCACATCGGCAAGACTGTTGCTGGTGGTTGCCGGCAGACTCGGCAGGCTCAGCGCCTGCAACAACATGGCAAGCGCGGCCAGTCCCGCGGTCATCGTCATGGCGCTGCGCCACCCCAGCCAGTCGCTGATCAACGCGCCCATCGCCGGCGCCGCGATGGTGGCAAGCGAGACGCCGAGGGTGACGATCGCCATGCCCCGGCCGATCGAATTGACGCCCGCCACTCGTGCCACGACCGCGACCGAAAGCGCCCAGAAGCCGCTCAAGGCGATGCCCAGTCCGGCCCGGCCCAGCAGGAGCAGCCAGAAATCGGTCGCCACTGCCGCAAGGATATTGGAACCGATCGCCAGTGCGCTGAGGCCCACCAGCACCGTCTTGCGGTTCAATCGGCCGATCAGCACATTGCTGAACAGCGCGGTCACCGCGCCGACCGACGCGGTGGCGGTGACGACCTGCCCCGCCACGCCCTGGCTGACGCCGAGATCGCGCGCCATGGGCGTCAGCAGGCCGGCCGGCAGGAATTCGGCCGACACCAACGCGAAGCTTGCCGCCGCCATCGACAAGATCGCAAACCATGTCGCTGTGTCCCATGTCGCCTCGACCGGCGCGGGGCTGTCACTTTCTGTCGCTACATCGTCGAATGGCAGGGCTACCGTGTCCAACATGAAGAATCTCCTGAATTGGAGCTCTCCATAGGCGGGTCATTCCGGATGATCTGTATCCTATGATCCGAATTCCATAGCTATTCGTCCAGAATTTGTGCGCCGCACAACGCCTGGCGAGACATGCGTAACGCGCTTGAACGCACGCGCGAACGACGCTTCCGACTGATACCCCAGCCGGGCAGCGACCGCGGCGACCGACAGGCCGCCCTGGCCCAGCCATTCCCGCGCAAGCTGCATGCGCAGGCGTGTGAGATAGTGCGCCGCCCCTTCGCCAAGGACCACACTGAAGCGCTCGGCGAAGACCGAGCGCGATTGGCCGGCCAGCGCGGCCAGGCTTTCGAGAGTCCAGCCATGGCCGGGATCGCGGTGCATCGCCGCCAGGACGCGGCCGAGATGGGGGTCGCGGATCGCGGCGAGCCACCCAATGGTCGAACTGCCGGTACAATCGACCCAGCAGCGGATGAGCCGCGCGGTCAGCAAATCGGCCATGCGCGACAGGATCGTCGCGCTCCCCATGCGCGGTTGCGACGCTTCCGCGGTCATCGCTTCCAGCAAGGGGCCGATAATCGGATCATTGGCGGCCACGTCACAGCCCTTGATGAGCGGCGGCATCAGGTTGATCAGGGGGTGAAGCGCATAGGCATCCAGGACCATGGAGCCACAGAAAAGGGTACTGGTCGCGCCGGTTCCTTCCCGCACGACCTCGCAGACATTGCCGCCCAACCCGACCACCTGGCAATCCTTGAGGCAGTCGTTCACAACATGCGGGGAACTGGCCAGCCGGTGCGCGATGCCTTGCGGCAGCAACACCAGGTCGCCGTCATGCAATTGCTGCCAGCCCTGCGCTTCGGTGTGGATGAAGCACGGCCCCTCGCTGACGAAGTGAAAGCGCAGCAGGTCCTGATGCGGGAAGCCGATGCTCCAGGGGTGCCTGAGTTCGCAGCGGCCATAGTTGACGCCACTCAGGCGAAAGTCCTGCAGGACCTGGCTGAGCGCATCCATCACGAGTGGCAGCGGCGCGGGCCTGGACGAAAGGTCAAGCATTACGTCAATTTAGGTGCCGAACGTCCGCATGGCAATGGCGATGGTACGCGTCACGGCAACGATATCCCGACACGCCGGAATTTCACGACGCCGCCGGCATATTGCAGCGCGACAGGGCCCTCGGCGTGCGCGGCATCACGAGCGGAATCGACCGTCTTTCGACCGTTCAAGACGACGGAAAAGACGTCGCCCCGCGCGCGGATGTCCATCACGTTCCATCGACCGCCCGCCTTGGGCATCGGGAAGACCTTGGCGACATCGACAATGGCGCCGGTACCGTAGCCGGGATCGGGGCGGGTGTCGAAGATATTGACCTCATACGCGCTCCCGGGATTGATCCGGTCGCGGTCCGAGCAGCGGATGAAAATCCCCGAATTGGCGTCGTGGCTGACCCAAAACTCGGCGCGCAGGTCGAAATCGCGGTAGCTCGCCGAAGACACCAGAGCGCTGAAGCCGCCCTTGTCCGCGCAGATCACGCCGTCCCTCACCGTCCAGTTGGCGTCGCCGACCGGGGTCCAGCCATCGAGATCGTGGCCGTTGAACAAAGGGGTGAACCGGCCCTTGGCGGACGTCGGTGTCGCAAGCGACACCGCGGCGAGGCCCAGAAGGAAGGTGCGCCGGGAAGTCGTGACCATCGGCTCAGGCCCGAACAGCGGAAAGGGGCCGACCGGCGCGAAAGCTGGTCTGGTCGGGATAGAGCCCGCGCTGCTGCGCGAAGAGACGCGCAATGGCGGTCAGCGCGTCCAGCATCGGCGTTTCGATGCCGAGCTTTCCAGCGATTTCACGAGGAGCCGAAAGCAGCTGATCGATCTCCAGGGGCCTGCCCGCTTCGACATCCTGCAGCATCAAGGTCTTGAACGCCCCAAGCTGGCGCGTAACGGCGTTGCGGTCCACGCCACGTTCAGTGATCGCGCAGCCGATACGGGCGCCGATCATCTGAGCCTCCGCCATCACCTGGAGCACCAGCCCGGCGACCATCGGATCGTCCAGGATCTTGTCGCAAGTCGCGCCCGTCACCGCCGAAATGGGGTTCATGGTCATATTGCCCCACAATTTGTACCAAATCTCATAGCGGATCCGCTCGCTGCGCTCCGCGACGAAGCCGGCATCCTCGAACAGGGCACAGAGATGGTCGAGGCGCGGTGACAGCCTTCCGCCGGGCTCACCGAAGATCAGGCGATTGCCGGCCTTGTGGACGACATGGCCCGGCGCCTGGACGGCCGCCGCGGCCTGGACGACGTTGCCGAGGATCTGACCATAAGGCAGCGCCGCTGCAATCGCGCCGTCCGGATCCACCGAGTGCAATTGAGTCGGTGGAAGCTCGCCGCCGCCGCCCTGGTGGAACCACCAGGGCACGCCGTTCATCATCGGCGCGATCAATGTCGTCGGCGCGATCATCGGCAGGATCAGCGGCGCGACGACCGGCAAAGCCGGCCCTTTCAGACAAATGAGCACCACATCCTGCGGACCGAGATCGGCAGCATCGGCCGACGCGGTTACCCGGGCGGACAAGGTCTCGCCACCGATATCGAGCCGCCAGCCATGCTGCCGCAGCGCCTCGAGGGCCTGCCCCCGCGCAAGCACGCTGACCTCATGGCCGCGCCGCGCCAGCCGCACGCCGAGCCATCCACCGATCGCTCCCGCCCCGACAATCCCGACCCGCATCCGGTCCCTCCTCCTCAATAGCTGTTCCCTGGGCCGGGCGGCGCCCCCGCCGCCCTGGCCTGTGCAAGCGCTTCACTCGACCGGGCGAACAGCGCCAAGCGCCGGTTGCGATCCTGATCGATCGGCCATCCTACATTTTGTAGGACAATCTCAGGCCAATCGTCCGCACCGAATTGAAATCGAACACCTGGTTGTAACTTTGAATCCTGGTCCCGGCATCGAGCGGAACCGACGAGATATTCACCGGAAACACCCTGTTCGTGCAGTTCTTGCAGAAGATCGACGCGCTCCACGCATCCCCATGCACGCCGATGCTCGCGCCGAAGATATCCATCGGATCGACCACGGCCCCTGGCGCATGGTTGGCCTGGAAATAGATTTTCGAGCGATGATAGACGTTCCCCTCGACGAAGCCGGTCACGCCGGGCAGCAACTGGTGCTCATAGGTCGCGTCCCAGCTCGTCGCGAATTTGGGCGCCAGCGGCGCGATCAGGCCCGCCCCGTTGAAGGTACCGGTCGTCGCGCAGCCCGGATCGGGCTGGCCGACATAACATTGCGCGCCGATATATTGCTTGAACCGGGCATCGAGGAAGGTCGCCTGGCCGTTGATCGTCAGATTGCGCGTGGGCCGGCCGACAAACCCCAGCTCGATACCCTTGCTGACGAGGCTCGCGGCGTTCTGGACGATGTACGATCTCGTGGCGATGTTGAACGACTGGGCCTGATAGTTGTTGAAGGCGGTCCTGAACAACGAGACGTTCAGGGTGATCTTCTTGTCGAGGAACTGGGATTTCATCCCGCCTTCCCAGCTCTTCGTCGTCTCCGGATAGACGGTGAGATTGGAGGTCGGGCTGTCGGGCGCCGTATTGAAGCCCGGCCCCTTATAGCCTTGTCCGTAATTGACATAGGCCATGATGGTCGGCGTGATCTGATATTGCGGACCGGCCTTGAAGCTGAAATTGGTATCGGAATATTTCTGATTATAGAGACCGGACGCACCCAGCCGGACGAAATAAGGCTGTTGATTGGCAAGAAGGTCGATGGAGACGCGATCGCCCGTCACGCGCCCGCCGGCAACCATGGTGAGGCCGTCGGCGATGCGATAGCTGAGCTGACCAAAGGCGGCCAGGCTCTCGGTGTGCATCGTGAAAGCGCGATCGAGGCCGATGAACGCGATATTGTTGACCGCGCAGTTCGGCGGCCCGCCCGGGGCCACGGTCGCCCCGACACAGAAGGGAAAAGCCGGCAGCGCGGCGGCCGGCGTGAACGAGTTGCCACGCAGCTGAATGTTCTCGCGGACGACCGAGCGGAAATAATACAGGCCGAACTGACCGGTGAGGCGATTCTCCTGGGGCAGCGTCAGCCGAAGCTCGTCGCTGAACTGGTTGTATGACGCCTGGTCCGAATTCACGTTGAGACCATTGCCCGGGGCGAAATCGGCATCGTTGTTCTGGCTCAGATCATAGAATCTCCAGGCGGCGATATTGCTCAGCGCCATGCCGTTGCCGAAGACGTGCGAGACCGTGCCCTGCACGCCGCCGGTCTTGAGGTTGCGATAGAAGGGCGCATCCCCTGCGGTGAGAAAATTCTCCGATCCGGGCACGATCCCAACCGAGGCGATCGGCCCTGCTTCGGGGCTCCCGGCGCCGAGCGACTTGTAGGTCAGGTCGAGCGAGCCGGCGATTCCGGTCGAGCGATTATAGTCGGCAACCAGATAGAGTGTCGTGTCTCCCGGCGCGTTCCAGAGATATTTCACGCGAACACCATATTGCCGCAGATCGAGATCGGACCCTGGCGGCGGCGCACCGACAAAGCGCGTGACCGGCTGCTGGTACGAATAGATCGCGGCGATACGGAGCGCGGAATTGTCCGTCACCGGCAGATTCAGCGACGCGCGCACAATGGCCCCCTGGGCGTTTTCTCCAGGACGCTCGCGCGACGTCAGTTCGGTATCGAAGCTTGCGCCGAGCTGGTTGAGCTGCGGCCTCGTCGTCGTGACGTTCAACAGGCCGGCCGATGCGTTCTTGCCGAACAACAGACCCTGAGGCCCGTTCAGCACTTCAACCTGGGCGAGATCGTAAAAGGGAAAGGAGCTGAGCAGCGGCCTGCCTAGATTGACGTCGTCGAGCGAGATCGCGACGCTGGTGTCCAGAGCCGTTGCCAGCGCCAGCGTGCCGATGCCCCGCACCGAGAAATTGTTGTTGTTGGTGATCTGAAGGCTGGGTGCGGCGAGCGATATCTGCGTGAGATCGTTCAGGCCGCGCGCCTTCAGGTCCTGCCCGTTCAGGGCCGTCACGCTGAGCGGAACCGTCTGGATGCTCTCGGCCCGGCGCTGGGCGGTAACGATGATATCGCCGCTGGTGGCGTTGCTCCCGTCACCGGATTGGGCCGGAGCGGGCTGGCCGGAGGCGGGCGAGGACAATACGCCCATCGCCGCCAGCATCCCGACATTCGACAGCAGAAATACGCGGACCTTCATTGGCAATCCTTCTCCAAAACATTGTTATCTTCGAGGGAGAGAAGGGGATGGGCGGGCGCGCCTCATGGAGCGGCGCCCGCCCCTCCCCCCTTCGGAGGCGTTCGGGAAGCCGTCAGGTGGCGAAAACGTCCACTCCGCGATCGGGTCGTTTGAGGGCGCGCTTTCCTAAAACACGGGCGCCGCGAGGTGGCGCAGGGCCCCCGCCATGGAACGCGCCCCCTGACCGCGCTCTTTCCCGTCTTGGCTCTCGCTGAACGCGACCGGCATCGCCTCGGACAAAGGGCGAGCGCGTGTTGCGGCGCAGGGACGAGCGGCACCTGCCAAAGCGGGACGGGTCGCGATCCCGGGCATCAGGCACATCCGACACCGGCGGGTGCTGGAGATATCCAGCGATTCCACCCTCGGATAGCGCCCATGGCCAAGTATGAAACGGATCGGAAGGAGAGTTTGATGCAGACCGAGACCGGCCGGCCCGTTCGAACGATGCTGCTTTGCCTCTGCGCGGCACTGATCGAGGGCTTCGATCTGCAAGCCGCGGGCGTGGTTGCGCCCGGCATACGGTCGGATCTCGGCATTTCGGCCGGCCAACTCGCGCTCTTCTTCAGCGCAGCCACCATCGGGCTGATTTTCGGTGCGTTGCTTGGCGGACGCATCGCCGACCGCTTCGGCCGGAAGGTCGGATTGCTTGTCTCGCTCATCCTCTTCGGCATCTGCTCGGTCGGCGCGGGCATGGCGCATGATTTTGCGACCCTTGCGCTGTTCCGCTTCCTCACGGGGATCGGCTTGGGGGGCGCCCTGCCCAATCTGATCGCGATCGCGGCCGAATCCGTCGCGCGCAACCGCGGCATGGCCGTGTCGGTCATGTTCGCGGGCATTCCCCTGGGCGGGGCGTTGGCGGGCCTGTTCACGTTGTTCGGAACCCACGCCCATGACGGCTGGCGCAACATCTTCATCGCGGGCGGGCTCGCGCCCCTGTTGCTCGTCCCGATGCTCGCATGGGCCCTGCCGCCCTTCTTCGTCCGCCCATCGCCGGAGCCCAGCGCGGAAAAGGATTCCGCCTGGCGCGCGGTCTTCGGGCCGGGCCAGCTCGCCGCCACCCTGCTGTTGTGGCTCGCCTTCTTTCTCTCCCTGCTGATCCTCTATCTTATCCTGAACTGGCTGCCCACGCTGCTCATCGCCCAAGGTTTCTCGCCCGCCCAGGCAGGGATGGTTCAGCTCGTCTTCAATCTCGTCGGATCGATCGCCAGCATCGTCGTCGGAAGATTCATGGACGGCCGGCATGCGTTGACGACGATCATGATCGCCTATGCCCTGTTGATCATCGCCTTGATCGGCTTGGCGCATCTGCCGCCGAATATCGCCCTGGCGCTGGGCGCCGGCGCCCTGCTCGGCTCGGGGCTCCTGGGGGCACAAGCGCTGCTCTACGGGCTGTCACCGCAATGTTACCCGATATGGGCCCGCGGTACCGGCGTCGGTGCGTCGGTGGCGGCGGGGCGGTTCGGGTCGGTCGCGGGTCCGATTTTCGCAGGGGTGATGATCGCCGCTGGAAGGCCGATTGCGGAATTGCTGATGCTTCTCGTGCCCCTGGCCTTCGCGGCAGGAGCGGCCGCATGGTTGCTCGCCTCTCTTCTACGCAGCCGCCGCGCTCATGAGGATCCGCGCGGCGAGATGTAGAAAAGGCCGGCCGGCGGGCCTTCACCCCCCGCCGCGGAGCCACCGGCATTTCCTGGCCCGCACAAGAGGGCCCGGCCCGGTAGATGTCGATCGGAGAAGGCGACCGTCAGGCGCGAGTCACCCCTCGATCCCGAGCAGCTTGCGCAATTCGGGGCGTGCGATCTTGAGCGACACCGTGCGCGGCAACGCGTCGACGAAATGGAACGCGACCGGCACCATATAGGCGACCATATGCTGACGGACGTGATTGGCGAGCGCCTCGGGGTCGGGTGCCTCGGTCCCGGGCACGAGTTCGATCGCCGCGACCGGTACCTGGCCGAGGCGCGCGTCGGGTTGCCCGACGACAGCCGCATCGCGGACGCCGGGAAAGCGCCGCAGCACCGCCGCCACGTCCTCGGGAAGAATCTTGAAGCCGCCCCGATTGATCGCGTCATCGGCCCGGCCGCGCAGGAACAGGAAGCCGTCGGCGTCGACCGCCGCGAGATCGGTGGTGCGGAACCATCCCTCGCCCCAGCGCTCGGAGGCGATTTCGAGCAGACCGGTCCCACCCGCCGGCAGTTCGGCGCCACCTTCAGGATCGACGATGCGCAACCGGACATCCTTGCGCGCGCGGCCGACGCTTCCGGCCTTGGACTCGCCGAACGCCTTATAGTCCTTGAGCGACCAGCCGGCGACGCCACCGATGAACTCCGCCGCGCCATAGTCGATCAGCACCGGTATGCCGAACCGCGCCTCGAATGCGTGCTGCGCGGCGGGATCGAGCGGTGCCGTGCTCGACCGCACCGCGATCAGGCTTCTAAGACGTTCAGGCGCGATGCCGGCCTCGAGGATCATCTGG
The DNA here is from genome assembly GCA_029202385.1 of Candidatus Sphingomonas phytovorans. NCBI lineage: Bacteria > Pseudomonadati > Pseudomonadota > Alphaproteobacteria > Sphingomonadales > Sphingomonadaceae > Sphingomonas > Candidatus Sphingomonas phytovorans. The sequence goes on from CP119314.1 coordinate 2,433,698, forward strand.
ATCATCGCGGGCACGAGGCTGGCGGTCTTGGGCTTGAATCGTTCGACCGCCGCCGCCCAGTCCTCGACCGCGAACTTCTCGAACAGGATGACGGGACGCGCCTGGTACAGCGCCATCAGCAGCGCGAACAGGCCGCCGGCATGGCCGAAGGGCTTGAACAGCATCGCGGGCGAGGTCTTGACGGTGAGGCTCGTATCGGCGGCATTCCCGCTCGACCCTTCCTCTGCGGAACGCAGCGACGGAATCAGCATATCCTCGCCGACCGCGATCCGTTTCGGCGCGCCGGTGGTGCCGCTCGTCAGCCGCTCCATGACGATGCCGGGCATGGCAGCGCGGAAAGGCCCTTTGCCGCGTTTGCCGAGCCCGTCGATCAGTCTCGCATGGATCGCCGCGACGCCGGAGGCGGCGATAGCAACCGTGCCCAACGCCGCCGCAGCCTCCAGGACCCGAGGATCCTGCCAATCGTCAGGATCGGCGATGACGGCCTGCAGCGCCTGCCGGCCCAACTCCTCGGCCTGGGCATCGCGCGACAGGCCGGGGCGAAGCGGAATGACCGGATGGCCATTGACGACCAGGGCGACGAAAGCGGCGACCATGGCCGGGCGATTGCGCGCCATCCAGCCCACCGGCGCGCCAGGTTCGACCCCGGCTTCGCGAAGCAGGGCCGCGATCCGCGTCGCGCCGGTCGCGAGGCTGGCCCAGGTCATGGTGCCACCCTGAAACTCGATGCAATTCGCCTGGGGATCGAGGGCGAGGACGCGCTTGAGACGGTTTCCGAGCCGCTCGGTCGACTGACCGGCGGAAGCTTGTGACGATGCGTTCATCCCCGGAGCGTGTCGCAGCGCGCCGGCGCGTACCACGTCGAATTTGGGCATTTTAAGGTCGCGCTCGCCCTGATCCGCTCCTCAATACGCGATATTTGACATAGGCGAGCTGCCCGGCGCCGCGCCATAAGGCCGTATGGCCGGCCCCGTCATCCTCTCGATGAATGCACTGCTCGCGACCCTGCGTCCGGGCATGCGCGTGTTCGTTCCCGGCTCCTCCGGCGAACCGCGCACCTTCCTGTCCGCCTTGGCCGGTGCCGGCACGGACATGGGCGGGATCGAACTCGTCACCAATTTCCTCCCCGGCATCAACCGTCTGGATCCGGCGCTGCATGCCGCCGGTATCCGCACGACGGCCTTTTTCGGACTCCCGGGGCTCGGCCCGGACGATCGGATCTTGCCGCTCAGCTATCGCGAGATCGACGACTATCTGCGCGCCAACCCGGTCGATCTGGCGGTCGTCCAGCTCTCGCCGCCCGACGCAGAAGGCAATTGCTCCTTTGGACCCTGTGTCGAATTCAGCCGTACGGCGCTGGCCACGGCGTGGCGAACGGTCGGCCTGATCAACCCCCGGCTCGCGCGGCACGGTGGCGGGCCTTTCGTCCCGTTCGCAGAACTCGACTCGGTCGTCCATGTCGACCAGGAACCACTGGCGGTTCCGGAGCCCGCCGGGGACGATGTGGCGCGGGCGATCGCCCGCCATGTCGCCGCGCTCATCGCCGACGGCACGACCTTGCAGCTCGGCATCGGCAAGATTCCGGGCCAGATTCTGCGTGCCCTTACCGATCACCGGAATTTGCGGATACGGTCGGGCATCGTGATGCCGAACCTGAGGCTGCTCGCGGAGAGCGGTGCCTTGGCCGACGCCGAGATTGTCGCCGCCTCGGCGGCGGGCGACGCCGATTTCTATCGCTGGGTGGCGACCAATCCCGCCATCCGGCTGACCGATGTCACCGAGACACATGATGTCGCGGCGATCGCGACGACGCCTGGCTTCACCGCGATCAACTCGGCGATCGAGGTCGATCTTCTCGGGCAATGCAATGCCGAAACCCTGGGCGGGCGCGTCGTCAGCGGCCCGGGCGGGCTTCCACAGTTCACGGCCGGTGCCCGCCAGGCGCCGAAGGGCTGCAGCATCGTGGCACTGCCGGCCACCGACAGTAGCGGATCGGTCTCCCGGATCGTGACCGCGATGGCACCGGGCGCGCCGGTATCAGTGCCCGCCCATGGGGTCGATTTCATCGTGACCGAATTCGGCGCCGCCGATCTGCGGCGCAAGCCCCGCGCGGCGCGCGCGCTGGAGATCGCCGGCATTGCCGCACCCGATTTCAGAGAGGCGCTGACACAGGCGGCACGCGACGCGGGCTAGGCCTCGTCTCCATCGTCGCTGTCCTGTCCGTTCCGATCGGCCAGGGGCAAGGGTCCGGGACTGTTCAGCGCGCAGCCGATGAAGAAGGCAGCCGCTTCGATCAAATGCTTGCGCGAGCGCCGGCGACGATAGGGCCGCCGGGTGATGACGGGAATACGTTCCATCATCATCAACATCACATGGCTGATCGACACTGCGTCGGTTTTGGGATGAACCGCGGCGATGCGCTCCTGGAGATAGGTGGTCAGTTTAAGCGTGGCATCGTGGCGGGCTTTCATGAACCGCCGGTCGCCCTCATCGGCCGCGAGATTGCGGGTCCGCAGCACCCAGAAATGCTTGTCCCAGAAGGCGCAATAGGCCTCCACGAGGTCCTTGGCGTTCTGATAGCTCGTCTCGGACGTCCATTCCCGGGCGAAGATCGCCTCCATCTCGTCCGAGGTGCGCTCAGTCTCGTTGACGGCGGCGAGTACCGCCTCGGTCACATCCGCGAAATAGGCATAAAAGGTGGTAGGCGCCGCGGCGGCCTCATGCGCGATCTCGGCGACGGTGAGGTCGCGCAAGGTGCGCCGTTCCAGCAATTGCTCGGTGGCCCGGATATACTGAGCCCGGGTCCGCATGCCCTTCGCGCCCATCTTCTGCCCATAGAGATTCTGGGCGGGTCGGGCACGTGTTACCTTGGCGGCGACGGGCTGGGTCAAAATGGAGTGCTACTCTATAATTGCGGAGGCGGTACCTTTGTCGGACCAACCCGCCGCGTCAAGCAGCAAAGAAACCGGTATCAGACCGGTCAGGCCGCTTCGAACAACGCCGCGATCCCCTGCCCTCCTCCGATGCACATCGTCTCGAGCGCACGCTTGCCGCCGCGACGGCGCAGTTCGTGCAACATCGAGGTCATGATCCGCGCGCCCGTCGCCCCAATGGGATGCCCGAGCGAAATGCCCGATCCGTTGACGTTGATCCGGCTATGGTCGTCAAAGTCCCAGCCCTTGAGCACCGCCAGCACCTGGACGGCGAAGGCTTCGTTGATCTCGACCAGGTCGATATCGTCCCAGCCGATACCCGTCCGGGCGAACAGGCGCTTGACCGCCGGGACAGGCCCGATCCCCATCCGCGCCGGATCACATCCCGCCGCTGCCCAGCCGACGACAAAGGCGAAGGGATCGAGGTCAAGCTCGGCCAGACGATCTTCGGCGACGACCAGACAGACCGACGCGGCATCGTTTTGCTGGCTTGAATTGCCCGCGGTGACAGTGCCGCCCTTCACGAGCGGCTTAAGCGCCGCGAGCGTCTCGACGGTCGTGTCGCCTCGTATTCCTTCGTCGCGGCGCATCTGCACCGGATCGCCCTTGCGTTGCGGCACCGGCACGGCAACGACCTCGTCGTCGAAGCGGCCGGCGTCCCATGCCGCGGCCGCGCGGCGCTGGCTTTCCGCGGCAAAGGCATCGGCCGCCTCACGCGTGATGGCATAGTCGGTGGCGAGATTCTCGGCGGTTTCGATCATGCCGGAAATCACGCCGAACCGTTCGACCGGCTGGGAGCGTTCGCGACCGCGATCGAGACGGTCATAGAATTGAACCGTGCCGGCGCGCGCGCCGCCGCGCATCGCCGTCGTATAATATTCGATATTGCTCATGCTCTCGACGCCGCCGGCGATCACGACATCGGCGGCGCCCGACTGCACCATCATCGCTGCGTTGACGATCGCCTGGAGTCCGCCGCCGCAACGGCGGTCGACCTGGCAACCCGGCACCTCGATCGGCAACCCCGCGGCAAGGCCGGCCCAACGCCCGATACACGGCGCCTCGCTATTGGCGTAGCTCTGCGCGAGCACCACGTCGTCGATCCGCGCGGGATCGATACCGCTCCGCTCGACGAGCGCTCGAATAACATGCTCCGCGAGACGCTCGGCGGGGAGCGGCGCGAGACTCCCCAGGAAGCGGCCGATGGGCGTGCGAAGCGGGGCAACGATGGCAGCGCGGCGCATGGTTCTTCCTTCAGACCGGATCGTAGGAGAAGACCGACTGGCTGACGCCGAGGTCGGTGAAAGCGGGGGCCAGCGCGGGCACCGCCTGATCGAGGATCGACCGCGGCGTCCAGCCTTCGACCCGCGTGAGCGACCGGATCGGACGCGGCTGGCTGAACAGGACGATTTCGTTGCCACGCGCGGCGAATATCTGGCCCGACACGGCGGACGCCGCCGGCGCGGCGAGCGCAACGGCCAGCTGGGCGACCTGATCGGCCCTCATGCCCGCCCGCATCCTTTCGACGCGCTGCGCTGATGCCTCGTCCTTGACGGGGATGCTCGCCACCATGCGGGTAAAGGCGAAGGGCGCGATCAGATTGGACCGGATATTCTTCGTCGCCCCCTCGATCGCGACGATGCGCGACAGCCCGGCGACGCCCATCTTGGCGGCCGCGTAATTGGCCTGGCCGAGATTGCCGATCAGGCCGGACGTCGAGCCGAAATGGACATAGCCGCCTTCCTGCTGGTCGCGGAAATGCTCCACCGTCGCGCGCGTTATATTATAGGCGCCGCGCAAGTGGACATCGAGGACCGCGTCCCAATCCTGGTCGGCCATCTTGTGGAACATGCCGTCGCGCAGGATGCCCGCCGGGTTGATGATGGCATGGAGGCCGCCAAAGGCGTCGAGCGCCTGCGCGACCATCGCCCGAACATCGGTCATCGACGCCACGTTGCCGAAATTGGCGACCGCGTTGCCGCCGCCCCCCCGGATCTCGTCGACGACGATCGCGGCGGCGGCGTTCGATCCCTGGTCATTGCCCTTGAGATCGCTTCCCAGATCGTTGACGATCACGCTCGCGCCTTCACGCGCGGCCAGGAGCGCGCACTCCTTGCCGATCCCGTTGCCGGCACCGGTCACAATCACGGTCTTGCCGTCAAGCACGCCCATCCGCGTTCTCCTTATCTACCGTTGAATTGCGGTTGCCGCTTCTCGGCGAATGCCAGGACGCCCTCGGCATAGTCCTCGCTATAGCCGAGCCGCTGCTGCTGATCGCGCTCAAGGTCGAGCTGCTGCTCCAGCGTCAGGTCGAACGCACCGCGCATCGAACGTTTGATCGCCGCCAGCGAAAGTCCCGGCAGCGACGCCAGGCGATCGACGACGCGCGCCACCTCGATCTCGAAGGCCGCCGCCGGCACGGCCTTCCAGATCATTCCCCAATCGGCAGCGGTCGCGGCGGTGATCGGCTCACCCAGCATCGCGAACCCCAGGGCGCGCGGCAATCCAGCGAGGCGCGGCAGCAGCCAGGTGCCCCCCGCATCAGGGGCCAGCCCGATATTCACGAATGCCTGGAGGAATTTCACGTCGTCGCGCGCAATCGTCATGTCGCAGGCGAAGGCGAGGTTCGCCCCCGCGCCCGCCGCCACGCCGTTGACCGCACAGACGATCGGCTTTGGCATGCGGGTCATGCGCCGGATCAATGGCCCCCAGCGCTTCTCCAGACCAACCGCCAGGTCGAACGGCGGATCGCCCGGTGCCCGCTTCCGCTCGCTGAGATCCTGCCCCGCGCAGAAGCCGCGCCCTGCCCCCGTCAGCAGGATAACGCGAACCTCGGGATCATCGCGCGCGTCATCAAGGGCCTGGGCCAATTCCTCGTGCATCGGGATGGTGAAGGAATTGAGGCTGTCGGGTCGATTGAGCGTGATGCGGCAGACCTTTTCCCGCTGCTCGACCAGGATGGTTTCATATCCCATCGCCCGACCTCAATAATTGCTGTCCGGCTGATCCTCGATCGCGTAACCGCGCGCCGGGATCAACGCCGAACGTTCAAAGGTACAGACGATCGTGCCGTCCTGGTTCCGCCCGGTGGTACGAACCGTGACGATCCCCTGGCCGGGGCGCGATTTGGATTCGCGGATCGAAAGCACTTCGCTCTCGGCATAGAGCGTGTCGCCGGCGAACACCGGCGCGGTGAACTTGACGTCGGTCATGCCGAGATTGGCGATCGTCTTCTGCGACACATCGCTCACGCTCATCCCGATCAACAGCGAAAGCGTGTAGGGACTGACCACCAGATTGCGCTTGAACTCGGTGCGCTTGGCATATTCAGCGTCGAAGTGAAGCGGATGCTGGTTGAGCGTCAGCAGCGTGAAGAGATGATTGTCATATTCGGTGACGGTCTTGCCGGGCCGATGCTCATAGACATCGCCGACCTTGAAATCCTCGAGATGGCGACCGAACGTCTCGCGATAGCGGTTGGGCCCTACTTGCTTGATGCTCTTGACCATGACCGCCTCAATAGGACCGGGGCAGATCGAGCGCGTTCTGCGCCAGGAATGCCAGGATCAGGTTCGTCGAGATCGGGGCAACCTGATAGAGCCGCGTTTCCCGATATTTACGCTCGATATCGAATTCCTCGGCGAAGCCGAAGCCGCCATGCGTCTGGATACAGGCCTCGCCAGCTGCCCAGGCGGCCTCCGATGCCAGCATCTTGGCGATATTGGCTTCCTCGCCGGCGCTGAGCCCCTGATCGAACCGGTCGGCGGCGCGCTCGACCATCAGCGAGGCGGCACGATATTGCGCATAAGCGCGGGCGATCGGGAACTGGACCCCCTGATTGGCGCCGATCGGGCGGCCGAACACATGACGGTCGCGGGCATAGCCCGACGCCTTCTCGATGAACCAGCGCGCATCGCCCAGGCATTCGGCCGCGATCAGCGTGCGCTCGGCGTTCATGCCGTCAAGGATATAGCGGAAGCCCTTGCCTTCCTCGCCGACCAGATTGGCGGCCGGGATGCGCACATTGTCGAAGAACAACTCGGTGGTCGCGTGATTCATCATCGTGCGGATCGGCCGGATCGTCAAACCAGCCTTCTTCGCCTCGCGCATGTCGACGAGGAAGACCGAGAGCCCTTCCCCCTTCTTCTTCACCTCCGCCGCCGCCGTGGTGCGCGCCAACAGCACCATGAAATCGCTATGCTCGGCGCGGCTGATCCAGATTTTCTGTCCGTTGATGACATAGTCGTCGCCATCGCGCACCGCGGTCGTGCGCAGCGCGAGGGTCTCGGATCCCGAGGTGGGCTCGGTGACGCCGAAAGCCTGGAGCCGGATCGCGCCGGAGGCAACATCGGGCAGCAACGCCCGCTTCTGCGCTTCGGAGCCATGCTTGAGCACGGTACCCATGACATACATCTGGGCATGGATAGCCCCGGCATTGCAGCCGCTGTGATGGACTTCCTCGAGAATCGCGCAGGCCGCGCGCAAGGGCAGGCCCGCCCCGCCATATTCTTCGGGAATGAGCGCGCCCAGGAACCCCGATCGGGTCATCGCGTCGACAAACGCGGTGGGATAGGCGCGCGCCTGATCGAGCTCACGCCAATATTCGCCGGGAAAATCGGCGCAGAGCGCGCGGACCGAACCGCGGATCGCCTCCAGATCGTCTTCGTTCATCACGCCCCTCAATCCCTCACAATGCGGATGGCATGTCGAGCAACCGCTCGCGCTGCCGGCGCAGGTCACCGCCAAGCTGGTCGAGCAGATGCGCGCGCTTGAGATAATGGTGTGCGTCGGCCTCCGACGTAAAGCCGATTGCACCATGTACCTGGATATTGGACGCGCCATTCTTGAGCGCCGCATCGGTCGCGACGATCTTGGCCGACGTCGCCATGAACGCGCTGTCCTCGCGGCCCAGGGCAAATGCGAGCGAGGCGAATGCGGTCAGGCTCCAGGCGGCCTCGGTGCGAATCGCCATCTCCGCACAGCGATGCTTGACCGCCTGGAAGCTGCCGATCGGTTTGCCGAACTGTTCGCGGACCTTGGCATAGTCGACCGCCATGTCGCGGGCGCCTTCGGCGGTGCCGGCGGCGAGGGCCGCGATCAAGAGCCGCGCACGATCGTGGATCGCGTCATCCGCAGCACTGAGATAGGCAAGCGGTTGCGCACCGGATAAAGTCCCGCGCTCGAGCGAGACCAGGGCGTCGGTCGACCGGACCGGCTCGATGGTGAAGTCGTCGCGCCGAAACAGGGCGGCCCCGTCCTCGTCCCACGCGACGATCAGTTCGGCCCCTTTCGCCTCGATCAGGTGGAACACGCCGGTGCCGGCCCGGAGATCTGCCGGTCCACGCTGGTTCGCGAGACCCGCCCGCATCGTCCCGGCAAGCAGTTCCGGCGCCGCGAGCAACCCCGCCGCGCTGGCGACCCGCGCGGCGAGGGTCAGCGCGAGGATCGCGGGCGAGATCAGATGCCGCCCATATTCGCGAAAGGCGAGGACCTCCTCCGCCGAGCTGAGGCCGGCCCCGCCCTGGGCCTCGGCAATGCCCAGCCCCAGAAAGCCAAGCTCACCCAGCCGCGGCCAGAGCGCGGCGTCGGGATTGCCCACTTCGCCATGGGCGCGCAGCCGATCGACCGGCGCCTCGCCGACGAGAAACTCCTTCACGGCATCGACGATGGCCGTCTGCTCGTCATTGGGTAGCAAATCCATCGCCGTCAGCCCCGCGGTAGGCCGAGCACTCGCTCGCCAATGATGTTGCGCTGCACTTCCGCGGTGCCTGCCGCGATCGTGATCGAATAGGAACGCAGGTAATAGAAGACCCGGTCGTCATCCTCCGGATTTTCGAGCGCATCGGGACCGATGATGTCGAGCGCGAGGCGGCGCGCGCGCTGCTGCACCTCGCCCACCATCGCGCGCATCAGCGACGCCTCCGATCCCTGGATACCAGCCTGGGCGCGCGACACGACCATATAGGTCATCGCCCGCGCAGCGGCCATGTCAGCGCGCAACTGCGCCAGGCGCGAACCGATCTCATCTTTCGACAAGGGCGAATTGCCCCCGAACCTGGCCCGCGCCTCCTCGATCATGCGCTCGACCAGCACCGCATAGCGGATCTGATCCTTGATCTGGGCGGTGCCGCGCTCGAAACCGAGCGTCGACATCGCGACCTTCCAGCCGTCATTGAGATCGCCGACCACGTTGGACAGCGGGATGCGGACGTCGTCGTAAAAGACCTGGACGAAATGCTGGTGATGCGGTGCGGTCATGATGTTGATCGGCCGCAGATCCATGCCGGGGGTGGTCATGTCGCAAATGACCCAGCTGATCCCCTTGTGCTTCGGCGCATCCGGATCGGTGCGGACAAGCAACTCCTGGAAGTCGGCGAGATGGCCATGGCTGGTCCATATCTTCGACCCGTTGACGACGAGGTGATCGCCGTCGATCTCCGCTTTGGTGCGCAGGCTCCCGAGATCCGATCCCGCATTGGGCTCCGAGAATCCCTGGCACCAGACCGTTTCGCCCTTGAGCAGACGTGGCAGATGATATGCCTTTTGCTCCTCGCTACCCTTAGCGATCAAGGTCGGCCCGGCGTGATTGAGCCCGACAAAGCAGAGATGATTGTCGGGCGCCTCGGCGCGGGCATATTCCTCGAACCAGATGAGCTGCCGGGTCAGCGAAAGACCAAGGCCGCCATATTCGACCGGCCAGGACACACCGGCCCAGCCACCCTCATATTGCTTGCGCTGCCAGGCAAGGTCATATTCCCGCAGCTCCCGGCCTTCGTGCGGACGCGGTTCGCGCGTCACATTGGCCATTAGCCAGGCCCGGGCATCTTCGCGAAATTGCCGATCCTCGGCTGTGAAATCGAGATCCATCGCCCCGTTCTTTTATTGCGGCGAAATCGCCTGATGGGATGATCTAGACAGCGGGGGACCGGCCGAACAAAGTCGCTTTCACGAGGCTTTTAGCCCCAGTCCTCCAGAATGACGCGGGTGCGGTTGGCGACACCCGCGGGTCGCGGCGTTCCCTTACGCTACGGCAATGCGGCGGAACGGGGCGACGGAACGGGTACGCCGCCGCTAGAGATAGGGAAGCGGCGCGAGCTTGAAGTTCTGCCACGCTTCGGGATCGTGCGAATAGAAAATCTCGGCATCGCGGGCGCGCGCCAGATCGCGCAGGCGGCCAAGCGAATCATAGGCCTGGCGCGGGTTCACGTGCGAGCTCGAGATCGCCATATGGTCCAGGCTGCGCTTGGCGTAACAGGCATCGCCGCTGAACAGCATCGGCCGCCGACCGGCAAGCTCGACCAGCAGGCTGTAATGGCCCGGCGTATGGCCTGGCGTCTCGATCAGATGGATTCCCTTGGCAATTTCCTGGTCGCCCAGCAGCAGCTCAAAACTGTCCGTGAATATCTCGTCGGCGGCATCGTCATAGCTAGGCGCACCGACATCAGCCAGAACCGGCGGGTGGAATGCGTCGGGGAGGAAGCTCATGTCGGTATAGCCGCGCGCTTCGAAGGGCTCGGGATCGAGCGCCGCTTCGAGCTCCAGCTTGTGGCAGATCGTCTTGGCGCAGGTGCAGTGCTTGTTCCCGCCGCAATGGTCGAGATGGTAGTGCGAGTTGATCACATAGTTGATGTCGCTCGGCTTCAATCCCAGCAGATCGAGCTGGCCGGGCACCGTCTGCCGCGCGGTCTGGCCGGTGCGGCCGGGCGACAGATTGTCGAACGTCTCTTTGTCGAAGCCGGTATCGAACAGATAAAGCCCGTCGGCATGGTCGATGAGCGCGCCGTAGACGGGGAAGCGGATCGTCCCGCTCGGCCCCAGATTCCAGAACATCTGGAAACCGTCGAGCGTGAGCGTGCCGAAATCGAGCAGATAGACCTTTGTTTCCTTCATCAATCCCTCTCCCGCCCTGCCTTCTTCGTGGCTCAGGCCTTCTCCAGAATATGGATCGCGCACGCGGTGCCGAGACCGACGACGTGCGTCATGCCGATCCGCGCGCCCGCGACCTGACGGGCGCCGGCTTCCCCGCGCAGATGCGTCGCGACCTCGTAGATATTGGCGATGCCGGTGGCCCCGAGTGGATGCCCCTTGGACAGGAGGCCGCCCGAGACATTGACCGGAATCCGGCCGCCCAGCGCCGTCTCGCCTGCGTCGATCAGCCGACCGCCCTCACCATCGCGGCACAATCCGAGATTCTCGTAATGGACGAGTTCGGCGGTGGCGAAGCAGTCATGAAGCTCGATCAGGTCGATATCGTCGGGACCAAGGCCGGCCATGTCATAGGCCTGGCGCGCCGCGAGCCGGGTCGCGCTGTTGACGTCGGGCATCGCCAGATTGCGTTCGCTATAGGGATCGCTGGTCAACGCCGAGGCACGTACCTTGACCGCGCGGTCCATCAGTCCGAGCTCGCGTGCCTTCCTTTCCGACACGAGGATCGCCGCGGCCGATCCATCGACATTGGCCGAACACATCAACTTGGTGTTGGGATAAGCGATCATCTCCGCTTCCATCACCATCTCGAGCGGCGTCTCCTTGCGGTACATCGCCTTCGGATTGAGCGTCGAATGATGGTGGTTCTTGACCGAGATCTTCGCGAACTGCTCGAAAGTCGTGCCGTATTGGCGCATGTGCTCCATGCCGACATGCGAGAACACCGCGGGCATGGTGCCCGACCCGATCAGCCCCTCCGGGGGCACCGGTTCGAATCCCGCCGGACGCCGCACCAGCATGCCGCGCGGCATCTTCTCGACGCCGACGCACAGGACCAGGTCGTGGATGCCGGCCTTGATCGCCGCCCAGCCCTCGCGAAACGCCGTCGCACCGGTCGCACAGGCATTGGTGCAGTTGACCACGGGGATGCCCGTCTGCCCGATCAGCGCGAGAATCTTCTGACCGGTCATGCCCTCGCCGAGATTGCCGCAGTAAAGCGCCTGCATGTCGCTGATCGCGAGGCCGCAATCATCGAGCGCGAGCAGCGCCGCTTCGGCGCCGATCTCCGGCACGCCGAGGTCGTCGAACCGCCCGAAGCGGATCATGTCGGTCCCGACGATATAGACATTGTCGGCCATCACGCTTCTCCCTCACTGGCCGGCACGAAGAAATGGGCGACGAACCCTTCGCCCTGCTCGCCGATCGCCTCTTCCGCCCCGCGAAAGATGACCCGTACCGGCAGGCCGAACGGGATCCTGGCCGGATCGGGATCGATGCCGACCAGATTGCCCTTGATCGTGCCGCCCTCGTCGAGATCGACGATGGCAGCGACGAACGGCACCTTGATGTGCGGGTAGCTGCGATAGACGACGGTGTAATTGTAGAGCTTGCCGGTTGCGCCCAGCCTGATCGATTCGAGCCCGTCGCGCGCGAAACAACGACCGCAGCTCGTTCGGGCGCCGGTATAGACCGTGCCGCAGGCGGCACAGCGGCTGCCTTCCAGCCAGGCCGACCCGTCGTCGCCAATATGCGTATAGAGAGTCGCGCCCTGCCGGCCGCGCGCGTCGATGCTGTCCATAACCGAATAGGTGTCCATTTTCATGCAATTCCGCAATGGCGTTCGCTAGGGCGCGATGACGCCCGGTCCAAGGCGCGCGTTCGAGGCGATTTGGGGCTCAGCGCCCTAGATGGCCCACGGGCTCAGCCGAGTTCGCTGCGGCCATTCTTGATGACGGTGACGCCGCGCGCCGGAACATCGGCCTCGAAGGACACGACATTGTCGTCACGCCACAACCGCACCTCGATCGTCTCGCCCGGCAGGACCGGCGACGAGAAGCGGACCGCGTGACGGCGGATCAGGGCCGGATCATTGCCCGCGACGGCCAATACCGCGCGGCAGGTGATGCCGTAGGTGCACAAGCCATGGAGGATCGGGCGCGCGAATCCGGCCCGCGCCGCCACCGCCGGATCGGCGTGCAGCGGATTCCGGTCGCCCGACAACCTGTAGAGGAGCGCCTGCTCGGGACGCGTCTCGAACGCGAGCACCCGGTCGGGCGCGCGGTCAGGCATGGCGTGCGGCGGCGTGGCGGGACCTGAGGGTCCGCCGAACCCGCCATCGGCACGGGCGAAGGCGGTACGATGGATCGTGGCAAGCGGCGCGCCATCGGCCGTGTCCCGCAACACGGTCTCGCGGACGATGAGGGCCCCCTTCCCCTCGCCCTTGTCATAGGCCGCGATCACGCCGCTGTCGGCGGTGACGGTGCCGTGCGCCGGGATCGGGCGGTGGAAGACGATATCTTCTTCGCCATGGAGCATCCTGGTATAATCGACGCCGAGCTGGTCTGCCTTGATCCCGGCGCCCCAGCTGATCACCGCGGCGAAGGTCGGCACCACCAGGGGGGTCGGCTGTTCGAAAACATAAGCGAGATCGGCCGGGTCGGTCGGATCCTGGCCCATGCCGATGCCGACCGCGTAGAGCATCGCTTCCCGGTCGGTCCAGGCAAAGCGCCGTCCGTCGTCACGAAGATCCAGCATGCCCGGGTAGTTGATCGCCATCATGTCACCTTTTTTCATCGTCTTGTCGCATGCCTGCGTGCGACAAGCTGCAGCGACGCGTCCAATGCGAATATCGGCGATCTCGGGGCGCTGCCGCCTGACCGGCGGCATTCAGGCGGCGCTCCCCTGAAACACGCGGCCGGCATAGTCGCGTCGAAACCGTTCGATAGGGCATCAGGGCATCATGACCAATCTTCCACGCTATGAGCTTCGCATTGGCGGCGAATGGGTGCCGCCCGTCAACAGGACCTATCTTCCGTGCGACAACCCGTTCACGCGCGAGAATTGGTGTGAGATCGCGCAGGGCGGTCCCGAGGACGTCGATCGCGCCGTCGCCGCGGCCCGCGCCGCCCGCAAGGCCTGGAGCGGGACGGCAGCGGTCGAGCGCGGGCGGACGCTCGCGCGTTTTGCCGATCTGATCGAGGCGAACGGCCCGCGGCTGGCGGAAATCGAAGTCCGCGACAACGGCAAACTTTTTGCCGAGATGTCCGGCCAGGTCCGCAACGTGGCGGCCTGGTTCCGCTATTTCGCCGGGATCGCCGACAAGGTGGAAGGTGCCGTCATTCCCTCGGCGATGCCCGGCAAACTGACCTATACCAGGTACGAGCCGCTCGGTGTGGTCGGCTTGATCACCCCCTGGAATTCGCCGCTCCTGCTGCTCGCCAACAAGCTCGCGCCCGCGCTCGCGGCGGGCAACACGGCGGTGATCAAACCTTCCGAATTCACGTCTGCCGCGACGCTCGAACTGGTCGCCTTGATGGACGAGGCGGGTTTTCCGGCAGGAACCGCCAATGTGGTGACCGGCCTGGGGCTCGAGGCCGGCAAACCGCTGGTCGATCATCCCGACGTGGCCAAGATCGCCTTCACCGGATCGGAGATGGGCGGGCAGCACATCTACGAAGCCGCGGCGCGCGGCATCAAGCTCGTCTCGCTCGAACTCGGCGGCAAGTCGCCCAATATCGTGTTCGACGATGCCGATCTGGAAGCCGCCGCGATGGGCGCCGTCACCGGTATCTTTTCCGCCGCGGGGCAGAGCTGCACGGCGGGCTCGCGCCTGTTGTTGCATCGCTCGATCCATGACCGGTTCGTCGAGCGGTTGGTCGAGGTCGCGTCGCAGGCACGGCTGGGCGACCCGATGGATGCGGCCACGCATATCGGTCCGATCGCCACCGAACCGCAATTCGCCAAGATCCTCTCCTATATCGAGGTCGCGCGCAGCGAAGGCGCCACCTGCGTGCTGGGCGGCGAAGCTCATACCGCGGGCGCCTGCGCCAAGGGCCGTTTCATCCCGCCGACGATCTTCACCAATGTGCACAACGAGATGCGGATCGCACGCGAGGAAGTGTTCGGTCCGGTCCTGTCGATCATCCCGTTCGACACGGAGGAAGAAGCGCTGGCGATCGCCAACGACACGCCATACGGGCTCGCCGCGGCGGTCTGGACCGCCGATCTTGGTCGGGCATTGCGGATGAGCGAGCAGATCGAGGCGGGCAAGGTCTGGATCAACAGCTATCGCTACGGCAGCTACGCGATGCCGTTCGGCGGCTACAAAAGATCGGGCATCGGGCGCGAGGGTGGAATCGACGCGATCTACGAATATCTCCACGTCAAGACCGTGTCGATCGACACGGGATCGCCCCGCGCCAACCCGTTCGTGATGCCGGGGGTCTTGTCGCCGAAAATCACATAATCAACGCACCATCTGTTTTTCTTGCAATGAACCCAGACTGGGCTCATAGTGATTCTCGTCCACGGCACCGGGGCAGGTATCCTCGATAACGGCCGGGACGGGAGAGGCTGATGGCCACGGCATTCGATCAGATCAGGGAGTCGGTTGCGGCCCCTTCGGTAAATCCGGCACTCGAGATCGAGATGCTGCTCTACTTTGCCGCCGTAGCCGAGGAACTGTCATTTACGCGAGCCGCCCGACGACTCGGAATCGATCAGTCCTGGCTCAGCCACAAGATTCGCCAGATCGAGGCCCGGCTGGGCGTCGCGCTCTTCTTCCGCAGCACGCGACATGTCGAACTCACCCCGGCCGGGCGCGAATTGCTGGGGCCGGTACGCCGGCTCGCCGCCGTCGCCGCCGAGAGCCGCCAGGCAGCCGAGATGATCCGCGACGGCATCAGCGGAACGCTGCGGATCGGCGCGCTTCCCTACAGCTTCAGCGATCCCCAGCGCGTCCGCTTCGTGACCGATTTCGTGGCGCGCAATCCCAAGACGCGACTGACGATCGTCAATGGCCCGTCGCCGGCACTGATCGAAAAACTGCATGCGGGCGAGATCGACCTTGCCTTCGTTTCCGCGCCCTTTGACGCAACGGGCCTGGATGCCATCCATCTACGTCGCGAGCATCATGTCGTTCTGGTCCCGGCCGACGACGTCCTTGCCGAGAAGGAAAGCCTGGCGTTCGAGGATCTGGCCGGGCGGCGACTGGTCGTCCCGTCGGAGCGGCACAATCCCGAGGCGTTCGCACGTTACTATCGCCCGTTCCTTGCCGCCGGCGCGGTCGCCGTCCAGCCGCCCGAGTTCGAGACCGCCGCCTCCTATGCTCTGCGCTGGCGGCTCGCGGCGGTCTGCAGCGCATCGGCGGCAAGCGCGATCGCGGGCAACGGGTTCGTGGCACGGCCCATTGCCGCCGCGCACAGCTTCGCATGCGATAAATATCTCGTTCGCATCGAATCCCACCCTGGCTCGGCCCGCGACAGTTTCTGGGACTATGTCGAGTCCTACCTGACGCCGCCGATCGGGAAAGGCGCGAGCCGTCCTCACTGAGGACGGCTGGCTACCCCAGTCCGAAACGCTCCCGCGCCGTCTCCATCGCCGCCGTCCGCTCGGGATCGGCGCTCGCGGCCGCAACCGCGACGGCTTCCGCCTCGAGCTGCTCGGCCAGGCTGTGCCGCGCCGAGTCCCGCAGCAATCGCTTGGTCTCGCGAAGCGCGGCGCCGGGCACGGTCGCGAGACGCTCGGCCAGCGCCCAGGCTTGCGCCGCGAGCTGACCGGCCTCGACGATCTCCTGCACCAGCCCCCATGCCAGCGCTTTCTCCGCATCGAGCGGCGCACTCGAGGCGGTCCACGCAAAGACGCGCGCCGCGCCGACGATTCGGGGCAGGAACCAGCTGGTCCCGAGATCGGGCGGAAGACCGATCGATGCCCAGGCGGGCACAAAGCGCGCATCCGGCGACGCCAGCCGGATATCCGCCGCCAGCGCCAGCGCCATCCCCCCACCGGCCGCCGCGCCATTGAGCGCGGCGACGACCGGCTTGTCGAGCGCCGCCAGCGCCAGGAGCATGGGGTGGAAGGCGTGCCGCAGATCATGCACCTGGTGCTGCTGGTCTGGCCGATCGCGCAGGTCGGCGCCGGCACAGAAGTTGCGGCCATTGGCGGTCAGGACGACCGCACGCACCCCCGGATTGGCGGCGTCTCGCCACGCCAGCGACAGGGCTCGCAACATCGCGGGGTTAAGCGCGTTCGACGCGGCGGGACGATTAAGCGCCACGCCCAGAACCGGACCGCGACGCTCGATGAGGATGGGGTCGCCCTCCATCGTCATAGCCCGGTAAAAGCCGGCGTCCGCCGCTCCAGGATCGCGGCGACGCCTTCGCGATGGTCCTCGGTCGCGTGCATCAGCCCCTGGGTCGAGGCGGACAATTCGAGAATCGTGTCATAGGTGACGGTTTGCCCCTGGCGGAGCAGCATCTTGGTCGCGCGCAGCGCCTGGGGCGGCTGGGCGGCGATTTCCTCGGCAAGACGGCGCGCCTCGGCCAATAGCAGGTCGGCTGCCACGACGCGCGACACCAACCCCCATTCGAGCGCGGTCGGCGCGTCGATCAGGCGGGCAGTATAGAAGAGCTCGGCCGCGCGGCTCATGCCGATCAGCCGGGGCAGGATCCAGGCCCCGCCATCGCCCGGGATGATGCCCAGTTTGAGGAAGGTGACGCCGAACCGGGCGTCGTCGGCGGCGATGCGGATGTCGGCGAGGCAGGCGACATCGCAGCCAAGCCCGATCGCGGCGCCATTGACGGCGGCGATGACCGGCACGTCGACCCCGTGCAGGGCGCGCAGCAATTTATGGATATTCCCCCTGTACCCCTGACGGATCTGCGCCGGATTGCCGGCGAAATTGCCCTCATGCTGCTGCATTGCCTTGACGTTGCCACCAGCGGAGAAGGCCCGGCCGGCGCCCGTCAGGATGACGACACGGATCGCGGGATCGTCGTTGATCGCCGCGCAGGCCCCGGCAAAGGCGTCGCCGTCGCCTGACTCGCCCAACGCATTGAGCGTGTCAGGCCGGTTGAGCGTGAGCGTGGCGATCGCGCCATCAATGTCCAATTTCACCAAATTCGCCGTCATCTGTTCTAACCTTCCGCCATCATGTCGCGAGGATCTGGCCTATGCTGCCGCTTTATGCCGGGAGCCAAAGGATGATCCGTTCCGCCCTGTTCGTGCCTGCCGACCGCACGGAACGCGTCGACAAGGCCCTGATGAGCGCCGCCGACCTGGTGATCGCCGACCTCGAGGATGCGGTGGCCGATCGCGACAAGGACATGGCACGCGATGCCATCCGGACGCGTCTCGACGAAGCCGGCGCTGATCCTCGCCTGGCGGTGCGGATCAACGCGCTCACCACCCCGGCCGGCATCCGCGATCTTGCAGCGCTGGCCGACCGCCCGCCTGCCTGCGTGCTTCTTCCCAAGTGCGAGAGCGTCCGCGACATCGCCATCCTGCGCGCCTCGCTCGGACCCGACACGTCGATCCTGCCGCTGATCGAAACTGCCATGGGGCTTGCCGAATGCCGGGCGGTCGCCATGGCAGGCGTCGCGGGTGTGATGCTCGGCGGCGTCGACCTCGCCGCCGAGCTCGGCCTGGAACCCGGCTGGGAAGCGTTGCGGACGGCGCGCGGGCTGATCGTGCTGGCCTGCGCCGCGGCGGGTGTGCCGGCGATCGACGCGCCGTTCATCGCCATCGATGATGTGACCGCGCTGGCCGTCGAGGCGATGGCGGCGCGCGCCATCGGTTTTTCGGCCAAGGCGGCGATCCATCCCCGTCAGCTCGAAGCCATCAACGCGACCTGGACACCAAGCGCGGCCGAGCTTTTGTTCGCGCGCGAAGCGCTGGACGCCTATCTGGCGGCCGGCGAACGTGCCATCCGCCACGCTGGCCGCATGATCGACGCGCCGGTTGCCCGCGCCCTGCGCCGCACGCTCGCCCGGACGCCCGCCCATCGCTGAAACCGTCAAAGCAGCTTTGGCGTCAGGCGGTGGGCCTCGGTCGGACCATCGGGCCATTGGCGCCTGAGCGTCTCGATCTGCTCGCGATAGCGGCCCTCGATCAACGCGTCGTCCTGGGGATGGGTGAAGATGTAGAAGTCACCCGCGGCGATCCCCTTCACGACGAGATCGCCGACGAACAGTGGATCGAGTCCGGCCGAGGCCGAGGCATCGCGGCGGCGCGTGTCGCCTTCGAAGCTGCCGCCGAACTCGTTGGGGCGATTGCGCCCCGAGTCCCACAAATCGGTACGGACCGACCCGGGACAGAGGATACTGAAGCCGACCTGATCGCCGAATTCGGTCCGCAGCGAATCGGTCATCCCGAGCACGGCATGCTTGGTCATGATGTAGACCGCGAGTCCCTTGTACGGGCCGGCGATCGAATGGTGCGAGCCGGTGTTGCAGATCCAGGCCGGGCCGCCCTGATCGACGAACCGGCGCAGGAAGACCTGACTTCCGTTCCACATGCCGAAGACGTTGACCTCGAACGACCAGCGCAGGTCATGCGGGGCGACATCGAGCGACGGACCGAGGATCGCGACACCGGCATTGTTGCAGAGAATGTCGACGCGACCGAAAGCCTCCCAGGCGCGATCGGCCAGTGCCTCGACATCACCGATCACGCGCACGTCGCAGCCGACACCGATCGCCTCGCCGCCGGCATCCACGATTCCCTGCGCCACGGCTTCCGCGCGATCGGGCTGCACGTCGGCGACGACCACCCGCGCGCCGGCCGCCGCCAGGCGCGTGACGATGCCGCGTCCGATCCCGCTCGCCGCACCGGTGACCACCGCCGCCTTGCCGCGAACATCCATCCCAGTCTGCGTCATCCGCCACTCCCATTTGCTTGCCCGCACCGTCTACCGCGCGGACGGACCCGCTGCGCATATTGGTTTGTCGATGATGAGGAGCCGCGCCCCTAACTACGCCGCGCCTCAGTGAAATTCGGGCTCGACCCAGCCCGGGAAGATGTCCGGCAGCCCGGCGCTGAGCCGTTCGGGGAAATGGGACGACCGTTTCTCGAGGAACGCGGCAACGCCCTCCTTGACGTCGTCGGAAACACCGCGCGCCCGGATCGCCCTCGTGTCGGCGCGATGCGCTTCCATCGGGTGCGGGTAACCGGACATCCGCCACAGCATCTGGCGAGTCAGCGCGATCGAGACCGGCGCGGTCTCATCGATGATCCCGTGAGCAAAGGCGCGGGCGGCGGGCAGCAATTCTTCCGGCGCGTGGATCGATTTGACGAAGCGTTCGCGCAACGCCTCTTCCGCCGGGATGATGCGGCCGGTGAAGCACCATTCGAGGGCGGTCTGCATGCCAACCTGGCGCGGCAGGAACCAGGTCGACGCGCCCTCCGGCGTCACGCCGCGGCGCGCGAAGATAAAGCCCCATTTCGCATGGGTCGAGGCAAGGCGGAAGTCGAAGGCGCAGGTGATCGACGCCCCGGCGCCGGCCGCGGCGCCGTTGATCGCGCCGATCACCGGCTTCAGGCTGTTGAAGATCCGGATGGTGACCATCCCGAGACCATCGCGCGCGATTCCATTGACCACGACATTGTCCTCGGCGCGATCGCCCCGCGCTTGCGGATCGAAGGTCTTCGCGCCGGACGAAACGTCGGCGCCCGCGCAAAACGCCTTGCCCGCGCCGGTCACGATCACCGCGCGCACGGCATCATCCGCGTCGCTCAGATCGAAGGCCTCGAGCAGTTCGTGGCGCATGCGCGTGTCGTAGACATTCATTTTGTCCGGACGATTCAGCGTGATCGTCGCGATGCCGTCCTCGACCGCGTAGATTATCCTCTCGAAAGCCTTAGTCATGCCGATCCCCATCCTTGATCCTTTGCCCGGCCTCACCCATAACCGATGACATCTCCATTTCTCAAGAAGACTTGTCCCATGCCGCTGCCAGCCCTCCTCCAGAATCGCCTGCGCCTCCCCGTGGTCGGGTCGCCGATGTTCATCGTGTCCAATCCGAAGCTGGTGATCGCGCAGTGCAAGGCGGGAATCGTCGGCTCGTTCCCCGCGCTCAGCGCACGCAGCAGCGACATGCTCGACGAGTGGCTCGCCGAGATCACGCAAACGCTCGCCGACCATGATCGCGCCAATCCCGACGCACCATCGGCTCCGTTCGCGGTCAATCAGATCGTCCACCGCACCAACGCGCGGCTCGAAGGCGATCTCGCGCTGTGCGCGAAACACAAGGTGCCGATGATCATTACCTCGCTTGGCGCGCGGACGGAGATATTCGACGCGATCCATGATTTCGGCGCGTTCGTGATGCACGACGTGATCAACGACCGGTTCGGGCGCAAGGCGATCGAGAAAGGCGCGGACGGCCTGATCGCCGTGGCGGCCGGCGCCGGGGGGCATGCCGGGGCGACCTCGCCCTTCGCGCTGGTGGCCGAACTGCGCCGCTGGTTCGAGGGCACGCTGGCGCTGTCGGGATCGATCGCGACCGGGCGCGCGATCCTGGCCGCGCAAGTCCTCGGCGCCGATCTGGCTTATATCGGATCGCCGTTCATCGCGACCGAGGAAGCCAATGCGCTCGATGCCTATAAGCAGATGATCGTCGCCAGCGCATCCGACGACGTCGTCTACACCGATTTCTTCAGCGGCGTGCGCGGCAACTATCTCAAGCCGTCGATCGCGGCTGCCGGGCTCGATCCCGACAATCTCGATCGCAGCGATCCGTCGAAGATGAGTTTCGCGTCGGGCGGTGCCAAGGCCTGGAAGGACATCTGGGGCTGCGGCCAAGGGATCGGCGCGATCGACAAGGTGCAACCCGCAGCCGACCTCATCGCGCAGCTTCGCACCGACTATGACGCCGCGCGGCGGGACTTGCCGGCTAGCGGCGCCCCCAGCCAGTCACTCGCGGCCGTTGCGGCCTGATCGCCTTGGCCTGGAGCGATCCCATTCCGTCGCCGGCCAAGCGGGCGGTCACCATCACCGGACGGGCCAACCGCATGACGGTGGCGCTCGAGGACAATTTCCATCACTTCCGCCTGGTGCTCGACCATGACGGCACCAGCGTCACCGCGATCACCGCGGTGGCCGTGCGCCATCCCTGGTCGCTCTGCCCGCTGGCCATCCGCCAGCTCGACCGGTTCGTCGGCCGGCCGCTCGAAGTCGATCAAGGCAAGATCGCCCGGGATATCGATGCGACCGAGCAATGCACCCATCTGATGGACCTGGCCGTGCTGGCGATGTCAGCTGCCGCGCGCGGGGTGGAGCATCGGCGCTACGATATGACCGCGACGCGCCTTCCCACCCGCCGGATGAGCGCGAGGCTGCGCCGCGATGACGGGATGGCGATCGATCTCGAGCTCAACGACAATCGGATCATCTCGCCGCCCGAATTTGCCGGTATCGGTATCAAGCGCGGCTTCAGCCAATGGGCGAACAACACGCTCCCGCCCGACCTCGCGGAAGCCTTGCTGCTGTTCCGCCGTACGATCTTCATCGGCGGTGGACGGCGCGATCTGGATGAACGCGCCACTGCGGCGGAAGGCGCGCGCAACCTGGGCGCATGTTTCGTGATGCAGCCCAGCCGCGCGTTGCGGGCATTGCGCATGGTCGGCAGCACGCTTGACTTCGGGGAGGGCGAGGGCCCGCTGCCGGCAACTCGAGCGACGTGACGCCCGTTGCCCGTTCGGTCAGGACGATTGCGGCGGAAGCGGCAGGACAGCGTCCATATCGACGGTCGGATCCGGTGCATTGGCCTTCCAGCGCACCGAGCCGAACGGCCGCTCAAGCATGCGCCGCACAATGGGCGGCGCATCGCCGGCATGGAAGGCGGTCACCGCAGCCTGCAGCTCGCGATCGGCCAGGGTGGCCCGCGTCCGCGCCCGCAAATAATCGTGCCAGGTGGGATAGTGAAACCGGAAGATCCACAGCCATTCGTCGGTGATGTCGCGCGAGATCGCCACCGCATAGGCCCCGTTGCGCTCGAAGCTGCGCTGCAACCGGCGTGCGGCATGATAGAAATCGCGCGCGGCTCCGGGGTCCACGCGGTAGATCACTTCGAGCGTGATCGGTCCGCTGCGGCCACTCAGGTCGAGGGCGATCGCCGGATCGCCGCGGCGCGGCGCGACCTCGCCGGCGCGGGCGTCGGTGTCGGGGAGCTTCAACCAGCGCGACAGCGGCACCAATCCGAGGACCAAAAGCCCGGCGGCCGCTAGGGCTACCGGCACGCCATGGACTTCGGCGACCCGGCCCCAGCACCAGCTTCCCACCGCCAGGCCGCCGCCTACCGCTGCCTGATAGGCTGCCAGCGCGCGTCCCGAGACCCAGCGCGGCGAGGCGAGCTGGACCGAGATGTTGAACATGGAAATGCTCGTCATCCAGCCGGCCCCGGCAACCAGCAGCGCGCCCGTGCTCAGCGGCAACGACCGGCTGACGGCGACCGTCAGCAACGCGCTTCCCAGCAACAGCGCGGAAATCCGGGAAGCGCCTTCAGCGCCGAACGCCGCGCGGATCCGATCGATCGCCAGCGCCGCCGTGACCGCGCCCAGCCCGAAGGAGCCGAGCAGCAAGCCATAGGTCATCGCACTGCCGTGGAGCACATCGCGCGCGACGATCGCGAGCAGCGCATAGGCGACGCTGCCGCCAAAGGCACAGAGCAACGAGCGGAGGATGACACGCCGGATCGGCGGCGCCAGGCCGACATACCGCATGCCCGAGATGACGGCGCGATCGATCCGCTCCGGTGGAAGGCGTGGCGGCTCCTGGCGACGGCGCCAGAACAGGAGGGCGAGCATCAGCGGCAGGAACAGCAACGCGTTGACGCCAAAGGCAAGCGCGGACCCGAGCGACGCGACAAGCACGCCGCCGAGCGCCGGCCCGACGCTGCGCGCCACATTGTTGGAGATGCTGTAGAGCGCGACGGCGGCCGGGAGCGCGTCGCGCCCGACCAGTTCGACCGCCGACGACTGCCATGCCGGGCTGTAGAGTGCCGTGCCGGTGCCGACGACAAAACAGCACAACAGGAGCAAGGGCGGCGATATCAGGTGGAACAGCGACAGCAGCGCGAGCGCGGCGGCCCCGCAAAAGGCGATTCCGAGCGCCGCGATCGCGACCTTGCGGCGGTCGTACATATCGGCGATCGCGCCCGCCGCGAGCGCGAAGCACAGGATTGGCGCCATGGTCGCCGTCTGCACCATCGCCACCATGTCGGCGCGATGCGTGAGCGTCAGCATCAGCCAGCCGGCACCGACCGCCTGCACATGCTGCCCGAGGTTCGAGAACAGGCTCGCCCCCCAGATCCGACGAAAGGCCAGCTGCCGGAACGGCGCGGCGATGCCGCCGGGTTCCTCCGTCATCCGCCGTCCCCCCACCCTGCGGCCGTGATCGGCGATAGCCGCGCGCGCAAGAGGTCAGAGGAACGCACGGATTTCCTCGATGAAGACGTCCTCGCGATCGTGATGAACCCAATGACCCGCGCCCTCCACCGTCACGACCCGCGCATTGGCGAAATGATCGGCGCGCCCGTCGAGGGCGGGATTGGACGCCCAGCTCTCGGCACCATAGACCAGCAATGTCGGGCAGGCGATCCGCGACCAGAATTCGGCGGGCAAGGTAAGGTGCAGGTCCATGATCTGGATCGTCCGCACGTAGTTGTCGAACTTCCAGCCATAAGTGCCGTCTTCGTGGCGCAGCAAGCCGTGGCGCGTGAGATGCCGGGCCCGTGTCTCGTCGAGCCGGGGATTCTCCTCCCGCATCCGGTCGAGCGCCGCCTCGACACTGGGATAGCGCCGGGGCGTCCGCGCGGCGACGTCGCGGCGCTTCTCGATCCAGGACCGCAAATGATCGACCAGCGGCGTGGTCTGGTTCTCCGCCACCTTCTCCGGCGACGGGCCGAGCCCCTCGATCGCTACAACCTTGGCGACTTCCTCGGGAAAGAGCCCCGCATAGCGCAGGGCGATATTGCCGCCCAGCGAATGAGCGACGATCGGCACCGGTGCCAGGCCGAGCTGGCGGACCAGTTCGGCGAGATCATAGACATAGGAAATCATCGAATAGGCGCCGTCCGGCGACCAGGCGCTGTCGCCATGGCCGCGCAGATCGGGGGCGATGACGTGCCAGTCCTTGCGCAGTTCGGTCGCGATCCAGTCCCAGTTGCGGCAATGGTCGCGTCCCCCGTGCAGCAGGATCAGCGGCGGTGCCTCGGGATTGCCCCAATCGACATAATGCAGCCGCTGGCGCTGGGACAGGAAGAAATAGGAAGCCGGCTCGAGCATCGATTCATCATTCTCCGGGGCGCGCGCCGATCGGGACGCGACCCTTGCATAAATCGATGATATGTCAATTTCGATACCGGATTTTATGAAGCATCTAGGAAATATGCCCTTCATTCCCGCCGAATCGACGATGATAGCCGAGACTCCATCTTTTATTTAGGGTAGTCGTTCCCGCGATCCGTCGTAAGCGTATGCCTCACGGGACACCGGCGTTGCTAGGCATGGGGGATCAAGGGGCTCAAGCGAGAAGAATCGATGAATTTTCCTGTCTGGTCGTCGGATGTGCAAGACACGGTCACCGCGGTGCTACGCCGCGCGGTGGCCGAATTCGCGGATCGCACATTCCTCGATTTCACCGGCGAGCTGTACACCTATGCCGAGTTCGACACCCGTTCGACCCGATTGGCGCATGGACTCGCCGCCCGCGGCGTGAAGCGGGGAGACCGGGTCGGCAGCCAGCTCGACAGCAATATCGATGCGGTGACGCTATGGCTGGCGCTCAACAAGCTCGGCGCCGTCCATGTGCCGGTGAACACCGCCTATAAGGGCGAGTTTCTCCGCCATCAGTTGAACGACGTTCAGTGCGCCCTGATCGTCGCCGAGGCCGACTATGCCCCGCGGGTAGTCGATATCGCCGAAGGACTGCCCTCCAGCGAGCGATTGCTGGTGCGCGGCGATGGTCCCTTGCCGGGCTGCGAACAATTGGCGGTCGAACGGCTCGCCAATGCCTTTAGCGACAACCTCACGCCCATTCCCGACGAGAACGCAGCGGGCGACTTGTGCATGCTGATCTTCACCGGTGGAACCACCGGGCCCTCCAAGGCGTGCATGATCAGCCACAATTACGCCTGCAACCTCGCCCGCCAGCTGCTCAAGCGCGAGCAGCGCAGCAAGGACGATGTCAACTGGACCCCGCTGCCGCTCTTCCACTCGAACGCGCTCGCGGGATCGATCCTGACATCGATGATGGTGGGCGCTCGCACCGCGCTCTTCCCGCGCTTCTCGGTCTCCAAATTCTGGGATGATGTCGAGCGCAGCGGCGCGACGATCGTCAATCTCCTGGGATCGATGTTGACCTTCATCGGCAACGCCGCCGATTGCGACGCCGCGAAGCGCTATTTCGGGAAGGTGCGCGCGGTACGCGGCAGCCCGTTCCCGCCCGAGCTCCAGGAAATCTGGCGGCAGCGCTTCGGGATCAAATATGCCGGATCCAATACCTACGGGCTGACGGAGGCGGCACGGGTCACCAGCCTGCCCGATGGTGAATATGCCCCACCCGGCTCGTCGGGCCGGGTCAACGAAGATTTCGACGTCCGCATCGTCGACGACAATGACAATGAAGTAGCGCCGGGTACGCCGGGCGAGATCGTCATCCGTCCGCGTCACCCCAACATCATGTTCGACGGCTATTGGAACCGCCCGGAGGAAACGCTCAGGATCATGCGCAACCTCTGGCTGCACAGCGGCGACATCGGCAAGATCGACGAAGATGGCTTCTTCTATTTCATCGACCGCAAGAAGGACTATCTGCGCCGGCGCGGCGAGAATATTTCGAGCTATGAGCTCGAGAACAGCATCAAGCTGCACCCGCTGGTCAAGGACGTCGCCGTCCATGCGGTGCTCGCCGAATCGGAGGATGAGGTGAAGGCAACCGTCGTCCTTACCGACGAGGCGGTCATTTCCCATGAGGAGTTCTGCCGCTGGTGCGCTGATCGCGTCCCCTATTTCGCCGTGCCGCGCTATTTCGAGTTCCGCGCCGATCTGCCGCGCAATCCGGTGGGTCGCGTCCTCAAATATCAGTTGCGCGATGAAGGCTGCACACCTGACACCTGGGATCGCGAGACAGCGAATTTCGAACTCGAGAAGCGTTGACCTGGGCACCGAGCGGAAGGAACGACCATGCCGGAACGGGAAAAGCAGGCGAGCGACGATCTCGCCGCCATTCCGCGGCGCAACCTGCCGGCGCTGAACGAGCGCAACGCCTTCTTCTGGCAGGCGGGCAAGGACAATGTGCTGCGCTTCTATCGCTGTAAGCCGTGCGGCCATTATATTCACCCCGCCGCGCCGATCTGCCCGATCTGCCATGCGCGCGATGTCGGTCCCGAAGACGTGTCGGGACGGGCGACGATTGCCACCTTCACGATCAACCGCCAGCCATGGGAACCGGGCCTCGAAGCACCCTTCGTCGTGGCAATCGTCGAGATCGAGGAGCAGCCGGACGTTCGGCTGACGACCAACATCGTCAATTGCGGCATTGAAGACGTCTATATCGGCATGCCGGTCAAGGTCCTGTTCGATCATCGCGAGGACGTTTGGCTGCCCTTGTTCGAGCCGGCCTGAGCTTCGCGATACGGACGGGCCGCGCACCGCGCGGCCTGTCCTTGTCGATACCAACGCACGGCTTGCCTGTGGCCGATACGGTCATGGACTGCATGGCGGCGGCGTCCCCTGACCAAATCATCCACACCTTCGTCGCGCCCTGCCTTACGCAGGCCGGCACGGGACATAGCGAAAGGGGCCCCGCTGTTGAGCGGTGCCCCTCCCCCTTGCCGGCACGTTCGACGTCAGAACTCGACGCGCGCGCCGATCTTGAAGGCCCTGCCAAGCACGTCGAAATAGGAAGGCGACGTGCTTGAATAGGCACTCGGCGCCACGGGTGGATCGCGGTTCCACAAGTTTGTCACCGCCCCGTAGAACTCAAAGCCCTTCTTGTCGCTCATCGGCACTTTGAACCCGAAGGCAAGGTTCTGGTACACGCGTCCGTCCACATGGTTGTTGTTGATGCTGTTGGACAGTGACGGGCTATAGCCCGGATCCGTCGGGTCGATGTTGGTCGCGTCATAGGTGCCGCCCTTGATATAGCGGGTCTCGAGCGAGACGCGGAACCTGCTGTCCTCATAGCCGATCGTGCCGTCCATCACGAGATCGGGACCGGTCAAGAGCCCGATGACCTGCCCCAGCATGCCGGCACGGTTGACCGACCCGGCGGAATCGATCGTCGTCAGCTCGAACGCCTTGGACGCGAACAGCGACGCGGTGAGCCGGCCGCCGAGACTGTTCGAGACCTTGTTCAGTGGCAGCGAGTAATCGAGCTGCACATCAAGACCGCGTGCCTTGATGCCTCCGAAATTGAGATAGGTGTCGAGCACGCCCGTCAGCACATGCGTCGTCGGATCGCGCGTCATCAATGCGCAGAATTCGGTAGCACCCGCAGCACAGCGCTGGATGATATTGAGGGCACCGAGCCTGCCGATCGCGTTGGTCAGGTGGATATTATAGTAGTCGACCGAGATCGTCAGGCCTGGCACGATGTTCGACGGCGAGACCACCGCGCCGAGGGTCCAGGTATCGGCCTTTTCCGGACTCAGATTGGGATTGCTGCTGGACGTCACGAGGATTGGCGCCTGGGTGCCAGATCCCAGCGGATTGCCGGGTCCGATAAAGTCGGTGAACTGACCGGGCGCCTGCGTGCGGCCGCTGAACAATTCCGTGGCGTTCGGCGCCCGGATGTCACGCGAGCGTGTCGCGCGCAACCGCAGCCCCTGGAACGGCTCGTAGACCAGGCCGCCTTTCCACGTCCAGGTCGTGCCGCTGATATTGTAGCTGGTGAGCCGCACCGCGCCGTTGAGCTCGAGATTGTGGAGGAGAGTCATATCCTTGGCGAGCGGTACGGTCGCCTCGAGATACCCCTCCTTCACGTCCACGAGGCCGCGATAGCGCTGGCCATTGCCTTGCGCGAACGCGAACGCGAGCGAGAGCGGGTCGGCATCGCCCTTGATGATGTCCTTGCGATACTCTCCGCCGAACGCGACCGTTACCGGCCCGGCCCAGGTCTTGAACGGGCTGCCGGACAGGTTGAGCCCGGCGACATTCTCGGTGACCGTCGTCGTCACCGTGCCAGTCCCATAGGCATAGTTGAACGCAGCCTGCGAATATTGGTTGGAGCCGAACAGGTTGAGCGGCACGCAGGCCGGATCATCATTGCTCGTGATCGCATCAGCATTGACACCGCAGACGATCTGGCCGGCGCTGTTCGTCCGTGCGTCGAGCGCCTTGTTGAAATTGGCGGTGATACGATTGTTGGCCGTGACCAAAGTCAGCTTGGTATAGCCATATTGGTAGAAGGCATCCCATTTCCAACTGCCGCCGAGGCTGCCGCGCAAGCCACCGGCGAACTGGTACATCTGGGTATGGTTGAATTGCTGCGGGTTGATGTCCTCGTTGAGGCGGCCCATCTGGAACGAGGTGATGCCGAGCGCGGCCGCCTGGTTGCGGACGGCGGTCGGCAGGAAAGGATTGGCCGCATTGATGGTCAAGCTGCCGAAGTCGACCTGGCGGGCTCGCGCCTGGCTGTCCAGCTTGCCCCAGTTGCCGCTGAAATAGAGTTCGACGGCGTCGCTGAACTTGTAGTTGCCCGATGCATAAGCCAGCATGCGGCGTACCGGCATTTCGAGCTGGGTGTCCTTGTAGAGGAAATATTCGTCATGACCGCTGCCGCCCACCATCGCGGTCGACGAGGCGGGCGAGCCGAACACATAATTGCTGGTCGACTGCCCCCCCAGGAACTGGGTGCCGCGCAGCGCCGTCGTTGTGATCAGCCCACCGGGCGCGACCGATGCATTGTGGACGTTTGAGGTGATGATGCGCGCCGGGTTGCTACCGCGGCTCGCCGGCGGAATCGCGACGGTGCCCCATTCCTGCTGGCACCAGGAGCGGCTGTAACAGTCGTCGGCAGCCGCATTGTCCTCATATTCGAACGAACCGATCAGGTGCCCCTTGCCGTCCGCAAAGGAGATACCGCCGGCTGCGGCGGCGCGGAACTTGCGGGCATCGCCTGCCTCGGTGATGCCGGTCTGCACCTCGGCCTTCAGGCCCGTATAGGTACGGTCGGGAATGACGTTGATCACACCGGCCACCGCGTCGGCGCCATAAGCGGCCGATGCGCCGCCCGTCACCACTTCGGCCCGGCTGGTCAGCATCGAGGGGAGCAAGTTGAGGTCGACGGTCCCGAGACTGGTGGTCGGGGTAAACCGGCGGCCGTCGAACAGCACCAGCGTGCGGTTCGCGCCCATACCGCGCAGGTTGGCGAGCCGCTGCCCCGGCGGGGCGCCGGCGTCGACATAGGCCGGTCCC
Organism: Candidatus Sphingomonas phytovorans; assembly: GCA_029202385.1. Lineage (NCBI taxonomy): Bacteria > Pseudomonadati > Pseudomonadota > Alphaproteobacteria > Sphingomonadales > Sphingomonadaceae > Sphingomonas > Candidatus Sphingomonas phytovorans. The sequence continues at coordinate 2,463,751 of CP119314.1, forward strand.
GCCGTGGGCACGAACTGGGGCAACAACTGCAAACCTTCGCCGATATTGCGGATACCCATCTTCTGCAGACTGTCGGCACCCAGCACCGTGACCGGGGTCGGCGCATCGGCACCGCTTCGCGCCGTGCGCGAGCCAGTGACGACAATGTCCTTGCCGATGTCGTCCTGCGGCGCGGCGGTATCGGCCGGCGCGGTCGGCGGCGGAGCCGTATCGACGGCGGCGATCCGGGGTGCGGATTCGTTCCTGTCCTGCGCATGGGCAGCCGTCGCGACCAGCAATACCGTGCAGCTAGCGCTGACAAGGAGCGCGCGGCGTGCACGATAGTTCTGAATCTTCATGATCTTCCCTCTCCCTATGTCCGGTCTATTATTATTCGAGGCCATTTCCGACCCAGGCCGGAGCATCAGATTCTCCAAAAATGGAGACAGCGTCAACTAACGAGACATCAGCGATATTGGCGATTTCCCCTTAAAAGGACCTCTTTCGGCCACTGCCCGTACGCATAAAATTCCAGACGATCCATCGGTTCCTTGCGCCGCTCGCACGCCACAGGACGAGGATCAGGCGACGCTAAAAGCTTGTCCCGCCGTCGATATTGATCGTCGCTCCGGTCAGATAGGCGGCCCTGGCAGACAGCAGAAAGGCCATCAACTCGCCCGCCTCATCGGGTTGGCCCAATCGCTCCAACGCTACCGGCATATGAAAGACATCCCGCATCAAATGCCAGCCGGCGCGCTTCCGGTCCCACCCACGCTCGACGCAAAGGGCATCGACCCGGGCACGGGATCGTTCCGTCTCGAAGGCACCGGGGCAAACGCAATTGGCGCGAATGCCGTCCTTGCCGTGCGCCAGGGCGATATTCTTGGTCAGGTTGACGATCGCCGCCTTGCACGCGGCATATGCGGCGCGATCGGGTGACGGCACACCGGCGGTATAGGCAGCGGTGGTGACGATCGCTCCGCCCCCGGCGGTCCGGAGTCGCGGTATCGCGGCCCGCGTCGCCCGCACCGCCGACATCAGGACATCCTGGATGCACGCCTCCCAACCCGCGTCGGAGAGTTCGGCGGCATGATCGCCGGGAAAGGTGTAGCCAGTGGTGATGAGCAGGCCAGCCAACGGACCTTGCCTGTGCTCGGCGATCGCGATCGCTTCATCGACTGATCCTTCGACGGCAGCGTCGCCGGCCACGCCCGTTGCGATGATGCCGAACTCAGCGGACAGCCGCCGCGCGGCCGCCTGGGCGCTCTCCGCCGTGCGCGTCACGATCGCAAGGCGGGCACCGTCCCTCGCCAGGGTCCGGGCGGCCTCCCAGCCCATGCCCCGCGATCCACCGACAAGGACAAAAAGGCGATCCGCTACACCGAGATCCATCGCCAGGGTCCGATCAATGTGCCGCGATTCCGGCGACCGGCGCGTCCGCCACCAGGCCACGCGCCTTGAACCCTGCGAGGAAGAACGAGATCGACGCCACGAACATCACCGAAAACACCAACCCCATCGCGTAGAGAAGGGACCGGTCACCGCCGATATGATCGCTGAGCAAGCCTACCAGGACCGGCCCGACAGCGAGCGCGAAGAAATTGCTGCCAAGCTGGATGACCGACATCACGCTCGCGCGCATCTGCGAGGGTGCCAGCCCCAGCGCCAACCCGAATGCCGGGGGCAGCCATGCGCCCAGCATCACGCCCAGGCCAAGAATACAGGCAACCGCCACCGATGTGTCCGGGCTGAAGATCGCGCCCATGCCCAATGGCGTCCCCAGCAATGCCACCACACCAGCGACATAGCCCAGCCGCTCGATACCCTTGCGGGCGATCCAGCTGGAGATCGGACCTGATGCGAGGCTGCCGACGCCGCTCCCGATGCCCCCGGCGATGGCCAGGACCAATCCGGCCGTACCGATCGTCATATGGTGGCTTCGGATCATCAACGAGGCCATCCACACCCAGGTGATGTTGCTGGCCATCGAGCAACAGCTCGCGCCGAACGCGATCAGCATCAGCGCGGGATGCCGGACCATATAGGCAAAGACGGTCGTGGGCGCGGGCGACGGTGCGCTGGTCTGCGGCGCCTGGTCGCTCCCCCCGCGGACGGTTTCGCGGGCAAAGGCGAACAGGGCGATCGCGATGATGATCCCGGGAATGCCGGCGATCGCATAGACCCAACGCCATCCCGCCCATTGCGCGATATATCCGCCGACGAAGAAGATGAAGCCTTGCCCAATGGCCAGTCCCACATAGAGGAACCCGACGGCCATCGGTCGTTCGCGCGGGGTGAACACGTCACCGAGCATGGACATCGCAACGGGTGCGCCGCCAGATTCGGCGGCGCCCACGCCGAAGCGCACCAGTACCAGCGCGGCATAGGACCGGGCGAACGCACCAAGCAGGGTGATCCCGCTCCACAACGCCAGCAGGCAGGCCAGGAGATTGCGGCGGTTGCCGCGGTCGGCGATCCAACCGACCGGAATCACGAAGAGACAAAAGGCGACGCCGTGCGCCAGCCCGCCGAGGATACCGGCCTGGCCATCGGAGAGATGGAATTCGCGTTTGATCAACTCGAGGACGATCGACGTGACCGACCGGTCCATCGAGTGCGATGCATAGACCAGGGTCAGCAACGCCAGAAGCCGCCAGCGATAGCCCGGCGGCAGCGCCACGACCGGTGTGCCCTTGGCGGTGGAATGCGAGGCGGGCTGGTTATCCGCAGCCAGGGGCAGGTCGCTGCTCAAACTCTTCTCTCCATGACGCGGCCATTGTCTCGGCCCGAAAATTGATACTCGGCTCGTGCCCGGCCGCCCGTCAACCAAGGCGAGAGACGGGTTGCCAGCGCTTCAGGCGACTTCCCCCTAAGCGGCAACAATCCAGAAATCTGCGCGGGTGTGGCGCCAGCGGCCACAGGCACGCCGACCGCCGGATCAGAGGTTTTCCGCCGCGGCGGCCGGCCCGTAGGCGGTCACGAACTTCGGATCACGCTCGGGAAAAGTCACCCGGCCATCGGCCACCGCGCGCGCCAGCTCATGCGCGTCGAAGTCGTCGCTCGGGACATAGCCCGGATGCACCTCGAACCGGACCTCACCGACCCACCCCCCGCCGGCCAGCAAGGTCTTGCCGGTCTGATCCCCGGACAGGTCGCTCACCATGTAGAGCAATGTCGGCGCCACGCGATCGATGTGGAAGACGCGCTTGTAGTCGTCGCCCATATGCGCGGTCAGCGCCGTCGCCGCCGCCGGCCCGATATTCCACACGCGAATCCCGTATTTCTTGCCCTCGAGCGCCAGCGACGTGCTGAATCCGATCACCCCGCATTTGGCGGCGCCATAATTGGTCTGGCCGAAATTGCCGCGGATACCCGCCGTAGACGTGGTGTTGACGATCACGCCGCCCTGACCATTCTCCTTCATCCAGGCGAAAACCGGCTGCGTCACGCAGAAGAGCGCCTTGAGATGAACCTTCATCACGAGGTCCCATTGCCCCTCGTCCATCTTGATCAACGAGGCATCGCGCAGCACGCCTGCGTTGTTCACCAGGATATCGATGCGTGCGAAGTTGCGCAGCGCGTCCGCGAGCAGCGACTGGCCGCCGGCGATATCGCCGACATCGGCATGGTTGGCGACGGCACGCCCGCCGGCGGCGGCGATCTCGGCGACAACCGCTTCTGCGGGTCGCACCCCGCCTTCCCCGGCAGGCGCCAGGTCGTTGACGATCACCGCGGCGCCTTCGCGCGCCAATGCGAGCGCATAGGAGCGCCCGAGCCCCGATCCCGCTCCGGTGACGATCGCTACTTTTCCCTCCAGCAGACCCATGCTCGACTCCATGTTTTACGCCTGGCGTCCGGCTAATCCCGGACCTGCCATGATGTCACGATCGGCATCGCCGTTCTTTCTGGAGGTATTCGCTTAAGACCGGGGGGCGGGCTCTGGGGAAATCCTGCTCAATCCCGCCGAACCGGTCCGTCCGTTCCGCTTTTCCCGCAGTAGATTGGACCGATCAGTCCTTATCGCGAGGCGGGAATGGCAGACTATCAATTCAAGATCGATCGCACGGTCGAACCGTATGAAGGCGAGGGCGCGGTGATTCTTTCGGGCGTTCTGGACGCGGAAGCGCTGCGCGTGGAAGTTTCGAACGAAGTCTGGGCGCTCGCGCTCGGTCATTTCGGCATCGGCAAGAATGGCGAACCTGAACGGGCGACCCCGGAAATGCTGGATGCACTGGAACGCGTCGCCTTGTTCATCATGAAGCGTCGCGGCGTCCCGCAATATGGCATGCTGACCCTCTCGCTCGGCTAGCTGGCGCTTCGGCCGCTCCTTTCGCCCCGTCCTCCGCTTCAGCGCCGCCGCCGCAATTGTTCGGCGGCGTCGCGTCGCATCGGCAGCAGCACCAGCAGCGTGGCACCGCTCAATGCCGCCAATATCGCGAACGGCAAGACGAACGACGCTGCGTTCAGGACCACCCCCTGCCCCGGCCCGGCTTCCAGCAGCAGGCCCGCAAGAGTAACGCCCGCGCCAAGGCTGAGCTGCTGCGCGACGGTGAAAAGGACGGTGGTGTTCGGAACGTCCTCGGTGCGTGTGTCGGCATAGGCCAGAATCCCGGCCGGGATGAAGAAGCTGGATCGGAACAGACCCAGCAAGGCCATCGCCAGCGACATCAGCCAGATCGGCGTGCCCGGCTCGAACAGCGCCGGCACGGCCGTCAGCAAGGTCGACAGGGCAGCGAAACCGATCATCACCGTCCGGAAGCCGAGTCGGTCGAGCAGCGCAGGGGCCAGAAAACGCGCGAACAGCGATCCGAACGCCATCGCCACCAGGACCTGGCTCGACGCGAACGCCGAATAGCCAAGGCCGATCTGGAGGAGCAGTGGCAGCATGAACGTCATTGCCCCCATTGCCATGCGCTGCAGCCAGCCAACCGCGAGGCTCACACGCAAGGTATCGAGCTTGAGCAGCGCGATATCGATGATCGGATGGGCCGCGCGTCGGGCATGGATAAGATAGAGCGTGGCAAGGAGCAGTGGCGCCGTCGATGCAAACAGCCTCAGATGCCACGGGTGCCCCGTCAGAGCCCCGGTCTCGATGGTGATCATCGCGGACAGAATGGCGAGCCCGGCGAGGACAAACCCCGGCCAGTCGAATGGCCGGGCGGCATGACGCTCGATCCGGGGCACCAGGAGCGCGATCGCGATCATGCCGATGATCCCGACCGGAATGTTGATCCAGAAGATCCAGCGCCAGCTCTTGGCCTCGAGGAGAAAGCCGGCGATCGGCGGCCCGACCATCGGCGCCAGGATCGCCGGGATGGCGAACCAGCTCATCGCGCGAACCAATTCACCCTTTGGGAGGGCCGCAACAATGATCGAGCGGCCGACCGGGGTCATCATCGACCCGCCGATGCCCTGCATCACGCGCGCGAGCACGAGCCCGGTCAGCGACTGCGCCATGCCGCAGGCTATCGACCCGAGCATGAAGACAGCCATCGCGACAAGGAACAACCGCTTCGCGCCGATTCGATTGGACAGCCAGCCGCTCGCCGGCACGAGCACGGCAACGGTGGCCAGATAGGCGGTCAGCGCAAGCTTGAGCTGCACCGGATCGCTCCGCAGCCCCACCGCGAGCGCAGGCATGGCCGTCGCGAGCGCGCTCGTATCCATCAGGTCCATGAAGAGGCTGCTCGCCACCACCAGGGGGATGATCCGTCGCGCGAGTCTCGGCACGCCTTCATCTGCCGGTTCGACCGGGTCGATCACCGGAGAAACCGACTCGCCATCTCCTCTCGCATGCCCACGCACGGCCTTCCCTGCTCCCCATTTCCGAAGCTTCCGCGCAGCCACACCGGCCGCGCCGGAATCGTTGTGCGGTCTCCTGAAATGCCCGTCCATGAGCGACTCGCGACCTTTCAGGCCCCCTGCACCTAATTGCGCCCCAGACTCCACCAGGCCGATGCCGCATGCCTCCTTGCTCCATCGTCCCGACCGCTGTAAGAACAGACGAACCATCTGTTTTATCAGAACCGAATATCTGGAGAGTGAGATGAATCTGGAAGATCTGATCCTCGTGAGCGTGGACGACCACATCGTCGAACCGGAGGACATGTTCGACAAACACATGCCCGCCAAATATCGTGATCGCGCGCCGCACGTCAGCAAGGGCACCAACGGGGCGCATCACTGGCAAATCGAAGATGCGCGTGCGCCGGGCCTCGGCCTCAATGCGGTCATCGGGCGGCCCAAGGAAGAATATGGCATGGAGCCGGTCGCGTACGACCAGGTCCGGCCGGGCTGCTATGATGTCGACGCGCGCATCGGCGACATGAACGTCAATGGCGTGCTCGCCTCGATCAACTTCGGATCCTTCCCCGGCTTCGGCGGCTACCGCTTCTTCACGATGAAGGACAAGGATCTCGCGCTGGCGACGGTGCGCGCCTATAATGACTGGCACTTCCATGAATGGTGCCAGAAGTATCCCGGCCGGTTCATTCCCTGTGGCTATCTGCCGCTATGGGACGTCGATGCCGCCGCGGACGAGCTCAAGCGCATCGCCAAGCTCGGCTTCCGCACCGTTGCGTTCCCCGACAATCCCGCCAAGGTCGGCCTGCCCAGCCTGCATCACGATCAGTGGAACAAGCTGTGGAAAATCTTCAACGACGAACGCATCGTCATCAGCTGCCATATCGGATCGTCGGGCAACGCACCCTATGCGTCCGACCTCAGCCCGATCGATGCCTGGATCACCTCGATGCCGATCTCTATCGCCAACTCGGCGGCCGACTGGCTGTTCGCGGCGTTCTGGAAGAAGTTCCCGGATTTGCGCATGTGCCTGTCGGAAGGCGGCATCGGCTGGGTACCCTATCTGATCGAACGCGCCGACTTCACGGTGCAGCAGCACGGCGCCTGGATCCGCTCGAACGTCAAGGATGAAAAACCCAGTGACGTGTTCAAGCGTCATATCATCACCTGCTTCATCGACGACAAGTTCGGTCTCAAGAACCGGCATGAGATCGGCGTCGATATGATCGCCTGGGAGTGCGATTATCCGCATTCCGATGCGCTCTGGCCGCATTCGGCCGAAAACATCTGGGACCAGATCCAGGATCTCCCGGTGGATGAGATCAACAAGATGACGCACGAGAACGTCCTGCGCGAATTCCGCTGGGATCCGTTCACGCCGATGGGCGGCAAGCAGAACTGCACTGTTGGCGCGTTGCGCCAGGCGGGGATCAACGTCGACACTCGGCCGATTTCGAAGGGGGGCCTCAAGGCGCTGGGAGACGGCGAGAGCCCGGTGACCTCCGCCGACATCATCCGCATCCTGTCGCACGTCTGACGAGCTAGGCCAAACTAGGGCGGTGCGTGCTGCTTCCTAGCGCACCGCCCGTATTTTTAAGAGCTTGGCTGTCTGTCCGACGGGCCTTCAGAACGGCGCTTCATATTGAACGAGATGGGCTCCGGCCACGTGATCGGCCCTACAGCCCCGACGGGGCGCCGCCGGCCGACTGTCGCCCAATATCTCGGCAAGGCGTCGCGGCCCGTTTCCAAGCGCATCGAGCGCGAACGGGCACTCGGCGAAGGCAGCAACCGCTCGCCGACATCAAGGCCACCGGGCGCGGCTGCCCCGCGGGCAGCCCGTCAATCAGATTCGGCACTTCATCGCGACGACGGAGCGCCACGGAAGAAAGAACAAGACCATGCAAGAGACGGCTGAACGAGTGGCGACGCAATCCGGCAAGCCGGCGGCGGTGCCGATCCAGCGCATCCTGCACACGATCCACGCAGTGCGCGACTGTAATCCGGTGCGCCGCAAATATGAGGAAGTGTTCGGTGCCTGGGTCTTCGCCGAGCGCTTCCACGCCGGCGAGGATCGCGACATGGCATTGTTCTATGTCGCGAACCACATGGTGGAACCAATGGCCCCGGCACGTCCCGACGTCCACGACACGACCTTTTCGAAGTATCTCGCCAAGTACGGAGAGAGTTACCATTCGTTCGAGCTGCGCGTCGAAAGCGCACCCGTCACCGCGGCCGCGTGCGAGGCGCACGGCATGGAACTCTCCTCGGTCTACCCGCTCTTCTTCTTCGTGAAGCCGAGATCAACCGGGGGTATCGTCGTCCAGATTTGCGGCAAGCCGCTCGTTAACGACCCACAAGACTATAAGAACTGGAATCCGGACTGGATCGAAGGGCACCCGTCGACGTTGCGGCGGCTACGGCATATCGGCTGCATTGTCCGCGACATCGATCTTTCGCTCTATTTCTTCACACAGGTGATCGGCGGGAAGATACTTTCCGACGAGCGCGTGGCTGTCCCGCAGCAGGGCCGGCGCGTTGTCTTCTGTCTGGGCGACACGAACATATTGCTGTTCCAGGCGGACGACCCCGCAACCGGCCTGGCAGGCGACTATTTCAGCAAGCCCGTGTCGGGAATCTACACGCTCGTCTGGGAAGTCGACGATGTGCAGGTGGCCGAGCGCTACCTGATCGAGATCGGCATCACCCCGGAAAAGGCGACGCTCGAGGAGCATGGCATCGCCATTCCCGCCGGGCAGATGTTCGGCGCCCGCCACGAGTTCGTGGCCAGCGCATAGCGAATGAGTCGGCGGTGTGCGTCATCCCGGCATATCGCCTTTTGCGGCATTCGATCTGAGAGGAAGCAACATGGAGATTCTGGAGCGTCGCGCCGCGATCACGGGTGTCGGCATGTCCGCGGTCGGCCGTCGCCTAGGCAAGTCAGCGATCGATCTGACGCTGGACGCAATCCTCGGCGCCCTGGAGCATGCCGGCCTCCGGATCGAGGATATCGACGGACTGTGCACGATGCCGGGCATGAGCGAGACCCCCGGTATGTCGCCGGTACCTCTGCGGGAGATCAAGAACGCGCTCGGCCTTCGGCTCAACTGGTTCGGCTCGATCCAGGAAGGCCCTGGGCAGATGTCGGCGATCATGAACCCGGTGATGTGGGTTGCCGCAGGCCAGGTACGGCATGTCATCTGCTTTCGTACGGCAACGCAATATTCGGCGCGCGAGCAATCGACGGTCGCCTCACCCGAGAGCGCGGCAGCGCGGCGCTGGAACGGCTGGCAGTCCTGGCACTATCCCTTCAATGCCCTCTCGCCCATCCACAATCATGCGATGATCGCCAAGCTTCGGATGGAGCGCTATGGCCTGACACGCGAGCAGCTCGGCTGGTGGGCGGTCAATTGCCGCCGCAACGCGCAGCACAATCCCAATGCCGTCTATCGCGATCCCATGTCGCTCGACGACTATCTGAGCGCCCGGATGATCGCCGACCCCCTGTGTCTCTATGATTGCGACGCGCCGATCGATTCCTCGGTTGCGATCATCGTCTCGTCGTTCGACGCGGCACGCGACCTGCGCCATCCGCCGCTTCGCTTCGAGGCGATCAGCGGTGCGCTCTACGGCAAGGACAGCTGGGACCAGGTCGAGGATCTGACATCAATGGCGGCGCGCGATGCCGGCGCGCATCTGTGGACCCGGACCGACCTCAAACCTGCCGATATCCAGCTTGCCAACCTTTATGATGGTTTTTCCATTCAGCCGCTCATCTGGATGGAATCACTCGGCTTTTGCGGTTGGGGAGAGAGCGGGGCCTTCATCGAAGGAGGCGAGCGCATCGCACGTGACGGTGAATTGCCGGTCAACACCGGCGGTGGCCAGCTTTCGGGCGGCAGATTGCATGGCTTCGGCCTGCTCCACGAAACGTGCATCCAGCTCTGGGGCGAAGGCGGCAGTCGTCAGGTTGACGGGAACCCCGAAATCGGGCTCACGGCCACCGGTGGTGGCGCGCTCGCCGGCTGCCTGATTCTCACGCGGCAATAGTCGCGCTTTACGCCTCGACGGATCGAAGCGCCCCGATCTCGGCGTCGAAGTCAGTGCTGCGGCTCAGCGCCCGCCAGGCGAGGTCGCACTCACGCCGCTCCCGGTCAACGCGCTCGGCGATCTGGACCGCGCTACTGCCCAGGAGCAGGCGCAACGGCGGGTCTTCCGCCTCCACGATCGTCAGGATCGCCGCCGCGGCCTTGACCGGATCGCCCTGCTCCTTGCCGGTCGTCGCGCGCAGATAGCGGGCAAGCCCTCCGACCGTTTCGTCATAGTCGGCGCGGATGTCAGGAACGGTCATCGACGCGCCGGCCCAATCGGTCCGAAAGCCGCCGGGCTCGACGATCGTCACCTTGACCCCCAACGGCTTCACTTCGGCCGCGAGTACCTCGGAAAAACCCTCGACCGCCCATTTCGCGGCCTGATAGGCGCCCAGCCCCGGCGCGCCGGCGCGACCGCCGATCGACGAAATCTGCACGAAATGCCCCGATCGCTGCGCGCGGAACAGCGGCACCGCCGCTCGCGTAACATTGACGGTTCCGAAGAAATTGGTCTCGATCTGGGCGCGGAAATCGTCCTCGGCCAGATCCTCGATCGGTGCGATATTGCCATAGCCGGCATTGTTCACGACGACATCGAGCCGCCCGAAACGACCGGTCGCGAACGTCATTGCGGCCCTCACCGCGGCGATGTTGTTGACGTCGAGGGCGAAGACCGCGCATCGATCGGGTGCCCGTTCGAGCAGATCGCGCAAGGGGGCAACGCTGCGTGCCGTGGCGACCAGCTGGTCGCCTGCATCAAGGATCGCCTCACAGAGCGCCCTGCCAAGCCCGCGCGAGCTGCCGGTGACCAGCCAGGTCCGCATCGTCATACGCGTCCCGTGACGGGAAGGAGTGCGCCGGTGACGGCACGCGCGTCCGCCGACAACAGGAAGGCAATCACGCCCGCCAGCGCGTCGGGCGCAACCCAGCGGTCATGGTCCGCGTCGGGCATGTCGGTACGGTTGGCCGGGGTGTCGATGATCGACGGAAGGACAGCGTTGACGCGCACGCCGCTGTCCTTTTCCTCCTCGGCAAGGCTCTCGGTGAGTCGGGCAATGCCCGATTTGCTCGCCGCATAGGCCCCCATGCCCGCTCCAGCCCTTAAGCTGGCCGCAGCACCGACGTTCACGATCGCACCGCGACAGGCGCGCAGCGACGGCAGGGCGGCATGACAGCAGGTGACCGCCGTCAGCAGGTTTATCCGGAACATGCGGTCCCAGTTTCGGGGGTCACCATCGCCGAGCGCCTCCCAGGTGAATCCGCCGGCGATATTGACCAGGCCCTGCAAGGCGAGACCGGACAAGGCGCGCTGGACGGCGTCGCCATCGGTAAGGTCGATACCGCCGATATAGCGCTCCTCACCGCTCTCCGGCGGCGCCTCGGCCACATCGATCGCCGTCACGGCGTGACCATCGCGTACCAACCGGGCCACCACCGCGCGCCCGAGCGCCCCTGCCGCGCCCGTTACGAGTAACGTCGTCCCCATTGTCGTTCCCCTGTTTCTCAGCGGCCGGTCGGGATCGCGCTGAAGGGCACATCCTTGTCGACCCGAATATCGCCGGGCATGCCGAGCACGCGCTCCGCGATGATATTCTTCAATATCTCGTCCGGCCCGCCCGCGATGCGCGAGCCGGGTGCCGAGAGCAGTTCGTGCTGGGCGATGCCGTCACTCCAACCATCCTGCCCGCTGACGATCCCGAACTGGTTCTGCATCTCGAGCATATAGCGAGCGAGGTCCTGGACCCGGTTGGTCGACACGATCTTGCCGATCGAAGCCTCCGGCCCGGGCGCCTGGCCACGGGACAGGGCGGTCATGGTCCTGAAGCGGGTGAATTTGATCCCTTCGGCCTCGACATGCCAATCCGCCAGCCGTCGGCGGAAATCGGGGTCGTCGGCGACCGTTCCATAGTCAGACGGGATGGACCGCGCGAAGGCGATCAGCTCGGCAAGCTCGGGTCCGCGCACCATGCCCACCGCCAGCCGCTCGTTCATGAGCGTGGTCAGCGCGACTTTCCAACCGCCACCGACGTCCCCGAGGCGCTGGCTGTCCGGCACGACGACATCGGTCAGGAACACCTCGTTGAACTCGGTTCGACCGGACAGCTGGACGATCGGCCGTGCCTCGACTCCGGCCGCGCGCATATCGATCCAGAACATGGTCAGTCCCTTGTGCTTGGGCACTTCGGGATCGGTCCGCGTCAGCAGGAGACCGAAATCGGCGCGATGCGCCATGCTGGTCCAGACTTTCTGGCCGTTGACCACCCATTGGTCACCATCGCGGACCGCGCGCGTGCGAACGCCGGCAAGATCAGACCCGGCGGCGGGCTCGGAGAAGAGCTGGCACCATAATTCCTCGCCCCGCAAAGCCGGGCCGACAAAGCGCTGCCGTGCCGCGTGGTCGCCATAAGCGATCACCGTCGGCACACACATGCCGAGCCCGACGATGAACGGATTGCGCGGCAGATCATAGGCCGCCTCTTCCTGGGAGAAGATGACATGCTCGAGCGGGGTCCCGCCCGGCCCTCCCCATTCCTTGCTCCAGGTGATGCACGCATAGCCGGCAGCCGCCTTGTGCGCTTGCCAGCCCGCTCCGCGCTCGAACGCTTCTTCGCTGTCGGGACCAAAGCCGCCGAGTTCGAACCGCGGCGCGCTTGCTGCAAGCCAGGCGCGCGCGCGGCTGCGATATTGGGCTTCGTCGGGCGTGTCGGTGAAATCCATCCTAAACCTCAATGCTGGTCGATCAGCGTGGTCGCGAGGCGATCCCGCCAATAGCGCGGCGCTCCCGCCACGACGCTCAAATGCGCGGCGCGCCGGTAAAAGAGATGGGCGTCCTCTTCCCAGGTAACGCCGATCCCGCCAAAGACCTGGATCGATTCCTTGGCGGCCTGCCAATAGGCCTCACATCCGGCGATCCGCGCCGCCGCGGCAGCGCCAGCCAGCGCGCCGGACCTGTCGCCCAGCGCCCAGGCGGCATAATAAGCGTTGGACCGCGCAACCTGGTTCTTGATGTAGATGTCGGCAAGCTTGTGCTTGATCGCCTGATTGGCACCGAGCGGCCGACCGAAGGCGCGACGTTCGAGGGCGTAGGCGCAGGTGCGCTCAAGCACATGGTCGGCCCCGCCAATCTGTTCGAACGCCGCGAAAGCAGCCGCACGATCGAGGACCTGCCGGGCAAGCTCGTTCCCGGTGCCGGGCAGGCCCAATATTTCACCCGGCGCCTGATCGAAGGTCAGCGCGGCCGCCGGCCGGGTAGGATCGATGACGGTCAATGGCGCGCGCGCGACGGTGGCGTCATCGAGCTCGAGCAAGACCAGCACAGGCCCGTCGACACCGTCCGCCAGAACGATCGCCACCTGTGCCGCGACGGCATCCGCCACCGGCGTCTTCGTGCCCGACAGGCGGCCGCCGATGAAAGCCGCAGAAAGCCTGGATGGCACGGCAGGTCCGGGACCTTCCGCTATGGCGACCGTCGCGACGATCCCGCCGGCAGCCACCTTGGCCAGGTAGCGCTCCTTCTGTTCATCACTGCCGGCCAGCAACAGCGCCTCGGCGAAAAGGATGGTCGAGGCAAAGGGTACCGGCGCCAAAGCGCGCCCCAGTTCCTCGAATATCGCACAGAGGTCGACATGCCCGAGGCCAAGCCCGCCATGCGCTTCGGGGATCGCTGCCCCAAGCCAGCCCTGTGCGACCACCTCCTGCCACAGGGAAAAGGAAGCCGTGTTCGCGGGATCGAGCGTCTGCCGGACGATCGGCAAGGAACAGCGATCCTCGAGGAAACGCCGCACCTCGCCCTTCAGATAGACCTGATCAGCGGTATAGTCGAAATTCATTGCTTGCCCGACACCAGCCCATGGAATTGAATGACTCTCGATTTCACGCAAACCGCCATGACGCAAGCGCCCACTGCCCCTCGACAAACCGGCGGCTCGGCCGGAGAAATATACCAACACATTGCTTTAAAGGTATTTTTTATGATAGCGTCGACAAAGTCAGGAGCCACGCCGGGCAATATCGCGGCTTTCATATGAGCTACGACCCGTGCCGTCCGCCTAGCCACGCGGTGATGAAAGGGGCTCGATCATGAATCGTCTTGCTAACAAGGTAGCGCTCGTCACCGGCGCGTCACGGGGAATAGGTCGTGCGATCGCCGAACGCCTCGCCGCCGATGGCGCAATTGTCGCCGTGAACTTCACCACAAATGCGGAAAAGGCGGCCGAGGTCGTTGACGGGATCCAGCGCAAGAGAGGCACCGCCTTCGTCGCCGGGGCGGATATCGCGCAGCGCGATCAGGTAGAGGCGATGTTCGTCCATATCGACAGCGAACTCGCGCGTCTGGGATTGCCCCCTGCTCTCGACATCCTCGTCAACAATGCCGGTGTCACCGGCGCGATCCCGCTGACCGGCGCCAAGCTGGACGAGATCGACCGGATCATGAAGGTCAATCTCTACGGCACCCTGCAGGTCACCCAACGGGCCACGGAGCGCCTTCGCGAAGGCGGTCGGATCATCACCATTTCCTCAGGCGCTGTCGCCCATCCTTCGCCGCGCAACGGTCTCTATGCCATGAGCAAGGCAGCGCTCCATGCCATGACCCTGGCGCTCGCCTGCGAGCTCGGCCCTCGCTCGATCACGGCCAATGCGATCATCCCGGGTTGGACCGCAACTGACATCACCGCATCGGCGCTGCACGATACGGCGACCAGGGATCGTGTCATTGCCAGCACCGCGCTCGGCCGGATCGGTCAGCCTGGCGATATCGCGGCGGCGACCGCGTTTCTGGCGTCCGAGGACGCTCAATGGGTCACCGGACAGTTCATCGAGGCAACCGGGGGGTACAAGCTGCTGCCGCCTGTCTGAGCTCTCTATAGGAGCGGTTCGCGAGCGGCGCCTTGCCTGGCATGGAGTCGTTTCGCCAACCCCCAATAGCGTTCGACACCACCACGCGGGACGGCCGAGCGAATCCGGACCAGATAATGCTCGATGCCCGGGAAGGCGTCGCCAAGCGGTCGCGCGAGCAGCTCGTCCGGCGGCACGACATCCTCGATCATGACGGCAGCCATGCCCTGGGTCGCGGCGAAATGCGCGACGGCGCGGCCATCCGTCTCGGGCGCCTCAACAACCTCGGCGCCGCTCCCCTCGAGCGCCGACTTGAGGAGCGGGTGGACCTGGGGAAGCGCATGGGCCGGCGCGATCACGATCCGTTGACCGCCAAGCTCCGCGGATGCGATCTGGCCGTCTTTCTTACCGAGAGGGCCTGTACGGGGCGCCAGCAGATAGGGTTGCGAGGCCTGGATCCTGATCGTCTCGAGCCCTGGCGCGTCAACGGCACCCGTGACGCAGACAAGGTCGAACACCCCTCCTCGCAGTCGTTCAACGAGCGATTCGGTCGAACCATTTTCGACATCCACCGAGAAACGGGCATGGCTGGCGGCAAACGCATCGTTCAGCTCGGCGAACGCCGGAACCGCAAGGGCAGGCATATCGGCGCCCAGATGCACCACGGTTCCTGAACTCGCATCGAGTTGCCGGGAAGCGTTACGAAAATGATCGGCGGAGTCGGCGACCTGACAGGCGATCGGAAAGAGTTGCTCGCCCTCCGGGGTCAAGACGATCCGATTCTTGATCCGGTGAAAGAGCTGAACGCCGATCTCGGATTCAAGCTTGCGGATTTGTGCTGAAATCCAGGGTTGCGCGACGTTAAGGCGCGCTGCCGCCGCCGTGAAAGAGCGATCGCGTCCCACCGCAGCAAACAGCACCACCCAGCGAAGATTCATCTCATCCGTCCTCTCCTGGCGCCGGACGGTCGCCGTCCGGCAACTGCCTTCGCCTCGTTTCTCTCAACGTGCTGTCAACACGCCGTAGCGATGTGAGCCAGCCGCCTCCCGCATATGACACGGAAGCACCATAACGGAATAGGCTTCGGTTCTGGAAACCGATCGGCGGCTGCCGGCCTGAGCCGACAGGAGACAATGCTGCTCAGCCTTTTCCCGCCTCGCTCGCCTGCGGCATCAGCGCCTGCCACAAAGCGGTGGGCTCGGCTCGATTCCGCGCGCTGAGCTCCTCGAAATACCAATCCTGCCCAAGCAGCTGCTTGACGCGCGGGATCGCCTCGCCATCGGGACCACTATAATAATGGACCTTCCGGGTATCGCCGTCGGTCACCATGCGGAACATCACGTCAGCGGTAATGGCGGGATCGGAACGGACCAGGTTCAGTGCCTTGAACCTGTCCCACGACGCAGTGTAGTCGTCCGGCACATCCTCGGCGCGATCGAGCTTGCTGAAGATTTGAGTCTGCATGCTTCCCGGGTGCAACGCCTTCACGATCACGCCGAACTCAAGGAGTTCTGCGTGCAAGCCTTCGGTAAGCGAGGCGACGGCCGCCTTGGAAGCCTGGTACACCGAGGTATAGGGATATCCGCCATCCGCGCTGATCGAGCTGACATTGACGATGATGCCCGAGCGCTGCTTGCGAAAGATAGGAATGAACGCCTTGTTCAGCGCTATGAGCCCGAACAGGTTCGTCTGAAACTGACGGTGTATCTGGTCCATAGTGCTCGCTTCGAGCGGGCCCGACTGGAAGTAGCCGGCATTGTTGATCAGCGCGTCAACACGGCCGAACTGGCGTAGCGCAAGATCCCCGAAGGCGAGATCAGCCTCCTCGTCGTTCACATCCAATAGCAGCGTCCGGATATTGTCGGCCCCGTGATGGACGCCGAGATCCTGTTCCTTGCGGACGGTGGCGACGACGTTCCATCCAGCCGCGGCGAAGCGCTGGACGCTGAGATGCCCGAAACCGCTCGCGGTACCGGTGATGACGATGGCAGGAGCAGTCATGTCATTCTCCTCTCTTGCATGGAAGAAGATCCCACAACGCCGGCGGCGGGCTCATCTTTCCGCCCTGCCGTGCCGGCCGCCTTCGGAACGCTTCAAAGCATCACGGCTTTGAGTTCGACATAGGAGTTCAGGCCCGACGAACCATATTCGCGTCCGATACCGCTTTGCTTGTAGCCGCCGAACGGCGCGCTGAAATCGCGCCCGCGACCATTGACCGACACCCCACCCGTCTTGAGCCGGCGGGCGACTTCCAGTCCCTGCTCGCGGTCGGCTGCCCAGACCGCGCCGTTGAGGCCATAGTCACTGTCGTTGGAGATCCGGATCGCTTCCTCGAGACCGTCATAAGGGATGATCGAGACAACCGGCCCGAAGATTTCCTCCTGGGCGATACGGGCCTTCGGATCGACATTCGCGAACACCGTCGGTTTGACGAAGGCCCCGAAATCGATCCCATCCGGGCGGCCCGTCCCGCCGATGACCAGCCGGGCGCCCTCGTCGATCCCCGCCTGGATGAAGGACTCGACCCGCTGCCGCTGGCGCTCGGCGACGAGCGGGCCAATGAACGTGTCCGGAAGGACCGGGTTGCCGATGGGCATCCCGCTGACGAGCGCGGCCAGGCCTTCCGCGACCCTGTCTTGGACGCCGCGCGGGACAACGACCCTGGTCAGGCCGACACAGGCCTGGCCGTTGTTGAAGAAGGACCCGAATTTCAGATTGGCGATAACGGCATCGAGATTGGCGCCCTCCAACACCACGGCGGCCGATTTCCCACCCAGTTCGAGGCTGAACCGCTTGAGGCGCTCGCCGGCCAGCGCCGCGATTCGGCGACCCGCGGCGGTCGAGCCAGTGAAAGCGATCTTGTCCACGCCAGGATGCGTGACCAGATATTCACTCTGCTCCCGCTCGGCGACGATGATGCTGAGCACCCCCGTGGGCAGTCCCGCCTCGACGAAGAGGTCGGCGAGCAACTGGCCGTCGAGCGCCGTTTCCGGGGCCAGCTTGAGGATGACGGAACAGCCGGCAAGAAGCGCCGGGAAGAGCTTGGTAAGCGCCGACTGGTGCGGGGCATTCCACGGGATGATGGCAGCGACGACGCCGACCGGTTCACGACGCCAAACCGTATCGGCGCCCTCTGATCCGAAGCGCGCGGGGCCGCGCGTTTCCCATCCAAACTCCTCCGCCGCCGACAGATAGGCCTGATTCTGGGGGACGATATAGGCCTGGACGGCGCGCGTTGCCCAAATGGGAATGCCATTCTCGGCGGTGACCAACTGGGCGAACTCCTCGGCCCGTGCCGCATGCAGTTCCGCGAACTTGCGCAGAACGGCGATACGCTCAGACGGCGGGGAGTCGGCCCATTCACCGCGATCGAGGGCCGAACGAGCCGCGGCAACCGCGGCGTCGATATCCGCTTCGCCCGCGAGCGGAGTCGAGCCGGCAAATGCTCCATCATAGGGCGACCGGACATCGATGCGCCCGCTGGACAAGGGAGTCCGCCATTCTCCGCCGATGAATATTGACTGGAAGGTGATCATCGCCTCGTCCTCTCTGCCCAGGCCTCCGTCGCATCCTTGACCGACAGCGGCACGTTGATACAAAAATAAACCAACTAGTTGGTTTTATAGCTATGGGCTATTCGCCTTGATGTCAACGGGCGCGTTCCGGTATCGGCGGACGCGAATTGGGTGCACAGCCATTCGTGAGAACAGATGGGTAAGTCGGACATTACAAAGCAGCGCCTGCTGGAAGCGGCGACAGTCGAATTTGCGACGCACGGCATCGCCGGCGCGCGAGTCGACAGGATCGCCACGACGGCCGGATGCAACAAGCAGGCGATCTATGCCTATTTCGGGAGCAAGGACGGCCTGTTCGACGCCGTCTATGAGCAAATGGTGATCGACACGGTCGAAAGCGTGCCGATCGATCCGCTTGATCTTCCGGGATACGCAGCGAGCCTGTTCGATCATTATCGCGATCATCCCGAGGTTCAGAAACTAAGCGCATGGCACCAGTTCGAACGACTTCAGTTTGGCCCGGATACGAGGATCGCAGCCTCCGCTACCAAGCAGAAAATCGACAGGATTAAGGAGGCGCAATCCGTCGGCGCCATCACCGACCTCCTGCCTGCGGAATATCTGCTCGGGCTGATCCTGCGGATGGCGACAATCGGCGTCTACGGCTCGCTCGAGAGCAAGGCCTCGTCCACGACCAGCCGGAAAATGCGGCAGGCGCTGATCGACGGCGTCCGCAGGCTGGTCACGCCGTAGCATGCGGCCCTTCCCGACCTCCGCCACAGGCGGCGATCAGCCGCCGTCGCGACCGGCCCGACCGACACGCTAGGGCTCGACGAGCTTTCTGACACCGTCGACGAGTGCGGCCCGCATGGCGCGCGTCGGCTTTTCGGCACGCCCGGTTTCGGGTGAACTATAGACGCCCACGGTCGCCATGCGTTGTATCAATGCGAGCAAATGCTCCGGCGCGATGGCGCCGGCTATCGCGCCCTCGTCCTGCGCGGCCCTGAGCTTCGCGACCTTGTCACGCGCGGCCCGCGCGATCGCCGGCGGATCGATCTCGCTATTGCGCTCGAACTGGAACCAGGCCGTCAGGCGCTGGACTTCGGGATGCACGCGATACCGGTCGAACAGGCAACCCGCATAACCGGGCAGGTCGCGTGCATCCATCGGCACGCTCTCCACCGTTTCCACGACCATCCGATGATAGACCGCATCGAACAGTCCCACCTTGCTCTCGAAATAGGCGTAGATCGCCTGTTTGTTGCATCCGGCATTCACCGCGATGCGCTCGACCCGGGCGCCGGCGATCCCGTGATCGGCAAACTCGGCCGTTGCGGCCTCCAGCAGCCGGCGCCGTGTTTCGTCCGCTTTGCCCATATCAGTCCGGATCCCCCTTAAACGCGCCTCATTCCTATGGAGCAGGTCAATTGACAGCAAGGACTCCACCTCACAAAATAAACCAACCATTTTATTTTTTCTGGCGCGAATACCGCCTGAAGATGCGTTTTCCGTTCTCTGAAACCCATTCGCGAAGGAGCATATTGCATGGCCGATCTAAGCTTTGATCCCGCCCAGGCCGCGTTGGTCGTGATCGATCTCCAGCACGGCGTGGCCACCCTGCCGACCACGCCGCACAGCGGCCCCGACGTCGTTTCCCGCACGGCCCAGCTTGCCGACGCGCTGCGTATCAAGGGGGGTACGATCGTCTGGGTGAACGTGATGGCGCCGGCGGGCCCGCTCGCGCTCACGCCCGAACTGGACAATCCCCCGAAATTTCCGGCCGCCTTCCCGGCGCAGTGGAGCGAACTCGTTCCCGAACTCGGCGTTCAGGCGGAGGACGTCCGCGTCTTCAAGAGGAACTGGGGGGCCTTCTATGGCACCGACCTTGACCTCCACCTGCGCCGGCGCGGCATCCGGACAATCATCCTGACGGGCATCGCCACGAACATGGGCGTCGAATCGACCGCGCGCGACGCGTTCGAACGCGGCTACGATCAGATCTTCGTCGAGGACGCGATGTCGGGCCTGGGCGAGAACGCGCACGCCACCGCGCTCGGCTCGACCTTCCAGCGCATGGGACGCGTGCGGTCAACGGCCGACGTCCTGGCTTCCCTCGGCGCGTAACGCGCCCGGGGAATGGAACAGCGACACCATGCAATAACCACAACTGAAGGAAAGGAACGACCGTGAAGGGACGCTTTGAGGGAAAGGTGGCGATCGTCACCGGGTCGGCCAGCGGCATCGGCGAGGCGACCGCCCGGCGGCTGGCGTCGGAAGGCGCCAAGGTCATGCTGGTCGACATCGCACCTGGTGTGGCGGGCGTGGCGGAATCGATCGTGGCCGATGGCGGCGTGGCACAGGCGCTGGTCGCCGATGTCGGCATTCCGGCGGAACACGAGCGGATCGTCGCCGAGACCAAGAAAGCGTTCGGCGCTCTTCACCTCGCCGCCAACAATGCCGGCGTCTCGGGGCGGCTCCTGCCGCTGCACGAACTCGACATCGACGAATGGCTCCAGGTCATGAACATCAATATCAATGCGGTGTTCTACGGCATGAAATACCAGATCCCGGCGATGCTCGAGGCCGGTGGCGGGGCGATCGTCAACACCGGCTCGATCTACGGCTCGACCGGCCAGCTCCGTCGCGATGCCTATACCGCGGGCAAGCATGCGGTGATCGGCCTGACGCGATCCGCCGCACAGGAATATGCGGAGAAGAATATCCGCATCAATGCCGTATCGCCCGGCGTGGTCGAAACTGGTATGACGGCAGCTGCGCCCGCTGACCGGATCGCCGAATATGCCAAGGGCAACTGCCTCAAGCGGGTCGCCAAGGCATCGGAACTCGCCAACATGATCTGCTTTGCATTGTCCGATGAGGCGTCGTTCGTCATCGGCGCCGATCTGATGGTCGATGGCGGCTTCACGCTCAAATAGGATTCTTCACCAGACCGCGTGCCAGCAAGAACCGCATGATCCGCGCTTCGAAAACGGTGCTCCAACGCACTCGGTTTCGGTGGGGCTCTGCCTGGGCTCGGGGAGAGGACGACCATGACCAGGATTCAATATGACCCGCAAGCGCGTGACGTCATGGACGATCCCTTCCCGACCTATGCGACAATGAGGGAGACCTGCCCGGTCCAGCACGTTTCGGTGAATGGCCAACCCTTCTACGTCCTGTTCCGACATGAGGACGTCCGGCGCGCGCAGATCCAGGTCAACCGGTTCCACTCTGGCACCGGCCCCTCCCCCTCCTTCCGGCAACGCGGGGTCCTGTTCGATGACGGGCCGACCCACCGGGCGATGCGCAACGTCATCCTTCACCGCCTGTCGGAGGCGGCGGTCGCCCGGTATGCCGAAAGGATCACCGCAATCGGCAATCGCCTGATCGACGACATGATGGCGCACGGCAACCGCGCCGAACTTCATGACGCCTATGCCGTTCCTCTACCGGTCAATTCGATCGCCTTGTTCCTCGGGCTGACCGACGAGCGATACGAAGCCCTGAAGGACCTGTCGGACCGATTGATTGATGCCAGTTGGGGAATCCGCGCGGCGGATTATAGCGAGTATTTCGCTGAGGCCTGCCGGATCTTCGACATCTATCTCGATCGCTACGCGGCGCGCCTTGCCGCCGAGGGAATCAGCGAACCGGGCGCGCAGCATGTCGGGACGGTGCTCCCCGACGATTTCATCGCCGACGTCACGTGCAGCCAAGTCCAGGGCCGCTATCTCGAGCGTCCGGAACAGCATGCCCTGCTCATCGCACTCCTGCTTGGCGGCAACGAGACCACAACCTTCGCCATCACCAACACGCTCTGGCGCCTGCTGGAACGGCCGGACCGCTGGGAGAGGCTGAAGGCCGAGCCCGAACGGCTGATCGATCCAACGGTCGAAGAAGCGCTTCGGTACGATCCTCCCAATCTCGGCCTGTGGCGGACCACCGCCTGCCCCATCGAAATGCACGGCGTCGACATACCCGAAAACACCAAGGTACAAATGTCCTACGCCTCGGCCAATCGCGATGGCGGCATGTTCACCAACCCCGCCGAGTTCGACATGGAGCGCCCCAAGGAAGAGCTGCGGCGCCATATGAGCTTCGGCGTCGGGACACATACCTGTGTCGGGCAAAACCTCGCACGCCTCGAGGTTCGCACGACGCTTCGGCTGTTCGTCGAGCGGCTGCCCGCGCTGAGGCTCGACGGCCCCGTCGAGCGGGTCGCCAACTATGCCTTTTGGGGCCGCAGGAATCTGCCCGTTGCCTGGTAGCCCCCCCTGCCGCGGTGGTCGTACGCGATCACGCGACAACCAACCGCCGTCCATCGGCACGGGCAGCGAATCCACCGAACAGCTCGGTCCCCGGGGAACGGTCTCGCGCCGCCGGCGCGTCGCATTGATCGCTGCTATGGCGTCCTGCCTCGTCTGGCCGACCGGACTGCCAGCGGCGGTCGATCCGGTGCCGCCCGCAGTGACCAGCTTCTCGCTGGGGCGCTTCCGGATAGACGTGCTGAGCGATTCCAGGAGCATCATCGCAAACGACGGCAAGACCTTTGCCGTCGGCATCGCTCCCTCGACCGTCGCGGATGTCCTGCGCCGGGCCGGGATGGCCGCGGACGATATCCCCCTGGACATAGATGCCCTGCTCGTCCGGATCGGGCATCGCAAGATCCTGATCGATAGCGGCTTTGGCCCTCGTTCTGGCGGTGTGATCCTGCAAAGCCTGGCCAAGGCCGGCGTACGCCCGGACGAGATCGACGATGTGCTCGTCACGCATGGCCATGGCGATCATGTCGGCGGTCTGCTCGGCCAGGATGGCCGGTCGAGCTACCCGAACGCAACCATCCATATAGCATCGGCGGAATGGCGCTGGATGCAGACCCAGCCCAATCGGGTCGAGCTTGTCCGGGCGATAGCCAGCCAGGTGCATATCTTCCTTCCGGGACAGGAAGTCTCGCCGGGCATCCAACCGGTTTCTCTTCCCGGGCACACCACCGGCCATGTCGGTTATGAACTGCGTTCGGGAGATGCCCGGCTGCTGGACATCGGCGATCTCGCGCACAACGCGGTCATCGAACTGGCTCATACCGACTGGCCATTCGCTTATGACGAGGATGCGCCGGCCGCGAGTCGCAGCAGGCAAGCTTTGTTTACGCAACTAGCGGCCAGCCATGAACTGGTCTTCTCGCCCCATTTTCCCTATCCCGGGGTCGGTCGGGTCGGCCGGACCAAGGCGGGGTTTGCCTGGCTCCCGGCGACGTTGGACAGGTCTTCACCCAACCGTCCTTAGGCACCACGCGACATCGCCGACACAAGGGGACATTTCGACCGCCTCCCCCTTCGGCCAGATGGAGGCCTGTCCATCTGGACATGGCCCGCCAACACTCTCCAGCGACACGATCGGCCTGACCGGTCCACAGCGATACCCGGTCGCGATCGACCGCGACACGCCGGTTCGAGACACGTCGCGGCATAACGGTGATTACCTCCATAAAGCGCGCATCGCGATCATTGCCCCCCGATGGGCGCGCCTTAGCCTCGCCCTATCCAGACGACGGTTTCAGCCATCCACGCAGCAGATCGTGGGGCGTTACCGAAGGGGGAGGATGACCATGACAGCAATTTCGAGCTTGCCCGCGCAGGCCGGGGATGAAGGTGCCCGTCGTCGCGGTGTCGGCACCGTTCGAAGCGACCCTGACCCATGCGCCCACGGCCTCGATCAACCAGAAAACGGCACGGGCCGTCGCCATGGCATCACACCTGGCCGCCCCTCAACAGTCCATTGAATCACATGGCCGCAACACAGAATGCGGCCACCAAGTCAACTACATCTACAGAAATATCGGGAGCTATTTCAACTATAGTGAAGCGTACCCGGAATATCGAAAATAAAAATATTTCGATAAAAATAAAAGGGAGAGGAAATAAAATGAAATTCTTGGGATCGACGAGAAAGACTGCTCCAGTAGTCATTGCTGGCGCCGTGGGAATTCTCGCGCCGATGACGGCAGGGGCGCAGACCGTGGACAGCGCGCCCCAGACCACTGCTCAACTCTCGCCCTCAGCCATCGAGGACATCATCGTGACCGCGCGCAAACGCGAAGAGCCGTTGCAGAAGGTTCCCATCTCCATTTCGGCCTATAGCGGCGGCGACCTCGATAAAATGGGCATCAGAAACCTGCAGAGTCTGTACGAGCAGACCCCGTCGCTGAAGGTTTCCGTCGATAGCGCCAACCCCAATTATTTCAACGTCACCTTGCGGGGACAACGCCCGGCCGGCGACGTCGTCACGGTGGCGAATGACTCGCCCACATCCGTCTATGTCGACAACACGCTCTACGCCCGGAACAACGGCCTCAACGGGACCCTGTTCGACATCGAATCGCTGCAGATTTATCGCGGGCCGCAGGGCACCCTTTTTGGCCGCAATACGACTGGCGGGGCCATCGTGTACGCCCATGTTCAACCCCAGCCCGACTTCGGCGGCTATGCCAGGCTGGACCTCGGAAACTATAATCGCCGCAATGTCGAGGGCGCCATCAATGTTCCCCTGACCGACGATCTGGCGATGCGCGTGAGCGGCTCGCTGGCTCGGCGCGACGGCTGGGAAAAGAACTATTTCCCGGGCGGGATCTCGTTCGGGAACGAGCATCAGGATGCTCTTCTGGCGTCGATAAAGTGGCAGCCGGACGCAACCACCTCAATCCTGCTCCGCGGGTCGTATTCCTATGAGAATTCCGACGCGGTCCAGCCCCACGTCTACAAATATAACGGGCTCGTCTCGACAGCGCAGGTCTTTACACAAACCCCCCTGCCCCAGGGGGTAAGCCCGGTCGCCTGCGCCACGGCGTGTGCCTATACGGATCCCTTCAAAGGGAATGTCGTGTGGCCGGTGGGCACTTGGGCAAACCTCACCAATGCCCAGATCCCCGATTGGTGGTCGACCGCGTCCGAGGGAACGGCCAACGGCCAAGTAAAAACCTATGTCGCGTCGGTCGACATCCAGAAGAAGCTCGGCAAGTTCGACGTAAATTTATTCTACGCGTTCAAGCGCACGACCTCCTCGTCGACCTCCAATGGCGCGGGTGGCGGGCTGATATTCCTGGCCAACCCCAATCAGAATATCGGCCCCGTGAACAACGATGCGCATCAGGCCGAACTGACGCTCAACAGCAAATGGTTCGATGACCGCCTGTTGTTGACCACCGGCGCGTTCTTTTTCCACGAAGCGGATGGCGGCCTCGGCAACGGCGGCATTACCACCAGATATACGGCAGCCGGCGTGCCCATCAATGTGATCCTCGCGGACCTGACCGGCACGACGGGCAAGAATCTCAGCTACGCCGCTTATGGGCAAGCCACGTACAGCATCTTCGATCGCCTCCGGTTTACCGCGGGCGTGCGCTACAGTGTCGACGTCCGCGACGGCCACCAGCAAGCCTTCACCACGACCCGCGCCTTTTCTCCGAACTTCACTGACGGGGCGGTCATCTCGAGGGTCTGCAACCTGCAAGGCATCATTCCCAGCACGGGGCTGTTCGGCCGCCTGCCCAATGACGCCTGCGCGAGGGAACTCCATCAGAAATTCGAGAAGCCGACATACACCTTCTCGCTCGACTTCGATCTGACGCCTCAGACCATGCTCTACCTTACCACGCGCTCGGGGTATCGCTCCGGAGTCATCAACCTTCGTGCGCTGATCCCGCAGCTTCTTCAGACGCTGCCGGAAACGGTGACCGACTACGAAGCCGGCGTTAAATCGACCTTCAAGATCGCCGGTGCGCCAGGCAGGTTGAACCTGTCCGCTTATTATACCGATCTGCGAAACAAGCAGGTTTCCCAAGCATACACCTTCTACGGAGCACCCGGCCTGTGTCAGCCGCCATTCCCCAACGTCACGCCTTCGAATCCGAATGGCGACATAACCCAGTGCCCGGCGGGCACGACCATCGGCAATGCCGGCATTCTCGTGAACGCGAAGAAGGCCAAGATCATGGGCGTGGAGTTTGAAGGGACCCTGAATCCGTTCCCCTCGCTGCTTCTGAGCGCTTCGGGCAGCTACACCTATTCAGACCTGACGGACTTCAAGTTCGATATCCCGGCGGGATATGCGCAGGTTATCAACGGCGTCACGGTAATCGGCCCCGCGGCCGGCATTGATCTCAGCGGCACGTCGACCGGGGGCATCTCTCCATGGCAGGTCTCGGCAAACGCGACATACAAGCTGCCGATCCGCGCAATCGGCAATCTCAAGCTAGGATCGGTTTCCTATAATATCGGGTGGAGCTGGAGATCCGATCAGAATGTAAACTCGACCTTTTACAATCACGACCTGATCTATCGAGGCTACAGTCTCTTCAACATGCGCCTCGATATCCGCGACGTCGGCAATACCGGAATCGATGTCGGGCTGTACGCGAGCAACGTATTCGATAAGAAATACTGCTCGCCCACCGATCTCGGCGCACAATTTCAGAATGCCGGGCTCAGGACACTGACATTCGGCAACACCTATGACGGCAATCCCGCTGATCAGGTCGGGGTGTACTCGTGTCGCCCGGGGCCGCCGCGAATGTTCGGCATGCAGCTGAGCCGCAAGTTCTGAACCCGAGACCCACCCTCAACCTGACGTTCAAATGGAGTAGACCGATGGACTGGAAAGACGCAGTTTCGACAAGGGATGTGGGGCGCCGCACGGTATTGGCGGCCGGTATCGTCGGCGCGGCATTGCTGGCGTTGCCCGACGCCAAAGCGATGGCCGCAAAAGCAGCCATGCCCACCTATGTTTATGTAAGCTCCAACGCGAGCTTCTTCTCCGGCGGGGCCCCCAATCCCGACGCGATCGGGCTGTATGTCTACCAGTTCGATCCGAAGACCGGTGGTCTGACGCCGGTGCAGCAGGTGCGCGGTCCAAGCCCATCCTGGATGGAACTCGATCCATCGAGACGATTCCTGTACGTCTGCTATTCGCTGAGGGGCAAAGTGAAGCTCAGGGAAGGGCTGGTCGAAGCCTATGCGATCGACCCCCGGACCGGCATGCTGACCCTTTTGAACCGGATATCCCTCGACAGCGGGCCCGCCCAGTTGGCGGTCTCCCCGGATAGTCGCCATCTCGTCGTGGCGAACTATTATTATGGCGATTATGTCGTGCTGCCGATTGGGAAGGATGGGCAGCTCAGCCCGATCAGTGGTACGCTGACGAATACCGGCAAGGGCCCGCAGCAACGCCAGGATGCCCCGCATCCCCACGCCGTGGTCTTTCATCCAAATGGCCGCTTCATCGGTGCGGCCGATCTCGGCATCGACAAAGTACAGACCCTCCGTCTCGTGGGCGATGGGCTGGAGTTGGTCGGCGAGGCGTCCGTCGTGCCCGGCATGGGGCCGCGGCACCTCGCCTTCTCTCGAGACGGCAAGACTCTCTACGCAATCGGCGAACTCGATGGAAAGATCACTGCCTTTCCCTATGACCCGGTGACCGGCAAGATCGGCGACACCTTTCAGACGGTTTCGACCGAGCCTCCCGGCTATGCCGGGGCTCATAGCGGAGCGGAGATCGCGGTGCACCCGTCGGGCAAGTTCCTCTACGGATCCAACCGTGCCTCGCAGACGATCGCCGGCTTCCAGATCGACGGCTCGACCGGCAAACTTTCGCCTATCGGCTATGCCACGGAGGGCGTCGACATCCCGACCAGCTTCACGATCGACCCGACGGGCAAATGGCTCTACGTGCCCAGCAACAGGGGAAACAACATCGTGCAGTTCAGCATCGATCCCCAAACGGGCACGCTGAAAGCAACCGGCCAGAAGACCTCGCTGGCTGCCCCGAACGTGATGTTGTTCCGCACGCCGGATTGATCGCAACGGGCCTCGACGAGGAACCGCCGGGAACAGCGCTTTCGAGCGGCTTCCCGGCGGTCCTGCGCGGTTGCCGGTCAACGGCTCGGGCGAGTTCCTTCACGCCGCAAGCCAATGAAATGGACGGTTGGGAATGGCCGTTTCGACCAGGTGGTTTCCGGCGCCTGGTTCAAGATACCAGATACTCGACCCAAGAATTTCGACCGCCCTCGGGAAAATGGTCGAACAGACCGGCCCCGCGTCTGATGATCGCGTGCTGAAACCGACATGGAGGAACCAGGGATGCGCACAGAAAACGAGAATCAGGAGGCAAAGCGTCACCGTTACACCCGTGTGGCCATCATTCTTCATTGGTCGATAGCTGGGCTTATTCTCTATAATCTGGCATCGGGTTTGTTGCGACCTCTCGTCCCGCGAGAATTTTTCTTTCTTCACATCTCGTCGGGCATCACCATCCTGTTGCTGAGCGTCGCGCGGGTCGGTTGGCGCCTGACGCATCGGCCACCGCCGCTCCTGCCGATCGCGACATGGGAGCGCCATTTGGCCCATGCGGTCCATTTCCTGCTCTACGCCGCTATCCTGATCCTGCCGCTGTCGGGCTGGGCCATGGTCTCGGCGAAACCACCTGCCGGCTCCCCCGGAGCCGACCTGGTTGCGGCAAAGGCCGCGACGTCGGGACAACGTCCGCGCGGCCCGACCATGATCTGGGGCGTGATACGATTGCCGTTGATTGCGCCCATCAGCGAGTTGGGCCGAGAGGCCTCCCAGGTCGATGCGCAACACGCATTGCGCGATCGCATCACAACCTTTCACCTGAGCGCGTCTTGGATATTGCTCGCCCTGCTGGTGCTGCACGTTTGCGGCGCCTTGAAGCATCAATTTATTGATCGGAAACGTGAATTTGGGCGAATAGGCTTGGGGCGAGGCTAGTATTGGACATTGAACTATCGCTCGTTTCCCGTTGGCGCGATAGCGAGAGGCGCCCATTACCTATTATTCAGCGGCCGGATCGCTGCTTCGAAAAACTGTCCACACTCAATCTAGCGCTGATAACGCCGAAGTGACTGACTTCGGGACAAAACCCTCATCCAGGCACGCCCCGCTGAACGACGGCCATCGCCATCTCCGTTGGAGTGGACGCCCCCTGACGGCATCGATGTGCCAGAGTGGAGGTGTTGAAGCACCACTGCAGGAGGCGTCCATGGATGAGGTTAGCACAGTCGGCATCGATCTGGCCAAGTCGGTTTTCCAGGTTCACGGCGCCGATCGAAGCGGTGCGGTCGTGATCCGCAAGAAGCTGCGGCGCGATCAGGTTCTATCGTTCTTCTCGACGTTGCCGCCGTGTGTCGTGGCGATGGAGGCCTGCGCAAGCGCGCATTACTGGGCGCGCGAGATCGCGGCGTTGGGCCATGACACGCGGCTCATTCCACCGGCTTACGTGAAGCCGTTTGTGAAGCGCCAGAAGAACGACATGGCCGACGCAGAGGCGATCTGCGAGGCAGCACAGCGCCCGACCATGCGGTTCGTCCAGGGCAAGAGCGCGGAGGCTCAGGCCTCAGCGGTGGTGTTCCGTACGCGCGACCTGCTCGTCCGCCAGCGCACTCAGTTGATCAACGCCCTGCGAGGGCATCTCACCGAGTTCGGGTACATTGTTCGGCAGGGCGTGGGCCACGTCGGCAAGTTGGCCGAGATCGTTCGCGATCCCGGATCGGATATTCCGACCCAGGCGCGGCCTATCCTGATGGTGATCGCGCAAGGACTGGAGGCGCTACAGGCGCAGATCGCAGTGCTCGACCGGGAGATTTCCCATCGGGCGAAGGCGGATCCTATGGCGAAGCGGCTGATGACGATCCCGGGTGTCGGCCCGGTGATAGCAACTGCGCTCGTGGCGCTCGCGCCTGCTGCCAGCACCTTCCGCCGTGGTCGCGACTTCGCCGCCTGGCTCGGTCTCGTTCCGCGGCAGCTCTCCAGCGGTGGCAAGGAGCGGCTCGGGCGAACAACGAAGATGGGCGAGCGGAGCTTGCGCCGGCTCCTGATCATCGGCGCGAGCGCGGTGACGAAGGCTGCGGCACGGGATCCCGATAAAGTCGGCGCCTGGCTGGCCGGCATGTTGGCGCGTAAGCCCCGCATGTTGGTCACGGTCGCGATGGCGAACAAGATGGCGAGAACCGTCTGGGCCCTGATGGCGCACGGCGGGACTTACAGAGCTCCGGCTGCGGCGGTGTAACCGTCAGAGCCTGAGGCGTCAGGGACGCAAGGAAGGTCAATAGAGAGGTATGGCGCAACGGTCAGAAGACGGGGTCGGGAAAACCAGGGAAACGACCAAGCGCCTCGAGCGCGCAATTTCGGGATGGACCCGACCCGCGATCTCCATACAGGCCAGCAGCCGTGATGATGGCTGCATCAACAGGCCGGACACACGGAAGCACCTGAACCTGCGCAACCAAAACTTTCGAACACCCCCTTGTATCCGAAGGGGCGTCCACACACGGTCGTTCGGGAGCCAACTTCGCGTCCTTCCGCCTATGTGCAAGTCTGGGTGGTCGGCAGTCTGGCAGCTTCTGGGCGCCAGCGTACGACAAGCTGCCGTCCGGCTTGCCCGTCGGTGAGGGTGTGCTTATCAGCCGCATGTGTTCGCGAACGTCCGCCTCGACCGACATGGTGTAGCTGTCCCGTTCGCGCGTGCGCCCTCCGCACCTCCACCACCTGAGTCGACTGACCGGTTCGGCCGCGCTGGGGCACCGCCCCCATCCCCGCCCGCACTGATCCACGCCGGCTGACCGCCGGCGCGTTGCTCGCGCTCAACGCGCGGGCGTAACAACGTCTTTTCAGGTGAATATCATGTTCCTTCGTTATGCGTCGGCGCTCCTGCCGACGACTGCGTTCGTTCTGCTGTGGAGCAGCGGCGCCATTGTATCGGAAGTCGGGCTGCGGCACGGCTCGCCCTTCGCGATTCTCATCCTTCGCTATGCCATTGCCTTGGCGGTCCTGGCCGCCTTCGCGACCTGGAACGGAACGCTCGTACCGGCGCGCGGTACGCGGCGTCGCAATGCGCTGATCGGATTGCTGATCGCGGGGCTTTACTCCGTCTTTTACCTGCTGGCCCTCGACAACGGCATCACACCCGGCGCGCTTGCGACCTTGCTGGGTGTGCAACCGATCCTCACCATTTTCCTGACCGAACGACGTGTGACAGCGCCGCGCCTCCTTGGGCTGGCCTGCTCCTTGGCGGGGCTTGCGCTGGTCGTCTCGGATGGCCTGACATCGATGCGATTCAACCTGCTGGGGCTGGCATTCGCTAGCCTATCGCTGCTCGGTATCACAGCGGGCTCCATTCTTCAGAAGCGCGAGAAGCAGGCGCCGTGGGTGGTGTTGCCGATGCAATATGCGGTCGGGCTCGCCTTCGCCGGAGCGGTCTCGCCGCTTGGCGATTTCCGCGCCTCATGGGATGCGGGCTTTGTGCTGCCGGTCCTTTGGCTTGGCCTCGTGATCTCGGTCGGCACCACGTTCCTGCTCTATCGCCTCATCGCGCGCGGCAATCTCGTGAACGTGACCAGCCTTTTCTATCTCGTTCCGGGAGTCACAGCGGCAATGGATTGGGCGATCCTCGGCAATCCGATCTCGGCACTGATGGTAGGCGGGCTCGGCTTGGTCGTCGCCGGCCTGCTAATCGTCTTCCGATACGAGGCGGGATAGTCCCGCAGAGTTGATCAGAATGACCGCCATTGGTCGCGCGCCATGCGCGGCCAATGGCGGACTATGGGGCGGTTGCGGATCGACGGCTTCGTGCCCCACTGACGACCGTTCCTGGCGAAGTCGGACCTTCGCGTCGGTGGAGGCGAACGATGTGGTTTGGCCGACTGCCGACGGCCTAGGCTGAGCACGAACGGGTGCGGCCGGGGCTGGGACAAAACCACCATTCCCGGCGATCAGGACGAACGGCGGCTCCGGTATAAACCAGACATCGTCAGATCGATCACACCAACTGCCCCTGCGATTTCCGAACTCCGCTTCATGCCGTCCAATCGGCATTTGATTGCGGGGTAAGAACCGGAGTTTGACCCGGTCGGCGCGGGTCTAGCCGGGAGCCGAGGCCATCGAACATCGTCGATGCACCTCGTGCAACATCCCACAAGGACCCGTTCCAATGAGCAAGGAAGAAGACAACAAGGCCATCGTCGGCCGCTGGTTTACCGAATTCTGGGGCAAGGATGTCAATCTCGCGGTCATCGACGAGATCGCCGCACCTGACATGCTGCTCCACTATTCGCTGCATGAGCCGCGGCGCGGCCGCGACGATATCAAGGCGTTCATGACCGATTTCCGCGCGGCATTCCCCGACCTCAACTTCTGGGGCACGGCCGACCTGATCGCGGAAGGCGACTATGTCGTCGGCCAGTGGCGGGGCGGCGGCACGCATAGCGGCCCGGCGTTCAGCGATTTCCTGATCGGCGGTCTCCCGGCTGCAACCGGCCGCACGATGCATTTCACCGGCACCACGGTGCTCAAGGTGATCGACGGCAAGATCGTCGAGGAAATCGGTCTCGACGATGGCGTGACCGCGCTGACCCAACTCGGCCTGATCAAGGCCATCGCGGGTGGCTCGGACGCCTGAGTCGCCTGGCGGAGCCTGGTCTCCGTTCCCGGATGGGGCCCGCCGAGAGGTAGGTCCCATCCGGTTCTCACCACATTTGATTTGAAAACAAGGATCGGAGTGCGCCCGATCGACACGCGCGGCATGGTGGAGTGCTACACGGCAAGAGACGCATGATGACCGAGATGATCCTCAACCAGCCACGCCCGGTCTTCGAAGACCCCCGTTGGACCCGTATCGTCGCGCGCGACAAGTCCGCCGATGGCCAGCTTTGGTATTCGGTGTCGACCACCGGCATCTATTGCCGGCCGTCCTGTCCGTCGCGCGCCGCCAACCCGAAAAATGTCCAACTCCACGACACATTGGCCGATGCCCGGGCGACCGGCTTCCGCCCCTGCCTGCGCTGCAATCCCGAAGGCCCCTCGGTCGAAGCCGGCAATGCCGCGCTGGTCGAAAAGGCATGCCGGCTCATCGAAGAGAGCGAGGAGGAACCCTCGCTTGAGGAACTGGCGGATGCGGTCGGCCGAAGCCCCAGTTATTTCCACCGCCTGTTCAAGGCGTCCATCGGCCTCACTCCGAAAGACTATGCCGCCGCGCGCCGCGCGCGGAAGGTCCGTCAGGAATTGTCCGCCGGCACCGGCGTCACCGAAGCGATCTATGGCGCCGGCTTCAATTCGAGCAGCCGCTTCTATGAGAAGGCGACCGATCTGCTGGGCATGACACCGTCGCGCTATCGCGCCGGCGGGATTGGCGAGGAAATCAGGTTTGCGGTGGGCGAGACATCTCTTGGCGCGATCCTGGTCGCATCGAGCACCAAGGGGGTGGTGGCAATCCTGCTGGGCGATGATCCGGATGCGCTCGTGCGCGACCTCCAGGATCGCTTCCCGCGCGCCGGGCTGATCGGCGCCGATGCGGGGTATGAGGATCTGGTCGCGCGGGTGGTCGGCATGATCGAGGCGCCCGGCATCGGTATCGACCTCCCGCTCGACGTGCGCGGCACCGCCTTCCAGGAGCGCGTCTGGCAGGCGTTGCGGGAAGTCCCGGTCGGAACCACGATATCCTACGCCGAGATCGCGCGCCGCATCGGATCGCCGACAGCGGTTCGCGCGGTCGCCGGAGCCTGTGCGGCGAACAACCTCGCGGTCGCCATTCCTTGCCACCGCGTCGTTCGCAACGACGGTGCGCTTTCCGGCTATGCCTGGGGCGTGGAGCGTAA
Source organism: Candidatus Sphingomonas phytovorans (assembly GCA_029202385.1). Taxonomy (NCBI): domain Bacteria; kingdom Pseudomonadati; phylum Pseudomonadota; class Alphaproteobacteria; order Sphingomonadales; family Sphingomonadaceae; genus Sphingomonas; species Candidatus Sphingomonas phytovorans. The sequence continues at coordinate 2,497,632 of CP119314.1, forward strand.
GCGCCTCCTCATCGACCGGGAGGCACAGCAATGCGGCTGACGGCCGTCCCGGCGTCGGTCGTGCAACTGCAGTCCCCGGTCGGGTCGGGCGACAGGCCGCAATGACGCTCTCGACACGCTATGTGGATTCGATCGCCTTTCTCGGCAATCTCGATTCCGACTGGGCCGCGCTGATCGATCAGGTCGGACCGTGCCGACACGATCCCAAGGCGGCACGTGAGCCCTATGAGGCGCTCGTGCGCGCGATTGCCTATCAGCAACTGACCGCGAAGGCTGGCGACGCGATGATCGACCGGCTCAAGACCGTGGTCGCGGATGGCGATTTTCCGTCGCCCGTGCATCTCGTCGGTGCCGAGTTCGAGGCAATGCGCGCCTGCGGTTTCTCGGCGGCGAAGATCGCGACGATCAAGGCGATTGCCGAAGGCACGCTTTCGGGTCTGGTCCCGGCACGAGAGGTGGCGGCGGTCATGGACGATGAGACCCTCATCGCCCGGCTCACCACCATCAAGGGCATCGGACGCTGGACCGTGGAGATGCTGCTGATGTACTCGCTCGAGCGCCGCGATATCCTGCCCGCCGACGATTTCGGCATTCGCGAAGGCTATCGCGTGCTCAAGTCGCTCGATGCACAACTGAAACCGCGCGAGTTACGCAAGATCGGCGAGGCCTGGTCGCCGCATCGCACGGTTGCCGCCTGGTATCTGTGGCGCATTCCGCGTGCGCGCGGGAATGTGCTGGAATAGCCATCATGGCACTCCAGAACCGCGTCACCCCGTTCGGCGAGATCGTCGCGATCCCCCAGCGCGGCCTGTTCACCGGCAATCGCGGGATCATCCACGATCCCCTGACAAGGGTACTATTACGCCGTCGCTGGGCGAGCAGGTCCTGGCTGATCTGCACCTGCGACTATCAGGGCCGCCGCCGAGAGGTGATGGCGACCAGGAGCTGGACCGAACTTTTCTTCCTCGACGAGGCGGTTGCGCTTGCCGCTGGCCATCGGCCTTGCTTCCTGTGCCGGCGGGCGGATGCCGAACGGTTCCGCAACGCGTGGTCGATGGCTGCCGGTAGCGAGCATGCTTCGGCGCCCCATATCGATACGACACTCCATCACGAACGGGTCGAGCACGGCCAAAAGCGCCTTCACCCGATCCCGATGGCGCAGTCCGACCTTCCCGACGGAACGATGATCGCCGCAAACAGTGCAGCATTCGCGATCTACAAGGGGAATGCATATCGCTGGACAAGTGAGGGCTACGCCGCGCGGGAGGATATCGCCCAAGCCGCAGGGATGCTGACGCCGCCCTCGACATACCGGGCGTTCGCTGCGGGCTATCGGCCCGTTCTGCATCCTTCGATCGGGACACCGGCGGATGGCTGATCTGTTCGATCACCTTCTCGGGGAGAAGCCGTCAAGCGAAGCCATTGCCGACGGCGCGGTGTTGTTGCGGGGATTGGCCCTGCCGTTCGCACCGGCGTTGATCGAGGCGATCGATGGCATCGCCGCCGCGTCGCCTTTCCGGCACATGGTCACGCCGGGCGGTTATTGCATGTCGGTCGCCATGACCAATTGCGGCGCGGCCGGTTGGGTTACCGACCGGACCGGCTATCGCTACGACGCGATCGATCCGGAAACCCGCAAACCATGGCCGAAGATGCCCGCATGCTTCATGACGCTGGCCGAACGCGCGGCGGCGCAGGCCGGGTATCCGGGGTTCCGGCCGGATGCCTGCCTGGTCAATCGCTATGCGCCCGGCGCGCGACTATCGCTGCATCAGGATCGGAACGAGCGGGACTTCACGCAACCGATCGTCTCGATCTCGCTCGGATTGCCAGCTGTCTTCCAGTTCGGCGGGATCAAGCGCAACGACCCGGTGCGCAAGGTCGCCCTGGGTCATGGTGACGTCGCCGTCTGGGGCGGTCCGTCACGCCTTCGCTTTCACGGCGTGGTGGAACTGAAGGACGGTTTCCACGATGCGGTGGGGAGGCAGCGCATCAACCTGACCTTCCGTCGCGCGTGCTGACCGTCGTCCTTCCCGAGGCAATGGCTCGACTGCTCGACGCCGACCCGGCTCGGGCGATGACCATTGCTTGTTTCGGACGGTTCGTGGCCGACGGCAGAGCAGAATGGGCCATTCCCGGCAATGGTGATATCCACCTTCGCATGATCAGCGGCGAAGTCTTCCTGCTGGCGGAGACGGAGGTGGTCAGAATCTCGTGATGGAAAGCCGCTCCCGAGTGAGCTTGTCGATCAAGGTCCAGTATCATCGATTCGAAAGCAAGGACCGGAGTTCGGTCTGTCCCAGCGCCCGATATTGACGCTCCCAACGCACCAGCAAGGAGCACATGCCATGACCCGCTCGATCTCCGAGACCGTCGCTCGCGCCAACCTGCGCGCCGGGACGACGGATGCCCGCCCCGCCACGATCACCTTTGCGATCGGTGAAACCTCGCTGGGCAACATGCTGATCGCGCGGCGTTCGGCCGGTATCTGCGCCATCCTGTTCGGCGACGACCGCGACGCGCTTGCAGCTGATCTCGCCCTGCGTTTCCCGAAGGCGAAGCTGGTGCAGGATCGGGGCGCCCTTGCGGGCGATCTCGCCAGACTTTCCCGGTTTGTGGAGAAACCCGCCGAGGGGCTCGATCTTCCGCTCGATATCGGCGGGACGCCGTTCCAGCGCCGCGTCTGGGACGCCCTGCGTACGATCCCCGCCGGGGTGACGATGACCTATACTGACGTCGCGTCCCGGATCGGCGCTCCAAAAGCGGTACGAGCGGTTGCGCGTGCCTGCGCCGCGAACCCGCTCGCGCTGGCGGTCCCGTGCCACCGTGTCGTGCGGAGCGGCGGCGGACTCGCCGGTTATCGCTGGGGCATCGAGCGCAAGCGGGCGCTTCTCGCCCGGGAGGCGCAGGCGTGAAACAATCGATCGTCGATTTCATCGCGCCCTCGGCCGCGGCCAGCTCCCCGGCAACACGGGTTGCCGCATGCGACTGGCGATCGGCTACCCAGGAACTGGACAGCCAGGGATCAACGATACTGCCCGGGCTACTCACGCCGGAGGAAAGCCGCGCGATCGCGGCGTCCTATTCCGACGAAAGCCGCTTTCGGAGCCACGTCCACATGGCCCGCTACGGGTTCGGCAAGGGCGAGTATCGTTACTTCCGCTATCCGCTGCCCGATCTCGTCGGCGAGTTACGTGCGACGCTCTATCAGCGCCTGGCGAGCCTCGCGGATGCGTGGAACGAGCGCATGGGCATCGACGTGCGATATCCCGCCGACCACGCATCCTTCCTCGAACGATGCCATGAGGCTGGCCAGCGCCGCCCGACGCCGCTGCTCCTGCAATATGGGCCGGGCGACTATAATTGCCTCCATCAGGATCTCTACGGCGAGCATGTCTTTCCGATCCAGGTGGCGATCCTGCTTTCCGAGCCGGGGGTGGATTTCACCGGTGGCGAGTTCGTGCTGACCGAGCAGCGGCCCCGCATGCAGAGCCGGGCGGAGGTCGTGCCGCTTCGGCAAGGTGATGCCGTCGCCTTCGCCGTTCACAACCGACCCGTGCAGGGCACGAGGGGCACCTATCGTGTCAACCTGCGCCATGGCGTGAGCCGTGTACGGTCTGGCAGCAGGCACACCGTCGGGATCATCTTCCACGACGCGACGTGAGGATTGAAACGGTAACCCTCCGGACGCTTTCGCATCCGGAGGGCTGGTTCGCCGGGATCTTCTGACTTAATCGGTCGCGCCGCGCGCCGCGCTGTCGATGAAGTCAGCGACGACATCAGGCTGCGAGACATAGACCGCATGGCTGCCGGCCTGATCGATCGTCTTCGCGCCGGCGCGGTTCGCCATCATGCGCTGGGCGGGAACGGGGATCATGTGATCGTCGGTCGCGACCAGATACCAGGAGGGCTTGTTCTTCCAGGCGGCCGTGGTCACCTCGCCGTTCAGGGCATCAAGCCCCCATGGCACTTGCGACTTCGCCATGAAATCCGCTTGTTCCGGTTCCACGTCGGCGGCGAACGAGGCCGCGAACTTGTCCTGGTCGAGCATGAGGAAGCCATCGACCGGCGGCAGGATCGGCGGCACCGGTGCGCCCGGCGCAGGGTTGGCGATCAGCTTGCCGACGGATTCGCCGGCGTCGAGCGCAAAGGCGGTGACATAGACCAGCCCGGCGACCTTCGGATGATTGCCAGCCTCGGTGATGACCGCGCCGCCATAGGAATGACCAACCAGGATCACATCGCCGTCCGCAGCGTCGATCACCCGCTTCGTCACGGCGACATCGTCGTCAAGGGAAATGGTGGGGTTCTGAACGATGCTGACCTTGTAGCCCTTGCTGGTCAGGGCGCGGTAGGTTCCTTCCCAGCCCGAGCCGTCGACGAAACCGCCATGGACCAGGACGACCGACTTGATTGCTTTGTTCGACATCTGAAATCTCCTTCGTGGTAGCGTTCTTTCAACTCCCGCCAGCGCCCTGATTGACCGCCAGTGTGTTGCTGCCTCACCGAGATACGGCTGCGCACCGGCTCGCGGAAATTTCGATTTCCCATACCTTCATTCACGGTATGAATGACGACCATGAAGGCCAATGCCGACCTGCGAAATATCGACCTCAACCTCCTGCTTGTTTTCGACGTGCTTCATCGCACCCGGAATACGACGCGAGCGGCCGAGCAATTGCATCTCACCCAGCCCGCGGTGAGCAACGCGCTCAAACGGCTGCGGGATCTGTTTGACGATGTGCTGTTCGTAAAGACCGCGACCGGTATGCAACCGACGCCGAGGGCGGACAGCATTGCGGCATTTCTCGACGAGGGCCTTGCCTCGATCCGCCTGGCGGTGAAGGCTGGCGCGGCATTCGATCCCGCCACCGCGACGCGCACCTTCCACTTGTACGTCAGCGACATCGGGCAATCCGTTTTCATACCCCCGCTTGCCGCCAGGCTCAGGACGGTCGCCCCCCACATCCATCTGTCCACGCACTACGTGCCGCTCGAGACGGCACAGCAGATGATGAAACTCGGCCAGATAGACCTGGCCATCGGCAACTTCACCGGGCTCCACGGGGACTTCGTTCAACAAAAGCTGTTCGATGAAACCTATGCGGTGCTCGTTCGCGCAGAGCATCCGGAGATCGGCGCTACGCTATCCATCGATCAATTCTTCGCCGTGGAGCATATCGACTATACGCCCACCGTCGGCAGCCACGCGCGTTTCGAATCGGAACTCGAAGCGCTTTCGACCAAGTCTGGAAAGACCCGTAACGTAGCGCTGCGGCTGGCACACTCCTTCGGCATCGGCCGCATCGTGGCATCGAGCGATCTGATCGCCAGTGTCCCAAGCCGTGTCGCGAGCGCCCTTGCCAATTCGGAGGATGTTCGCGCCGTGGCCTTCCCGGTTGAAATACCAACCGTCGATATCTCGCAATTCTGGCATGAACGATGCCATCGCGACGACGGGCACCAATGGCTGCGCTCGCTCATCTACGAAATATTCAACGACAAGCGGCCGAGCTCGGTAAATCAGGCACAATTGGGGCCCGGGACAGCTAATCCCACGTAAAGAGAGGCTGCCTTCGGCACCATCCGTCCTCATAAGGCGGCGGCCGCGCGTCCATGATCAGTTCTCCATCGGCATGAACGTCAAACCAGCCGGCGAATGGAGAACAGGATCAGCGTCCTGTCTTTCTGAGGAAAATGCCGGGCGGAACGCCAATGGCCTGCTTGAACTGGTTCGTCATATGCGCCTGATCGCTGTAGCCGAGTTGCTGAGCGATCCCGGCCCACCCGCCTTCATGCCCTCCCATGCGCATTGCGGACAGGGCCCGTATCTGCCGCCTGATCCAGACCAGGCTCACGCCCACTGAATCATGGAACAATGCTTCCAAGGTGCGAATGTTCAGCCCGCCTGACCTGGCAATGGCCGGAACCGGCAGTTCCGGCTGGCTCCAGCAGATCTTGAGGATCCGCTCCACGGCCTCGGTCCTGGGCACGCGATGAACCGGCAGCGCGGCGACCGTTTCGAACACCTGTCCTGCCGTGACACCGAAATCGTCCCTCGACAGGCATGATCGCGCCCATGCCGGGCTGAGCGACGGATGCACGGAGGCAGCCGGTATTTCCATATTCCGTATCCTCGCGACCGGCTGCAGGAAGAAAGGGCGAAATCCACCAGGCTTGAAGCGGAGCCCCGCAATACGGCCGGAGCCCGAGAGAACATGGCGTTGGCGCTCTGTTTTGACGCCTGCCACAAAGGCGTTTTCGCCCACCAGCACCAGGTTGACGCAGGGCATCGCGACAATGTCCAGCGGGAGAGAGGTTTCCGCCGGGATGTCCCATTCGGCGATCCAGAGATGATCCAGATAGGGCTGCAACGACGATGGCGGTGAAAAACGCTCCATGCGCAGCGACGGTGACGGGGAGTCGGGTCGCAATATCCCTTCATCCGTCGGGAACAGTGGTTCGGCATGACCTGCGGAAATCTTCAATACGGTCCCCGATGTCCCGCTTAACGGTGAGCCGGCAGCTAAGTTAAGAGGAGCAGCCGATGCAATCGGTTTTCGAGATTGAGACGTCGCGGTTCATGCCGGTGCCGCAGGAAGCGGCCTGGAGGGCTCTCATCGACCCGGAGCAGGTCCGGCAGTATATGTTCGGAGCGCAGGTCGAAAGCTCGGGCGTGGTCGGTGGCCCCATTGCCTATCGCTACGAATGGGACGGCAAGGTGTTCTTCGATCGTGGGACGATTACCGCGCTGGAACCTCCCCGCATGCTCGCCATGACCGTGGCGCGCGAAAGCGATTCCGGGCAGGCTGTGCCCGACGGCTACAACACGCTCATGTTCGAGGTTCGGCACGAGCCAGGCGGATGCCGGGTTGCCGTTCGCCAGGGCAACAATCCGAGCCAGGAACTCGCCGACAGGTCGAAGCAGAACTGGGATGGTGTGCTGGATCAGCTTGAACGCTTCCTGAAATCATTGCCTGAACACGAGTAGGCAGGAGAAAAACTGTCCATGCACGTCAAGCGTGTCTAAGTGATGGGCGCACCTTTCCCAAAAAGGTGCACGATCCGCCCCGTCACAGGTGCGCGGCGGTGTCCACCATTCGAGTCCGAGCATGTCCGATCACCTGAAGATTCTGCTTCAATATCTGCTGCCCAAGCGGCGCCTGACCATTTTCGCGGGCCAGATCGCCGGAGCGCAGGGCAGCGCGATGACGCTCCCGCTGATCCGCTGGTTCGTTCGCAAGTACGGCGTCGATATGACCGAAGCCGAGAATCCAGACATCGCCAGCTATGGCAGCTTCAATGAGTTCTTCACCCGCCCGCTCAAGATAGGCGCTCGGCCTCTCGCCACGGCTGACTTCATCTGCCCGGTGGACGGTGCGATCAGCCAGTTCGGCGCCATTGATGACGACCAGATACTCCAGGCCAAGGGCCATCGCTTCACCACCACCGAACTGGTCGGCGGCGACACTGCGCTGGCGAGCCTGTTCCGCCACGGCAGCTTTGCCAATCTTTACCTGTCGCCCAGGGATTACCACCGCCTGCACATGCCCTGTGACGGCAAGCTTAGCCGGATGATCTACGTCCCGGGCGCGCTGTTCTCCGTGAACCCGACCACGGCGCGCGGCGTGCCGAAGCTTTTCGCGCGCAACGAGCGCGTGGTGTGCGTGTTCGAATCCCCGGAATGTGGCCCGTTTGTGATGGTGCTGGTGGGCGCGACCATCGTCGGCAGCATGGCGACCGTCTGGCACGGCGTGGTCAATCCGGAGCGTACCGGCAAGGTTGCCGAATGGACCTATGCCGATCAGGACATCGTGCTGAAAAAGGGCCAGGAAATGGGCCGCTTCCTTCTCGGCTCGACGATCGTGATGCTGTTCAGGCAGGACACCGTCGCCTTCAACAAAGACTGGGCGCCCAAACGGCCAGTGCGCCTCGGCGAGATGATGGGCAACAGCCCCGGCTGAGCACCTTCCGGCACCGCGTATTACGCGCGCGGAGCCAGCGCGGCTTCCTCGCACCACAAATAGCTCAGCGGATGGTGATCGGGAGATCACGTCCGGTCGATGCGACATTCCCGGCCCGGTCGGCGGCGTAGATGCGGATGGTGTAGTTACCGGGCGGGATATCCGCCGGGTTCCAGCCACCCTGCGCAGCGTGACCGTGCCGCACCATGTTGGTGACGACGTAGAGAAAGCGTGTCCGCTGGTCGCTATGGACTGTGTCGCCGCTGGCGGGGGCATAGGCGATCTTTGCAGCATCGGCTGCTGTCGGCATGCGATCGAATTCGAGCGTGATGCGCGGCTGCTCGTACCCACGCACCGGCGTGCCGTCGGCCTTCAATATCTGGAAGCCCGCCCTGTACAGGCCGAGGCGACGTCGGGCGGCGTTGCCATCGACCTGATCCCAGGCTTCGGCGACGATGGCGACGGTGCCGCCAGCGGCAAGAACGATGAGGCGGCCATTTTGCATCTCTGTCAGGCGCTGGCCTGCCCCATCGAGGATATGCACGTCATCGATATGCGGCGCGATATGATCAGCGAAACCTGGGAAATGCAGCAGCAACGCGTTGACCTTGGCGCGCGGCGGTCCGAGTTCGAGATGGACGTGCGCCATGCGGTTGATCGTGCCAAGCGGATCGCCGACGCGGAAACGGGTGCCACGCTTGACCCGCACGCGGGTGACATGGCCCCCGGCATCGCGGATCACCTGGAAGCGCGCGGGATCGAGCGGCGCACCCGTCGGACTGCGGCCAACGCGCATATGGATATAGGTGAGTTGGTCGATGCGCAGGCCTTCGCTCAGCCCTTCCACGTCCCAATTGGGCAGCGGATCCTGCACCGTCTCGTTCGCTGAGGCGAGCACCTGCTCTCCCACCGGCGCGCTGATATCGAGACCGGCATGAAGGTGATCGCGGCTCTCGCCCTGATAATTGCCACGCACCTCGCCCATGTCGCCGACCACTTCGTGCCAGCCATATTGCGGCGCGACCGGCCACGGGAACACCGGCGCGCGGACGAGGGCCGGCGGCGCGGGTTCAAGCGCGGCCACCTTGGCGGAGGCACCGGCGCGGCGCGGGGTGAGCTTGCGGATCGCATAGGCCGAGGCGTCGGCGACGTAGAGCGCTCCCGCCCGATCGATCGCCAGGCCGGCAGGACCGGTCAGCGGCAGCGCGGCGTTGCCATCGATCGCGGCCCCCGGCCCGGCCAGCACGCGCAGCTCACCCGTGGGCGATATCTGCACGATACGCGCGCGGCGGAAGGAGGCGATGTACAGGAACCCGTCCCAGGTCGGCGCCAGCGCGATCGGCGCCTTCAGCAGGCCTGCCCCGTCGCCCGGATCGGTTCTGGCGACGGTCGAGACAAGACCATCCTTGTCGACCTTGCGGATCGCATCGTTGCCGGTATCGGCGACGAGCAGCGCGCCGTGGCGGTCGATCGCGAGGCCGCTGGGTGTATCGAAAGCGGCGGCGGCACCCTGGCCGTCAGCGAAACCCGGCGCGTCGCCACCCGCGAGCGTCCGCACCTGGCCATCAGGCGTGATGAGGCGAATCCGGTCATTATAGCTGTCAGCGACATAGACATTGCCCTTGTCGTCAGCCGCCACCCCGATCGGCCCGTTGAAGCGCGCTTGCGCCGCCACACCGTCGCGGAGCCCAGCCACCCCGTCCCCCGCGAGGGTGGTGACGGCCCCGGCGGGGCTGATCATGCGGATCGCGTTGGCCCCCGTATCCGCGACGATGATATTGCCCGCGGTGTCGAGGGCGATGCCGGACGGCGTGTCGAACGATCCTGGCAGGGTCGTGACGGTGCCGTCCGCGTCGATCTTGCGGACTCGTTTGGTGTCGCCGGCATCCGCCACATAGAGCGCGCCGCGCGCGTCGATCGCGACCGCGAACGGATCGCTGAAGCGCGCGCCGGCCGGTGCGCCATCGGCATGGCCGCGAACGCCGTCGCCAGCCACGGTCGCAAGATCCGCCTGCCAGCCGAATCTGGTCGGAGCGGGCGCGAACCAGCCCAGAGTCTGCAACAGCCAGAGACCACCCCCCACCGCAGCCAGAACGAGCAGGGCGGCCAGAATGACGATTTTGCCGGGGGATTTCCTGAACATCACACGCGCCTTAGCAGCAATTACGAAACCATCTCGACAGGGGACTGCGGAGCAAATGCGGTGCTCGCTAAAAGCTTTTGCGAGCATGCGCCATGGAATTGAGATGCCCCTGTCGCGCCGGCAGCCCGGGAAGAGGAGCAGGCAACTGGAGATCAATAGGAAAAGTTGAGCGTCGCACGCAGGGCACGGCCGAACTCAGGCCTGGCGAGAAAATAGCTGCTGCCCATGCCGCCGGCGTCGAACGATCCGGCTCTCGGATTGCCTTCGGTCAGGCCGAGCGCGTTAGTGATATTGGTCGCGTGCAACGCGAGCGTCAGGCGATCACTGATTCTGGCGTTCATATCGATGTTGACGAGCGAGAAGGACGGCAGCCGCTGCGTGTTCGCGATATCGGCGAAGCGATCGGAATAGTGCACGAATTCGGGCGCGATGCGCAGCCTGCCGGCGAAGAGGTTGAGGCTTGGCGTGGCGCGCAGGGACAATTCCGGCACGCGAATCAACTGATTGCCAGTGACGTTGCGCGTGACCGGCAAGCCGCCAGCCAGTTCGACATAGCTGAAATTGCGATAGCGCGGATCCTGAAGCGTCGCCTGCAGGTCAAGCTGCAGTGGCCCCGGCAGGTCCGCGTGGCCGGCAAGCTCAAGCCCGACAGTGGATGTATCGGCGATCGAGGTCCGGTCGACATAGGTATTGGACACCGGATCGAAGCGATAGTCAGTGAACGGCAATCGCGCGAAATGAGTCTTGTAGGCGACGGCTGAAAGATTCCAGTGCCGGCGCCGCACGATGAGGCCCGCCTCTGCCATCGTGATCGGGACGATCGCCTCGTCGGTTCGGTTCGGCGAGCCGATGAACTCGGTCGCGCTCGGCAGCCTGGCGGTGCGCGCGAACCGCAGGAACAGGCCGGTGCCCGGGCCGGGATTGAAGTTGACGCCGGCGGTCCAGCTGAGACCGGAGAAAGTGCGGCGGATCGGCGTGATCTTGCCATTGCCGGTCAGCACAGCATCGTCGGCCAGCATCGCCGGATCGCCCAGGTTCACAGGGGAACTGCCTTCGACACCGCCGCCGATCCGAATCCGCTCCCAGCGTCCGCCCAGGTCGATGCGCCAATGGGGCGCCAGCTTCCATTCGTCAGCCAAGTACAGAGCGACGTTCGAGGATCGCAGATCGACCCGGTCGAACAGCGAGCCATAGCGTATGAAACCGTTGTCGGTCAGCGCACCGACTTGCCGGCCACCGGCATCAAGGGCGACGACGTCGAGCCGCCGCGCCTGGCTGCGCACATCGAGCAACACGGTTCCCATCGTCCGGTCGAAGCCAAGGCTGGCATGATCATAGGTCAAGCCAAGCGCCAGGTCGTGATGCCCCCATCGATCGACACTGCGCGTCAGCCGCGCATCGCCGATGACTTCGCGCATCGGCATCCGTACCGACAGCAGGTTGGCGCCGACGACCAGCCCGTTGCCGTTGCTGTCGGGCAGAAACGGTTGACCGGTGTCAGCGTAGCGGATCTGCGTCGCCGACGTGCCGGGAAAGGCCGCCGCCACTTGCTGTCGAACGCTATCGAGATAGATGCTCCCGGACATCGGCCGGCCGATCGGGAACAACCCGTTCCTGACCGTGCTGCCGGTCCGCAGCCGCGCCTTGACCTCAAGCGCGCTCAACCCGCCGAGCGGGAGCCGTCCGGTCATCGTGTAGAAGGTGACCCGGCTGTGCGTGCCCCGCGACAGGTCGAAATCGCGCAGGCCCGTAGCGGTCTTGAACGGGACATTGAGATTGTCCGGTCCGGCCAGCGTGCCGACCAGCGGATCGAAGCCGGGAATGCCGTGGACGTCGCCCCGGGCATCGAACTGGAGCGGAACGGGCAGATAGAGAATGACACGGTCGTCCAGCCGCTTGACGTTGAACGACAGGCGAGCCCGGCCATTGTCGTAATCGATGACGGCGCGGAGCTGTCCACCCTGGTCGGCGAGATAGCCAGGATCGCGCAGGCCATCGTCGCGCCGATAGAATCCCCCCAGCGAAACCCCGAGGTTGGGTGCAATCCGCACACCGACGAATCCGTCGATCCGGCCATAGCCGAAGCTGCCGCCGGTCGCTGAAAAGCGATATCCCGGAGCACGCAATCCGTTCCGGGTGAGGAAGTTGACGCTGCCGCCCGGGGCGTTGGGCATGAAGATCGCCGAGGGGCCGCCGCGCACCGCTTCCACCCGCTCGACCGTCGGATCGGCCCGATATATCTGGTCGGTATTCAGATAGCCGAGACCGCCGTCATATTGCACCGGCAGCCCATCCTCGAGCAGCGCCACCGAGGAATAACCATCGGTCGGGATCCCCCGGGAGCGGACATTGTTGCTTGCCTCCCCACCGGTCGATTCGACCCAGAAGCCGGGAATCCGGGTGAACAGCTCAGCCATGGACTGAGGGCCTTGGCGTGCCAGCGTGGCAGCATCGATATGCGTGACCGCGTAGCTCAGTTCGGCCTCCGCGAGCGGCGCGCCGACGGCGCGCCCGGTCACCACGATTTCCGGCGGAAGCGGTGAAGGCCGCTCGGGAACAGACGAAGGCGCGGGCAGCGGGACGTCAAGCCGCTTGACCCTCCGGGCGAATGCTGAGGGAACACCCGCGCGCAGGGTGACGACCCGATCAGTGAAGCGGGCAATCTCGAGCCCGCTCCCGCGTAACAACCGGTCGAGCGCCTCGCGAACCGGCATCCGGCCGCGCAGCGCCACGTTGCGACCCGCCGTAGCGACCCCGTAGGGATAGAGTATCTGAACCCCGGCCTGACGCGCGAACTGGTCCAGGGCTGCCGAAAGTCCCTGCGCGGGGATGTCGAACAGGACCGACCGTCCTCCCTGCCCCGCCTGGGCCGGCGCGGGGGCGATCATCGCCATGCCGCCCAGAAGGCCAGCCGCGAACCGGGCGGCGGGTTTGGAAGCACGGTGGTTCGATGGCCCGAAGAAGCGACGAAGGCCGTGAGTCAGACACATGATCCGTCACTGGCGCCCATGCGCGACAGCTTCATGTCACGACGGCCCTGCACGTGCATCGTCCGGGTCGGCCGTCAGTCGTGGCGGCGGAAAAGCTGGATCTGATTACCCTGCTGGCGATGGTCGATGTCGAATCCGTCGCGAAGGGCGAGCAGGAAGCCATCGGGGTTGTCGATCTGGAATTCCCCGCCGAGCCGCGTGCCGGCGAGGTCCGCCTGCTGCAGCACGATCTTGTCGGGAAGATAGCGATTGAACTCGACGATCGCCCGATCGAGCGGCATGCCGTTGAAGACGATCTTGCCATCTTCCCAGGCAGTGGCGGCCGCGATGGCGTCCGGTGACCGGGCGGATATCCGCGCCGCACCGTCACTGACCGTCAGCGCGCTGCCGGCATGGATCGTTCCGGCGGGCGTGCCGCCATAGGCAGCCTCGGCCCTCCCGGCGACAACCAGAAGCTCGCCGCCGCCGGGCTCGATCCGGAACGTGAACTTCCCGCCGCCAAGGCGCGCATCGATCGGATCGCTGTATACGCGAAACGGCCTGGTTGTCTCGCGAACGAGCAGAGCCGCCTCACCTCGCTCAATCCAGAATTCGGGCTCATTCTCGAAACGCCAGGCGACGCGCGTATCGGTATTGAGCATCGCATGGTTGCCGTCAGGCAAACGGATGGTCCGGCGCTCGCCGACCGCGGTCGAGGCGAATGCCCTGCGCGGCCACACCAGCATGGCGCCGGCGCCGCCGAGACCGAGCATGGCAGCAACCGCGCCCCCGGCAACCGCACGGCGCGACCAGCTTCCCGTCGCTGCCCGATCGGGCTCTGGCAACGCGACAGCTTCGGCGGGCTCGTCGAGCAGCGCGGGGAGGCGCGGGTCGGCGGTTCGCCGCCACGTCGCGGCGACCTGGGCAAAGGCAGCGGCATGCCGGGGATCAGCAGTGCGCCAGGCATCGAACGCCTGCTCGTCGGCGGTGCCGCAATCGAGCGCCACCAGCCAGTCGATCGCCTGCTCGCTCAGCCCTGCTCCAGCCTTTCCTTCCTCTCCCATGCGGGTATTCGCTCCGTCTTCGCCTGCGCTTCCTGCCGGTTCAGCCTCTGCGTCAACAGGCGAAGGGCCTTGATCAAGTGTGTCTCCACCGTGGAGACGGAGATCTTCATTCTTTCCGCTACTTGAGCCGGGGGCAAGCCCTCAATTCTCCGGAGAACCATCGCCTCGCGCATGCGCGGCGGCATTTCCTGCAATATCTGGGCGACCCGGCGCAGTTCGGACCGGTCCATCGCCACGACGTCGGGGGTCGGCTCCTGATCGGCGACTTCGAGCGTGTGCAGGATCGCGCTCCGGTCGAGCCTGACGACCTCGGCGCGACGAAAGCGTTCGATCGCGAGGTTGCGGACGATCCGCAGGGTGAAGGCGTGGGGATTGGCGATCGAGGCCCAGTCTTCGAGCGCGAACAGCCGCGCATAGGCTTCCTGCACCAGTTCCTCCGCCTCCTCCGCCTGCCGGACAAGGCTGATCGCGTAGCGGCGCGTCTGCTGGTGATAGGCGAAGACGTGATCGGCAAACCATATGTCGATGTCGCGCAGCCATGCCATGTCGTCGCCGCCCCATCCGAAATGCCGAACCGAGACTCCGCCTAAAGGCCGGTTGTGACAGCCGATTGACAGTCCCTCGCCGGCCGGGGCCGCATCAGGCGCCTGACATCGCCACACCGAAAAAATTTGCGCGACCGATAGCGGAAACCACCCCCTGCCCCGTCTGCGCGGCGAAGCACAAACGAACGCCTTTCACCGACGCGCAGCCGCGCGCCGGAACGACCGGACGCGCGTCTCTCGGGTCCGGAAAACCGCCAGAGACATCAACCGAAGGGGAAAATCATGAAGCCGTACCTGATGACATCGTCGCTGCTCGCCCTGCTATACGCCGGGACGGCCCCCGCATGGGCGCAGGACAGCCAATCCCAGGCGCACGACCAGCAGCCTGATGCGCAGCCCGCGCAAGGCGGCGAAGCCAGCGATATCATCGTCACCGGCCGCGCCGGCACCGGCCAGCGGACCAAGGCCGAGATGAGCTATTCGGTCACGCGAATCGACGAGGAGGCGCTGCGCCTCCAGGCTCCGACCAGCGTCACCGAGGCGTTGAAGTCGGTCCCCGGATTCTGGGTCGAATCCTCCGGCGGCGAGGCAAGCGGCAACGTCCGTGCGCGCGGCGTGCCGGTTGACGGCTTCGGCTCGATCCAGTTGCTGGAGGACGGCATCCCGGTCCAGCATGATCCCGCGCTCGGCTATCTGAACGGCGACCAGGTGTTCCGCCTGGACGAGACGATCGAGCGGATCGAAGTGGTGCGTGGCGGCCCCGCGTCGCTTTTCTATTCGAATGCGCCGGCGGGCGCGGTCAACTTCATCCCGCGCAAGGTGGGCGACAAGGCGGAGGGCCTCGTCAAGGCCTCGCTGGGCGCCGACAGCATGTACCGCATGGATTTCTGGGTCGGGGCGCCGATTGGTGACTGGAAGGTCGCGCTGGGCGGCTTCTATCGTTCCGAGGGTGGCGTCCGCGACCCCGGCTTCACCGCCAATCGCGGCGGCCAGATCCGCGCCACCGTGTCGCGCGAATGGGAGCGCGCCAAGGTCAGCCTCGACGTGAAGCGGGTGGACGACATTGTCGGCTTCTACACCGGCATCCCGATGCGCACCTATGCGGACGGCAAGATCCGCGCGGTGCCCGGCTTCAGCGGCAATTACGGCACGGTCGCGGGGCCGGAGACACAGCGCGTCCGGATGATCCAGGGCGACGGCGGCACCTATGATTTCGACAACAGCGTCGGCACCCAGGTGAAGCGCACCCAGATCACCGGCAAGTTCGAGTTTGAGCCCTGGGATGACTGGAAGATCTCCAACGTCACCCGCTACAACGACACCGGGACCCAGCGGAACGGCGTGTTCCCCAACACGCTGCAAAGCGCGTCGAGCCTGCTGACCCAGCAGGTCGGCCTGCTGGGCCAGGCACCGGGTGCGACCGCACTCCAGTTCCGCTATGCGACCTCACCCGGCCAGATCTTCGACACCGCCAACCAGAACGGCAACGGGCTGGTCATCGTCGGCGGCCTGCGCGGCCTGACACTGCCGGTGAAGGAGTTCATGAGCGACACCCATATCTCGCACCGTTTCGAGATGGGCTCGACCACCCACGACATCACCTTCGGCTATTATTTCGCGCATATCGACGAGGATTTCAGCCGCTATTCCTCGACCGCGCTGCTCGACGTGCGCAACAACAGCCGGCTGCTCGACCTGGTCGCGGTCGATGGCGCGGGCAATGTCCTCAAGACCTTCACCGACCATGGCATCTACAAATACGGCTATGAATGGGAGAATGCGCATGGCGAGCAGACCAGCCACGCACTCTACCTGGCCGACGAATGGCAGATCACGCCGAATCTGCGCGTCGATGGCGGCGTGCGCTGGGAAACGATGCGCACCCGCGGCACGGTCGGACTGAAGAAGACGGTCAATCTCGGCACCCCGGCGACGTCGTCGATCCTCACCGGCAGCGGCGTCTATGCCAATTACGACAAGAACTACGCCCATGCGACCTGGACGCTGGGCGTCGACTATCAGTTCAGCAAGCATGCCGGGCTGTTCGCCCGCTACACATCGGCCAATCGCCTGCCGAGCCTGGGCAATTTCGTCACCAGCCCGACATCGACTCCCGTCATCCAGACGATGGACCTGGGCGAGATCGGCCTCAAATATTCAAGCCCGCTGATCGACGTCTACGCAACCGGCTTCTGGACCAAGTACAACAACGTCTCCTTCACCAACTATCGCTTCGACCTGAACGGTCCGGCGATCAGCGAGACGCGCTATGCCGACACCCAGACCTTCGGCCTGGAACTGGAGGGCACGGTGCGTCCGGTGCGCTGGTTCGACCTGTCCGCCACCGCGACGCTCGAGGACCCGCGCTACAAGGGCCTGACCTATGTCGACGCCTCGAAAAAGACCTTCGACTTCGATGGCAACCGCCTGATCCGCGTGCCGACGGTGAGCTTGCGCCTGGTACCGGGCCTCAACCTGCTCGATGGGCGCATCCGCCTGCAGGGATCGTGGGAATATGAAGGCGCGCGCTATGTCGACACCGCCAATTCGGTGCGGCTGCCGGCCTATGGCACGATCAACCTGAGCGCGCGGTTCGACGTGTCCCGCAGCCTGTCGCTCTATGGCTATGTCGACAACCTCAACAACTCGCTTGGCCTGACCGAGGGCAATCCGCGCGCGGGCGAACTGCAGAACGCCGATGCGGGCGCCAACACCTTCATCGCGCGCCCGCTGATCGGGCGGAATTTCCGCGCGGCCGTGATGTATCGGTTCTGACCATGGAAAAGCGTCTCGCGTCCGCCCTTCTCGCAACCCTCATCCTGGCCGCGCCTGCCTTCGCGCGGGACGGCCGGGCGGGGCCATCGGAAAGGGCGGACGCGGGCACGCCCTGGCGCGTGCTCAAGGGCGAGCTGACGCGCGCCAACTATGAGCGGTACACCGATGTCCCGTTCGACCTGCCCGCGGGGGTGTCGCGGATCACCATCCGCTTCACCTATGGCGGCAAGGAACAGCGTTCCGTCATCGACCTCGGGCTGCGCGACCCGCTGCGCTTCCGCGGCTGGAGCGGCGGCACGCGCGACCATATGACGCTCAGCACCGAGGATGCGACGCCGGGCTATCTCCCCGGTCCGCTGCCCGCCGGACGGTGGAACCTGATCCTCGGCGCGCCCAACATCCGCGTGGGCGCGCGGGCACCGTACGAGGCGCGGATCTTCATCGACCGCGCGCCGACCGTGACCGAGTTCGCCAACGCCCCGATCGCTGCGAAGCCCGGCTGGTATCGCGGCGACCTTCACATGCACAGCGGCGACAGCGACGGCAGATGCAAGGCCCAGTCGGGCACGAGCATCCCCTGCCCCGTCTATCGCACCGTCGAGGCAGCAGCAGTGCGCGGTCTCGATTTCATCGCGCTGAGCGATCACAACACCACCGCGCACTATAATGCGCTGCGCGAATTGCAGGGTGCGTTCGACCGGCTGCTGCTGGTGCCGGGGCGCGAGATCACCACTTTCTGGGGCCATAGCAACGTCTTCGGCCCAACCGGCTTCCTCGATTTCCGCATGGCCGGCCCGACCTGGGACCAGGCGCGCAAATGGATCGACGCGGCTCATCGCGAAGGCGGAATCGTCTCGATCAACCATCCCGGCGCGCCATCCGGCGAGATCTGCATGGGCTGCGGCTGGCGCATCGATGGCCTGCCGGACGGCGCGGTGGATTCAGTCGAGGTCGTGAACGGCGGCACCATGCGGGAGACGCGATCGGCCGACAGCCAGTTCCAGGGGCTCGCTTACTGGACCGGACTGCTGAATACAGGCCGGCACGTGACAGGCATCGGCGGCAGCGACAGCCATGAGGCCGATCGCCCGGCGAACGAACCCGGCGCGATCGGCAGCCCGACCACCGTCGTCCATATGTCTGAACTCTCGGTACGCGGATTCCTCTCGGGCATCCGCTCGGGCCGGGTCTTCATCGACGTCGAGGGTACGAAGGACCGGTTGCTCGACCTGTCGGCCTCCAGCGGCACGCAGCATGCCGATATGGGCCAGACGCTGCGCCTGCGCGCCGGCGAGGCCGTTCGCCTCTCCGTCGACCTCAAGGGCGTACCGAGCGGAACGGTGCAGGTGATCGTCGACGGCAAGGCGGAGCCCGCCTATCGCGCTGCGTTCGACGCGAACCATCCCGTCTCGATCGCACCGTGGCACAGCGACGGGCACACCCATTGGATCCGCGCGGAGGTCCGCGACGACCGGGGGCGCCTGCTGCTGATCGGCAACCCGATCTATATCGCGGCGGCGGGATAGGGCAGCAGGGTTGCCTCCCTTGTTGCAACGATGAGAAGAACGATGAGAAGGAAGCGAGGCGCTGACGCCCACCATGATGCCGTTCTACGCGATGCGGCTTAGTGATTGAATCGAACGCGTGTTGGGAATGCCATGAGGGTTGCTGACATTCTCGGGCCCGGGCGGAAGCGGAATTCGCATTTTACCATTTATTTTCAAATATATAGTTAGATACAATTACTCATAATCAACCTCGAAAGCAAAATGAGGCTGTTGCACTTGCGCCACCCCGGCGTTCGAGTGAGCTTGTGTTCCCCGGACACAGGCTTGGCTTGCCGAGAGGCAAGCCAAGCGCGCGCGGAACAAGTCCGGGTGACGGAGGAATGAAACTGATCGTACGCGGTTCTTGCCGGTCTAGCTGGTCTTCTTCGCGTCGCACTCGCCGACGCGCTTGCCGATGACCTGCGTCTTGGTATTGACCTTGCCGCCACCGGCCGCGCCGGGCATTGCGGGCATGTTCATCGAGGCATCGCTCGTCACGTCATAGCTGGTGCTGGCAAAATTGCCCGACATGGTGGCGCGCATCTCGCCCGGCCCAGCGGCGCCGCCCTTGCAGACCAGGGTAGCGTCCATCTTGCCATCGGACATCGAGAACTTCTCATACGTACAGTTCTGCGCGCCGCCAGCGAACATGTTCTCCGGCGGCTTGGCGACCATTTCCGGCGTGAGGCAACTCTCCACCGTCTGGCTTCCTGCCGCGCTCATCTGCTGTTTCATCGCCGCGCCCATTTGTGCGGGCATGCCCGGCGCATCGACCGAGAGGATCTTGATCGTGGTCTGCCATTTGCCTGGCTGGAGCTTCACGGCATCCTTCGTCACCGCAGCGACTTCGGCGACCGAAGCATTCTCCGCCTTGACGCTTGATTGGGAATGGCAGGCGCCCAGAACAGCGATAGCGGGCAACAACATAACCAGATTCTTCATGGCCTTCTCCCTTTGGCTTGGCACGACGGCACCCTGAGCAGGTGCCAGGTAAGCGAACGCGAAACGCATGACATCGCCTCGCTATCCACTGGGATTGCAAATTTCTGGCGGGTTATGACGAGAATGCTGGTGTCGCTTTCTTGATCGGCCGATGCGGGCGCGCCGCCGGACACGTCGACTACGAGGTGGTCTTGGTTGTGAGCCCGCCACGGGAGCGAGGATCATAATGCTCAGACTGACCTGCTGCCCTGCAATCATGCCATTGGTAAGTTAGCTCGTGAGATGGAGACGAGCGATGCGGCGAGGCCGTTTTACCGAGGATCAGATCATTAGAGCGGGATGACATTTGATTGATTCAAGGAGGATTCCCTTTGAGTTGATTTTCTGATTCAAGATGCTGGCTGGGGATTGGAGGCCAGCGAGCATGGCGAAGCCCTATTCGATGGACCTGCGCGAGCGGGTTGTGGCGGCGGTGATTGAGGATGGGATGTCCCGCCATGCGGCGGCGGCGCGCTTTGGTGTGGCGGCGAGTTCGGCGATCAAATGGGTACAGCGCGTTCGCGAGACGGGCAGCGCATCCCCTGGCCAGATGGGCGGCCACAAGCCCAACATACTGTCCGGCCCCAATCGCGACTGGCTGCTGGAACGTGCCGCCACAGACTTCACGTTACGCGGCCTAGTGGCCGAGTTGGCGGAACGCGGGGTGAAGGTTGATTATGTTCAGGTCTGGCGCTTCATTCACGCCGAGGGGCTGAGCTTCAAAAAAAAGCGTGCTGCCCGCCGAACAGCTCCGCCCCGTGATCGCCCGGCGACGTGAGCAGTGGAAGAAGTATCAAGGCCAGCTTGATCCGGCCCGTCTCGTCTTCATCGACGAGACGTGGGCGAAGACCAACATGGCACCGTTGCGCGGCTGGGCGCCGGTCGGGCAACGTCTCCATGCCAAGGTGCCCTATGGTCATTGGCGCACGATGACCTTCCTGGCGGCACTCCGCTGCGACCGCATCGATGCCCCTTGCGTGCTCGACCAGCCGGTCAACGGCCAGAGCTTCACCGACTATGTCGAGCAGTTCCTTGTGCCGACGCTCTCGCCTGGCGACGTCGTCATCATGGACAATCTGAGCAGCCACAAACGCCCCGCAATCCGCAGGGCGATCCGCGGTGCTGGCGCCAAGCTCCTGTTCCTGCCGCCATACAGCCCCGACCTCAATCCGATCGAGCAGGTCTTCGCCAAACTCAAGCATCTGATGCGCAAGGCCGCCGAGCGCACCCACGACGCAACATGGCGACGCATCGGCTCCCTGCTCGATACCTTCAGCCCCACCGAATGCCGCAATTACCTGCTCAACGCCGGCTATGGATCAAGCTGATGTCATCCGACTCTAGCGTGCTGCGTGAGCACGAGGCTGGGGTGAAGACCGCCGAGCTGTGCCGAAAGCACGGCATCAGCGATGCGACGTTCTACAACTGGAAGGCGAAGTACGGCGGCGTGACCGTTTCAGAAGCGGCGCGGTTGCGGACGTTGGAAGACGAGAACCGGCGGCTGAAGGATCTGCTGGGGAAAAACTAACCCGGTCTGCGGATCGCTACGCTGCGGTGGAGAAGCTGATGGCCGACCGCGGCTTCTGCGAGCGTCGCGCCTGCAGGCTGATCAGGGTCAACCGGTCGGCATGGCAATGTGAGCCGCTTGGCGGGAAGGACGATGCGCAGACAGCAACTTAGCAGTGCCTGGGGGGCACTGCCTTTATCTGGCTTTCACGCCGCAACAGCTCTCCCCGGCGGTTCGGGCTTGCTTTCCGTCCAGTTCCAACCAGTGGCGTCAGCGATAGCGTCCTCAAAATCACACGATGCAGTAACAAAACGCCCCTCCTCTCGGAGGCGCTTGATCAGCGCCGCGACCCCAGACTGGAAGCCGGAGAGTTGATCGGCAACCTGCTCCTCAGTTCCCAGCTCAACGTAATAGCGCGAGCATTCGATAAAGTCGTAGGGCCGCTTCTCCCGAGAACTCGGGTCAAAGTTCTCGTTGTCATATACAGGGTAATCTACCCTGATATCTGCGAAAGCGTCGGCTGCCGCGTCATCTAAAGCCGTTTCAACCCTCTCGATATCCTCGTCAGTATCGACATACAGTTTGCAGTAGTACGGGTCTGGCATGACGCCTCCTAAAATTTAAACGCGAGCGGCGTTTGAGGTCCATTATCGAACACTCCCCCGGCTCGGATCACTGAAATCTGCACCTTGTTTTGCGGCACGTTCAAGGTGCGCGAGATCGTTGTCCGGACAGGTCGTAAACCGGCCTCACCGGTCTGTATTCTACCATCCCTAATCGCAATGTCTCTAGTCCGCGACAACGCGCTACCAGCTTTCGGATTCCCGAAGCTTTCAGCTATCAACTCATCAAATTTATTGGGTGACACGCGCACTCCGAAGTCGAAGTCAGACGCAGCCTTCGCTGTACCGCCAGACCGCGAACCCATCACGAAAATATCGTCACCCAAGCCCAAATCGCCGACAGCGGCGCGTACCTTGCCGGATATCACGTCAAAGGTTCGTGGACCTACGCCTTGCGGGATTTGCATCCCGAGGCGGGGGGCTCCGAACGCAGTACCCTCTGTGGCAACCAGTTCAGCCCGCGTCAGCGCATTGACACCACGTCCGAGGCCCTTCAGGCCGACGATCTCGAAGGTAGTGAGACTGGTGTTAAATACACCTTCACCCACCAAATCATTCCGTCCAAACGTCACGCCGTCAATTATCTGGGCGGCACCCATTCCCAACTTTGGAACCAGTTCAAGCGTGCCTATCCCGAAGGCTAGCACCCGTTGAGCGTTACGTTGAGTTACAGTGGGGTCCAGAACCGTTCCAAAGGGTGCAACCTGCAAGCCCACGTCGCGCGCGAACCCAATTAGGCCGGATGCAATGGCCCGCCTGCCCTCGTCCGTTCCGAGCGCACCGAAGTTCTGAATAAACGCCCTGCTGACACCACCGAAGAAGGTCGCGGACGGGGCCTGTACCGAGGAGTCGCGGCTTGCCGCCACAGGCGGGGAGGCGGGCTGTTGCTGGCGCAGTGCCCACCGCTCTCCGGACTCGTCGGTCTGTTGTCCATATTGAGCAAAATACCGCCCCCACTGGTAGGTATTCATTGCCCCAATCAAGTCGCGATCTTGACGTCTAGCGACAACGACAATGTCTTTACCGGGTTGATCGACATCACCCTGCTGCGACGATGCGCCAGATGCGTTGGCCAGCGCTGCGGGGACCGCCTTGGCGCTTCTTTTCGCCTCGCCAAGGAACGCTTTCTCACCCGGTGACATCTTGCCTGAGCTACGACCAATTCGGGCCACACCATCGGCCACGAGACTCCCAATGGTACTGCCGACCACATCCGGCAAAGTGGCGAGGACATTGTCCCCAAAACTCGAGCCGCTGACGAAGCTGCGTACAGCACCCCCCGCGACGGAGCCGGCAACGCCGGAAAGCGCTTGATTCGCGTAGAAGCCGACATTGCGCGCCGTATTCGAGTCGATCTTGTACGCGTCGGTTCCGACCTTGGCGTTGGCCAACGTCCGGTTGGCGATACCGACTGCGCCGCTCACCGCACCCGCAACAGCGACACCGGCCCAGTCGAACTTCTTCTGCAGCCCGGTCGCGACCGAAATGCCCTGGGTGACCACGTTGGTCGTAACCCCCTTGGCAACGTCGGTCAGGAATTTGCTACCGAACGCCACCGACTTCCCGAATGTACTGCCCACTCCGCCACCGACGGCTCCCGATAGAGCGCCGAGCGCAACGCCCTTCCAGCTAAACTTGTCCTGGATACCCAAAGCGACCCCGACGCCCTGGCTTACGATGCTAGCCCCCGCACCCGCGATCGCACCGCCTATGACGGCCGCACCGACCGCGCCTATACTACCGGCGGCAGCCGCGCTGCCGCCAAGAATGGCGGTCAACCCTGTGGCATTCACTACCACGGCGCCGCCAGGGCCGAGAACCGCAGGCGAACCGATGATGGCGGGCCCCGCGACCGCCGCGACCGCGACTGCGATCACTACGAGCAGGATCATGCCGAAGATACCGCAGCCATTCTTCTTGGGCGGAGGCGGTGCGGGCATGGTCGGCGCAGCCGGCAGGGTCGGCATGGCGTCGCCGATCGCCTCGCCGGGGTTGTAGACGCGGAAGGTCTCGCTGGTGTTGTGGAAGTTGGTGACCTTGTTGGGGATCGACAGCGTCTGCCCGGCGACCAGCGTGGCATTCCCCGTCAGGCCGTTCGCGTCGGCGATCAGGTACCAGAGGTTGGCATCGCCCCACGCGGCCCGGGCGATCGATTGCAGCGTGTCGCCGTTCCGCGCGGTGTACATCGCCGCCACCGGACCCGGATAGCTCGCGTTGATTGGCTGGAAATTCTGGTCGAAATCGGCGCTTTCCACGGGCCGCCCGTTGCGGAACCCGCCCTTGTCGCGCGGCGCGTTGCGATCCAGCGCCAGTTCCTGCGCATAGTCGATCAGGCTCGGGCTGGGGCCGCTATTGCCGACATCGCCGATGCGACGGCCGTCGAAATAATAATAGAGCTGCCGCGCCCCGAGCACATTGTTGATCTTCTCCTCGCGGACCAGCACCTGCCCATAGGCGTCGTTGCGATAGGAGAGGACGCGGTTGGCCTGGGTATCGACGACCTGCTTCAGATGACCATTCTCATCGTAGCTGAGCCTGGAGAAGCCCGATGCCCATTGGCCCGTATTGGGGTTGCTCCGGTCAGTCGGGTCAACGCGGATGGCGAGTTGCTTCGCTTCATCCCACCATTCATAGCTGTAGACTGTCTCGGTCGTGACGGTCGACTTCACCAGGCTGCTATGGGTGATCACCCCCTGGTCGAGCCCCGTATAGCCGCTGCCGGCGACATAGGCCCTGTAGTCGTTGTGGATCGTCGTGATGACGTTGCCGTTCGCGGCATCGGTCTCGGTCTGGTCGGTGACCCGGTTGTTCCGGTCATAGGTCAAGGTGCGAGTAAAAGAGACGGCGCCATCAGGCGCAAACTGGGTATAGCTCGTCACCCTGCCCAGCGCATCGTTGGTACGCCGCGCGCGCACCACGCCGGCGATGATCGTATCCTCGAGATAACCATCGGCGGTATAGGTGTAGGTCTCCACCTCCGAAGAACCCGCCGTTGTCGCCGTCTTGCGATTGCCCGCAGGATCATAGGTAAGGGCGACCCCGGCATTGCCGGCGACGATGTTCCCGCCCAACAGCGTGCCCATCGTCAGAACGAAGCGATTCATGCTGTCATATTTGTACCAATAGTCCTGGGTTCGCTCCGTCCCGTCGACCCCGTCATTATAGATGCTCTTCACCTCGCGGCGATTGCCATTGGCGTCGTATTTATAGGTGATTTCCGCCTTGGCGTCCTTGAAACGCACCACGCGATTCAGTTCGTCATAGCTGACCGAGGCGTTCTGATAGATAATCGGCGACGCATCCGTGCTGTTATAGGTTTCGAGCGTGCGGTTTCCTTCATTGTCATACTGGAAGGTGGACCGCATGCGCAGCGTATTGTCAGTGATGCTCGCGATATAGCCGTTGTTGTAATAGGTGTAGGAGATCGACTGCCCGGTCGAGCCGGTCTGGCCGACGAGATGGCCCGCGAGGTCATAGGTGTAGTGCGAGCTATGGCCGCCAAAGTCCTGCCGCCAGTTTATCTGGCCGAAGAGGCCGCGATTCTCATAGGAATTGAGGCCGGCGGAATTGGTGGTGATCGTCTGCCACCCGCCGAAATTGCCGAGACCGATGGTACCAAGAAGATTGCTGGCGATGCTGTACCAGGTATAGGAATATGTCGTCGCCAAGCCGCCGAAGCTGACCGTGCTGACCACCCGCCCCTGCACATCGTAATCGGTCGTCTCGGCGACCGTACCACCATAGACCGAGTTGCTGTGCTTGATGCGCTGGCCAAGCCCGTCATAGCTATAATAGTCGACCAGCCGGACGCCTGGCGAATTACCGTTGACGCGTACCGGATGGTCGACCTGGATCAGCCGGCCAGCCTTGTCATAGGTGTTATTGGTGACGGCACCGAGCCCATCGGTGATCTTTCGCAGATCGCCGAAGATATCGTACCCGTACGCCTTCTGGCTATTGTCTGGATTGAACTCGCCGATGGTGAGCGCCGTGTCGCCGCCCTGCCCACTGCCGGCCAGCAGGGTCTGGGTGAAGAATTTCTGGTTCGCGTCCCTCTTGCCGACGAGGCGGCCGGATTGGTCATAATAATAATATTCGGTGGGCGACTGCCTGGTCGTGACGCCGGATTCGTCAGTCACATCGACCTGTGGACTGATCTTGCCGGTCAGCCTGCCCATCGTGTTGTAGTTGAAGCTGGTGATACGGCCATTGCCGTCAGTCTCGGAAGCGATCTCCCCGAATGCGTTGAAGCTTTGCGTGCGGTGGACGAGATATTGGGACGCCACGGCGGTGTCGATGCGCCACACCAGCGCGTTGTTGGTCGTATCGGCATAACGATCGCTCTGGATCGCGAGATACCCCATCGCATGGTCGGCATGGTTGAGCGTCGGCAGGATCGTGTTGTCGGCTGCGTACGCATCGTAATAATATTCGAGATTCCGGGTGCCTGTGCCCGGCCGCACACCCGCCGCATCGACGTCCCAGGCAAAGATGCCACCTGCCTTGGAAATGGTGACGGCCGTGAAGGCCCCGGTGGATCCCCGGTCACGCCAGTACAGGACGATCTTCGCCACGCCGTTCTGCTTCGGATCGAACAATACTTTGGCGGCCATCCCCGGCGCGCCGCTGAAGGTGCTCATGGACTGGCTGTCATAGCCGAATGTCAGCGTTGCCTCGGAACGGGAGACCAGCGTATCAACGTTATAAGTCTCATATTCTATCGGATAGCTACGGCTTGAGTAGAAATCCGCGAGATCCTTCGCGTTATAGGTCCAATTCCCTCCCCCGCTTTGCGGGATCCATGACGACCAGGCGCCGTCCCGGAAATAGCGGAACTGCTGCCAGGTAACCGTCTGGCCAGGCGGCGGCCTCAGGATAATCTCCCTCGATGCGTCCTTATATTGCGTTAGCAGTGATGCCTGCCCCCCGACGGTGAGCGTACCGTGGAGCTTCGTGCCATCGGCGAGTTCGACCCAATATTCGACCGGACCGCCAACGCCGGTGACATCGACTGCCGCCAGGCCGTTCTGGCCGTAACCGGCCGGATTGACGCCGACCGGCACTGACCAGCCACCGCTGCTGCCGAGCGGCCTGTAGCGCATGTTCACGGGCGCGGCTGGCAGGCCCGAGAGGATCAACCAGTCGCGGCCGGAATCATTCGTGAGCATCGCCTGGCCGGGACCGCGCACATCGACCAATATGACATTGTCCAGGACCGGGCTGCCATTGCTGTTTCTCGACAGGACAGCCTGTTTGGAATCGTAGATTTTGCCGGCCGCGTCCATGGCCAGATATTTGATGTCCCAGCTGCTGTTTGCCGGCAGGCCGTTGAACGGCGACTGAGTCAAATCATAGGTGAACCACCCCGCGATATTCGAGCCCATCGAATTATTCAGCTGAGTCGCTGTTAATTTTTGATACGCCCCGCCCGACCCGGTCGGCCGGACAAACATCTGAACAACGGTGGCATTGGCGTTTTCGTTCTGGAAGTGAAGTTTCGGCGCCGGGTACGCATCCCCATGGGATATCTTCCACTCTGGCGGTTCAGATTTTGGCCCAGGGTACGGCATCTCAATATTCATGCTGGTCTGAGCAATGACGACTTGCCCGCCCGGCACTTCCTGCGTGAGGGTGAATGAAACTGCGCCAGAGGCGAATATGAAACTGGAAAAAGGAGTGTAGGTCGTATCCTCAATAATAAAGTTTCTGCCAGGAGTAATATCTCCCAGAGAGCGCGTCCCCTGCGAATCCGTTATGGTAACATGTACCACACCGCTTCCGTAGAATATGGCAGGATCAGTCGATATCGTGAGCTGCCTACGGTCCCATTTACCGATACCTTGCCAGCCAAGCGTGATCACTGCATCGAACGAGACGCCGCCGCCGGTAGCTGTAAAGCGGCTTTCCGGACTCTCGGCGGGCTTTACCGCAGGGTTGTTCTTCACCTCCTCTCTGCTCACCTTCACTGCGACGTCTCCGTCCGCATAGAAGGAGGCGACACCGTGGCCGGTCGGATCGGGAATGAGTTCGGGGCGGATCGGATTGGCGCCGATATTGTTGCTGGCCTGCTGGAATGTCTCGATCAATTGATTGCGCTTGTCGAAGACGCTGAACATTACAGACACACCGGAAAGGTCCGCGAAAATCTGCTCTACGCTCTCTTTGCTCTTCAGATTCGCGGTGCCGGCGCTCTGCAACAGCATCGTCGCATTGCCGTTCTTGTCATAGGCATAAACCTTGGTGATGCCGTCCTTGAAATTGGTGCGCCACACCCTGCCAGCCTTGTCATAGTCGGCAAACTGCTGGGCATTGGCCTTGACGCCGCCGGTATTGGTCCCCTGGGCAACGATCTCGCCATAACCATTGTAATATTCATCGGTGGTATCCCCGAACGTCCAGGTCGAACCATTCAGCACACCCGTCTTGCGGCTGATTTCACGACCCGCCGCATCGTAGCTGAAGAAGTTTCCGTTCGTTTCGGAGCTGCCGTTGGACTTCTGGCGGCTATAGGTCTGCGCGACCAGCTGTCCCGCCGTGTCATAATAATAGCTGGTGCTGAAGCCCGTGGGATCGGTCATGCCCGTCAGGCGACCGGCATCATAGGTATAGGTCGTGATGCGATCGGCCGTCGTGCCATCCCCGCGTTGAATAGTCTGCAAGACCTGGTTGAGGCCGTTGTAGGTGATGTCAGTGGTCGGGGTTACCTGGGTTTGACGATAATCGACGAAGGGCGTCTGCGTCGTGCGCGTCTCACGACCCAGATAATCATATTCGTGCCTGGTATAATCCAGGTTCGCCTCGGTCTTCTTCGTGACCTGACCGAGCCCGTTATACTCGTAGCGAATGACGGAACCGGCCTTCGATGAGGACAGCGCGCCGTTTCCACCGACCGCGGAAGTCTCCACCGCGCCGCGTGTTTCGGTCAGGCGGCGGCCGTTTCTGTCATAGGTGAAGGTCGTGACGCGATCAGCGGCATAGGCCGATGTGAACGCGGGCATTGTCGCCTGGGTCGCGTCAACAAGACGCACTGTCGGTTCGACGAGGGTGAAAAAGCCGGATCCGGCCCCGGACGTGATTGCATAGAGTTCAAGCGCTCCGCTCACTGCGCCGGCGGGGGCAGTGGCAAAGGTCGAGATTTTAGTATCGTACCACTGGCTCCCGTTCAGCGTGCCGACCTCATCGACCCGCACCGTGTTGCCACCGGAGTCGTACCACCACATGAGGAGGACGAGGCGACCGACCGTGCCAGCCCCTTCCACACCGGCTTGAATCGCCACCCGCTCGCCACCGGCAACGGCAAATGAGTTATTACCGTCAACCCTGAGCGATACCGACTGGTTAGCAGCGGTAGCCGTGAATTCGTCCTTGAGGAAATTCTTGCCCATATAGCCACCGGTGAACGGCGAACCAGCATTGAGGATGTTGTTGGGGTTGTAGCTATACCAGCCATCCGTCCCAGCGAACTGACTGTTTTTAATGAGGTTTGCCGTCGCACCGGGCAGCGTGCCGATGTCGGCACCCGCCAATTGGGTGCTTGAGCGCCGCTCCGAGAGCACATTGCCCTCGGCATCAAGCGTCCAGCTCGTCAGATACCGTTCCTGATCGACCGATGCGATCTTCCGGTTGAGCCTGTCGTAATAGGTATAGACGCTGTTGCCCCGACCATCGGTCTGCCGCACCACATTGCCGGCGGCGTCATACTCCGTCGAGTTGATGACATCGGTCTTGAGATACAAGGAGTTGGGATACTCGCTATATTGGACGTCCTTTATCACCGTAGACGTCAGGCGATTGTTGCGATCGTAATTGTACAGCGTCTCACGCTTGTCGGTCCCGCCCGCGGGTGGCGTGCCGCCCGGCGTGGACGGCAGTGCGACCGCTGTGCCATAGACCTGCATCGCCGTGATGTTGCCGTTCACGTCGAGCTTGTAGGTCGTCAACGTTCCGACGCGGCTGATCTCGGCGGTCTTGCGACCGAGCCCGTCGTAGAACAGGAAGCTCTTGCCGTTATTGGCATCAGTGACCTGAACGAGATTACCCCGTTTGTCATAGACATAGCTCTCGACCATCGCCTGGGCCGTGCTGCCCGTAAAGGTTGCGTTGGCGACGGGGACGCCGCTGACCGTCTTGGTCTTGAGCTGATCGAGCAGATCATAGGTGTAGGTCGTGGTGCGCAGGCCACCGGCCTCGATCGCTGACAACCGGTTGCCGCGCGCGTCATAGGCATAGCTGTTGGTGATGGTCGCCCCGGACGAGTCGATCTGGAGCACTTCCCTGATCAGCAGGCCGCGCTTGTCGAAGCTGTTGGTGGTGGTGCCGCCAAGCTTGTTGATGACGGTGACCCGGTCGCCAAAGGCGTTGTAGCCATAACTCTCGACAATATTGTTGGCCGGATTGGTGTCGGTCACCTGTATCGTCGAGGTGACTCGGTCGAGCTTGTCGTACGTGAAGGTCGAGACCGAGTCCGATGCCGGGGTCGAGACAGGCGCCGGCTTCGTGCCGATGACCGGTTCGCTTCCCAGCTTCGTGGCGTAGCGCGTGACCGAGGCGGTCTGCCCGGCGAAGGTATAAGTCGTCTCGGTGGCGTAGCGCTCGGGGTCGACCTGAAGGACCAGCCGGCCAAGCGCGTCATAGTAGAAATAGCCCGAATTCCCGCGCGGGTCTGTCACCTTCACGAGGTTGCCGAACGCGTCGTAGCTGTTGGTGGTGACGGCGTTCGTCGTCGCGTCGAGCGACACGGCGACGGTCAGCACCTGGCCAAGCGCATCATAGGTGCGGGTGATGATGTTGAGGCCGACCTGCTCCGTGAGGAGGTTGCCGTTGGAATCATAGGTGAACGTGCGGGTGGCCGCCTCGCTCCGGCCGGAAGCGCGGGTCTCGGTGAGGACCCGGCCGAGCGCATCATAGGTCCTGCTCGTGACGCTCTCGTCGGCGGTGCCGTAAGCCACCGCAGTGGTCAGCGCCTGGCCGAGCTTGTTAAGCGTCATCACGGTGCGGACACCGCTGGGATCGATCGTCTCGATCAGGCGGCCGGCGCTGTCATATTTGAACTCGGTGACCGCCGCCGTGGCGGGCGGCGTTGCCCCGACCAGCCCAAGCGCGACAACGAGACTGGTTGCGTCGGTAACGGCATAACGGTCAGCGTAACGGATCTTGGTGCGGACGTTGCCTTGGGCATCATAGGTGTATTGCGTTACATAGCTTTTAGGCGCGGGGTCTGGATCCGGGTCGGACGGGAGCCGGTATTCAATTGCCTCAAATCGCAGCCGCCCTGCCTGATCGTAGATCGCGCGCGAAATCCGATCGGCCGTCGTGCTGGCATTGTTCGACAGCCAGGTGGTCATCGCCGCATCGGTCGGATCGCCGGTCGTGCCGTAATTGGCGGCGACCCGCTGCTGCTTCACGACGTTGCCCTGGGCGTCGTAACTATAGGCAGTGACGTTGCCCAAAGCGTCGATGGTGAAGCTGCGCTTGCCTTCGGCGGTGTAGACGTTGCGGGTCGTGCGCGCCGCGGCGAGCGCCGGGGCACTCATCCCCGCGACCTGCGTGGCGATCGTCGCCATGGTGTAGGTCGGCGAGGACGCGATCGCGGTCGAATAGGCGATGCTGCGGATCGCGTTACCGGCCGCGTCATAGACGAACTCGGTCAGGAAGTTCGCGGCATCGACGGTATAGCGAAGCCGACCGTCAGCATCATAGACCGAGCGGGTGAGCGCATTGTTGCCCGACGGGGAAACGCGGGCGGCCAGGGCTGCCGCGATCGCTGCCGTGGTGGTGACCGTGGCAAGTCCCGTCAGCGAAATCGCGCTGGCATAGGACTGGCTGAGGATCACCCTGCCATCATTGTCGTAGCTCTTCTGGGTGACGCCCCCGAGCGCGTCGACCGTGTAGATCAGCCGGTCGTTCTTGTCATAGGCGTAGCGCGTGATCTTGCCGAGCGCATCCTGCACCGCCGCAAGGTTACCCCGCTTGTCATAGCTGTAGCTGGTCGTCTGGTTCAGCGCATCAGTGCTGCTGACGAGCAGCCCGCTACGATCATAGACCTTGGAGCTAACCTGATTTGCCGGATCGGTCAGCGTGAGGACACGCCCGAACGCGTCATAGCCATAGCTGGTCGTCAGCGCCTTGCCGCCGGCGGCTGAATCGACCACCTCGGTCTTGAGCATGCCGCGCTTGTCATAGGTGCGGGTGGTCTGGATCGTGGTCGCGGGGCCGTTCTCGAGCGGATCGACCTCGGTGATCACGTCGCCAAACGCATTGCGGCCATAGGTCGTGACGGCGCCCAGCGCGTCGGCCTTGCTCGCGACCTGGCCGACCCGGTCATATTGGAAACTGACCGTCGCATCACGCGCTGCATCGGGGGTCGGCGTGGGGGGCGTGGTGTCGCTCGCGGTCCCGCTCGCCTTGTTATAACGCCGGGTGACCGAGGCGAGTTCGCCGAACGCCGTATACACCCTCTCGGTGACGTAATTGTCCGCATCACGCGTGGAGATGATCCGGCCTAGCGCGTCGTAATAGAAGTAGCTCGCATTGCTGCGCGGATCGATCACCTTCACGAGATTGCCGAACGCGTCGTAGCTGTTGGTGGTCAGCGCGGTTGCGCTTCCTTCGAGGGGCTCGGTAATGGTCAGCAAATGGCCGAGTGCATCATAGGTGCGGGTCGTGATGTTCCCGCGGCCATCCTTCTCGGTGAGCTTGTTGCCGACGGCGTCGTAGGTGAAGGTGCGGGTCGTCGCCTCGGCCTGGCCGGAGGCGCGGGTCTCGGTGAGGACCCGGCCGAGCGCGTCATAGGTTCTCGTCGTGACACTCTCGTCAGGCGTGCCATAGGCAACCGCCGTGGTCAGTGCCTGGCCGAGCAGGTTGAGTGTCATCACCGTGCGCGTGCCGAGCGGATCGATCGTCTCGGTCAGACGGCCGGCACTGTCATATTTGAATTCGGTGACCGCCGCCGTGGTAGGCGGCGTTGCCCCGACCAGCGCCAGTGCGGTGGCAAGGGGTGTCTCGTCGTTGATCGCATAGGTATTGGTGGCGTAGCGTATCTTGGTGCGAACGCTGCCGGCCGCATTGTAGGTATATTGGGTGACATAGCCTTCGGCATCGACGTCGAAGCGCAACTGCCCGTTACGATCATAGATCGCGCTCGATATGCGGTCGTTGGTCGTGTTGCCGTTGCTGGTGAGCCAGGTGGTCATCGCAGCGTCAGTGGGATCGCCCGCCACGCCATAATTGGCGGCAACGCGCTGCTGCTTCACGACATTGCCCTGGGCATCGTAACGATAGGCAGTGACGTTGCCCAAAGCATCGATAGTGAAGCTACGCTTGCCTTCGGCGGTGTAGACGTTGCGGGTCGTGCGCGCCGCGGCGAGCGCGGGCGCGCTCATGCCCGCCACCTGCGTGGCGATCGTCGCCATGGTGTAGGTCGGCGAGGATGCGATCGCGGTCGAATAGGCGATGCTGCGGATCGCGTTGCCGGCCGCGTCATAGACGAACTCGGTCAGGAAGTTAGCGGCATCGACGGTATAGCGAAGCCGCCCGTCGGCATCATAGACCGAGCGGGTGAGCGCGTTGTTGCCCGACGGGGAAACGCGGGCGGCCAGGGCTGCCGCGATCGCTGCCGTGGTGGTGACCGTGGCAAGTCCCGTCAGCGAAATCGCGCTGGCATAGGACTGGCTGAGGATCACCCTGCCGTCATTGTCGTAGCTCTTCTGGGTGACGCCACCGAGCGCGTCGACCGCGTAGATCAGCCGGTCGTTCTTGTCATAGGCGTAGCGCGTGATCTTGCCGAGCGCATCCTGCACCGCCGCAAGGTTGCCCCGCTTGTCATAGCTGTAGCTGGTGGTCTGGTTCAGCGCATTCTTGACGGTGAGGACACGCCCTTCACGATCATAGGTCTTGATCGTGTTCTGGCTCGCCGGGTCGGTCAGCGTCAGGACGCGCCCGAACGCGTCATAGCCATAGCTGGTCGTCAGCGCCTTGCCGCCGGCGGCTGAATCGACCACCTCGGTCTTGAGCAGGCCACGCTTGTCATAGGTACGGGTGGTCTGGATCGTGGTCGCGGGGCCGTTCTCGAGCGGATCGACCTCGGTGATCACGTCGCCAAAGGCATTGCGACCATAGGTCGTGACGGCACCCAGCGCATCGGTCTTGCTCGCGACTTGGCCGGCCCGATCATATTGGAAGCTGACCGTCGCGTCGCGCGCGGCATCGGCGGTGGGCGCCGGTGGCGTGGTGTCGCTCGCGGTACCGCTCGCCCGGTTGTAGCGTCGGGTGACCGAGGCGAGTTCGCCAAACGCCGTATACACCCTCTCGGTGACATAATTGTCCGCATCGCGCGTGGAGATGACCCGGCCGAGCCTGTCATAATAAGTGTAGCTGGCGCTACCGCGCGGGTCGGTTGCCTTAACCGCCTCGCCGAAGCCGTTATACTGGTAGGCCACCACACCTGACAGTGCGTTGGTCCGCGTCAGCAGCCGACCAAGCCGGTCATAGCTGCTGGTCGTCACGCTTCCATTTGGATCGGTGACGGTCAGGATATTGCCCAGGCCGTCATATGTATAGGAAGTAAGCGTCTGCTCCGCGGTACCATAAGCGTCAGTTCGCGTCAGTACCTGACCAGCATTGTCATAGGTGTAGACGGTCTGGGTCTGGTCGGCAGTGCCATAAGCCTGGTAGGTCGAACCCAGCGTGCCGTTGGCATTGTACACATAGGTGGTGACGACGCCTGCGCCATCGGTCCGCGAGACGACACGGTTGAGATAATCATACGCCGTCGAATTGGTCGTGCCCGATCCAGTCGGCAGTGTCGCGATGGTCGCGATCGTGGTGTCGTCGGTGGTTACGATCGGCGTGTCCCAGCGCAGGGACACGGTCGGACGGCCATATTG
Source organism: Candidatus Sphingomonas phytovorans (assembly GCA_029202385.1). Taxonomy (NCBI): domain Bacteria; kingdom Pseudomonadati; phylum Pseudomonadota; class Alphaproteobacteria; order Sphingomonadales; family Sphingomonadaceae; genus Sphingomonas; species Candidatus Sphingomonas phytovorans. Next base: position 2,532,634 of record CP119314.1, read on the forward strand.
ATCGTAGATGAAGCGAGTGACATAGCCCTCTCCATCGACCGAGTATCGCAGTTCGCCGCGCGCGCTGTAATAGTTGCGCGTGATCCGGTTGGCTGCGGCACCGGTGTTGGCGACCGACCAGGCATCCATCGTGGCCAGATCCGGCAGCGAAGCCGTCGTCCGAAGCGTATCGAACCGAACGATTTTCGTCACCTGCCCGAGAGCGTCATAGCGGTAGCTGATGACCGCGCCGGTCGCATCGATGGTATAGGCAGCACGGCCCGATCCATTGAGCACGGTCCAGTTGATACGGTTGTTCGCATCGCTTGCCAGGACGGCAACCGCCGCCTTGACGGTAGCGATCCGATAGTCGGCCAGCGTGGCAATCGTGCCCGCATATTTAATGGTCTGCCGCGGCACGGCGACCGCGCTGCCCGGAACGCCGCCGGTATAGAGATATTCGGTCACATGATTGAGGCCGTCGACCTCGAAGCGAAGATTACCCTGCGCATCATAGACATAGCGCACGGTGCGGTCGGCGGGGTTGGCCGCGGCGGTAACTGACCCCACCAACGCCAGGAACGTGCCCGACGCGCGGAGGCTGGCGTCCGTCGCGGTCGCAAACGCCGTCTCCCGCACCTTGCGACCTGCGTTGTCGTAGGTGATCTGGCTGAGATACCCTTCGCCGTCGAGCACGCCGATCAGCAGCCCGGCCTTGTCGTAGAAATTGCGCGCGACGCTGTCTCGCGCCGCATCAGCCGCCGCAATGGGAGCCAGCGATCCGGTTTTCAGCGCAGCCAACTGCGCGGCACTCAGCTTATTGGCAAAAGCGGTCGTGCCGACCAGTCTGCCGGATGCGTCATATTGATAGGTGGTGACGGCACCATCGCCATTGATCGCCTGGACCAGGCGATCTTCGGCATCATAGACGTTCCAGGTCCAGAGATCGGTCGTCGCGGAATCGGGGCGGATGGATGAGAGCTCGACCTGGACAAGATGGTTACCCAGGACCGAGAACTGTCCACTCGTCAGAGCAGTAGCGTACCGGATTGTCGTGACGAGCCTGTTGTTGGCGTCATAGCGATATTCAGTGAAATCCCCCGTATATCGGCCGATATCCGCGACCTTCCTGCCAAGGTTATCGTAGAGATAATATTTGGAGTTGGGCCCGTCGGTGCGCAGCCGGCCCATCTGGTCAGTATAGCTGTAGAATGTCGAAGCGGTGACGTTGTCGCCCGTTTCGGAAACGCTGTTCAGTTCACCGGCCTTGTTGTAGACGGAAGTCCGGGTGAAGCCGTTGCCTAGCGTGACGACGGTCTGCATGGCAGCGTCATTGAACGCGATACTTGTGCTGTTGCCGTCAAGGTCGACCGACGCGATGACGCGGCCCAGACCATCATAGATGAAGGTCTCCGCATTGAAGCCGGCTCCGGCCCTGCGAAGCAACTGGCCCGCCTGATCATAGGTATAGGAGGTGCGGGACGTAACTTCCGCCGTGCCGACGGGCATGAACGCGACGTCCGAAACCGTGCCGGCGGAATTCAGCGAGCAATCGAAGTAGAAGGTCCCGATAGCCCCATCGACCGAATACAGCGCGCCAGCCGACCGAGCGGCCTCAAGCGTCGCCCCTTTGAGATAGCTGATGGTGGTGCCGGTGCGGACGAGCCAGAAATTATCCCCGACGGCCAGGGTAGTGCCGAGCGAGTAGACGCCACCGCCATTCGACCGCCAGACACTCCCCCCGATGAAATAAAAGGCGTACTGGAGACTGTCATAGGAGGCAGAACTCAAAGGGTTCTGCGACACCCCGATCATCTGGCTGTTAAAGACCTGTGTCGGGCTGACCTGCAGGACAAAATCCCCGCTTGCCCCCATGGTCGAGGACGCATCCGCGTCCCATCCCGTCGTACCCGAGATCTTGGTGACCCGAGTCAGGCCATTTGGCTGCAGACTGACCGCAGTACCGACTCCGCTGCTGATGGACACACCGGCAGCGGGCGTAAATTTGACATCGGTGGCGGTACCCGCGGAATTCAGCGAGCAATCGAAATAGAAGGTGCCCGTCGCCCCGCCGACAGAGTAAAGCGCGCCGGCCGAGCTTGCGGCCTCAAGCGTCGCCCCTTTGAGAAAGCTGATGGTGGTCCCAGTGCGGACGAGCCAGAAATTGTCTCCAACGGCCAGGGTCGTCCCGAGCGAGTAAGCGCCCCCGCCATTCGACCGCCAGACACTCCCCCCGATGAAATAAAAGGCGTATTGGAGACTGTCATAAGAGGCGGAGCTCGACGGATTCTGCGACACGCCGATCATCTGGCTGTTGAAGACCTGTGTCGGGCTGATCTGCAGGACAAAATCCCCGCTTGCCCCCATGGTCGAGGATGCATCGGCGTCCCACGCCGTCGTACCCGAGGTCTTGGTGACCCGAGTCAGGCCATTGGGCTGGGGGCTGACAGCAGTCCCGATGCCTGCCTGAATCGCGACGGGATCTCCCGTCACCGTCCCGCTGGCCGACAGGCTTTCATAAGTCGTGCTGCTTACCGCATTGCCCCGCGCGTCATAGCCGGTGTCAGTCCGCATGACCGCGCTCCGGTCGGCGAGCCCGAGCACCCACCCGTTGAGGTAGGACTCTGAATCAGAACCGGAAACGGTAAATTTCTGGTCGACATATTCAAGCGATGACGTCTGCTGGCCGTAGCCGTTGTAACGATATTCGGTCACGCTCCCTTCAGCGGATATCCTGTACCGCAAGAGGCCATTTGTGTCGTACACATAGCGCGTCGTGTGGGCTGCCCCGGCAGAAGTCGCATCGGACCCGGTCCGCGTCTCCGTCAGGACTTCGTTCTTCGACCCGTAGGTCCGGGTAACCACATTGCCCAGCCGGTCGGATGACGTCAGGACATTGCCCGCCGCATCATAGGTAAACGCGGTCACCGCCCCAAGTGCGTCGGTGATTGAGGACACGTCCCCGGTGCCAGTGCCCGTATAGGCGAACTGAAGCACCTGCGCCGTCGCACCGGTATAAGCGGGCGGCGAGGTGACCTTCTTCAACGATCCATCGCTGTTATAGTCGAGCGTCGTGACCTTGCCGAGCGGATCGGTGATCGTCGTCGAGCCGGCCGAATAGGCAATCACCGTCGTCCGAAACTGGCCGGCCGCACTCGTCTGAGTCAGACGCGTGATTCGACCGGATGTATCGTAGACGAAGGTGACGAGGGACCCGTCGGTCTGACCGATCGACGCGACCCGCTTCGAGGTTCCATCATAGGTGTAGGTCGTGACATAGGTGGCGCCGTCGGCGATGCTGTTGTCGCCCGGCGTCAGGTCAACGGTCACGGTCGTCAACCGGTTCGACGTGTCATAACCGTAGCTCGTACGGGTCAGCGTCTTAAGCGTGCCGTCGGTGTAGCTTGTGACGATCTGCGCGATATTCCCGCCCGACCAGACATATTCCTCATAGTCGCCGGTCGCGGTCGTCACCCGGGTCAGGTTCGCACCGCTATAAGTGAAGGTCAGCTTGTTGGAGGTCTTGTCCGAGGCCTCGGCGATCCGCCAACTTGCACCATTGTTGCTATAGACCTGGGTGAGCGGGCTGCCGCTGTTCGACCAGGTCCACACACCAGCCGCGTAAGTCAGGTTGTCGGTGCTCGCCGTGCCTGAACTGACGATATATTTCGAGGTCGCCGCGTCCCAGCTGTACGTACTGCTCGTGCCGTCGGCCAGCACCCGCTTGATCGTGCTGCCCGCGGTATTGACCGTACCCGTCAGCCCATAGACGCCGTGCGCCGCGTATTTCTCCGTCCCCTGGGTGTCGCCATCGGTCCAGGTCCAAACCCCGCCAGCATAGCTGAGCTTGTCGTGTGCGCCGGCGCCATCGGTCGTCCAATAGGCCGCGACCAAATTGATCGTCTGCCAGGTATAGGTGATCTCCGATCCGTCGCCCGAGACCCGCTTGACCGTGCTTCCCGTCGTGTTGACCGTACCGGTCAGCCCATAGACGCGGCGATCGGTGCTCTGGCGCCAGTTGTCGCCATTCTCGTCCGACATGTCGCCAAGGCTGTTATAGGTCCGCCCGATCGCCGCATCGGGCCCACGTCCGACCAGAAATTCATCGCGCTGGCTGATCAGCAGGTTGCCGGTCGCCGCGTTCAGCGACACCTGCTCGTTGTTCCGCCCGATCGATCCCGATCCGAGCAGACCGGTCGAACCCAGCATTGCGCCCGACCCGCGCTCGAAGCCAGCGCCAAGCCCGGTGAAAATCGAAACCATGGAATCCCCCAGCTCAAACCCAAAGCCAGCGGAAACAACGACGCGCCGCGGCTGTAAGTGGGTGATCAGGAGATCATTGCCTTTGTTTAGATATTTTTTAGCACCGGCCTGAACAATCTTTCAATCAATTGGAATATAAGAAAAATATTTCAATCCGATGATCGACGTGCCGCGAGGCACTAGGCGTGCCGCGATTGGGGCGTGACCGGCACGTCAAACGCGAAGGAGCGCCGGGCAAGCACCGCACTTTGTCCAGAATTGACCGCGCGCAGCATCCCCGACGTCAGCGTCCTTTGAACCGCGCGGTTCTCTTTTGCTGAAAAGCCGACATTCCTTCGCCATTGTCCTGGGTACGGATCAACACCGACTGGCCGAGCCGTTCGAGGAGACGCCCCGTCTCGGTATCGACATTCTGACAGGCGTTGATGATGTGCTTCGCCATGCCCATCGCCTGCGGCGCCTTGGTCAAAAGGCCACGTGCGAAATCAAGCGTCCGGTCGAGCAGCACCTCGGGCGCATGCACCTGCCCGACCAGGCCGATGCAGAGCGCCTCTTCGGCATCCACGGTTTCGACCGCCATGATCATCTGCTTGAGGCGGCCGATGCCGATCATCTGGATCATGCGCGAACACGCGCCCGAGGCCGGAATCACGCCGAGCTGATTTTCGGGCAGCGAAAAGGTGGCGGTCGAGGCCGCGATGCGGAAATCGCAGGCGATCGCCATTTCGATGCCACCACCCGCGCAGATGCCGTTGACCGCGGCGACCACCGGCTTCTCGATCGCTTCGATGTCGTCGAACAATTCGTGATTGGCCCGGACATAGGCACGATATTGCGGCGTGGTGAGGTTGTTCTCGTAATCGAGGCCGCCGATGTCGCGCCCGGCACAGAAGGCGCGCCCCGTTCCCGTGATCACGAGGACGCGAACCTTGTCGTCGAAATTGGCCTGCCAGATGACGGTGCGCATTTCCCGGATCATGCGCTCGTCAAACGCATTCAGCTTTTCGGGCCGGGCAAGGGTGATGATGCCGATGCCATCTTCCGTGAGTTCGTAGCGTATCCGGTTGCGATCCTCCGCGAGCTTGAGGAAGCCCTCCGGAAGTCCCTTGTCGTCAAGGACGACTGCCTCCCCTTTGGCGGTCGATGCCACGATCTTTCTCCCCGTTTCAGTTTCTGGAATTGGCGATGTCGTCCGGCAGCAGCCGATACCGTCCGTCGGGCTCGCGGACGATGCGACCCGCGGCGTAAAGCGGTTCGAGCAGGCGCAGGACCACCCGCTCGTCGCGCGTGTGTTCGGCCGCCATCAGTTCGACGAAGCTGGCCGGCCCGGTCTCGAGCGCGGCCAACGCCGTCTCATGGGCACTCGATTCCAGAACCGGCGGCAAGGGCACATGGCTGGACAGTCCGCGCTCGGCCGTGACCGGGCGCGTGCAATCGAAACCCGCCTTCGCCCCGACACGCGCGCCGGCCAGCGACGGATCGATCGGCACCGCGCGATAGCCCGACCCGATCACGATATCGCGATCGGCCTGGAAGCGGGTCGCGAACGCCCAGTCGACCTGCCCGTCATCGAAAACGTCGATATCATCATCGACGACGAAGACATGCTTGATATCGGCGACCGAGCCGAACACGGCGGCGATCGCATTGCGTGCCTCGCCGGGATAACGCTGCCGCAAGGATACCCGCACGTTGAACATCCCGCCGCAGGACGGGGTGCAACAGACCGCCCGCGGCTCGCGTACGGCCTGTTCGAGCGCGCTCCAGATCGTCGCCTCGGTTTTTGCGGCCACGAGCTGCGCCGTGTCGGTCCGGGAGAGATACTTCCCGCCGATGGTGGCGGTCTGGAACACGGCATCCGCGCGTCTGGTGATCGCAGTCAGATGGAACACCGGGTTGCGCTTTACCTCGCCATAATAGCCAAGGAACTCGCCATAAGGCCCCTCGGCCTCGGCAAAACCGGTCGGTTCGAGATAGCCTTCCAGCACATATTCAGCGTCGGCCGGCACCATGACGTCAATGGTCCTGCATCGGACGACCGGTACCGCGCTCCCCCGCATCGCGCCCATGAGCGCAAGTTCGTCGGACACCCGATTGGAGGCAGTGGCCGCGAGCAAGTCTGCAGGATGCGATCCGATGACATAGGCGACCTCGGTGCGCGTGCCCTCGACGCATCGGGCCTGGAAGATGGCGCGCAGATCGCTAGGAGCGTTGAGATCGATGCCAGCGGCTCTGGAGCCGCGCAGCATCATGCGGCGCACCCCGATGTTCGTCCCGCCGGTGGCCGAATCCCGCGCGAAATCCAGGCTGGCCGAAATATAGGGCGCGCCGTCGAACTGATGCTGGAGGTGAACCGGCAGCGAATAGAAACTCGCCTCGTCGCCGATCTGGACGACCTGATGCACCGGTGCGTCAGCCGACGATACTTCCTCGGACGGGATCGGCACTGCTGCCGCATCCCGCAGGCGAAGAGGAAGCTCGGTCGCCGATACGCCGAATGCCATGGCAAGCCGGCTCCTGGCGCCGGCAACGTTGCCGACAAGCTCCTGACGATCGGGTCCGGCCGCCTTGAACCAGATCGCGCGCGTTTCCCCCTCAAGCCGGACGGCGACGTCGATCAGGTCGACCGGTTCCTCCACGATGAGGCATTCCCCCACCTTGACGAGCTCCTCCAGGAACGTCCGCAGGCGGAAGCGCGCAAAATCGGTCATGCGCCCTCTCCGCACACGGTGATGCCGAGGAAGCGTCCATCGGACGACTGGCTGGTCCGGGATTCGGGCGCCCTGCCCCGACCCGCATAATTGCTCGATTTCATGGACACGCCCTGCCCCCGCCAGTTCAAAGGATCGTCAAACCAAGTGCTTCGGCTCCCATTGCCGACCGATCAGACGGGGAACCGCTCCCGCAGCCAGTCGACCAGGATGCCCGAGATCTGCGCCCGCCCGCCATTCTGCGACGTTCCGTCGAGCGGCATGCCGAAATGGTCGCCGTCGACCCGCTCGATCCGCTTGTCGGCTGCCCCGCTATGCTCGAAGATCGCCCGGCTCACGTGCGGCAGGATCGCATTGTCGCCCGAAAGCCCGATGACGATGGTCGGCTGGGTCACCTTGGGAAGATTGTCGAGCATCGAGGATCGCGACGAGATCGCCGACCATTGGCTCAGCCACGCCCTGGGGGACAATATCCGGGCAAAGCCGTTCTCGGTATAATTCCAGAGATCCGGCCGGAGACAGTTGATGTCGCCGATCGTGCGCCGCGAAGGATCGATCGAAAGGTCAAGCAGCGCCGGATTGGCGTTCGTCCGATGGACCTGAAGGAACTGGCCGTGCATCGCGCGGCGCTGAAGGAGGGTGCGTTCGCGCGGAGGCAGGCCATGGAAATCCTCGCCCTGGACGAGCGACCGAAAACTGCGCTGCGTGGCGATCATGTCGCGCGCGATGGCGTCGATGCGCGCGATCCGGGCCCGCTGGGCAGCCCGATAACGTTCCAGGAACTCTCCTGAATATCGGCTTTGCTCCGGCGGTTCGCGAAAGCCGTTGGCCGGATCGTACATATCGAGCGCCGGATCGCACGAGAGACCGTCCTTCTCGTCGACAACCGACGGGTCGATCTCGTCCTGCATCGTGACCCCCGTGCCGAGATGCGCGGCGGCATACATGAACCCGTCGGCCGGCGGCATCTCCAGCGGGTTCAGATCGAAGGGGTCGCCGGCGGCGGTGTCAGTGAGCCTTCCCGGCGGGGCGATCAGGGCCTGCGCCTGGTAGAAAGTGAAGGCCGCGCCGCCACCGCTATAGCCGAGGCACACCACTTTCTCGAAGCCGCGACCGCGCAGGAAACGCATGGCGGCATCGATATCGGCCAGCAGCGCCTCGTGAGTCATGTTGGAATCGTTGTTCGGCGACCGGCTCTCATGCCCGAAGGCAGCAAAGCCTGCGTCCACGAACCCCGGGATCAGATAGTGGCGCGACATGTCGCCTTTGGGATGAACGATGCAGATGACGGTTTTCTCGCCACCTTTCGAATAGAGGACGCCTCGCGAGCCCGGACCATCCTTGGCGACAAGCCGAACGAGTTCGGGGACCACCCCTTCGGGCGGGCGGTCGAAACCAAGCAGGTCCGTCCCGGGACGATAGCGTGACAGCTGAGGCATATTCATGATCGTGCTCCATCGAAGTGCCGAGGGGCGGTTGGCGCTCCTCCGGTCTGCCAAGATCTCCCGAGCGCGTTCCGGACAAAGGCGAGGATGGCGTCGCCCAGGCGAGTATCGCGCGTATTCAGACAGAAAATCTGTGACATGTGGTTGTGACCGGCAAGTGAGTTCGCCTGGTATATGCTCCGATCCGCGGGAAGGAGCCGGGCGAGATGGTCGTAGTGGCGTTTGAAAAAGGGCGGGTCGAACTCGGGCGATACGAGCAAGGTTGGAATGCCGCATTCGATCATGCCCGGCAGCGCGCCCCGGGCCGGATAGCTGGACTGATCATGCCCGAAATAAGCGCGCTCATGCTCGATGAACTGCGCGTCCCCCGGCGCTATGTCTTCGTCCGCCGTGGCCTGAAGCGTCGTCGACAGGAGGATCGCGGCCCTGACCGGCATCCGGTCGGGCCAGCAAGCGGACTGGCCGAGAAAGCAGGCGGCATGCGTGGCGCCAGCCGAATGCCCCATCAGCACGACGGTGCGTGGATCGCCACCGAACGCGGCGGCGTTCGCGTCGAGCCATGCAAGCGCGGCTGCGATGTCTTCCTGGGCGGACGGCCAGGGCGCGCCGGGGGCGAGCCGATAGCTCATGGTGACCGAGAGAAAGCCGTGCCGCGCACCCCAAAGCCCGACATTGTCATAAAACGAACTGCCGGCACGCACCCGCCGGTCTCCCGCGATATAGCCGCCGCCATGGACGAAGAGGAGCACTGGTCGATTGCCGGCGCCCGGCTCGACGAACAGGTCGGCGCGGTGCCGCTGATCAGGACCATAAGCAAGGTCCCGCCTGACGGACACGCCCTGATAGGGTTCGGTCTCGTGCAGCGGCGCGTAGAGGGAAACCATCTCCCGGAGATCGATCACCGGGCCGGCTTCCCTGATCGCCCCGGAAATGCGCTCAAGCACTTCCATGCGCGTAAAAACTCCTTCTCTTTCCGATCGATGCGGGCGCCAATTGGGCAGCGGGATCAAAGAAGCGTCAAAGCCCGGCGCACATGGCGAGCGATGTCGGAAACCGTGCAATGACAGTGCTTCCTGCGTGGATGGCGCAGTTCGATGGTACCGCGATAGAGGACAAGACCGGCGTCTCGGCGATTCTGGCCACCGCCGGGGATGGCTGGCCCCATGTCGCCTATCTGAGCGGTGGCGAGATCCTCGCGGTGTCGCCCGACCAGATACGCCTGTACCTCTGGCCGGCTTCGGGCACCGCCCAGAATCTCAAGGCATCCGGCCGCGCCAGCCTTCATTCGGCGACCGGGGGAATCGTCTGGGAAGCTCGTCTGACGACAAGCCGGCTGCTCGCCGACGACCGGACTTTCATGGCCGAAATGTGTGTCGTCGACACTATCCGCCACCGCGCGCCCTATGCGGATGTGCGAGCGATGATCGACTTCGAGCTTGCCGATGCGGCCTCGACGCTGGAACGATGGCGAGGCCAGATCGCCCGATTGGGTGCCTTCGTTCAGTGACATCAACCGCGTTTGACATCGCCCGCACTGGCTCGCGACCATCGCGGGTACGCGAGGAGGCTTTCATGCAACCAGAATTCAGTCCCGATCGCCTCATCGTCGGCATTTCCGGAGCGTCCGGCGTGATATTCGGCATCCGCGCGCTCGAACGATTGCGCGAGGCCGGCGTGGAGACGCACTTGGTCATGACCCAGGCGGCGAAAATCACGCTCGCGCACGAGACCGATTTCAAGGTTGCCCAGGTCGAGGCGCTCGCGAGCGTCGTCCACCGCGCCGACGATATCGGCGCGGCGATTTCGAGCGGCTCTTTCCAGACCCTCGGCATGCTGGTCGCACCCTGTTCGATCCGGAGCCTGTCCGAGATCTCGACCGGGGTGACGAGCGGGCTGCTCGCGCGGGCCGCAGATGTCGCGCTGAAGGAGCGGCGCCGGGTCGTGCTGATGGTTCGCGAGACGCCTCTGCACGCCGGGCATCTCAAATCGATGCTGACGGTCACCGAGATGGGCGCGATCGTCGCGCCGCCCGTGCCAGCCTTTTACGGCCGGCCGGAGCATATCGACGACATCATCGATCACGCAGTGGGACGTGCGCTCGATCTTTTCGGGATCAGTGCTGCGGGTGTCCATCGCTGGCGGGGCACACGACAGACGTTCGCCTGATCCGGGTTTGACCCTTTTTTGACGGTGCGCAGCCATTTCACCGGAACAAGCTTCGGCAGCTGAAGCCGGAGATCTGGAGGATAGAATGCTGCATCATCTTTCGATCAGCGTGGACCAGCCCGACCGGGTCGCGCGCGTGCTCGCCGAAGTCATGGAAGGCGATTTCCGACCGTTCCCGCCCAATGCCGGCAGCTTCTTCGTCTTCCAGAAGGACGACTTCGGCACGATGATCGAAATCCACAAGACAGGCACGATCCTGGTGCCGGAAGGATCGGGCTTTGAGCAGGTCGTGCCGCGCGCGCCCGATTATGCGCCGACGCATTTCGCGATGAGCGTGCGGCGCCCGCGCGACGAGATCCAGGCGATCGCCGATCGTGAAGGCTGGCTGTGCCGACGCAACGACCGGGCCGAATTCCCGGTCATGGAATTCTGGATCGAGAATATGCGGATGTGCGAGTTCCTGCCGCCGGACTTTGCCGCGGCCTATCTCGAGATCGCCCGTGGCGGCGGCCGGCGCGGCCCGCCGCCCGGGGCGCAATGACCCGCATGATGACGGGCGCGTGAGCGGCATGGCTTCGCAGGCAGGCAGGGAACCGGCGACATTGCAGCGAATGCTGGTCGTCGACACGCTGGTCGCCGTCTTGGTGAACGCGGTCGCCTTTCCCCTTCTCCTCCGTGCAGCGGGCCTGCCGCCTCCCCGTGCGATGCTCGGCCGGGAGGGCGCCGTGATCGACGGGATACTCGCGACGGTCTGTCCGGTACTGCTGATGACGATCCTGATGACGTTCGTCCTGCGCGCGCGCTTCGCACGACAACTACCGGCGGATTCCGCCATTTCCCTTGCCCGCTTTTCCCGATTGCCCCGCCAGGTGATCGTGCGGGCCGTCTCGCTCGCCCTGATCGCCCTGCCGCTCCTGCTGCCGCTGCGGGTCGCCATCATCTGGGCGCTCGGATTGCTGCCCATGAATACCAGCAGCCATTTCGCCCTGAACATGTTTCACGGGTGCCTGATCGCCCTCGCCTTCATGCCGGTCATCCTGCTTGGGACCCGGGCCGAATTCCGCGGCACGCATTCTACCGACGCGGATTGACCACCCCTTTCCGACGTCGAGACCCGCGATAGTGGAAGGCTCATGCAGAAGCGCGGAGCCCGCTGAGATGATCTCGGCGGGCCCCGCGCCTTTGCGCGAACCATCATGGCGCGCCGGCACGGGGCCCCCGATCCCGAACGGAAATGGGGCAAGGTCGCCTTTCTGGCGCCCTTGCCCCATCCCTCCCCCAGACTCAGAAGGAAGCGCTGACCGTCACGCCATATGTCCGTGGCGGCTGATAGTTGGTCGTGGCGCCGATGTTCGTCGTGTTCATCGAGTTGGTGACCTTGGCGTTCGTCAGGTTGCGCACCCATCCCCGAATGCCGAGGCCGTCCTCGAGCTTCAATCCGACACCTCCGTTCAGCAGTCCGAAGCGCGGCTGGTACAGGTTGTTGTCCACCTCGGTATAATAGCCGCTGTTGTAGCTGTAGGTAGCTGAAAGGTTTATCTTTCCGATACTCACCGGGATTTCATAGTCAGCCGTTACATTTCCGGTGAATCGCGCGGTCTGCGGCAGCCGGTTGCCCTTGGCATCGCGCGTGGTGACCTGGTTGAATCCGACGAAATATATCGCGTTCGGGAAAGCCGTGAACTTGTCGTCCAGGATCGTCAGTCCGCCGGACAGGCGCAACGCGGACGTCACCCGTGCCACCAGTTCAAGCTCGGCTCCCCAGATATGGGCGCGGGCTCCGTTGTAGTAGTAGATCTGGCCGAGCGCGAATCCCCCGACCTGAATATCCTTGTAATCGTAGAAGAAGGCGGAGGCGTTGAGCCGCACCCTGCGATCGAGGAGCGAACTCTTCAATCCGACCTCATAAGCATCGAGCCTTTCCGGGCTATAGGGTGCCTGGGTCGCGAGGGCTGCATTGTAGCCGCCGCTCTTGAAGCCGCGATTGTAAGAGGCATAGACCATCACGTCGTCGCTGAAGTGATGGTCGAGCGAGACGCGCCATGTCGGGTCGGAGAAGCGCTTCGACTGCGACGACACCGCCTGGTTGGTGATCGGGAAGGGAACGAAGGGTGCTGAGATCACCGTCGTCAGGTCGCTGTCGAGCGAGCGCCTTTCAGTGCTGTAGCGAAAGCCGAGCGTGAGATTGGTGCGCCGGGCGATCGGTACGGTCGCCTGCGCGAAACCGGCAAAGGCTTCAGTCTTCGTCGTGGCATTGTTGACGTTGTTCGTGACCACGCCAAAGCCGGGGATCACCGGCCGGACCGGACCGTAGAAGTCGAGGGTCGTCGGATCGGTGATGCCCGTCGCGTGGAAATAATAGGCGCCGACCACCCAACTGATGGGTGAGCCGGGAGTCGACGAGAGCTGCAATTCCTGGCTGAACTGCTTGTCGGTCTGGGTGAGCCGGATATTCAGGCCGGGCGTGCCGGTGGCATCGGTATCCTGATCGAAGATCATGCGCGACCGACGATAAGCCGTGATGCTGGTGATGCGGACCCCACCAACATCCTGATTGACCGTTCCGGCGACACCCCAGCCGCGAAAGGCGTAATAAGGCTGGAAGTCGTTATCGACATCCCAGCGATGCGGGAGCGGCGCGATCGGCAGATAGACCTGCGCACCCGGCGCCGGCCGCAGGGCCGTGAACAGGGAGCCGGCAAGCTCCGAATAGTCGGCGCTGATGCGGATCCTGGTGCTTCCCTTGTCGTACAGAAGCGAGGAGCGCAGCGCGACATCGCGGTCGGTCTTGTAGACGTCCTGGCCGTTACGCACATTGTGGCCGAAGCCGTCCTTCATCGCCGAGGCATGGCCCGCGAGATCGACCGCGAGGGAATCGGTCACCCCTCCGGTCACATAGGCGTCAGCCGAGATCGTGCCATAATTGCCGTACCCCAGGGAGACTTGCCCGCCAGATTGCCTGCTCGGCTCCCGTGTGACGACCTGGATCAGACCGCCCGTCGCATTCCGCCCGAAGAGCGTACCCTGCGGCCCCTTCAGGACTTCGACACGCTCGATATTGCTGAGCGACAAGAGGGAGGCGGGGGCCGAGCCGATATAGACTCCGTCGATATAGGTGGCGACCCCGCCCTCGTAGCCGAGGCCAATGACGTTGTTGCCCACCCCGCGCAGGCGCGGCTGAACATAGCCGCTGTTATTGGTGATCGAGAGGCCCGAAACCGTTTGCGCCAGATCCGACGACGTCGTCACCCCACGGGTCTCCAGCGCTGACGAGGTAATCGCGGTAACTGCGATCGGCACATCCTGGAGGCGTTCCGCGCGACGCTGCGCCGTGACGACGATATCCTCGACCGCCAGCGTGCCGGGCTCCTGGGGTGGCTCGGACTGCGCCACCGCCACCGTCGTCCAGCCGATGCCGACGACAAAGGCAGCACCCAGAAGCAAACGGCGCTTGCGCAGCAGATTCCCGCGCGAGAACTGAATAGGCAATGTCCCCTCCTTATTGCGCGGCTTCACCGCGTCACCGTTGGATTGGCGGCCGGGCTAGGAGAGTGAAGTCAAAGCAGCGTCAAAAGCGGAAAGACGAGAAATGCTGCACAGGCGACCCGGATCAATTGCGGCGCAGCCATCGGCGTCTTCAACCTGACAATTCAGGTCTGTGCGGCAGGCTTGGAGCTATCCGATCCGGCGCCAGCGAATTCGAAGCGCCGCTCCACCTCCGATCGGCGCAGCCAGAAAGGTCATGCGCTCCCCTTCGATGAGAAAACGGCGGGTAAGCTCTACGCCGACAGCATTCGGATTGAGTGCGATCTCGACGATATGAGTCACCATGTCGCCGTCGACCCGGTATCGTCCCGAATAGGCAGCGCACCCAGTGACGGCGGCCTTCAGATCGGCGTCAGTCGCTCCGACGATGACTGGCCGGGGACTCACGCCCGCAAGCCTTGCGCGAACCGCCGGCGTCGAGACGACCGAAACCAGGCCTCCGGAGGTATAGACGAGGCGGCCCGAGCGCGGCACGGGCGGATGCAGCGGATTACCCTGCTCGTCCACATCCTCTTCGCCGAGCATATCCCAAACCCCGATGAGCTCCGCATTGGCTGGTGTCATGAACCGATCCTCCGATCCCGCCGCAATGGGGTCGTTGGATCAATCATCCATCAAATCGGCGGCGGACAATGCTTTGAGAATCCTTTGAGCGCCGGCTGGCAGGCCGGCCGGGACGAACTGGAATGGGGTCGAGGAACCGCGGCCGCTCCCGCCGGCAGATGATCACCGCGGTCGACCGGACACCATCGGAATCGGACGCCCCGGCCAGTTCAGCCAGTTCGACAAGCGAGGAACCAGCCTGATGCAACCCGGAGCGCCAAGAAGCACCGACCATGATATCGACCCGATCTTCACCCAGCGCTGGTCGCCGCGCTCCTTCGACGGCTCGAAGGTGGATGACCGGGAGCTTCACGTTCTGTTCGAGGCGGCGCGCTGGGCCCCTTCATCCTATAACCGGCAGCCTTGGCGCTTCGTCTATGCCCATCGGGATTCGGCCGAATGGGCAACGTTCCTTGGCCTGTTGAAGCCCTTCAACGCGGCATGGGCCGCGGGTGCCTCGGTCATCCTTTTCGTCCTGTCGGACAGGATGATCCAGCTCCCGGGCCGGGAATCCCCCGAAGTCTCACGCAGCCATTCCTTCGACGCC
Source organism: Candidatus Sphingomonas phytovorans (assembly GCA_029202385.1). NCBI lineage: Bacteria > Pseudomonadati > Pseudomonadota > Alphaproteobacteria > Sphingomonadales > Sphingomonadaceae > Sphingomonas > Candidatus Sphingomonas phytovorans. The sequence goes on from CP119314.1 coordinate 2,547,894, forward strand.
GGCGCCGCCTGGGCGTGCCTCGCGCTCCAGGCGACCCGGATCGGCTTGTCCACCCACGGCCTCGCAGGGGTAGATTTCGAGCGCGCCCAGACCGAACTGGGCGTGCCCGACGATTTCCATATCGAGGCTGCCATTGTCGTCGGCCGCCGGGCGGAGAGGGACCTGCTCCCCGAGCCATTGCGCGCACGCGAAACGCCCAGCGGCCGCAACCCGGTTGCCTCCTTCGCCTGGCAGGGACGCTTTGGCGAAACGACTGGATAAAATGGAGAACGAAGATCATGCAGGATCAGCGTGGGGCGCCACCCTCCAGCACCCACGGGCCGCGGGCCATGCTGAAGCGCGAGCGACTATTCTACGTCGTCGCCAGTCTCATTTCGTTCGGTATCGCGCTGACGGGCTTTCGCTATTTCTATCTCATGGGCGGCAAGGGCTTCATGGGAAATCCCCTGACGCGCGAGGTGGTTCCGGTTATCCTGACTCATGCCTTCGCGATGTCGAGCTGGATGGTCCTGCTCGTGACCCAAAGCCTGCTGGTCTATCGCGGCAAGTTGCGACAGCATCGCCTGTGGGGATGGGTCGGCGCTGTGGTCGCGGTTGCCGTAGTCGGGCTCGGCGCGGCGATGGCCATCCTCTCAGCCCACTATAATCCGACGGCCTATATGATGTTCAGCGGGCCGAAATTCTTCCTGATGGAGATGCTGACTGAAATCGGGCTGTTCGGCGTCCTCGTCGCGACCGCCATTGCCAATCGTGCCAGGGCCGAGGTGCATCGCCCTTTCATCCTGACTGCGACGATCGTCATCGCGTCCGGCGCGCTTGCCCGCGTGCCGGTCGTCGACTTGCTGGCCGCCACCCCGCCGCTTTACGCTTACGGCCCGGTGCTTTCCTTCGGCCTGCTGCTCTATCTCCTGAAATGGCGGATGACGGGGTGGCACGACCGCTGGTTCGCGATCGCGCTGGGCAGTGTCGCGCTGGTGTTCCTGCTATCGCTGCCGCTCGGCCGCAGCACGCTGTGGGAATGGCTATGGGACGGCTATATCCTCGACGCGTCCGAGATCAGGGCGCGCTTCCCCGGCCCTTACCCCGGTCCCTTCAGCCCACACTGAGCGCATCAGTCCGTATCGACACGCTAAAGCGTGATGCCATGCCCAAACGCACCGACCATATTGCCGTCCTGCCCGAAAAGAGGACTCACGATCCGCCGCTGGGCAAAAGTGTTTCCCTCCTTCGACGTGAGGTGGACATCGCCGACCCAACGCCCTCCGGAAACAGCCTGGCGGAGGATCTGTTCGGCAAGGCCGACATCCCCGCCTTCAGCATAGACTGCCGTGGGCGGCCGGCCGAACATTTCGTCCTTGGCGAACCCAAGGGAATCCTCGGCGATGCGATTCCAGCCGACGATGCGGTTCTCCGTGTCGGTCACGGCAACCGCATAGGGCAATTGTTCGAGCACGAACGCAAAATCGGCCAGCGTCCGGGAAAGGGGTGAAAGAGCCTCACCGTTCAGGATCTGGCTCAAAAGGTCCGTCGTCCCGTCCTCCGGCGTCACGCCGAGTTCAATCTCGAGCTCCCGTGCCAGGGCCTCGAAATGATCGCGCGCGCGGCGTGGGAACCCCTTGCCGGCATGGCACCGCATGATCGTGCGATGCGCGGTCTCGTCATAGGGATCGAGCTCCAGGATGCGCTGGGCCGTCGAAAGCGTCAGATCATATTCCCGTGCGGCAAGCCGGATTTGAGCCAGCCTGGCCAGCGCGTCGTGGAGCCTGCGGCTGAGACGCTCTCGTTCGGCCTCCATCCAGCTCGACAGCCCGGTCTGGGCGAAATCGAACCCCTGGAGGAATTCGCCCTGGTGCAGCGTCTCGAAAAGTTCCAGCTCCTCGCGCGATGCATAGGCCGGCTCGATCGTGGAAAGGCGGGCGACGTCGACGCTGATCGCGTTCGACGGGCTCCACACGAATTGGGAGTCGCCGAGAACCAGCTGATCGCCGAACGTCCGGCGCAAATCCGACAGGGCCTGGCTCAGGCTGTGACGAGCCCGGGCCTCGTCCTTCTCGCCCCACAGCATGCCGGCGATCATTTCCCTGCTGAACCTGCGTTCCGGATGGATTGCGAGATAGGCGGCGAGCATCGCGGTCTTGCGTGTGGGGGGCCGCCGTTCGCGACCGTTACGGTCCTCGAACCTGAGCGGTCCCAGCGCCTTCATCTCGAGGTGCGACATGCCTCCCTCCTGCTGCGATCCGGCTATTCCTGAGTCGCCGGCGCGAATATGGGCGTGTTCGAGCCGCCCCGTCTTTCCCTAGCCTATGTCAGTCGGGGCGCAGGTCGCATGGGAATGGGACAGCACCCCATTTTTGACGCTCCTTTGAGCCAGGGGTTCAAAGGAATGGGGCATGCGCACGCTCCATGATCTGCTCGAGCAAGTCGATGCCATCCATTCCGACCGCGTCGCGGTTTCGACACATGGCACGCACCTTTCCTACGCGACGTTGCTGTCCCGCTCTCGCAGGCTCGCCTCGGTCCTTGCGGCGACTGGCTTGATGACGGGTGACAGGGTCGCGATCTTCGCCCCGAACGGGTTCAGATATCTCGAAGTGAATTTCGCCTGCACAATGCTGGGTGTCGTGCTCGTTCCGCTCAATACCAGGCTGGCTGCGGGCGAGATCGAAGACATCCTCCAAAGAGTCGGCTGCAAGCTTTTGGTCGGGCAGGCTTTGCCCGAACATCACGGTATCGATTCCCTGTCGTGGAACGATGCAGACGGCCCGGGAGGCCGGAATCCCTATGAAGACGCGATCGCCCACGCGCTCCCGCATGCTGCGCCGCCCGAACGATGCGACGCCGATACGATTGCCCAGATCTTCTTCACCAGCGGGACAACCGGACTGCCCAAAGGGGTGTGCCTGACCCATGGCAATCTGCTCGCCAGTGCCGTCGATGCGATGGAGAGACTTGAATTCAGGCGGGACGATGTGTGGCTGCATTCGGCGCCGATGTTCCACCTCGTGGACGCATTCGCGATCTGGGGCATGTCACTGGCGGGCGGCGCACATGTCGCGGTTCAGTTCGATCCGGTGACGTTCGGCGAGCTGGTCGAGCGCGAGCGCATTTCCAAGACCAGCCTTCCGCCCACCTTGCTCGACTGGATCTCGCGGCAACGGCCTGACCTGCACCACGATCTCGGGTCGCTTCGCCTGATCAGCTATGGCGGATCGCCCATGCAGGATGCCGTCTACCGGCGGTGCCGATCGGTACTGAAGTGCGACCTGCGCCAGGCCTATGGACTGACCGAAGGGTCCGGCTTCGTGTGCCACGAACAGGCCGGCGACAACCCCGACCCGGAGACGGCGTTCAATATCGTCGGGACGCCGACGCGCCATGTCGATATCGCGCTGGTCGACGACCAAGGGCGAACGGTCGGCCCCGATGAAGTTGGCGAAATCGTCCTCAAGGGCGCGCGCCTGTTCCGGGAATATTGGGGCGATCCCCTGGCAACGGCGCGCGCCTTCGTCGATGGCTGGTATCACAGCGGGGACCTGGGGATCCGCACGAACAACGGCCTTTATCGGGTCGTCGGCCGGAAGAAGGAAATGATCATCTCGGGTGGCGAGAACATCTACCCGGCCGAGGTGGTGAACGCGCTGCTGTCTCATCCCGCAGTGGAGGAGGCGGCGGTGTTCGGGATTCCCAGCGAACGCTGGGGGGAGGAGGTCCGCGCGGTGATCTACACCACCCCGGGGCCCGGCGCGCCGACAGGAGAGGAGATCGACCGGCACTGCCGAAGCCTGATCGCCGGCTACAAGGCCCCGAAACGCATCGACTTCTCGGACGCTCCCCTGCCCAAGACCGGCGCAGGGAAGATCGCTACCGCCGCGATCAGGGAAAGATTCCTCGCCGCCGCCCTGCCCCACGGGGAAACGGAGTGCGCGAAATGATCACCGGGCCGAGCGCCGGAAGCACTCAGCGCCGATATGCGACAGGATCGATCATCCTCCACTGGACCATCGCGGCGCTGATCGTCGGCAATATCGCGCTCGGGGTGATGGGCCGCGACGCGCGTCCGCCCGAGAAATTCGCGATCCTCGACTATCACAAGTCGATCGGACTCACGATCCTGATGCTCAGCATCCTGCGGCTCGCCTGGCGTATCCTGAACCGCCCCCCTGCCCTTCCCGCGACGATGCCGCGATGGGAGCGAAGCCTGGCGCATGCTATCCATACCAGTCTCTATCTGATCATGATCGGCCTTCCCCTGAGCGGCTGGATCGCGGTCACCACTCGGGTATCAGCACCACCGATCACCTATTTCGGCGTCGTACCATGGCCCTATTTTCCGCTCGTGCGCGGATTGGGGGCGGAAGAACTGGCGAAACTCCATCTGGGTTTCGCACTCACCCATTCGGTCCTGGGCAAGATCACGCTCGCCCTGCTCCTGCTGCATCTTGCCGGTGCGGTGAAGCACATGGTCGCCCGTGACGGCATCATATGGCGGATGGCACCGCTCGGCATCTTCCTGCCGGGGAAGCGGATGGCGAAGAGAGCCGACCCCGATCCCGATATGGACAGCATCGTCATTTGAGAGTCTCTTGAAGCGTGGCCTGCACAATCCCGGGTAAGAAACGCCGGCAGCGCAGGTACGGAGGGGCATAGGATGACGATCGGCTCAACCCATCTGGTCCGCGGGATCGGGACATGGCTGGCCTGTCTGTGGTGCTGTTGTTCACCGGCCCAGGGCCAGGTTCCGCCGGCGATCAAACAAGCCATCCTCACCGGCGGCCGCACGGTCGACGGCCACGCCATGGCGGAACTCTATGGCCCGCTTCAGGAACATGAACCCTATCGCGGGATCATCGTAGCCCGGGACGTCGGATATGGCCCGTTCGAGCAGCAGCTCGCCGATGTCTTCGTCGAGAAACGTCAAGGACAGCGGAAGCGCCCGGTCCTGATCTTCGTCCATGGCGGCGGCTTCACCGCCGGCGCGCGCAGACTCTCCAGGGAGAGTCCGTTCTACGACAATGTGGCGTTATGGGCGGCCCGCCATGGCTTTGTCGCGATCAGCATCAACTATCGCCTTGCGCCCGCGGCGACCTGGCCGGCCGCCGCCGAGGACATCGGCACTGCGGTTCGGTGGGCGCGCGCGAACGCAGCATCTTATGGCGGGAATCCCGATCGGCTCTTCTTGATGGGGCACTCGGCGGGTGCCACTCACGTCGCGTCCTATGGTGCCGACCGCACGCTCTGGCGCGGCGACACGCCCGGAGTGCGCGGGATGATCGTCATATCGGGCAGCTTCACGGTCGAGGCACCCGAAACGGCACCGGCGGCCGACAGGCCGCTCCTGACACGGGCAAAGGCATATTTCGGCAGCGACCCGGATAAATTCGCCGCAGAATCGTCCCTCAATGGATTACTCGCTTCCCGAACTCCGTTGCTGCTGGCCAATGCCGAATTCGATCCCGACTATTTTCTGCGGCAGCGCCAGCAATTCCTGTCCGCCGTGCCGCGGGACCGGTCCCGGGGTGTAAGCAGCGTCATGCTTGCCGGGCACAATCACATGTCCGAGATCTATTCGATCAACACGTCGGACAAATCCCTCACCCGTGAAATCATCACATTCGTCCGAAGGAACTGAGCCTTGAATAGTCCAGCCGGTGGAGACGGGGATATGGGCATGCGGGGAGAATTCCGCCGGAGCTGGCGGGAGCTTGTCGGGGCGACGATTGGCCTTGCCTGTGGCGTGGGCATGTACACGCCAATCACGAGCATGTTTTTCAGGGCGCTTGAAGCAGAGTTCGGCTGGTCGAAAACGGCACTTGCGTTCGGCTTGCTTGCCCTGCCCCTGACCGGGATCGCGCTGCCGTTCGCCGGCCGCCTCATCGACCGATTCGGCGTTCGGCCAGTTGCCGCCATCTCGGCAGCCGCAATGGCCGCGTCGTTCTTCTATCTGTCAGTGATCGGCCCATCGCTCGCGGCATTCTATATCGGTTTCATCGGCTTCAACCTGCTCGGCTGCGCAACCGGGCCGATCGCCTATACGCGCCCCGTAGCAGCGCGGTTTTCCGCGTCGAAGGGGGCCGCCATCGCGATCGCGCTGTCGGGCATTTCGATATCGGGGATACTCCTTTCACCCCTGCTCGGGAATCTGCTGGCTCATGGGGGATGGCGCGCCGGCTATCAGTTGCTCGCGGCGATTGCGTTGATCGGGGGCCTGGCCGCCGTCTGGCTGATCCGCCCCACCGATGGGGCTGCGCGGGTCGCCGCCGCGGACGGCATCGAGCGGCGCGAGGCGATCCGGACGCTGGAATTCTGGCAATTCGGCGCTGCCATCTTCCTTGCCGGCGCCGCGTCGGTCGGGTTCGTATCGCAACTCCAGTCGGTGGCGATCGAATATGGCGCGCCAGCGGAAAGGTCAGGCATCCTCCTTGCGATACTTGCCCTGTCAGTTCTGGTTTTTCGTGTGATGGCCGGCTGGAGCCTCGATCGCTTCTCGCCCGGAATTACCGCCGCCTGCTTCTTCATTGCCTCCGGGCTGGGGCTCGGGATCTGGCTTCTTCCGCACGGATCGATGGCACTGGCCATATTGGGGACGCTGGCGCTCGGCCTGAGCGTCGGATCCGAACATGCGTTCATCTCGTTCTTCTGTGCCAGGCTGTTCGGCATGAAAGCCTATAGCGCCATCTTCGGCGGGCTAGCGGTATTCCTCTATTTCGGGATGGCGGGCGGCGGGATCGTCTTTGCCCGCAGCCGGGACCTTTCGGGATCCTATTCGATCGCGATCATCGGCGCGATCATCGGCCTTGTCGTGGCCGGCGTGCTGATTGCGGCGCTGCCTGGCCGGATCGGTTCGCCGGCGCCGCAAGAGCAGTAGGTCGAGCCTGTGCCGGCCTATTTGCGCGGCGGTCCTTCGATATCGGCGACCAGGCCGGCGGCCGCGACGCCGACGGTGGCGCAGGCCTCGTCATCGTCCGGATGCGCTCCCGATACGCCGACCGCGCCAAGGAGGCGTCCTTGCGCGTCGCGAATGAGCACCCCGCCCGGCACGGGGATGAAGCGCCCCTGAGTCAGCGCCGTCAGCGACTGGGTGAAATCCGGCGCCTTTGCCGCCCGGTCGGCGAGCAGGCGGGTCGGCATTCCCATGGCGAGAGCACCCCAGGCCTTGGCGCTGGAAATCTCGCCGCGGAAGAAGCTGGAATTATCTTCGCGTTTTGCAGCAACCAGCCGGCCGCCCGGATCGAGGACGGTGACCGTCATGGGCGGCAATTCGCGATCCCTCGCCGCCTGAAGCGTCTGGTCGACGATGATGGAAGCCTGGGCGAGCGCGATCCATGCGCGATCGGACTGGTGGGCCGGTGAAGTGTCGGAGGTCATCGTCTTGGTCCTTTCGGTGGGAATCAGCAAAGCTCCGGCGGGGAGCACCGCGTCGACTGGGCGTGAACGAGCCGTGGCTGACCGTCGGCGAGCAGCCAGATATTCGTGAACAGGTTGAAATAGGTCGGCGGAGCATTCCGCAGGGCGAGCGTGATCTCCACCATGCCGGTCGAGATGCAGGCAGAGCCGATCTCTCGAACGCTGTGCTGACTGATGGTCAACGCGCTGTACGGTCGCTCCTTCTCGATCATCGCGAGCAGCATTGCCTTGTCCTCGACCCGGCCCGAGCCGTGAATCCAGACGAGGCCGTCGTCCAGCAGCTGGTCGAGTTCCGGCAGGTCGACGGCGATCGTCGCCCGGCAGCGCCGCTCTTCGAGATCGCGCAGCAGATGAAGGTGCGCTTCACCAGCCATGACGAATTCGCACAGATCTCGAGACTTTGGGCATCACTTTCCCTTTTCGGCCGGCCGCTGCGCCTATGCGCCGGGCAGGACCGGGCGGCAGCCACCATCCCATGTGACCCGCCCTCACGCGATGCGGTTGAACCGCTCGAACTCGGGACGAGGCAGCCGCCCGAACACCGATGACGGATCGCCATGTCCGAGCGTCATGATGAAATTGACCCGCACGTTCGGAGTATCGGAGAAGAATGCCGCCTCGACACCCTCGTGATCGAAGCCGGATATGGGTCCGGTATCGAAGCCAAGAGCGCGCGCCGCAATGATCAGATAGGCGCCCTGCAGGGATGAATTCCTGAAGGCGGAACTGAAGCGCAGTTCGGCATCATGCTCGAACCAGCTCTTCGCATCGAGGTGCGGGAAAAGGTCAGGAAGATGGAGGTGGAAATCCACGTCCATGCCGATGATGACGCTGACGGGGGCGCCGAGAACCTTCGGACGATTCTTGTCGCTGACGACCTTTGCCAGACGCTCGCGGCCTTCCGACGAGGTCACCCAGACAAGACGCGCCGGCAACTGGTTGGCGGACGTCGGCCCCATCTTCGCGAGTTCCCAGATGGCCTTGATATCAGCCTCGGCAACTGGCTCCGCATAATAAGCATTGTAGCTGCGCGCTTCCCGGAAGAGGATGTCGAGAGCGTCGTCTGGAAGGTTGCGGTTCATAAAATCTCCTTGAGATCGGGGTGATAAGGTGCGCAGCTAGCGCGGATCCGGCTGCCGGCGAGTCACGCGGACAAGGCCCGCCGCTGCCAGGGCGGCGATGATTGCGGGGATCGCGAAAACTGCGAAAATCGCCTGGAACGACAGCCCCGCGGCAACGGCGGCGGCCCCCAGCATCGGCCCGATGATCCCGCCCACCCGGCTTAGTCCGAGCGCCCACCCTACCCCGCTCGATCGAATGAGGGTGGGATAGAGGCCGGCGGAAATTGCGGTAAGTCCGGTCATGCCTCCCTGGACGAAGGCGCCGGTCAGGAACACCAGCAGCCCGAGCGACGCTACCGAGGTGCCAGCGGAGCCGATCAGACAGGTCGTCACCGCGCCAAGGCCAAAGATACAGCCGACCGTCGCGATCGCGCGCTTCCCGTCGATCATGCGGGCCAGCACCAACGGAAAGAGCAATCCGCCGAGCTGGAACATGGACGTGACGAGAAGCGACTCTCTCGGCTCCACGCCATGATCCTGGAGAATGGTCGGAAGCCAGGTAACGATGAAATAGAGATCGAGCGCCGCGCACAGGAAGATCGACCAGAGGAGAAGCGTTACCGGCAATCGTCCATCCAGGAACAACTGGCGCACGGCCACCCTGCCTGCGCCTGTTGCCGAAGCGGAAACCAGACGAGCGTCGGGAGCCAGCGAATAGGCCGGGTCGATGAAGCGCATGGACTTCTGCAGCCGCTCGCGTGAGCCCCCGGCCGCGAGAAGGAAGCGAATGGATTCCGGGAGAAGCGCGCCGAGAAGAAGCGCGATCAGCAGACCGAGCACACCACCCATGACGAAGAGGAAGTGCCAGCCATGATGTTCAAGCACTAGGGCGGTCACCGGCCCGCCCAGTGCTCCGCCGACCGCCACCCCGCAATACATCACCATGACGGCGGTCGCCCGATAGCGTCTGGGCGCGAATTCGGCCACGAGCGCCGCCGCATTCGGCATGAGCGCGCCATAGCCAAGGCCCGAGATGAACCGCAGCGCGATCAATGTGCCGGCGGTGGCGCTGAATGCGGTGAGGATCGAGAAGACGCCAAACCAGAGAAGCGACAGCAGAATGATCGGCCTGCGCCCGAAACGATCGGCGAGCATCCCCCCGGCGAGGGAACCGAACGCCATGCCGACGATGCCAAGCGAGAATACCGGCCCCAGCATCGCCCGCGAAAGATGGAGGTCGCGCGCGATCGACGGCGCGAGGTAGGTAATCAGTTGCGCGTCGAATCCGTCGATGGCGGCCGCCAGAGCGCACAATCCGATGAGCAGCACGTGCGGGCGACCAAAGTGACGTTCATCGATGAACGTCTCGAGATCGACATCCGCCTTCCCGTCAACAAGTGTGGCCGAGCGGTTCATATCCTGGTCCCAACTTTTCTATCTGTTCGTGAAATCCCGATGCATTCCGGTTGCCGCTCGCCGGTCCCGGAACGGCGCATCTCGTCCTGGCGCGGCATTGTCAGGCCCTCTTCATCGCATTAGGCTCAATGAAAGCAGCGCTGACGGGCCCGGCCCGTTCCGACGCTGGAGGGAGGGTCCTGAAGCGGTGATGATCCACGAATTGCCCCCGGCTTCGCAGGGCGCACAAATTTTTCAGCGGAGTGTCGCAGATCTCATCGAGACGGTGGGCATCGACCAGTTCGAGGACGATCTGTTCCGCCTCGTGCACGACGCGATCGGCTGCATCCACATGAATGCGATTTCCTTCGGTCGCGACGATGCGCGCATATTGGTCCTCGCCGGAAATGAAGGTGCCTCCCAGGTGGCCCGGGAAGTCGGCACCCGCTACATCAGGCATTACTGGCAGCTCGACCCGGTTCACTCTCGGTTGCGGCAGCTCGCTCCGGGCTTCCACATGATCGAGATCCGGTCGAACGACATCGACAATGCCGACTATCGGGACGACTGCTACACGGCGGTCCGGATCGCCGAGCGCATCTCGCTTTGCGAGACGCGCGACGACCGGATCATGCGCGCGAACTTCTACCATCCGCATGGCTTCATGCCTGAACAAAAGGCTGCGATCGCGGAGGCCGCAGGCTTGTTGATGCCGCTGCTTTGGCGGCACGCCAAAGGTTGCGACCGAATCCTGCGAACCTATGAGGATTTCGACCTCAGGCTCGCCGAAGTAGCGCCGGCGCTCACAGAACGCGAGCGGCAGGTATGCGCCCTCATCGCCCTTGGCGTCGGCTCGGAAGGCATCGGGCTCAGGCTCGGCATCAGCATCAATACCGTGCTGACCTATCGCAAGCGCGCTTATACCCGGCTTGGCATCACCTCCCAGAACGAACTCCTCCGCCTGGCCGGTGGCCCGGTGCGGATGCAGGTCGCGGCGGTCATCAACTGACGGGAAGCCGTGCCTCAGTTGCCCGCTACCGGGATTGCGCAAGGGAGCAGAGTGCGTCCGCAATTCAGGCCGGTGCCTTGAACCTGGCTTGAAGTCCGTCCCAGCAGGACGGATAGGTCGCGTCGATCAGCTCCAGGCTGCTGGCATAGCCGGTAGGATTCATCGGCGTGCGCGTTTCGAACATGAAGGCGAGCGTGTTCGCGAGCCTGTCGGGCTGGAGGTCGCGGCTGGTCGCGGCATCGAACGCCTGGCTGTCGGGCCCATGCGCCAGCATCCCGTTGTGCAGGCTCATCGCGCCTGGGGCGAAGCCATCGGGCTTGGCATCATAGACGCCGTAGATCAGGCCCATGAACTCGCTCATGACATTGCGATGATACCAGGGCGGGCGGAACGTGTTTTCCATGACCAGCCACCGTTCCGGGAAGATCACGAAATCGACATTGGCCGTCCCCGGAATCTCCGAAGGGGAGGTGAGCACGGTGAAGATGGAAGGATCCGGATGATCGTAGAGGATCGATCCGACCGGGCAGAAACGACGCAGGTCATATTTCACCGGCGCGCAATTGCCGTGCCACGCGACGACATCGAGCGGTGAATGCGCGATCTCGCTCACATACATCCTGCCAAGCATCTTGACGTACAGCCGGGCCGGTTCGTCATCGTCCTCATAGGCAGCGACGGGTGACAGGAAGTCCCTTTCGTTGGCGAGCCCGTTCGCGCCGATAGGCCCCCGTTCGGGCAATTCGAACGCAGCGCCGTAATTTTCGCAGATGAATCCGCGAGCCGGACCGTCGACGGGATCCACCTTGAACGTCATCCCGCGCGGAATGATGGCGATTTCGCCTGGGCCGACCTGAAGCCACCCGCATTCAGTGAACAGGGACAGGAGCCCCTGCTGGGGAACGAGGAGAAGTTCGCCGTCGAGGTTGCGATAATATCGCCGCCCCATCGGCTCGTTGGCGAGATACACATGCGCGGCCATGCCGGTTTGCAGCCACGCGTCGCCGGTGGTGACGATCGTGCGAAGCGCCGAGAGGAAGTTGCAGGGGTCGTCGGGAATGGCGATCGGCCGCCAGCGAAGCTGGGATATCGGCATCTCGCTTTCGTCGCGGCACGGCGCCGTTCGAACGAGGCGGGTCTCCATCGGCTTGAAATCGTGCCCGTGGCTTACCGAAGGCCGGATCCGATAGAACCAGGTCCGCCGGTTGCGCGCACGTGGCGCGGTAAAGGCCGATCCCGAAAATTGCTCCGCGTAGAGCCCGAGCGGCGGGCGCTGGGGCGAATTGCGGCCAATGGGAAGAGCGCCAGCGACCGCTTCGGTCGAGAAGCCGTTCCGGAACCCGGGCATATAGGCAAGGCTGCCATCAGGTGGGGAAAGCACGGCCTCGCCATGCGGGGAAAAGTCTGTTGCACTGCTGGCGTGGCTCATTGCTATCTCATCGACCTGGTTTTTCATGCGGGAAGACTAGGCGGGCCACCTGAAGCGATCAGTCACAACCGGCGGTGACAGGCCCGGATCATGCCAGGCTTTCGAAAAAGGCTGCCAGTCGACGGGCCAGCGCCGCAGGGTCATCGACCATCGGATAGTGCCCGGTTTCCGGGATGACCTCGATCCGCGCATCACGATAAAGGGCGCGATAAAGGGGGTCGAGAAATGCGTGATCCACCCCGCGATCCTCGGCCCCGAACAGGATGAGCAATGGCGCCGACAAGATATCCGCCCCCGCCGACAGGTCATCGTCGATGAAGGAGTTGGCGTAGCGAGCGAACGCCTCGTGCCGCGCGGTTTGCCTCGTCTGCCTGACGAGCCCGGCGACCCAGGTTGCATCGCGCGACGATCCGACGGATTGCGCGACGATGGCCTGCGCGACCTCGTCTTCCTCGGCGGCCCGAGCAAAGAAGGCCCTGGTATCGTCGTCCAGGCCGAGTGGCGTCGCCGGGACCGGCGTCACCGCGGCAACGGACGCAACGCGCCCGGGATGGGCGATGGCGAGCTTCTGCGCTACCTTGCCGCCCATCGAGTGTCCGACGATCGAAAATCGCGGCCAGCCAAGTTCGTCGGCAATCGCCATTGCGTCATCGGCGACCTCGTCAAGATCGAAGCGCCCTTCGATATCGCGCGACCTGCCATAGCCCCTGATGTCGAAACGGGCAGTCGTGAAATGGCCGGGATCGAGTTCCGCCACGAGATCGTCGAACAGGCGATGATCCGAGAACCAGCCATGGATGACGAGCAGGTGACTGACACCTTGTCCGGCGGTGAAAGGTTCGGGATAGTGGCGGGTCATGAGGAAAATCCTTCGCCTGGAGGTTCGGGAACGACCTCATTCTCGATCGCGCCCAGCCCGTCGATTTCGATGCGAACCTTCTGCCCGAGCCGCAGATATCTCGGCGGATCAAATCCCTGACCGACGCCGGCGGGCGTGCCGGTACAAAGGATATCGCCGGGCTCAAGCGTGAATACCGTGCTCAGATGCGCGATCATCTCAACCAGGGAGGCGATCATGTCGCCGGTATTGCCCTGCTGCCGCAATTCGCCGTCGACATGAGTCCGCAAGGTCAGGGCATGCGGATCCACGATCTCGTCGGCCGTGGTGAGCCATGGTCCGCATGGCCCATGCGTGTCGAAAGACTTGCCGAGCGTCCCTGTCGGCGACGCCGCCTGCCAGTCGCGCACGCTGACATCGTTCGCCACCATGAAGCCGAAAATCGCCTGACCAGCGTCGGCCACCGGGATATGCCGGCACCGCCGCCCGATGACACAGGCCAGTTCTCCCTCGTAATCGAGAGCGGAGGACACGCGCGGCATATGGATCGGATCATTCGGCCCCGCGAGGCAGGTCACCTGCTTGTTGAACCAGATCTGGGTACCGATCGGCGGTAGCTGCGCGCCGCGCTCCGCAAGCTCGTTGCGATGACCATGGTAGTTGAGGCCGATGCCCAGGAACTTGCGCGGCCTGGAAACGGGTGCGCGCAGGATCACCTCGGACAGAGCAAGACGAGGAAGCCCCGCCTTCGCGCCCCGGAGCTGCGACACCGCCTGGGCACCACCTTCGAGGACCGAGTGCATGTCCTGCGGGCAAGCACGGTCGGCACTCGCGTCATAGATGGTCGCATCTTCGACGATGCCGAGCTTCGTCCGGTTGTCGTGGAAGAAAGTCGCCAGTTTCATGTCGTCCGGTTTCCAGGCGAAGGGAGTTTCCAGAGGGCGAAATCATCGATGAGCGGATCGATGCGGGCGACAAGACCGCCGTCCAGTTCGAGGATGACTGCCTGGCGAAGGAGCAGGCGATCGCCGGCGGGACCGACAAGACCCGACTGGTCATGACAGGCGACGGTATAGCGGACGAGCGCTTTCTCCTCCTGCGCGAGCACCTCGTTCACGACCATTCCGAACCCCGGAAACAGCGTGTGCAGCCGCTGGATCCGGTCGCGGGTGAGCCAGGCGGCGATCTCGGGAGCGAGAATACGGTCGAGCTCACCGCCGTCGTTCGATCCGACCACGGTCTCGATGAACCAGCGGGAAAAACCATCGATCCCGCCCACCGGCCGCTTTGCAACGGGCTCGACGGAGGGCACCCCAAGACGGCATTGAGGACAGGTCGAATCCGATGAATCCGCAACGAAAAGAGTGGGCGAGACGTGCGTCTCGTCGATCGCGAGACCACATGCCGTAATCGATTGCGGCCCGTGCCTTGCGGCACGCACATGGCTGTGCTGCAAAAGGGAAAGGCAGGCGATCATTGTTCTGGCTCGCTTCGTGCGACCTCGCCTTCAGCACCGAACGCTCTTCGCCATCCATGTTCGCGCACGTCGAAAAGCTTCGAGCCGTCCGATTCCGAAATTTCGGCCAGGATCGCGGGGTCTAGCTGACGCTCCTCCCGCACCGCCGGCGGCAGGGTAAGCGCCCTGGCGGGCTCACCGACATATTCGAACAGCCGCCGTTGCTGGTGCGTCGAGGTGAAGCCGGTCGCCGTGACGGTCAGGGAGAACATCCGCGTCACCGGCGCCGCCGAGAGGAACCAGTGCGCTCTTCCCGCGGGCAGGAAGATCATCGCGTCCTTGGGAACGTCGTAGCGGACTCCCTCGACCCAGGCAGTGAGATGCCCCTCGATGATGAAGAAGATTTCGTGCTGATAGAGGTGGACATGCGGCGGAGGGCCCATGCCCTCCGGAATATTGCCTTCCCAGATGCAGCAACTGTGCCCCACGGCCGGCCCGTCGGCGTACATGACGAGAAGCTGGCTTTCGTACCACAGCGCACGATCAAGGGTTCGCTCCGCGACGAACGGGCGAAGCGGCTCATAGTCGGCGAGACCCTGCTCCTCACGGGCCTCGCGGGATTCCTTCTCCCAATCCATGTCCAACTCCTGTGCCTGCCTGTTTTCGCCACCGGTTCACCCCGGCGGCGCTAGAGATGTCGTCCGCCGTCGACCACGATCCGCGTTCCCGTCGCCATCCGCAGATGCGTGACCGCCGCCAGCGCCGCCCAGGCAACCTCTTCCGGCTCCATGAGGCGCTTGAGAGGGGTCTTCGCGGCGGCTCCTTGAAGAGCATCGGCCGTGCGCCCAGGAACGAAGGCTGTGTTGACCGCAGCGGGAGAAATGGAAACGACCCTGATTTCCGGCCCAAGGGCACGGCCGAGCGAAAGGGCGAGATTGTCGAGCGCCGCCTTGGAGGCGCAATAAGCGACGTTGCTGCCCGATCCGGTAAAACCGGAGATCGAAGAAATATTGACCACGGCCGCATCGCCGGTCGCGCGCATCAGCGGAGCAAAGGCGCGGATGCACGCAAAAGGGCCCCGGACATTCGACACCATGATCTTGTCGAACGTCTCGTCATCAAGCGCGTCGAGATCATGATGGGCGATCGCATTGGTATGACCGGCAGCGTTCACCAGGATGTCGCAACGTCCCCAGCGCTCCCTGCACATGTCGGAGGCCGCCTGGAGCGTCGCGCTATCGGCAAGGTCCATGGGAATTGCACCATGGCGCGCCGCACCGCCCGGAAGCGAAACGACAAGCGCGGAGGCGCGCGCCTCGCTGGCATGATAGCCAACAAGGATCGAAGCGCCGGCCTCCGCCATCAGGCGCGCGGTCGCGGCACCAATGCCGCCGGTGGCGCCGGCAATAACCGCCACGCGGCCGTCAAGCGGGGTGATGGAGAGGGTCATGACGGGCTCATCCTGATTGAACTGGTGACCGGACTGCCCGTCCGGGACGGGCAAGGGAGCCCGAACGAGCGCCCGAACCGGAAGCGACCGAATAGGATGCGCACCTGCCGGGCGCAGTCACACGCCAATGTGTCCCAGCCCGGTCCGTCCACACGACGCGCCGCGATGGGCAGAGCCGCAGGACCTGACACCAGCGCGTCACAGCCGCGTGTGGCTGCCTGGGCTTTCCACTTTCTCTAGGCGATCGAGGCCCGTTCATTACGGGTGACGTCGACCAGCCGTGCGGGATCGCCGCGACGATCCCTAGAGGCTGCGACAATCGCGGTACTGGAGCACCAGGCCGCATCGCTTTGGGGGAGGATATTCCATGACGACAGCAATCACGCCTCGGTCCGCCACGTTGCGCGCAACCATGCGCCTTCACCTTGCCGGTTGCGCCCTTGGCGCATTCCTGCTGCCGGGCGTCGCCCTGGCGCAGCAAGGTACGGATGTGTCGGCCGGACAGGAATCGAGCACAGGTTCCGCCTCGGTGAACGAGGACATCATCGTGACCGCGCAACGAACCGGGGCGCAGTCCCTCCAGAAAACGCCGATCGCGATTTCCGCGTTCACCGCTCAGCAGCTCGAGGATCGTCAGGCGACCAACATCAAGGACATGATGCAATATACGCCGAACCTGCAGGTTTCGCAGGCTGCGGCGAACGCGCTGATCTTCATCCGCGGCATCGGGACGACCAACACCTATGCAGGGTCCGATCCCGACGTCACCACCCAGGTCGATGGCGTCTATATCGCGCGGCCATCGGCGCAGCTTGGTGATTTCTTCGACGTAGAGCGGGTCGAAATCCTGCGCGGCCCGCAAGGCACGCTGTACGGACGCAATGCGGCCGGCGGGACAATCAACGTCATCTCCCGCAAGCCGGGCGACGATTTCGCCGCGCGCCTTGCCGTCACCGCGGGCGACTATGGCCTCGTCCAGACCCAGGGATATGTGAGCGGCCCGCTCATCCCGGGAAAGCTCCAGGTCAGCTTGTCGGGCAACTACCTCCGGCACAACGGCTATATCGAGAATATCGCACCCGGAGGGCATGACATCGACAGCGCCAACAGGGGCGCCGTGCGCGGCCAGATCCGCCTTTCGCTCGGATCGGTCGAGGCGATCACGCGCGGCGACTGGTACCGGACCTACGAATATATCGAGAGCTACGACCAGTTGCTCGCGCGCGTGTCGGTCCCGGCCCCGCTCGCCAACTCGACGGTCGGCACCTACCGTAAGGTGGCGCTCGACCTTCCCCAACTGCTCGACGCGCGGGGCGGCGGCGTCTCGCAGGAGATCAATATCGGTCTCGCGCCGTCGCTGTCGCTCAAGTCGATCACGGCCTATCGCGAAAGCCACTATATCGTCAGCAACGATTCCGACGCGACCGAGCTGAATCTGACGCAGAACCGCCAGACGGAAGACCAGCACCAATTCTCCCAGGAGGTTGCCCTCCAGTATAATGGCGGCGGCCTGGCCGCGGTCGCGGGCGCCTATTATTTCCGGGAAAGGATCGTCGGATCGACCACCGCGGTCCTGATCGGCCCGGGGCTCATCCGCGGTTCGATACCTGACGTGGTCGCTGAATCGAAGGCGGTGTTTGCGCAGGGCAGCTATAATGTCACCGATGCGCTGCGCGTAACCCTGGGTGCTCGCTACACCTGGGAGGAGAAGAGCATCGATCCCTATGCCTATACGAAATTGCTCGCCACGGGCGGGCTGGTCGGCCTGCCGTTCACGACGTCGGCCGACCGGAAATATCACGCGTTCACGCCGAAATTCGGGATCGACTACCGCGTCACTCCCGATTTCCTCATCTACGGGTCGATCACGAGGGGCTTCAAGAGCGGCGGCTTCAACTATTCGTCGCGGAGCCTCGCCGCGCTCGACTTCGCCCCTGAGACGATCTGGAGCTACGAAGCGGGCATCAAGAGCGACTGGCTCGATCGCCGCCTGCGCGTCAACCTGACCGGCTTCGTCTATGATTACAAGGGATTGCAGGTCCAGGCGCTGCTCAGCCCTGGAAACGCCTTTATCGGCAATGCCGACAGCGCGAAGGTGAAGGGGGTCGAACTGGAGGTCACGGCGAAGCCGGTGCCGAACCTCACCTTGACCTCCAATGCCTCCTATCTCGACGCCCGTTATGGCAGCTTCACCAACGCCGCGGTCGTCGCCGGTGCCGTGAGCTACGTTATCGGCGACCCCCGGTACAATGCTGCGACGACATCGTTCAACGCCACGGGCAACCGGCTCAATGCGGCGCCGCGCTTCTCGACGCTGCAGGCGATCCAGTACGACATCCCGACATCGATCGGCACCATCGCCGCGCGCGGGGAATTCAGCTGGCAAGGCAAGGTCTATTACGACGTGACCAACGTCAACGTACTCAGCCAGCCGGAATATGGCCTGCTCAACCTCGCGCTCGGCTGGAAATCGCAGAGCGGCGCCTGGCGCGGCCAGCTTCTCGTCCGCAACGTCACCGACAAGCAATATCTCAACAGCGCCGCGGCCCCCGGGGCATATCCCACCGGGCACGCGGGCCCGCCGCGAACGGTTTCGGTCACCATATCGCGCTCGTGGTAGGCACTGATCGATCGGGAGGAGCCGGACGAGAGGAGGCCATCGGGCGAAACGATCGCCTGCCCGCCCCTCAACCCTTGTTCCTCCCATCCTCTCCATATCGGCCGATGATAAGCGACAGAGCCATTTGGTCTCGACTGGTCGATTGATGGCTCCCGCAAATCAATGGCGTCATTGATGCTTGAGCATCGATCATGATCCATCTGCCCGACACAACGCGCCGGCGGATCGGCGCGCGTTCATCCGGACGTCGGCTCATTCTCTATCGGCAAGGCAGAATCCCACATGTTTGAACGCCGCTCGCCCTTCTCCGCAACGCGCCACCTCTCCGGAGGAGCGAGCGCGTGACTCAGGCCGGGATCGATGAAACGCATGCGCCGGGTCTCGAAAGCTGGGTGGCGGACGCAAACGGCCATTCCGACTTCCCCGTGCAGAATCTTCCCTTCGCGATCTTTTCGCGCAGCGGTGAGGCATCGCGGCCGGGGATCGCCATCGGTGACCATATCCTAGACCTGCCTGCCGTGCGCCACCTGCTGCCCCCGGAGCTTGGCGACGTGCCGATGGGACAGCATCTCAACGACCTGTTCGCGCTGCCGGCCGCGCGACGGAGAGCGCTCAGGCGGCAGATCTCGACCCTGCTCAGCGACGACAGGTACAAAGCCTCGGTCGTCCCGGCCCTGGCACGGGCCGAGGATTGCCTGCTCCATCTGCCCGCGGCGATCGGGGACTATACCGACTTCTATGTCGGCATCCATCACGCGACGAATGTCGGGCGGTTGTTCCGGCCCGACAACCCGTTGCTACCCAACTATAAATATATCCCGATCGGCTATCATGGACGGGCATCCTCGATCCGCCCGTCCGGAGTTCCGGTGATCCGGCCAGTCGGCCAGTCGAAAGGCCCCGACGACCTGGAGCCGCGCTTCGGACCATCGGCGCGCCTTGATTATGAACTTGAGCTCGGCATCTGGATCGGCAGCGGGAACGACCTTGGACAACCGATCCCGATCGGCGAGGCCGCCGATCATATCGCCGGCTTCAGCCTGTTCAACGACTGGTCGGCGCGCGATTTCCAGGCGTGGGAATATGTCCCGCTGGGGCCGTTCCTCGCCAAGAATTTCCACAGCAGCATTTCCCCCTGGGTCATCACCTCGGAGGCGCTGGCGCCGTTCCGGATCGCGCAACCGCCCCGGCCGGAGGGTGATCCACCTCCCCTTCCCTACCTCTCGGACGGCGAGGACCAGGCCCGGGGCGCCCTGGCGATCGACCTGCGCGTCGCCCTGCTGAGCGAGCGCATGCGTAACGAGGGCCTGGCGCCGCTGGAACTCAGCCGGAGCGCCGCGTCGAACATGTACTGGACCCCGGCGCAGATCGTCGCGCACCACAGCTCCAACGGCTGCAACCTCAACCCGGGCGACCTGATGGGCACCGGCACGATTTCGGGGCCCGATCCGTCGGGCTTCGGCAGCCTGCTGGAGATCACGCGCGGCGGATCGGTGCCTCTCCCGCTCCCGACCGGGGAGCAGCGGCACTTTCTCGAAGACGGGGACGAGGTGATCTTCAACGGACACGCGCACGCCCAGGGTTTCGTCTCGATCGGCCTCGGCGAATGCCGCGCCAGGATCCTGCCCGCCACCCCGAGCGCGACTTTCACCTCATAGCCATCTGACGAAAGACAAATCCATGAACCAGGTCACGATCGAACAGGCACGGACAATCATTGCAAAGGCATTTGCCGAAGGCGAAGTCCGCTCTCTGAAGCCGCTGAGCGTAGCCGTACTCGATCCCGGCGGGCACCTTATCGCTTTCGAACGGCAGGATGGCGCCTCGACCCTCCGTCACAAGATCGCCGCTGGAAAGGCGGCGGGTGCGCTTGCCCTGGGCGTATCGAGCCGCAAGATCGCCGAGATGGCGGTGGAGCGCCCCACCTTTGTCGGCGCGGTGGGTACCATCGCGCCGGACGGGATCATCCCCGCAGCCGGCGGCCTGATCATCGTCGGCGGAAATGACGAACCGCTGGGCGCAGTGGGCGTGACCGGCGACACCTCCGACAATGACGAACTATGCGCCATCGCCGGAATCCAGGCCACGGGACTGGACTACCGCCCCTGATCGGCGGATCGGTCCAAGCGTCCGTTCCTCATTCCGGCGCGCGTGATCCCGGGCCGTTCGCGCGCCGCAACCAAGCTGCGCTGAACATCGCCAGCGCGGCCAGCACCGCCGGCACCGCAGCAGCAAGGAACAGCCGGCTTTCCGGAACCTTGGCCGCCACCAGCGCGCCACCAAGCAGCGGGCCGACGATCGAGCCGAAACGCCCCACCGCCATGCCGATGCCCGAACCGGCCCCGCGAACGGGCGGGGGGAAGAGGTCGACCATCATCGCTGGAAAGTTGATCTGAGCGCCGAGGACGCAGAAGCCCGCCAGGAACAATACCCCGAAGATGAATGGCTCCGAAGGAAGCGGAGCCCCGATCAAGGCGACGAAGCAGGAGCCCAGCAGGGTCATGAAAGCGATCGGGAGAAAAGGACCGAAGCGGTTGATCAACGGAATACTGAAAAGCGCACCGGTGATTCCGCCGAGATTGAGGGCGACGCCCGCGAGCGCCGCCAGTTGCGGCGTGCCGCCCCGCGATACCACTAGTGACGGCGTCCAGCTCACCAGGGCGTAGGTCAGCATCAGCAGGCAGAACAGCCCTACCCAGAGGCAGACCGCCGGCCACAAGCGCCCTTCCGAAAGCGGCGCGCGCAGGAAATTGCGGTCCCGCCCGGGCGCGCGCGCGACTGCCTTGCCCTTGAAGGATTCAGGAATGGCGAGTGCCGCCACGGTCGCCAGCAGGCAGGCGACGCCAGCGCAGACAAAGACGGTTGGCCAGCCGGCATGCAGGACGCCTGCCGTCAGCGCACCGCCGACGACCGCGCCCAGCGGATAGCCGATATACATCAGCGTGACCGTGCCGGCACGGCGATCGTGACCGGCATGTTCGGCCGTCAGCGAGATGACAGCCGGCAAGGCACCGCCAAGCCCGATGCCAGCGAGGAAACGCAGGCCCGCAAGCTGGTGGAACGTCACGGCGAGCGAGCATGCGAAGGTCATTGCCGTGGCAAGCAGAAGGGACCCGACGAGCATCGGCTTTCGCCCATAGCGGTCCGACAGGGGACCCATCGAAACCGCGCCGACGATCGCGCCGAAATAGCCCGCGGCGAAGAGCTGCCCGATATTCGTCGGCTGGAGGTGCAGCGCATGCGCGAGCAACGGCGCGACGAAGGACACCATCAGCGTGTCATAGCCGTCGACCATGACGATGAGGAACGACAGGATCACCACGCGCACGAGCGTGGCGCGATCCTGCGGAAGGCCTGTGTTCGTTTCCGCCGCGGCCATGGTCAGGCGAAGCCCAGGAGTTTTCTGGGGTTGTCGCTCAGGATCTGCTTCCTGACCGCCGGATCGGGCGCCCATATTGCAAGCAGGTTGAGCAGGGCGCCGGTATCCCGTCCGCCCTCCGGGATATGCGGCCAGTCCGACCCCCAGATCGCGCGCTCGGGCGCGGCGGCGACGATTGCCTTGGCGATCTCATTGACTGGATCCATGCCGCGCTTCTTCGCGAGGCGATAGGGTGCCGACAGCTTGAGCCAGCAACGCCCCTGCTTCATCAGCGCGAGCAGTCGCGAGAAATCGTCCTCGGTCAGGCCATCCTCCTCGAGCATATAGCCCATATGGTCGATGACATAATCGATCTCGAGCGTCGCAAGGAAGTCGATCAGGTCGCGCACAACATAGCCTGGAGCATAGAATTGGAGGTGCCAGCCAAGCGGCGCGACCTTCGCTGCCATCGCGGTGATGAAATCCTGGATTTCCTGCAACGGCAGTTGGGCGCGCTTGAACAGGTCGAGCCGCACGCCGCAGACACCGGCCTCCGCATAGGCCTGGAGCGTGGCGACATCGACGTCCGGGTCGACCATCACAACGCCCCGGGCCATGCCGCCCGCAGCCTTCAGATTATCGATCAGGCACCGATTGTCCGTATCGTAGAAACTCGGCTGCACGATCACGAAATGGCGAAGGCCCAGAACCGGCATCGCCGCGCGAAACTGCTCAAGCGTGGCATCGGGCAGCGTATAATGCGGCCGTTCGACGGAGGGGTAGCAATCAAGCGGACCGAAGATGTGCATGTGCGCGTCGACCGCGCCTTCCGGCATGTCGAACATCGGCGTTTCGAGCGTTTCTGCTGGGCGCATCGGCTGCGAAACGAGCGGTTCGGTTGCTGTCATGTGATGTCTTTCCGTAAATCCGTGAATTGATCGTGTCAGGCGAACTTGCGGCGCCAGCTGTCCGCACGTTGCGTCAGCCCCTCCGCCACGACATCGGTATCGATGCCGGCGAAAATGAAGGGCGCGAACCCCATGTCGAGCAACGCCAGAAAATGATCGTCATCGGCCACGCCGCCGATGATCGCGACCTTTCCGTGCTTTCGAGCGGCCGCGGCCACGCGTTCGCAAGCCTGCATCACCGCTGGATCGCGCACCTTTCCCGGACAGCCCATTTCAGCGGTCAGATCGTTGGTGCCGACCGCGACGATGTCGATGCCCTCGACAGCGGCGATCGCATCGGCATTTTCAACGCCTAGCGGGGATTCAATGAGGGCCTGAACGGTGATCGACCGGTTGGCTGTCGTTACGAATTCATCCGCCGGCGTGCGGACAAAACCCGTTTGCGGAAGCCTGGCGAGCATCGACCGCTTCCCGACGGGCGGGAAGCGGCATGCGGCTGCGAGAAGACGTGCCTCGGCATCGTTCTCAATCTTTGGCCCGATGATCCCGGTGGCGCCGCTGTCGAGGAGCCTGCCGATGACCCCATATTCGCGTTCCGGGACACGCACCCACGCGCCAAGCCCGATATCATGTGCCGTGGCGGCAATCTGCGACGCGGCGTCGATGGATATGCTGCTGTGCTCAAGGTCGATCCAGACAAGGTCGTAGCCTGCCCCCGACGCCATGCGCGCGATATCGGGCGTGCGGCTGTAGCGGATGCCGAGAGACAATATGCGATGGCCGGCGGCAAGGCGCACCATGACCGGCGTTTCCAGATCAATGGAGCGCTCGCGATCATAGCGCATCGTCAGACCCTCTCCTCTTGCACGGGCCCCCGGTTTGAACCCTGGCGGCCGCACGGCTGATTTTTTCCGGACGCGGCGACATGGCCACCGCGCGAACCGTCATTTGCCGCCCGAGTTCGTTTTATGCTAATTTAATACCGGAGCGCGATTGATTGGGCTAATATATCAATGGATATTCGGCAGCTGCGTTACTTCACTGTCCTCTGCGAAGAACTTCATTTTCGACGCGCGGCCGAACGATTGAACATCACGCAGGCGCCGCTCTCCCTGGCGATCCAGTCGCTCGAGCGCGAGCTCGGCGCGCAATTGTTCCACCGGACCCAGCGGCGAGTCTCGCTGACCGACGTCGGCGCCGCGTTCCGGTCGAATGCCATCGCAGTCCTTGGACAACTCGAACGCGCCGTGGATGATGTCCGCGAGATGGTGCAAGGCGAGGCCGGGCATCTTCGGATCGGCTTCACCGCCGGCTCTTCCCTGCTTTTCTTCTTTCCCAAGATCGTCCGGACGTTCAGGACCCGCTATCCGCAGGTGAAGGTGACCCTCCATGAAATCTCGTCGCAGGGGCAGATGACCGCACTTGCCGATCGGGAGATCGACATCGGCTTCATCCGCACGCTCACTGCCCCCAACCGCTCCGAGATCAGCTTCACTCATCTCGTCGAGGACCCTCTGGTGGTCGCAATGCATGCCGAACATCGGCTCAATCGGGCCGAGACGCTGACGATCGCCGAACTGCAGGACGAGCCGCTCATCTTCTATCCGCGGAAATCCGGGGTGGGCATCTACGATCAGGTGATCAAGCTCTTCTCGCGCCAGGGCCATATGCCGAACATCGTTCAGGAGGCGCAGGAATCATCCACGATCATCAGCCTCGCGGCGTCGGGGCTCGGCGTGGCGATCGTTCCCTCGGAACTCCAGTGCATCAAGGTGCCTAATATCAGCTTCAGGCCGCTCGCCGATGAAGGGGCGGTCACGCGCCTGCTGCTTGGATGCCGGGCCGGCGAGGAGAGCGCGCTGGTCGCGAACTTCCGCCGCCTGGCCCAGGCGACGATCGCATCGGCGCACCGCGAAGCGCCCTGAGCTCCGGGACAAAGCTTGATTGCTTATTTAAAACAATTGGCCCTTCACATTGAATTGGCGCAGATCAACCTCCTTCCCCTATCCAGACGAAGACGCCGCCGGGTCAGCCCGTGAATGCCGCTGGTACCGTTGCGACTGCAGGCCAGGCTATCGGCCCTGATCGCAACGATCCCGCCCATTCCGGACAGACGAAAATCGCAGCGCGCCTGTTCGGGAGAGGAAGTTACGATGCACCAGCTGAAGAGATCATTTTCACGTTCGATCGGGAGGTCTGCGCCGATCTTCCTGATTGGCTCCATGATGTCGCCGATCGCGGAAGCCCAGACCGTGAACCCGCCCGAATCCGAGCGGGAAGAGCAAGGCATCGCCGACATCATCGTCACTGCGGAACGCCGCAAGAGTTCGGTGCAGGATACGCCGATCGCAATCAGCGCCTTTGATGGCGCCAGGCTCGAAAGCCAGGGCATCGTATCGGTCGAGGGACTGTCGCGCATCGCGCCGAGCCTCCAGATCTATTCCGAACAGATCAACAACGAAGAATATATCATTCGCGGCATCGGCAAATCCAATGAGGATCTGACGACGGATTCGGGCGTCGCGGTCAACATCAACGATGCCTATATTCCGCAGTCGGGCGAGGCCAACGCAGCGCTTTTCGATATCGAGCGCGTCGAGGTGCTGCGCGGCCCCCAGGGAACGCTCTACGGCAAGAACGCCGTCGGCGGGGTCATCAATATCATCACGCGCAAACCGACCGATCATCTGGACGGCTATGTCCTCGCCGAACTCGGCGGGCTCGGCCGCCGCCAGTTCGAAGCCGCGGTAGGTGCTCCGGTCGTCGAGGACAAGCTGTCCGCCCGGATCGCCGGTTTCTCGCTCCATACGGATGGCGCATACCGCAATCTCACCACCGGCCGGCGCGCGAACGGCATCGATTCCCAGGCGCTGCGCGGGTCGGTCCGCTTCACGCCCAACGAGGATTGGGAAATCAATCTGGTGGCCGATTATTCCAAGGTCGACCAGCACGGCGTTCTCAAGAGCATCATCGCCGATGTGCCCGGAACGCCTCTCATCGTCCGCGACTTCCTCGAGGGCCCCTACCCCACCCAGGAAAAGGATATTCGCAGCGGCAGGAGCGAAACCGAAGGCGAACAGGGCATTCGCCAATGGGGCGGCGTGCTGAGGGTCGACCGCAAGGCCGATGCCGGAACCATCTCCTTCCTTTCCGCCTATCGCAGCGAACGCAGCTACAATGTCGAGGACGTCGATCGCACGGCCGCGCTGCAAAACAACTTCTCGGCAACCCAGAAGACCTGGGCGACGAGCCAGGAGCTGCGTTTCGTCTCCGACGATGCCGGACCACTCTCGGCAGGTGGCAAGCTCCATTGGTCGGGAGGTCTCTATTGGTTCCACGAGCAGGGCAGGCGCGATCAGCAGATTTTCCTGCACGGCTGCACACCCGGCAGCCAGCCATGCGATGCCGGCAAACCCGACGATCCCGACGATGGGATCCTGGGGCCTGGCTCGCCCGACTATCAGAACAGCACGACGAGCTTCCTGCAGCGGGTCAACACCGACAGCTTCGCGGCCTTTGGCGAAATCAAGTATGATATCGCCGACCGGCTGAGCGCGACCGCGGGCCTGCGCTACACCAGCGAGAACAAGAGCTTCGACCTCGACGCGACCAGCGTCGCGAACGTGCCGGGCGGCGATCCCTTTTCCCTGTTCATGCCTGATGGCGATTTCCGGGCATCGCGGAGCAAGACCTGGCACAGTCTCACGCCCAAGTTCGTCCTGGAGTTTGCGCCGAACGGCAACATCCACACCTATGCGAGCTATGCGCGCGGCTTCAAGAGCGGTGGTTTCAACGGCCAGGCGGGAACGGCAGCGGACACCGAAGCCTTCAACCCGGAGGTCGCCGACAATTTCGAGGTTGGCGTCAAGGCTGACCTGCTCGACCGTCGCCTGCGGCTCAACGCCGCCGCCTTCTACATCAAATTCAATGACCTGCAGGTCTCGGGCGTAAACCAGCAAGGCCTGATCATCACCAACAACGCCGCCGACGCGCGCATCAAGGGTTTCGAACTCGAAGGCTGGGCTCAGCCACTGCCGGGCCTGAACATCAACGGCAGCCTCTCGCTGCTCGACGCGACCTTCAGGAACTATGCGATCGAGGCGTTCGATCCGTCGATCACCGACGGGCCACCCTTCTATATCCTCGACCTCAACGGCAAGCGCCTGCCGAACATTCCCAGATATACGGCAACGCTCGGTGCGCAATATGAGCACAGGTTCGGCAACGGTTCCAAGGTGAGGATAGGAGCGGACGGGACGTTCAAGGGCAACACCCTGACGAACGAGCTGACGCTCCGCGCCAATTCCTACACCGTGGTCGATGCCAGGATCGGCTGGACCTCCGCCAATGGACGCTGGGATTTCAGCGGCTGGATCCGGAACCTCACCAACGAAGTCTATTATACCGGCGGCGGCGCCATTCCGGACTACAACAAGACGACAACACGGGTTGGCCTGGTGGCCGACCCCAGGACGGCAGGCGTCACGGTCAAGCTCCTGTTTGGAGAATGATGGCGGGCAGCCGGAAACCACAACCACAACCACAAGCAGGCCCGCAGGCGGCTCTGGAGCATTCCGGAGCCGCCAGATAGCCTTTCTCCGTTCGTCGAACGGGATTGCCGGAAGAAGCCCCGCCGGGTTGATGATCTTTTGAACGAGAGACGAGAAGGAACTGGTTCGATGCAGCAGGACAGCGATTTTCTGGCGGCCGAGGCAAAGATCCTCGCGGTCCACCAGCGGCTCGCCACGTCGGGCGCGCGGTGCGCGCACATCTTCACGCTTGGAGACACAGTGAACCTTGTCGTGCCTCAGCTCGCCGAGGATATCCCGGGCCAGGCTCCGCACATGAATGCCGGCAATTCCGACGTGGACGCGATCCTCTACCGCTGGAATGACGGACGCTTCGTCGAACATGGGCGCCTTCCCAGCCCGGGCGGCGAGGACGCGCTTTGCTTCAACAACGGCGAGGGCACCTATCTCGCCTTTGCCAATCTGCGCACTGGAAGCGGGCCCTATCAGCCGAACACGACCTCACTGATCTATCGGGAGGTCGACGGGGAGTGGACGCTTGACGAGACGGTACCGACCTTCGCGGCAAAACAGTGGCATCATTTCTCGCTCGACGGCCGGGAATTCCTCGCGCTGGCACAGGGCCTCACCCTTCCCCACCTGTCGCCCGAGGGGCACGGCCGATCGGTCCTGTTCGAACGGATCAACGGCAAATGGATCGAGTTCCAGGTCCTGGGTGGGCGCTGGGGATATAATTGGTGCGACTTCGAGATCGATGGTCACCACTTCCTCGCCTATGCGGATCATATCTCACCGAGTCTCATTTACCGCTGGGACGGGGCATCCTTCGTGCCCTACCAGTCCTTCGCCGAACAAACGGGGCGATCCTTTCTCCATTTCAGGCGTGACGGTTCCGACTGGCTCGCCTTTGCCGCGATTGGCGGCGTATCGACGCTCTATCGCTGGAACGGTGAATTGTTCGTCGCCCACCAGTCGCTCGGCGGCGCGGGAGGCCGCGAATTCGAACTGATCGACAGCGACCACGGCCTCTTCCTCGTGAGAATATGCTTCATCGAAGGCACCCCTGCCGATCCCAAGACGACACTCACATCGCAGCTGTTCAAATGGGCCGACGGAAAATTCGAGCTGATCGAGGAATTTCCGACCTTCGGCGGCACCGATGCAAGTCATTTCCGGGCGGATGGAAGAGACTATCTGGTGGTCTCCGACAGCCTGACACCCGATGTCCGATACCGGCAGGACATGGTGATCTACGAACTGTCGCTGGACCGGGCCTGAGCGAGAATAGGGGACGAGACGATGCGTTACGAAACCGACCCTGAATTCAAGAAACTTTACGAGCTCTTCACCTCGACCCAGGACAGCATCGGGACTCACCTTCAGCGACAACTCGGGGCGGTCAACGCCGACGATCCCCTCCTCGTCGCGACGGGAAGCGACCTGGTATTCTTTCCCGGATCCGGCCGGCCTCCGGTGACGGAAAGCTTTCGCCTGTCGACGCGGGGCTTCTTCGAGCTCACCGGCGTCTCGCACCTTGGTATCGCCATTCCCTATCTCGCCCGGCTCCGGGAGACGGGGTGTGACGGGTGGGAACGCGATGCACGCGACCTCATTGCCCAGTGCCGCACCACAAGGGCCGCCAATAGCGGGGCTTACTGGCGCGACACGGTCGCGGTCGAGGCCTGGTCGGGCCTCGAAGACAAGATCTCTGATCTCGTTGACTATACCTGCGCGACCACCGCCGACTATCTCGAAAAGGCGCTCGCAGATCCGGCGCTTTTCGATTTCGAGTATCTGCAGGCGAACCTGCTCGAGGGCGATGGCCCGGATGCCCTGCCCGTGCCGTTCAACGACATGATGGCGGCCACCTTTGCCCTTGTCTTTCTCGATACGGGGTACCGGATCATAAATTGGCTGCACGCGCAGGATATTCGCTGGGACCGCCTCATGGTGATGATCAGCGGGCGTGCCGGCCGGCCCACCGCCGGGGTCACCTGGCAGACGAACAGCATGTGCCACCTGCTCTATCAGACGTCGGCACGAAAACTCGATCCCGAGCGGCTGCTGATCGCGCCGCACGCCCCAAGCCTTGCCCTGAGCGAGCTCACCGGTCCGGAAGCGTGCGCGCGGATCGAGGCCGATTACCGGCAGATCTGGTACAGTTCCCGCTCCTCCGTCGAGATGAGCCGCCTGATGTGGCCGGATTATCCAGCGTACAAAAAACCGGTCGAGGCGCCCCCGGTCGTTGACCCCGAGACGCGGATCGTTTCCGAAATCCCGATGGTCAGATCGGTCAATGACCGGCGCGCGATCGTGACCCGGCTGCGCTATGTCATGGAGGACCCAGCGCAGCAGATCGCGATGGCGGGATCGCAGTTCATGATCGACCAGTTGTGCGCCAACGGCAACAGGCCCGACCTGGTCGAGATTCCAGGCTTTACCCACATTTCATACCCGAAAGTCTGATGCGCGGCGGTGTCGGCGGCCTTGTGCCCGACACCGCTGGCTGATCGGTCACCAAGCGATTCCAGTGCCGGATTCGGACACGTCCCCCCCGGGACGGCAGGCATCTGATATTTGACATATGTCATATTGACGATTATCCATTATGACATTACTCCATTATATAAATCGAGCCGCAATGGCGGCCTTAGAGGGAGAGAGACCATGAAGAAGGCCTGGCTGGCGGTATCGACAGCGTGGATATGCCTGGTGCCTTGCGAGGCGATCGCACAGGATGCGCCGAGCACCGACGCGGCGCCCGACATCATCGTGACGGCGCAACGCCGGGCCGAGCGCCTTCAGGACGTGCCGATCGCGATCACAGCATTGTCGGCCGAGCAGTTGGCAGCATCGGGCGTGTCGGACGTCACCAAGCTCAACACGATCACGCCGGGTCTCTATATCCAGGCTTCGACCGGCTTCGTGTCGCCGCACATTCGCGGCATCGGCACCTCGGCGGGCGGCGCTGGACTGGAGAATTCCGTCGCCGTGTATATCGACGGCGTCTACATGGCGTCGCAGCCGGGCTCGCTGCTTTCCCTCAACAACGTTGCCCGGATCGAAGTGCTGAAGGGCCCGCAGGGAACCCTGTTCGGGCGCAACGCGACGGGCGGCCTCATCCAGATCGTCACGCAGGATCCAACCCAGGATTTCACCGCGAAGATGACCGCCGGCTACGGCAATTACGATACCTTCACGGGCAGCGCCTATGTCGCCGGCGGCATCGCGCCGAATCTGGCTGCGGATATTGCCGGGCAGGTGACGACCCAGGGCAAGGGCTACGGCATCAACGTCGCGACCGGCAACGATGTCTATCGCACCAAGCTCGACCTCGCGCTCCGCTCGAAATGGGTGTTCACGCCGACCGACGCGACGACGATCAAGCTTTCGCTCGATTACGAGCGCCGGATCGGCAACACCTCGATCAGTTCGAAGGAAGCGCCCGGACTGGTCCCGGTGTTCGGCCCCGCGTACAATATCCGCACCTGGGACATCAACGCCGACTATGACCCCTATCAGCGCCTGAACGGCGGTGGCGCGAGCCTCGACATCCAGCAGGATCTGGGCGGAGTCCAGCTTCAGTCGATCACTGCCTATCGCAAGTCCGAATACACGATCGGGTTCGATACCGACCTGACGCCGACCCCGGCCCAGACGCTGACGATCTCGGTCCTCAAGGACCGACAGATCAGCCAGGAACTGAAGCTCCAGTCAGAGGCCGGATCGAAAATCCAGTGGGTCGTGGGCGCCTTCTACTTCAACGCCGATGCCGAGCTCGACCCGAACGTCCTGAGACTTGGCGGCCCGGCGATCCCGCCTCCCCCGGCACCGCCGATCACCGGGATTTCCAACTATGCCAAGCTCACCACCCGCGCCTGGGCGGGCTATGGACAGGTGACCGTGCCGCTTGGCGACAGGACCAAGCTGACCGGCGGCTTCCGCTACAGCACCGAACGCCGGTCGATCTTCTCGACGACGGCGGCAACGCTGATCAACGGCGTCGTCATCAACCCGTTCGGGCCCAACACGTCACAGCATGTGACCTTCTCCGCGCCGACATGGCGGGTGTCGCTCGACCACAAGCTCGACGACAACAATATGATCTACGCGTCATACAATCGCGGCTTCAAGAGCGGCGGCTACAATGCCCGGAACGCCGCAGCACCGGCGTTCGCGCAGGAACAGCTCGATGCCTATGAAGTGGGCATCAAGTCCGACCTGTTCGACCGCCTGCTCCGGGTGAATGCCGCGGCATTCTACTACAAATACCGCAACATCCAGGTGAGCCG